>NZ_JBITZN010000001.1:289648-802768 GCF_044546895.1 Streptomyces sp. NPDC053069 | reverse complement strand
GTTGATAGGCCGGATCTGGAAGCCAGGCAACTGGTGGAGGTGACCGGTACTAATAGGCCGAGGGCTTGTCCTCAGTTGCTCGCGTCCACTGTGTTGGTTCTGAAACCACGAACAGCCCCATGTGCCACACATGGTTCGGTTGTCAGTTTCATAGTGTTTCGGTGGTCATAGCGTGAGGGAAACGCCCGGTTACATTCCGAACCCGGAAGCTAAGCCTCACAGCGCCGATGGTACTGCAGGGGGGACCCTGTGGGAGAGTAGGACGCCGCCGAACTCCTTTTACAGCTCCGGCTCTTGGGTACTGCCCAGGGGCCGGAGCTTTTTTGCGTTGAGGTAGGGTCAGGGGGCATCGTTGGCTCGTTTCGCACAGGAGGCCCCCGGGTGGAGGTCCAGGAGACCCGTGTCCAGACAGACCGGGTCCTCACCATCCCCAACATCCTCAGCATGGCACGGCTCGTCGGCGTACCCGTCTTCCTGTGGTTGATCCTCAGGCCCGAGTTCGGGGGCCCCCACAGCGACGGCTGGGCTCTTCTCGTGCTGGCTTTCAGCGGGGTCAGTGACTATCTGGACGGCAAGCTCGCCCGGCGCTGGAATCAGATCAGCAGCCTCGGCCGGCTCCTCGACCCCGCCGCCGACCGGCTGTACGTGCTTTCGACGCTGGTAGGTCTCACGTGGCGGGAGATCCTCCCGGTCTGGTTGACCGCCCTCCTGCTGGCGCGAGAGCTGATGCTCCTGGTGATGGTGGGCATCCTTCGCCGGCACGGGTATCCGCCGCCGCAGGTGAACTTCCTCGGGAAGGCCGCCACCTTCAACCTGATGTACGCCTTCCCGTTGCTGCTCCTCAGCGACGGAAGCACGTGGATCGCGTCAGTCGCTGCTATTTTCGGATGGGCGTTCGCCGGATGGGGTACAACCCTCTACTGGTGGGCAGGAGTGCTCTACGTGGTACAGGTCCGCCGATTGGTTCGTGCGGACGCCATGGCCGATTGAGCTCGGCGATTGTCCGGACGTACGCCTCGATGGCCCGTGGTGCAAAAGTGCGGGACAATCTGGACGGGTGAAGTCGGCTAGACCGTCGTCTCTTGGAGGAGGACGCTTCCGACATGAAGGCCGTCGTGATGGCCGGGGGCGAAGGCACTCGCCTGCGCCCCATGACCTCTAGCATGCCCAAGCCGCTCCTGCCCGTGGCCAACCGCCCGATCATGGAGCATGTGCTACGGCTGCTCAAAAGGCACGGGCTCACCGAGACCGTAGTCACCGTCCAGTTCCTGGCATCGCTCGTCAAGAACTACTTCGGCGACGGCGAAGAGCTCGGAATGGAGCTCACCTATGCCAATGAGGAGAAGCCACTCGGTACCGCCGGAAGCGTCAAGAACGCCGAAGAGGCGTTGAAGGACGATGCCTTCCTCGTCATCTCCGGCGATGCGCTGACCGACTTCGACCTCACGGAGCTGATCAATTTCCACAAGGAGAAGGGCGCGCTGGTCACGGTCTGTCTGACTCGGGTGCCCAATCCGCTGGAGTTCGGCATCACCATCGTCGACGAGGAAGGCAAGGTCGAGCGCTTCCTGGAGAAGCCGACCTGGGGGCAGGTCTTCTCCGACACGGTCAACACGGGCATCTATGTCATGGAGCCCGAGGTGTTCAACTACGTCGAACCGGATGTTCCGGTCGACTGGTCCGGCGATGTCTTCCCGCAATTGATGAAGGAAGGCAAGCCGATCTACGGCTATGTCGCCGAGGGCTACTGGGAGGACGTCGGCACCCACGAGAGCTATGTGAAGGCCCAGGCCGACGTGCTCGAGGGCAAGGTGAACGTCGACATCGACGGCTTCGAGATCTCGCCGGGCGTGTGGGTGGCGGAGGGCGCCGAGGTGCATCCCGATGCGGAACTGCGCGGACCGCTGTACATCGGCGACTATGCGAAGGTCGAGGCCGGCGCCGAGATCCGCGAGCACACCGTCGTCGGCTCGAATGTCGTCGTCAAGAGCGGCGCCTTCCTGCACAAGGCCGTGGTGCACGACAACGTGTACGTCGGGCAGCACAGCAATCTGCGCGGCTGTGTCGTCGGAAAGAACACCGACATCATGCGTGCCGCGCGGATCGAGGACGGCGCGGTCATCGGCGACGAGTGTCTGATCGGTGAGGAATCGATCGTTCAGGGCAACGTCCGGGTCTACCCCTTCAAGACCATCGAGGCCGGCGCCTTCGTCAACACCTCCGTCATCTGGGAGTCCAGAGGACAGGCCCATCTGTTCGGCGCCCGCGGCGTGTCCGGCATCCTGAACGTGGAGATCACACCGGAGCTGGCCGTACGGCTGGCCGGCGCCTACGCGACCACCCTCAAGAAGGGCTCCACGGTCACCACGGCCCGCGACCACTCCCGAGGCGCCCGTGCGCTCAAGCGGGCGGTCATCTCCGCGCTGCAGGCCAGCGCCATCGACGTACGCGACCTGGAGAACGTGCCGCTGCCCGTGGCCCGGCAGCAGACCGCGCGGGGCAGTGCCGGCGGCATCATGATCCGCACCTCGCCGGGTGTGCCGGACTCGGTCGACATCATGTTCTTCGACGGCAATGGCGCCGACCTGTCGCAGGGCAGCCAGCGCAAGCTGGACCGGGTCTTCGCGCGACAGGAGTACCGGCGGGCGTTCCCCGGTGAGATCGGCGACCTGTACTTCCCGGCCAGTGTCTTCGACTCGTACACCGGGTCGCTGCTGCGGAATGTCGACACGACGGGGATCGCCGAGTCGGGTCTGAAGGTCGTCGTCGACGCCTCGAACGGCAGTGCCGGGCTGGTGCTTCCCAGCCTGCTGGGCAAGCTCGGCGTGGACTCGCTGACCATCAACCCCGGTCTCGACGAGTCCCGGCCCACGGAGACGGGCGAGATGCGGCGCAACGGTCTGGTCCGGCTCGGGGAGATAGTGGCGTCCTCGGGGGCCGCGTTCGGTGTCCGGTTCGACCCCGTGGGCGAGCGGCTGTCGCTCGTGGACGAAAAGGGCCGGATCATCGAGGACGACCGCGCGCTGCTGGTGATGCTGGACCTGGTGGCCGCGGAGCGGCGCAGCGGCCGGGTGGCGCTGCCGGTGACCACGACCCGGATCGCCGAGCAGGTGGCCGCCTACCACGGCACCCAGGTGGAGTGGACCACAACCTCGCCCGACGACCTGACACGGGTCGGCGGCGAGGAGGGCACCATCTTCGGAGGTGACGGCAAGGGCGGGTTCATCGTCCCCGAGTTCAGCAGTGTCTACGACGGTACGGCGGCCTTCGTACGGCTGATCGGGCTGGTGGCGCGCACGCAGCTCACGCTGAGCCAGATCGACGCGCGGATCCCGCGGGCGCACGTCCTCAAGCGGGACCTGGCCACACCGTGGGCCGTCAAGGGTCTGGTCATGCGGCGGGTGGTCGAGGCGGCCGGGGATCGCTTTGTCGACACGACCGACGGTGTGCGGGTGGTGGAGACGGACGGGCGCTGGGTGATGGTGCTGCCCGACCCGGCCGAGGCCGTCACCCATCTGTGGGCCGAGGGGCCCGACGACGCCTCGGCACAGGCCCTGCTCGACGAGTGGTCGGCCGTCGTGGACAGCGCCGGGAGGTAGGGCCAGGCGTAAGGGAGGCCGCGCCACCGGACGGCAAAACCCACGCACGCGCGCGTGCCGGACAAGTGTCCCCAAGGGGGCCTGTCCGGCACGCCGGTGGGGCCGTTCGGAGGTACTGGTCGCGACATGCGACGATGTGCGGCATGCCGCAGCAACCCCCCGTTCGGAGCAGCCCCACGCGGCCGCAGCGCCCGGACGCCTCCATGTCGTTGATCACCAACGTCATGGACCACAGCCTCGACGACGGGTACGCCGAGGCCGCCGCCCGGAAAAAGTCCCAGGGCGAGAGCGGGCTGCCCAGGACCCTCAGGGCGAAGCTGGGCCTCGCGGCCGGGCTCGTCCTTGCGGCGCTGGTCGTGACCGTCGGGGCGGCCCAGACGCGGGCGGCGGCGCCCGTGGTGGCGAAGGAGCGCCAGGAGCTGATCGACCGCATCGACAGTGAGACCGCGGCCGCGGACAAGCTGGAGGGGACCGTCGACACGCTGCGTGACGAGGTCGGCGCGCGCCAGCGGGCGGCGCTGAAGTCGACCGGCGGCAGCACGCAGGCGGACCTAGTGGACGTTCTGTCGGGCGCCACCGCGGTCCATGGGCCGGGCGTCAAGCTCGTGGTGAACGACGCCAAGGAGGCCAGCTCCGGCGGTGACGGCACCAATCCGCGGGAGACCTCGGGGTTCTCCGACACCGGCCGGGTCCGCGACCGGGACATGCAGCGCGTGGTCAACGGGCTGTGGGAGTCGGGCGCCGAGGCCATCTCCATCAACGGTCAGCGGCTGACCGCCCTGTCCGCGATCAGGGCCGCGGGGGACGCGATACTGGTCGACAACAGGCCGCTGGTGCCGCCGTACACGGTGCTGGCGGTGGGCGACGGGAAAAAGTTGAGCAACGGGTTCCAGAACAGCGCCGACGGCCTGTATCTGCATGCCCTGGAGCAGAACTTCGGCATCCGCGCCACCATCTCCACCGAGGGCGACGTACGGTTGCCCGCCGCACCCAGTGTGATCGTACGCACAGCACAGCCGAGCACCGAGAAGACTGAGAAGGGCACATCGTGATCGCCGTACTGGGCCTCGTCGTGGGAGTCGTGGCCGGCCTGTTGGTCCGGCCCGAGGTTCCGGCGGTTGTCGAGCCTTATCTGCCGATCGCCGTCGTGGCGGCACTGGACGCCGTGTTCGGCGGTCTGCGGGCCATGCTCGACGGCATCTTCGACGACAAGGTCTTCGTGGTGTCGTTCCTGTCGAACGTGGTCGTCGCCGCGCTGATCGTGTTCCTGGGTGACAAATTGGGCGTGGGTGCGCAGCTGTCCACGGGTGTCGTGGTGGTCCTGGGTATCCGGATCTTCTCCAACGCCGCGGCCATCCGGCGGCACGTGTTCCGGGCGTGACACCGATGAGCGAGCAGAACGAGCGGAACGAGCAGCCGGAGAAGCGGGATACTCCGGACAAGTCGGAGCACAAGCTGCGCAAGGAGCTGCCCGAGGAGGTGCCCGCGCGGGCACCGGAACCCGAGCCCGGGCCCGAGCCGAGAACGCAGGAAGCGCTGACCGGCAGGCAGCGGCTGGTCAAGGGGCTGTGGCCGCCGCGGGTCACCCGGGCCCAACTGATCGTCGCCGTGCTGCTGTTCGGCCTCGGCTTCGGGCTGGCGGTGCAGGTGGCGTCCAACAGTGACAGCGACAGCGCGCTGCGCGGCGCCCGTCAGGAAGATCTTGTTCGCATCCTCGATGAACTCGATTCGCGTACTCAGCGTCTTGAGGACGAGAAGCAGGGACTCGAAAAGCAGCGCCAGGAACTGCAGAGCAGCTCCGACCGGGCCGCGGAGGCCCGCAAGCAGACGGCCGAGAAGGAGAAGCAACTCGGCATTCTGGCGGGCACCGTGGCGGCGCAGGGTCCCGGCATCACGATGACGATCGAGGACACGAAGGGGACGGTCAAGGCGGACATGCTGCTCGACGCGATCCAGGAGTTGCGTGCGGCCGGCGCGGAGGCGATCCAGGTCAACGGGGTACGGGTGGTCGCGGGTACCTACTTCACGGACGCCGGCGACAGTGTCGGCGTCGACGGGAACAAGATCAACGCCCCCTATCGTTTCAAGGTCATCGGCAAGCCGCAGGACCTGGAGCCGGCGTTGAACATCCCAGGAGGCGTGGTGCAGACGCTGGAGAAGGAGCAGGCCACGGTGACCGTTCAGCAGTCGGACAAGATCGTCGTGGACGCCTTGCGACAGGCGAAGCGGCCTGACTACGCTCGGTCGTCCTCCCAGTGAACCGGTGGTGCATGGGGGACATCCGGCAGGGGCATGAGGTTGCGGGGGGTCGCCGCACCGAAGGGGTGGTGCGTGGTGGAAACTGTCTGGTGGATACGGACGTTGTGAGAATGTCCGGCTCGGCCGGTGTAGGCAATCAGGGTTCGTCCTGCCCCACGGGCGGGTCTGTTTCGGTCAAGGGGAATCGCCCGTGAAGTTGTTTGCGAAGTTGTTCGGCAAGAGCGCACGAGAGGGCAGCGGCAACGCGACCGCTCGGCATCGCGCACAGCCTGACGCGGAGGGCCAGCGCCCGCTGTTCCGGGACCAGGTCGCTGGTCCGGGCGGTGACATTTCCGGAGGTCAGGGCGGGGCGTCGGTTGACCCTGCCCAGTCCGGCGGCATAGGTTTCGGGCAACCGTCAACCTCAGGTGCGGGCGGAGGGTTCGCCCCCGGTCCGTACGCGTCCCATGCCCCGGCGGGGCAGCCGCAGCAGGAGGATCCGTCCATGTCGGCCCTGGTGTGTACGAGGTGCGGTAACCGCAATGCGGAGAACGCGCGCTTCTGTTCCAACTGTGGTGCGCCGCTGCGCCCGGGAGTGGCGCCGGAGCGTGCCTCCGAGACGACGTCCACGATCTCGATCTCCGGTCTGGAGGCCTACGACTCCGAGGTCACCGGTCAGACGCAGATGCCGATGCTGTCGCCGGAGGCGCAGGCCGCGGTGGACGCGCTGCCGCTGGGCTCGGCGCTGCTGGTGGTGCGCCGGGGACCGAACTCGGGCAGCCGCTTCCTGCTGGACAGCGACCTGACCACGGCGGGCCGTCATCCGCAGAGCGACATCTTCCTGGACGACGTCACGGTCTCGCGCCGGCACGTGGAGTTCCGGCGTTCCCCGGACGGCTCGTTCACCGTGGCCGACGTGGGCAGTCTGAACGGCACGTACGTCAACCGCGAGCGGATCGACCAGGTCGCTCTGTCGAACGGTGACGAGGTGCAGATCGGCAAGTACCGGCTGGTGTTCTACGCGAGCCGGCAGGGCATCTGACCCGCCCCCGGACCGGCGTCCGGGGGGACTCCCAGGGAAGGTCCATGCTTCAAACACCGAGCGGCGGTGCCGGAAGCGGTACCGCCGCCAGGGACAGTGGGCTGATGAGCATCGGCACGGTGCTGAACGTGCTGCGTGACGAGTTTCCCGAAGTCACCATCTCCAAGATCCGTTTCCTGGAGGCCGAGGGGCTCATCGAGCCGCAGCGGACCCCTTCGGGGTACCGCAAGTTCAGCGCCGGGGATGTCGAGCGGCTGGCTCATGTGCTGAGGATGCAGCGGGACCACTATCTGCCGCTCAAGGTGATCCGCGAGCGGCTGGACGCCATGGAGCGGGGCGAGGCCGTCCAGCTCCCCCTCGTGGGGCGTCAGCGCACCGCGGAGGACGTTCCGGAACCGCCCGGGGCGCCCACGGTGGCCCGGGTGGGCAGGGCCGAGCTGCTGGCGGCCGCGGACATCGACGAGGGTGAGCTGAAGGAGTGGGAGTCGTACGGCCTCATCGCTCCCCTGGAGGACGGGGTGTACGACGCCGAGGCCGTCACCGTGGCCTCGCTCGTCGCCGAACTGGGCCGCTTCGGGATCGAGCCGCGCCACCTGAGGGTGATGAAGGCCGCCGCCGACCGTGAAGCCGGACTCGTCGACCAGGTGGTCGCCCCGCTCAAGCGCCACCGCAACCCGCAGACCAGGGCACATGCCGAGGCCCGTACGAAGGAGCTGGCGGCGCTCACCGTGAAGCTGCACGCGGCCCTCGTGCAGACCGCTCTCGGCGTGCGGCTGCCCTGAGCTCGGCGGCTCCCCGGCGGCCGGATCGGGCAGCTGTTCCCGGCCCGACTACCCAAACGTCCCGGGCACGGCCTAGGGTTGCTGTGTGAACGAGCTCGATGTCGTAGGTGTCCGGGTCGAAATGCCCTCCAACCAACCGATCGTGCTCCTGCGCGAAGTGGGAGGCGATCGTTACCTCCCCATCTGGATCGGGCCGGGGGAGGCGACGGCGATCGCCTTCGCCCAGCAGGGCATGGCCCCCGCCAGGCCACTGACCCACGACCTGTTCAAGGACGTGCTGGAGGCCGTCGGCCAGGAGCTGACCGAAGTACGCATCACCGATCTGCGGGAAGGCGTCTTCTACGCGGAGCTGGTCTTCGCCAGCGGCGTCGAGGTCAGCGCCCGCCCCTCCGATGCCATAGCGTTGGCCCTGCGCACCGGGACGCCCATCTACGGCAGTGACACGGTCCTGGACGACGCCGGTATCGCCATTCCGGACGAGCAGGAGGACGAAGTGGAGAAGTTCCGCGAGTTCCTCGACCAGATCTCGCCCGAGGACTTCGGCACCAGCAGCCAGTGATCAGGAGCGGCCGGTAAGTGCCGATCCTCCTGGTGGGACGGGCATGTGCCACCGGCCATTGAGAGCGTCCTACGGCTTCCCCCGAAGGCATTCGGCTAGCCTTTCCCCGCGGTGGGACACGGGAAACCACTCCTAGGGTGATTATCACTCGGCGTGCCGAGTGTGGCGATCGTTGACGCACCCCTGGTGACTGCCTACCGTCGTGAAGGCAGGTCAAGGACGGAGGTCGGCGTGAGAACCAGCGGCGACGGTACGGCTGGGGGTGCTCCCGTGCGCGGTTTCGGGGAGAGCGGTCCGTACCCGGTTCACAGCAGCGCGGTGGATCACGCTCCGCAACGGCCGACGGCGGTGCCGAACGGCGGAGGGGCGGCGTCCATGACATCCGAGCAGATCGGCTATCGGGGGCCCACGGCCTGCGCGGCGGCCGGCATCACCTACCGGCAGCTCGACTACTGGGCCCGCACCGGCCTGGTCGAGCCGAGCGTGCGGCCCGCCTACGGGTCGGGCACCCAGCGGCTGTACAGCTTCCGGGACGTGGTCGTCCTGAAGATCGTGAAGCGGTTCCTGGACACCGGGGTCTCGCTGCAGAACATCCGCGCGGCCGTGCAGCACCTCAGAGAACGCGGTTTCCGCGATCTGGAGCGGATGACCCTGATGAGCGATGGCGCAACGGTCTACGAGTGCACCTCGCCGGACGAGGTCCACGCCCTGCTCCAGGGCGGTCAGGGCATCTTCGGGATCGCCGTCGGCGTGGTGTGGCGGGACGTGGAAAGCGCACTCTCCCAGCTGCACGGCGAGCGCATCGACACGGGCGAGACCCTCGTCGGGCACAACCCCGCGGACGAGCTGGCGCGGCGCCGCAACCGGGCGGTCTGACGCTGCCCCTTCCGGGGCCGGGCATTGTCAGTGCCGTGGTGCAGCATCGGAGATGTGAGAAACACGCCCACGATCCTGCATCTCGACATGGATGCCTTCTACGCCTCGGTGGAGCAGGCATCCAAGCCGAGCCTGCGCGGGAAGGCGGTCGTCGTGGGCGGCCTCGGACCACGCGGGGTGGTGGCCACCGCGTCGTACGAGGCACGGGCCTTCGGGGTCCACTCGGCGATGCCCATGGCCCAGGCCCGCCGGCTGGCGCCCAACGCCGCCTATCTGGTGCCGCGCTTCACCCTGTACCGGACGGTCAGCGAACAGGTGATGGCGCTGCTGCGGGAGCTGTCACCGCTGGTGGAGCCGCTCAGTCTGGACGAGGCGTTCGTGGACCTGGAGGCCGGGGGGACGGCCTGGGACGAGGAGTCGGCGCGGCTGGCCGGGATCAGGCTCCGCGCGGACATCCGGGAGGCCACCGGGCTCACCGGTTCGGTCGGGCTCGCCGCCTCCAAGATGCTCGCCAAGATCGCCTCCGAGCAGGCCAAGCCGGACGGCCTGGTGCTCATCGAGCCGGGGTCCGAGCGGGCCCTGCTGGGGCCCATGCCGGTGCGGACCCTGCCCGGGGTCGGCCCGGCCACCGGCGACCATCTGCGCAGAGCCGGGATCACGACGGTCGAGGAACTGGCGGAAGCGGGCGAGGACGAACTGGTCCGGCTGCTCGGCAAGGCCCACGGGCATGCGCTGTACGCCATGGCCCTGGCCCATGACGAGCGGCCCGTGGTGGC
Source organism: Streptomyces sp. NPDC053069 (assembly GCF_044546895.1). NCBI lineage: Bacteria > Bacillati > Actinomycetota > Actinomycetes > Kitasatosporales > Streptomycetaceae > Streptomyces > Streptomyces sp. NPDC053069. The sequence goes on along the minus strand of NZ_JBITZN010000001.1, from coordinate 792,896 downwards.
CGAGCGCGAGGCGAAGTCGGTGTCGGTCGAGGACACGTACGACGTGGACATCCATGACCGGCTGAGGATCGGCCTTGAGGTGCAGCGGCTCGCCGACCGGTGTGTGGGGCGGCTGCGCGAGGCCGGGCTGTCGGGGCGGACCATTGTGCTGAAGGTGCGGCGGTACGACTTCTCGACGCTGACCAGGTCGGAGACGCTCAGGGGACCGACGGACGATCCGGCGGTCGTGCGGGAGGCAGCCGCGCGGTTGCTGGACTCCGTGGACACCACGGGCGGGGTACGGCTGCTCGGCGTGGGTGTCTCCGGGCTCGCCGACTACACCCAGGAGGACCTGTTCGCCCAGGCCATGCCGGTGCCTTCGGCAGAAGAGCCGGAGAAGGGCGCGGTCGAGGTCATGGTGGAGCGGCCGGAGTCTGTCGAACGGCACTGGCGTGCCGGGCAGGATGTGCGGCATGCCGAATACGGACACGGGTGGGTGCAGGGCAGTGGACTGGGGCGGGTGACCGTGCGGTTCGAAACGCCGCAGTCCCCTCCGGGACGGGTGCGGACGTTCTTTGTCGACGATCCCGCGCTGGAGTCGGCCGATCCATTGCCGTTGGTTTCGGATTCCGCCCATGAGGAGCGTCCGACGCCGGACGGGGACGAGGAGCGGCCGGCGCCGGGGCGAGGCCAGGACGAGAGGCCTCAGGTCTCCTCCGAACCCGCCAGCTTGCCGAAGTCGTGGTCCGGGACCGACGGGGGCGGGGTCACGTCGAGGCCGTAGTGGTGGTAGAGCTGGAGTTCCTGTTCGGGGGAGAGATGGCGGCCCACGCCGAAGTCGGGGGCGTCCTTGATCAGGGCGCGGTCGAAGGGGACGTGGAGGGAGCCTTCGATCAGTTCACTGGGCTCCAGGGGGACGAAGGCGTCCCGGGAGAACAGGCCGGTGCGTATGGCCGCCCACTCGGGCACGCCGGTCGCGTCGTCGAGGTAGACCTCGTCGATGGTGCCGATCTTGGTCCCATTGCGGTCGAACGCCTTGCGGCCGATCAGGTTGCGCGGATCGATCTCGGTCTGCACGGTCCCTCTCCCTCCACTTGGTCGCAACTCATCCGTAACCACTACGAAAGAGCACAATCAGGGAGGCGGCCACTCGAAGGCTCGGGCGTTGACCTCGCTGGTAGGCTGACAGCGGCTGCTGACCCCGTGCGGGAGAGTCCTCCGACCACCTCGGAGGCGCCGAAGGAGCAAATCCTCCCCGGAATCTCTCAGGCTCACGTACCGCACGGACGAGGTCACTCTGGAAAGCAGAGCGGGTGTCGACGGCTTCCGCTCTCACCGACGGTGAAAGCCGGGGCTCTCGGGGCCCGGTGAAGCTCTCAGGTTGAGATGACAGAGGGGGAGGCCGTCGGGGCACCCGCGCCGTGGTGCCCCTCGAAGGTCGCGTCAGACCAGGAGGCCTCCGCAATGACCGCCCACCGCATTCCGCTCTCGGAGCTCGAAGCGGGCATCCCGTTCGAGCAGCGCCACATCGGGCCCGACCAGGAGGCGCGGGCCAAGATGCTCGCGCACGTCGGCTACGGCTCCCTCGACGAGCTGACCGCCGCCGCGGTCCCGGATGTGATCAAGAACGCCGACGCCCTCGATCTGCCGGGCGCCCGCACCGAGGCCGAGGTGCTCGCCGAGCTGCGCTCGCTCGCCGACCGCAACCAGGTCCTCGACTCCATGATCGGCCTGGGCTACTACGGCACCTTCACCCCGCCGGTCATCCTGCGCAACGTCATGGAGAACCCGGCCTGGTACACCGCGTACACCCCGTACCAGCCGGAGATCTCGCAGGGACGGCTCGAGGCCCTGCTGAACTTCCAGACCGTGGTCGCCGACCTCACCGGCCTGCCCACCTCCGGTGCCTCCCTGCTCGACGAGGGCACGGCCGCCGCCGAGGCGATGGCCCTGTCGCGGCGCATGGGCAAGAACAAGAAGGGCCTGTTCCTGGTCGACGCGGACGCGCTGCCGCAGACCATCGCCGTCATCGAGACGCGCGCGGAGCCCACCGGTGTCGAGGTCGTCGTCGCCGACCTCAGCGAGGGCATTCCGGCCGAGGTGGCCGAGCGCGAGATCAACGGCGTGCTGATCCAGTACCCGGGAGCCTCCGGCGCCGTACGGGACATCAAGCCGGTCATCGACCAGGCGCATGAGCTGGGTGCCCTGGTCACCGTGGCCGCCGACCTGCTGGCGCTGACCCTGCTGACCTCGCCGGGTGAGCTGGGCGCGGACATCGCCGTAGGTACCACCCAGCGCTTCGGTGTGCCGATGGGCTTCGGCGGTCCGCACGCGGGCTACATGGCCGTGCACGAGAAGTTCGCGCGCAGCCTGCCCGGCCGCCTCGTGGGCGTCTCCGTCGACGCCGACGGCAACAAGGCCTACCGGCTCGCGCTGCAGACCCGTGAGCAGCACATCCGCCGCGAGAAGGCCACCAGCAACATCTGCACCGCGCAGGTGCTGCTCGCCGTGATGGCCGGCATGTACGCCGTCTACCACGGGCCGGAGGGTCTGAAGACCATCGCCCGGCGCACGCACCGGTACGCCACGATCCTCGCCGCGGGCCTGAAGGCCGGCGGGGTCGAGATCGTCCACGGCGCCTACTTCGACACCCTCACCGCGCGCGTGCCCGGCAGGGCCGCCGAGGTCGTGGCCGCCGCCCGGGCGGGTGGCGTCAACCTGCGGCTCGTCGACGCCGACCACGTCTCCCTCGCCTGCGACGAGACGACCAAGCGGGCTCAGCTGGCCGCCGTCTTCTCCGCCTTCGGCGTCGAGGCCGACATCGAGGCGCTGGACGCGACCGCCGAGGACACCCTGCCCGAGGCACTGCTGCGCACCGACACCTACCTGGCCCACCCGGTCTTCCACCAGTACCGCTCCGAGACCGCGATGCTGCGCTACCTGCGCAAGCTGGCCGACCGCGACTACGCGCTCGACCGCGGCATGATCCCGCTGGGCTCCTGCACCATGAAGCTCAACGCGACCACGGAGATGGAGCCGGTCACCTGGCCCGAGTTCGGCCAGCTGCACCCGTTCGTGCCCGCCGAGCAGGCCGAGGGCTACCTCACGCTCATCCGCGAGCTGGAGGAACGTCTCGCCGAGGTCACCGGCTACGACAAGGTCTCCCTGCAGCCGAACGCCGGTTCCCAGGGCGAGCTGGCCGGTCTGCTGGCCGTACGCGGCTACCACCGCGCCAACGGCGACGAGCAGCGCACCGTGTGCCTGATCCCGTCCTCCGCGCACGGCACCAACGCCGCCAGCGCCGTGATGGCCGGCATGAAGGTCGTCGTCGTCAAGACCGCCGAGGACGGCGAGATCGACGTCCAGGACCTGCGCGCCAAGATCGAGCAGTACCGCGACGAGCTGGCGGTGCTGATGATCACCTACCCGTCGACGCACGGTGTGTTCGAGGAGCACGTCGCCGACATCTGCGCCCAGGTCCACGAGGCCGGCGGCCAGGTGTACGTCGACGGTGCCAACCTCAACGCCCTGGTCGGCCTCGCCAAGCCGGGCCACTTCGGCGGTGACGTCTCCCACCTGAACCTGCACAAGACCTTCTGCATCCCGCACGGCGGCGGCGGCCCCGGCGTCGGCCCGGTCGCGGTCCGCTCGCACCTGGCGCCGTACCTGCCGAACCACCCGCTGCAGCCGGAGGCGGGCCCGGACACGGGCGTCGGCCCGATCTCGGCCGCGCCCTGGGGCTCCGCGGGCATCCTGCCCATCTCCTGGGCGTACGTCCGCCTCATGGGCGGCGAGGGCCTCAAGCGCGCCACGCAGGTGGCCGTGCTCTCGGCGAACTACATCGCCAAGCGCCTGGAGCCGCACTACCCGGTGCTCTACACCGGCCCCGGCAACCTGGTCGCGCACGAGTGCATCATCGACCTGCGCCCGCTGACCAAGGCGACCGGCGTGAGCGTGGACGACGTGGCCAAGCGCCTGATCGACTACGGCTTCCACGCGCCGACCATGTCCTTCCCGGTGGCCGGCACGCTGATGATCGAGCCGACCGAGTCGGAGGACATCACCGAGCTGGACCGGTTCTGCGAGGCGATGATCGCCATCCGCGCGGAGATCGAGAAGGTCGGTTCCGGCGTGTGGCCGGCGGAGGACAACCCGCTGTCGGGCGCCCCGCACACGGCCGCCGCGCTCGGCGGCGAGTGGACGCACGCCTACAGCCGCGACGAGGCCGTCTTCCCGGCCGGTGTCTCGGCCGCGGACAAGTACTGGCCGCCGGTGCGCCGTATCGACCAGGCCTTCGGCGACCGCAACCTGGTCTGCTCCTGCCCGCCGCTGGACGCGTACGAGGACTGAGCGAGCGTGGCTCTCAGGGCCCCGTCCGGTTTCCGGGCGGGGCCCTCGCCGTGTCAGGCCGTCGCCAGGGACACCTCGGTCGCCTTGATGAGAGCGACCACGTCGGAGCCCACGAAGAGACCCAGGTCGGTGGCGGCGTCCTTGGTGATGGCAGCGGTCAGTTCACCGCCGGGCACGGAGATCTTCACGGAGGCCATCGCGGCGCCGGTGGTGAGGCCGATGACCGCGCCGGGGAGCTGGTTGCGGATCGACAGACCCTCGACGCGGTGGGTGGCGAGGGAGACCTCGGTCGACTTGACCAGGGCCCGCACGGACGAGCCGGGAGCGAGGGCGAGGTCCTCGGCGGACTCCTTGGTGATGGCCGCGGTGAGGGTCTGCCCACCGTCGAGACGGAGCTTGACGGTGGCCATGGCCTCGCCCGGCTGGATCGCGGTGACCGTGCCGGTGAGCTGGTTGCGGATGCTGAGGGTCATGGGCACTCACGGTAGAGTGCCTGCCCGATCAGGCAGGGTATGCGTGTGTCTGCGCCGCTTTGACCGTCGCCCAGACGGATGTGCCGGGGTGCAGGTCCAGGTCGGCGGCGGCGATCGTGGTGAGGTCGGCGGCGAGGGGGAGTTCACCGCGGAGGTCGGCGCGGATCTGGTCGCCGTGCGTCTCCAGCCCGGCCACCTCGCAGCGCCACAGGTTACGGGCACTGGCACCCGTGGGGCGGTCCCGGAACAGGGTGACGGCACTGGGCGGGAAGGCCACGAAGACCGGGCCGGACAGGTCTTCCATGGTGGTGATCGAGGGTCCCGCATCGAGGCGTACCGTGTGCCGGTCCGCCTGCCCCCGGTAGAGGTTGAGGCCGACGAGCTGGGCGATGTAGTCGGTGCGCGGATGGCGGGCGATGTCCGCCGGGGTGCCCTCCTGGACGACCCGGCCGTGCTCTATGACGACCAGCCGGTCCGCGAGCACCATGGCGTCCAGCGGGTCGTGTGTGACGAGGACGGCGACCGCTTCGAACTCGGCCAGATGGCGGCGGAGTTGGGCCCGGACCTCGAGGCGGGTACGGGCGTCGAGGGCGGCGAGCGGTTCGTCCAGGAGCAGCAGTCGGGGGCCGACGGCCAGGGCGCGGGCGAGGGCCACGCGCTGGGCCTGGCCGCCGGAGAGACGGCGGGGCTTGGCGCCCGCGTGGTCGGCGAGGCCCATGCGCTCCAGCCAGGCCGCGGCCTGTGCGCGGGCCTCGGCCTTCGTCGTGCCCTGGCAGCGCGGGCCGAAGGCGACATTGTCGAGGGCGGACAGGTGGGGGAAGAGAAGGTAGTCCTGGAAGACCACGCCGACCGGGCGGGACTCCGGGGGAGTGCGGTCCAGGTCCGCGCCGTCGAGGCGGAGATGGCCGTCGGTGAGGGGGGTGAGGCCGGCGAGGGCGCGCAGGGCGGTGGTCTTGCCGGCACCGTTGGGGCCGAGGAGCGCGACGACGTCTCCGGGGGCGGCGGTGAGGGGCACGTCCAGGCGGAAAGGGGGGCGGTCCACGACGAGGTGGGCGTCCAGGCCGGTCGTCGGGTGCGCATGCCTGGTGGGATGCCGGCCTTCGGCCGGCTGTGGGTTGCCACCCGCACCGCCCGTGCAGGTTTTGTCGTCGGGTACGGGTGGCCCCTGCGGGGGCTGAGCGCCGTCGGCGGCTGCGGGGCGAGGAGTGGTCATGGTGTCGTCATCCAACGGTCTCGCAAACCCGCCAGCACCGCGATCGACACCGTCAGCAGGACCAGGCTGAGGGCGATGGCGGCGTCGGGGTCGTTCTGCAGGGCCAGGTAGACCGCGAGAGGCATGGTCTGGGTGCGGCCGGGGAAGTTGCCGGCGAAGGTGATCGTCGCCCCGAACTCGCCGAGCGCCCGTGCCCACGCCAGGACCGCGCCCGCGGCGATGCCGGGAGCGATGAGCGGCAGGGTGACCCGGCGGAACGCGGTGAACCGGGACGCGCCGAGCGTGGTCGCCGCCTCCTCGAAGCGCGGGTCGGCCGCGCGCAGGGTGCCCTCGACGCTGATGACGAGGAACGGCATCGCCACGAACGCCTCCGCGATCACGACCCCGGTGGTGGTGAACGGCAGGGTGATCCCGAACCAGGCGTCCAGCCACTTGCCGATGACCCCGTTGCGGCCCAGGGCCAGCAGCAGGGCGACACCGCCGACCACCGGAGGCAGGACCAGGGGCAGAGTCACCAGAGCCCGTACGAGGCCCCGGCCGGGAAATTCCGTACGGGCCAGCAGCCACGCCAGCGGCACGCCCAGCACGAGACTCACGGCCGTCGCCGCGGTGGCGCTGAGCAGGGACAGCTGGAGCGCTTGCCACACCTCCGTGCTGGTCAGCTGGTCCGGCAGGCTGCGCCAGGGCGCGCGGACCAGCAGCGCGAGCAGGGGCAGCAGCAGGAACGCCAGCGCCAGTACGCCCGGCAGCAGCAGCGGCAACGGCACTCCGCGCCGGACCCCCGCGCCGACGCGCCGACGCCGCGGCCGGCCCGTGCGGGGGCCGGCCGCGACGCCGGGCTTGTGAAGCGAGGTCACGGCTTGAGGAACCCGGCCTCGCTCAGCACCTTCTGGCCCTCGGCGGACTGTACGAGGGTGATGAACGCCTTGGCGGCCTCGGCGTTCTGCCCGTTCTTCAGCTGGGCGATCGGGTAGGCGTTGATGGCCTTGGCGGACTCGGGGAACTTCACGCCCTCCACCTTGCCACCCGCGGCCTTCACATCGGTCTGGTAGACGACCGCGGCGTCGGCCTCCTTCAGCTCCACCTTGTTCAGGGCGCTCTTGACGTCCTGCTCGTAGGACACCGGGGTGAGCTTGAGCTCGGCGGCGTCCAGGGCCTTCTGCGCGGCGGCACCGCACGGCACGGTCTTGTCGCAGAGCACGACCTTCAGACCGGACTTGGTCAGGTCCTTCAGGGAGGACACCTTGTCCGGGTTGCCCGGCAGGGTCGCGATCTCCAGCTGGTTGCGTACGAAGGTGGCCGGGGTGCCGACCGCGTCCTTCTTGTCCGTCACGATCTTCATCGTCTTGGGACTGGCGGCGGCGAAGACGTCCGCCGGGGCGCCGCCGGTGATGCTCGCGGCGAGCATGTCGCTGCCGCCGAAGTTGAAGCTGACCTTGGTGCCCGGGTGCTGCTGCTCGAACTGCTTGCCGAGCGTCGTGAAGCTCTCCTTCAGGGAGGCGGCGGCGAAGACGGTGACCGTGCCCGAGAGCTTGGGTGAGGCGGAGCCGGGCTTGGCCGGCTCGGTGGAGGAGTCACTGGAGGAGGAGCAGGCGCTGAGTGCCATCAGGGCGGCTCCCGCACCGGCCAGCTGCAGCACTCGCCGGGTCCGGCGCACGGAACGGGTCATCACGGATCTACTCCTCTGGTTCTGCGGAACAGCTGTCGCGCCCTGACACGGCCGGGGGACCGGCCGTGCGGCGATGATACTGCCGCATCTGCCAGCCGTAAGTCTCCTGTCTCATCGCATGAGCTGCGGAGTTGCGACTTGTAGCTTGCATGTGCGTTTGCACGGTGCGCCGCGGCGGGTACGGTGCTGCGGGAGGTGGTCGCAGGTGACGCTCGCGGAACTCGCCCTGACCGGTGATCTGGCCCGGCCCGGCCGGCTGCGGGTGCCGGACCTGCTGCGCTGGCCACAGCACCGGGTGGATGTCAGCTTCGAGTGCGCGACCAGCGGCCTCCAGCACCACCGGTTCGCCGGCCCGCGCCTGTACGACGTCCTCACCGACGCGGGGCCCGGCTTCGACCCGGCACGGCGCAAGGACCGGCTGCGCTTTCTCATCGCCGTCACCGGCACCGACGGCCACCACGCGGTGCTCTCCTGGGCCGAGATCGACCCGGACTTCGCGGACGCGCCCGTCCTGCTCGGCGTGCGCATCGACGACACCCCGCTGGATACGGCCGGCCCCCAGCTGGTGCTGCCGCAGGACCGGTGCGGGGCCCGGCACATCAGCGGTGTCACGGCGATCCGGGTGGACGGCGGTTACCGCTGTGACGCTCCGGTACCGGCCGGACCCGGTCGTGCGTCGGCGGCAGCTCCGTGAACCGGGACGGTGTCAGACGCGGTCGATGTGCACGTTGGTGGATTTCACACGCGCGGTGGCCTCCATGCCGACCTCCAGGCCCAGTTCCTCGACGGCCTCCCGGGTCAGCAGCGACACCAGCCGATGCGGGCCCGCCTGGATCTCCACCTGGGCGGCGACGTCACCGAGCTTGATCGCCGTGACGATGCCGGGGAAGGCGTTGCGCACGGAGGTGTAGGAGGCGTCCTCCTCGCCGCCGCCCGCCTTGGCCAGTTCAACCGAGAACGCGGCCAGGTCCCTGCCGTCGATGAGCCGCCGCCCGGCCTCGTCACGATGGGTTGCCACCCGGCCCGCGTCGGCCCAGCGGCGGGCGGTGTCCGGGCTCACGCCGAGCAACCGTGCCGCCTGGCCGATCGTGTAGGACTGCATGCCGGTCACGATAGGGCCACCGGCTGGGAACCGTGGACGCGGGTCGGCCGTTGGGTACAACGCGATACGGCCCTGTCGGTATGCGTCCGGTCTCACCCGGTGTGCACGCGCGGCCGACGTACCCGGTCCGGTTCCGCCTCCCGGAGCACCTCGCGGGTGACCGGAGCGACCTCGCCCTGGCCGAAGAGGAAGAAGCGCAGGAAATTGGCGAACGGGTTGCCCTCGGTCCACTCGAAGTAGATGTGCGGGGTGCAGCCCGTGCTGTCCCGGACGTGGAGCAGCAGTGCGGCCAGGGCATTGGGGATGGACGCGGACTCCAGGGTCAGCACGCGGTAGCGGCCGTGCAGGACCTCGCCGCGCACGGTCATGCTCGCCTCGAACTCGGAGGGGTCGGTGACCGTGACCTCGACGAAGACGAAGTCCTCCTGCTCGGGCATGTCGTTGTCGGCGCGGATCTGCTCGATCTTGTCGCGGTACTCCGCCTTGTCCCGGTGGCCGGGCTCGTTCGCGATGAACCGCATCTTCCGGCTGGCCATGTCCCGGACGAATCGTTCCGCCATCGGATCGAGCGTCACGCTGGTCACGCGCAGCTCGAAGGCACGGGCCAGCCGGGACGCCAGCGAGACCAGGATGATGCCGGCGATGAAGCAGGCACCGATCTTCACACCGTCCGGGCGCTCGATGACGTTCACGACGGTCGTGTAGAGGAACACCGCCGCGATCACGCCGAACCCGATGGTCCAGTTGCGCTGCCCGGCCTTGTGCGCGGCGATGGTCACCGCGATCGCGGCCGAGCTGATCAGCACCAGCACACCGGTGGCGTACGCGCCGCCCTGCTTGTCGACGTTGGCGTCGAAGATCCAGGTCACCAGGAACGCGACCAGGGTGAAGACGATCACCATCGGGCGTACCGCGCGCGCCCAGTGCGGGGCCATGCCGTAGCGGGGCAGATAGCGCGGCATGAGGTTGAGCAGGCCTGCCATCGCGGAGGCGCCGGCGAACCACAGGATGGCGATGGTCGAGATGTCGTAGACCGTGCCGAAGGCGCCGCCGAGGTACTGGTGCGCGAGGTAGGCGAGGGCACGGCCGTTGGCCGGGCCGCCCGTCTTGAAGTCCTTCTCCGGGATCAGCAGTGTGGTGATGAAGCTGGTGGCGATCAGGAAGCAGCTCATGATGAGCGCTGCGGTCGTGAGCAGCTTCTTGGTGTCCCGGATCCGGCCGGTCGGCTTGTCCTCGGTGTCCCCGGTGTCGCCCTGGACGTGCGGCATGACGGCGACACCGGTCTCGAAGCCGGACAGGCCGAGGGCGAGTTTCGGGAACACGATCAGAGCCACGCCGACCATGACGAACACGTTGCCGTGCTCCGCCGTCAGGGCGCTGGACCAGTCGGTGACCACATGCCCCGCGGTGAGGACGTGCCACAGGCCGACGATCACGACGACCAGGTTGAGCGCGAGGTAGACGCCGACCAGGGCGACCGCGACACCGATCGCCTCCAGGAAGCCCTTCAGGAACACCGCGCCGAGCAGTGCCACCAGGAACAGCGTGATCACCATCTGGTGGCCGTGCAGGGCGCTGGTCAGATGCGGGTTCTCCACCAGGTGGGTGGAGGCGTCGGCGGCCGACAGGGTGATGGTGATGAGGAAGTCGGTGGCGGCGAAGCCCAGCAGGGTGAGTACGAACAGCTTGCCCTGCCAGAACGACAGCAGCCGTTCCAGCATCGCGATGGAGCCCTCGCCGTGCGGGCTCTCCTCGGCGACGCGGCGGTAGACCGGCAGGGCGCCGGCCAGGGTGACGACGACGAGCACGATCGTCGCGATCGGGGACAGCAGGCCGGCCGCCAGAGCCGCGATGCCGGGCTGGTAACCGAGGGTCGAGAAGTAGTCGACACCCGTCAGGCACATCACGCGCCACCAGCGCTGGCCCTTGTGCGGGGGCTCCGGTTCGGCGTGGGGCCCGGTGTGGCCGCCGTGCTTGCCCATGTCGGACAGCCCCTCCAGCATCCAGTTGCGCAAGCGACTGGGAGGGGGGTGCTCGGTCGTGGCCATCGGCGTGCTCCTGTGTGCGGCTCAGCTCTTTTCCGGCCATCACGCGGACGGCGGCACCAGCGTAAGCAGAGAGTGACGCCTGGGCCCATGGATCAGGGCTCGGGAGGCGTCAATCTTGCGTTAAGAATGGCGCGAGAGCAGCAGAGTCGCATCAAGAAGGCGAGGCCGGAGCCGGTGGCCGGGAGCACGGCCGTCCGGGGCAACGGCCCCCACCGCCACGCCGGGACGGCCACCGAGTGTCATGTCCTGGGCCGGCGCACCACCTCACTCCAAGCCGGAGGCCCGGAACACGCCCAGGGCCGTCTCGCGGTCGATACGGCGGGCGAGGCGGTGCAGGGCGGTCGTGCCGCACAGCAGGGTGCCCGCCGCCTCGGACACCCGGGCGCCCTCGTCGAGGAGGTACCACAGACCGGGATTGCGGATCAGTGTCCCGGGGTCGATCTCGACCCGGTTGCCGAGGGTGTCGCGCAGGACCAGCCGCTGGGCCACGCCGTCCAGCGGGCGCACCGCGATCAGCAGATCCGTGCGGACCCGGCGGGTGCGCAGCAGACCGCGGGTGGCCAGCCAGCCCGCACCCGCCGAGACCCGTACCGGGAACAGGACGAGGAACAGCAGCAGCGCGACGGCCGGCCACAGGGCACAGCGCCACCAGGTGAGGGAACCGGCCGCCCAGTCGACGAAGAGCAGCAGGCCGAGCAGGACACCGGCGCAGCGGAGCGACGCGCGCACGTCCGCCGCCCAGTCGCGGTCGTGCAGCACGCCGGCGGTGCCGGTCCGGTGCCGGCCCGCGAGCCGGGAAAGCGCGTCGTTGCGGTGCCTCATGTCTGAGACGGTAGACAGGGCCGGCGCCGATGGAGCAGGCCCGTCGCCCACCTTGACGCTGTCCTGATGGCTGTGGGGGCCTTTTTGACGCGACGCCTGCACTCGCCGTCCGGGGCGCTTTCCCCAGGGCCCCCGTCAAAGCCCCCGGATGTCCATGCGCAGATGCCAGGTGTTGCGCCGGTGGACGGAGAGCAACTGCGACTCCAGCGGGGACGGGGGCACCGCCAGCACCGGGCAGACCGCGTGCGCCAGGCAGTACCGGGAGACCCGGCCCGAGAAGGCGCGCTGCAGGCCGCGTCGACCGGCGCCCACGACCAGGACGTCGTTCTCCCGGTTCGCGGTCGCCACCAGTGCCGGCCCCGGGGCGCCGCGGACGATGACGGCGTGCATCGGCACACCCGGTGCGTCCCCGCCGAAGATCTCCTCGAGTACGGAGGCCAGCCGCTGCCCGGCCAGCCGCTGCCAGTCCTCGACCAGCAGACCGGCGGCGGGGGAGCGGCGCGCGGCGGGATCACCGCCCGGCGGTTCCCAGGCCAGCACCGGCCACAGTTCGGCTCCAAGCCTGCGGGCCAGCGCGGTGGCCCGCCGCAGGGCCGTGACGCTGCCCAGGGAGCCGCTCACACCGACCACCACCCGCGCGGTCGCCGAGGCGTCGTAACCGGACATCGCTCCACCGTTCCTCGCGGGCGACGCCGGGGTCTCTCGCGCGGACGTGCCCGCCCTGCAAGGCCGTTGCTTCCTTCCATCCCACTCCCGTACCGGCGATTCGACCAGCCGGGCGGACGGTGTTCTCCGGGCGGCTGCAGCCGGCCTCGGGTACCGGCTGCTGCACGACAGATACTCCTGGGTCCCGGCCGTCTTCCCCGGTGAGGGCGCGGCCCTGCCGTGGGACGAGCAACTGGAGCCCGAACCGGCGTACCAGTCGCTGCGCGAGGCGCTGAGACAGCCTCCGGTCACGGCCCGTAGTCACCCCTGGACACACGTCAGGGCCGGTGCGCACGGGATACGTGCGGGCCGGCCCCTCAGGTTGCTCTTGCTCTGTTCTCGCTCCGCTCAGGCAGCGGTCATCACCTGCTCCGCACCGAGCGGACGGTGCGGAGCGATGATCCTGCCGTCGGGCAGCAGCTCACCGGTGTCCTCGAAGAGCAGGACGCCGTTGCACAGCAGACTCCATCCCTGCTCCGGGTGGTGCGCCACGAGACGGGCGGACTCCCGGTCGGCGGACTCGGCTGGTGGACACGGCGGCTGGTGCTGGCACATGGATGGGATCTTTCGCTCTGTTGTGGTCATGGCCGTCCCCCGTGGTGATAAGTCGGTCGGAACCCAGTGTTGCCCTCTGGGCGGCATTCCGCAGGGATTTCGCAGCACCGCTTCTCACAGGTTCATGACGCGTCACCCGCCCGGACGGTTCAGTCGAAGTGCACTGTCACTTCGGGTGGTTCGCAGTGGCCAGATAGGGCTAGTCCATGCAGACCAGACCCGCTGACATGGGCGTACCCCGCTTCCCTTGCGGGCAGCGGGGTACGCGGATGTGCGTCAGGCGGCGGGCGAGTCGAGAACGGGCGGCCCGAGCAGTGGAAGGGGAGTCGCGCGATGAGTCAGCACCGGCAGCAACTCGGTGACCGGGAACGGCCGGTGAGCCGGTATGCCCGGCGGGGCCGGCGCCAGCGGGACGAGCAGGTCGGTGCCCACCGGGTGCCCCTCGGCTCCGTCGGCCGTGAGGTCGCCGTGCAGCCACAGGGTGAGCATGTACAGGCCGGGCACGGACAACAACCGTGCCTGATGAGGCTGTTGCAGTGCCTCGGCCTGGTGCAGGGCGCGCTCGGTGGAGGCGACGTACGGGCCCTCGAAGAAGTGCGAGAAGGCCCAGCCGTCGGGCGTGAGCATGGTCTCCGCCGCGGCCACCGCCCGGTCGCCGCAGCGGATCAGGAAGCGCCAGCCGGCCAGCCGGGTCGCGGACAGACCCTGGGCGGTGATCCGGTCCAGCACATGCACCGGCAGCGGCAGTTCGGGTGTCGTAGGGCCCTGCGCGGCGCGCAGGGAGGGAGTGCGGGCCTCACGGACCGCGGTGGGCGAACCCAGGGCGGTGAGGACGGAACGCAGGGCAGGCACGGGGGCAGGGGGCACGTGCAGCGGCATGTGGGTCGCCTCTCTCGTACGACAGGCGCGACGGCGCGAGGAGGGGTGGGGCGGACGGCGCTGTCTGCTCACGCAAGGCCGGAAGGGTTGAGGCCCGGGTCGGTGAACAAGGGTGCGGCTCGGCCTGCCGCCCGTCATGGGACGGCCTGAACACGGCAGGAACCAGGACCTGGGGCGTCACCCTTCTGCCTTGTGGGCGAAGTTTATACGACGCGTGTTCGGCCGTTGTTTCATCTATCCCATTTCCGGAAGTCACACAAGGCGGTAATGCGCCGCAGATTTGTGGGACTCCTCCCGATTTCCCGCCCGCCTTCCGCCGCTGACCTCGCCATACGCACCGGTAACGGTCGGCCGAATGTCATCGGCGTTTTTCACGAGGCGTTGCGGGCACCCGAAGGTGCAGGCTGTGACATGCCCCGTGAATGTGCCGCGGGGAACATTCCGAAAGAGTAGCGGGCGCCGGGCCCGCGCGGGACGTTATCGATCGCTTCCGGTGGGCATCATCCACCCTGACCCGGGAGCCCGGCGGCCGGATCGCCGGCCCGCCCATCCGAGGAGGGACACTTCGATGGGGGAGAAGGTCGCGGCAGGGCAGTTCGACCTGTCCGATCGCCAGCGCTACCGCGAAAAGCTCCAGAAGTGCCTGACGGGACTGGAGCGACTGCTGTGCGAGAAGCGATTCGACCGTCCCAGGAATCTCATGGGAGTCGAGATCGAATTGAATCTCGCCGGGCCCGACGGTATGCCCAAAATGTTGAACGGCCAGGTACTGGAGCGCATCGCGAGCCGCGATTTCCAAACAGAACTCGCCATGTTCAACCTGGAAGTCAACATCGCACCACACCGCTTGGGCGGTCGGGTATTCGACCGGCTCGCCGAGGAACTGCGCACCTCGCTCGCCTATGCCGACCGCAAGGCCGGCGAAGTGGACGCCGGTATTGTCATGATCGGTATTCTGCCCACTCTCGACCGCGACGACCTGGTCTCCTCCAACCTCTCCGAGGTCGACCGCTACACCATGCTCAACGAGCAGATCGTGGCCGCGCGCGGCGAGGACTTCCGGCTCGACATCGAGGGCGTGGAACACCTCGTCTGTACGTCCAAGTCGATCGTCCCCGAGGCCGCCTGCACCTCTCTGCAACTGCATCTGCAGGTCACTCCCGGCCGGTTTGCGGACGTGTGGAACGCGGCGCAGGCGGCGAGCGCCGCTCAGATCGCCGTCGGCGCCAACTCGCCGTTCCTGTTCGGTCACGAACTGTGGCGCGAGTCCCGGCCCCCGCTGTTCCTGCAGTCCACCGACACCCGGCCGCCCGAACTCCAGGCGCAGGGCGTTCGGCCGCGCACCTGGTTCGGCGAGCGCTGGATCAGCTCGGCGTACGACCTGTTCGAGGAGAATCTGCGCTTCTTCCCCTCCCTGCTGCCGATCTGCGACGACGAGGAGCCGCTGGACGTCGTCGAGGCGGGCGGCACACCGCGACTCGCCGAACTCGTGCTGCACAACGGCACGATCTACCGCTGGAACCGGCCCGTGTACGGCATCGCCGACGGCGTCCCCCACCTCAGGGTGGAGAACCGGGTGCTGCCGGCCGGGCCGACCATCACCGACGTGATCGCCAACGCGGCCTTCTACTACGGCCTGGTGCGCGCCCTGGCCGAGGAGTCCCGGCCGGTGTGGACCAGACTGCCCTTCGCGGCGGCCGAGGCCAACTTCGACGCGGCGTGCCGGTACGGCATCGACGCGCGGTTCGTGTGGCCCCGGCGCGGGCGCTACGGCGGCACGGGCGAGGTCGACGCGGTCACCCTGATCCGCGACGAACTGCTGCCGCTGGCGGCGGCCGGTCTCGACGCGTGGGGTGTGGAGGCGGCAGACCGCGATCTGTACCTGGGCGTCATCGAGGAGCGCTGCCGGCGCCGGGTGAACGGGGCGTCCTGGCAGGCGGCCACGTTCCATCGGGCACTGGAGCAGGGGCTGACCCGTGAGGCGGCGCTGGCCGCTACGACGCGGAGGTATGCCGAGCTCATGCACGTGGGGGAGCCGGTGCACATGTGGCCGGTGGGGTTGCCGGAGGCGGTGGCCTTGGGCTGAGGGCAGGGTGGTGAGTGGCTCCGGTGGCATGGGGCCTGAGTTGGCGTGAGTGGCCGCGCGCCGTGCGGACCGCCGGGTGTGCGGGGTGGGGCGGGGCTGAAGCTGGTGACGTGTGCCGGTGCAGCCTGCATGCGGCCCGTACGCTGTCCTCACATCTCCTTCTGCGATCCTTGCCGGGCAGAGGTGAGCCGCGGGGCTCATGAGCCGGCTGGAGGCAGGGGTGCAGGTGGAGGCTGACTCGGTGGCTGATTCGGGGGCGCGGGAGCGCGACCCGCAGCGGGTCCTGCGGGACGAGACGCTGCTCGTCCTCGGGCTCTCGCTGGGAGCGAGCGGGGTCTCCGCGCTGATCAGCTTCATCGGCTCGGTCACCAAGCCGGGCGGTCTGAAGGACCAGGCGGCCACCCTCAACGCCTCGGCCGCGCCCGGCCGCCCCTGGCTGGACCTCGCCTGGCAGCTGTTCGGCATCGCCACCGCGCTGGTCCCCGTCGCCCTGGTCGCCCACCTGCTCATGCGCGAGGGCGGCAGCCTGCGCACCCTCGGCTTCGACCGCACCCGCCCCTGGCCCGACCTGGCCCGGGGCGCTGGTGTCGCGGCCGTGATCGGCAGCACCGGCATCGCCTTCTACCTGGCTGCCCGCGGCCTCGGCTTCAACCTCACGGTCGTCCCCGAGGCGCTGCCGGACGTGTGGTGGAAGTACCCCGTGCTGATCCTTTCCGCCTTGCAGAACGCGATCCTCGAAGAGGTCATCGTCGTCGGCTATCTGCTGCGCAGGCTCGGCCGGTTGGGCTGGACCCCGGGGACCGCGCTGGTGGCCAGTGCGGTGCTGCGCGGCTCGTACCACCTCTACCAGGGCATCGGCGGCTTCCTCGGCAACATGGTCATGGGCGTGGTGTTCGTGTACCTGTACCGCCGCTGGGGGCGGGTCGGCCCCCTGGTCGTCGCGCACTCCCTGCTCGACATCGGCGCGTTCGTCGGCTACGCCCTTCTCGCGGGCAAGGTCGGCTGGCTGCCGACGGCCTGAGCACCGACGGGGCTGGTCGCGCAGACAGACCACGGCCCGCATCCGCCACGGCCCGCGGCGTATGCGGCCACCCTGTCGTCTCCACCGGCTGGTGGCGCAGGCAGTCCCCGTGGCCTCCACCAGCGGTGGCGCAAGCAGGCCGCCGTGATGTCCACGGACTGGTGGTGCAGGCGGCCGGCGGCTGCCGTGATCTCCAGCAGCGGTGGCGCAGGCGGGTGGCCCCGTAGTCCCCACTGGCCGGTGGCGCAGGCAGGCCGTCCTCGCGGCCTGCGCCTGCCGGTGGCGCACCTGGCCGCCTCCCTGTATCCACCGGCCGGCGGCGCGGCGGCTGTTCAGGCGCGCAGTTCGCCCTCGATGACCGTGACCGCGCGGCCGGTGAGCAGGGTGCGGTCGCCGCGCAGGCCGGTGCGGACCAGGCCGGTACGGCGGGAGGCCTGCAGCCCGGTGAGGTCGTCCCGGCCGAGGCGCGCGGACCAGTGCGGGGCGAGCGCGGTGTGGGCGCTGCCGGTGACCGGGTCCTCGTCGATGCCGACGTTCGGGAAGAAGCAGCGGGAGACGAAGTCGTAGCCGCGGGAGGCGTCGTCGGCGAGTGCGGTCGCGATGATGCCGCGCGCGGAGTAGGCGCACAGGGACTTGAGGTCCGGCGTGAGGCCGAGGACTGTCTTCTCGTCGGCCAGCTCCACCAGCAGGTCGCCGACGTTCGGACCGGTGTCGAAGACCGCGACCGGCTGTGCCCCGAGCGCCTCGGCGACCCCCGCCGGGATCTCGGCCGGACGGAGCGGCGCCGTCGGGAAGTCGAGCGTGATCGAGCCGTCCTCGGCGGGGTGGGCGCTGAGCACGCCGCTGCGGGTGGCGAACCGTACCGGGCCCTCGTGGGCGCCGGTGGTGTGCAGGACGTGGGCCGTGGCGAGCGTGGCGTGCCCGCACATCGCCACCTCGGCGACGGGCGTGAACCAGCGCAGTGCCCAGTCCGCCTCGCCGCCCTCGGGCAGCCGGTGGGCGAACGCCGTCTCGGCGTGGTTGACCTCCATGGCGACGTTCTGGAGCCAGTCGTCGTCCGGGAAGACGTCGTCCAGGAGCAGGACTCCGGCCGGGTTGCCGGCGAAGGGGCGGTCGGTGAAGGCGTCCACGATTCGAATGCGCATGGCGCCGACGCTAGTGGCTGCGCCGGGCGCCGGCCCAAGGCCAATTCACGAGTCCTGGCACGTTTCCCGTACACCGGCGGTATCCCCCCGCTTCGCGCGCCTGAAGACCTGGCGCATCCTCACCAAACTCCGCACGAGCCCCGCCCGCGCCACCAACCTGCTCCGCGCCCTGCTCGTCCTGACGAACCTCGAACTCGGCCGCTGACAGACGATCAAGACCGAAGACAGCCGCCCACGACCGATTGGGCCTCGGTCAGTCGATGCCTTCGACGATGCGGAAGTCGCGCTCGACGCCGTCGGAGAGGGCGACCAGCGCCTCCTGGTAGGCCGCACTCTCGCGCGCCGCGACGGCCTGCTCGAAGCTGTCGAACTCGACCAGGACGGTGCGCTCGGCGATTCCGGCGTCGTACGCCGCGACCCGCCCGCCGCGGACGATGGTCCGACCGCCCCCGGCCTCGACGGCCAGGCGGGCCAGCTTGTTGTAAGCAGCCAGCTTCTCAGGATCTGAAATGGTGCGGTAGACGCTGACCCAGTAGCCCTTGGGCATGGAACCTCCAGTGTGGGGATGAGTGCATCTGACTTACGGGTTGGTCTCGGACGAGCGTCGGCGGGCGAGAGCGAGGCTTGTCAGCGTCGTGATCGCCATGGCGCCGATGCCGACCAGCGCCGCGGTGGTGTAGGCGCTGTCGTCGGGGAAGAGGTGACCGGGGCCGGTGCCCGCGGCGAGGATCAGGCCGCCGATGGCGCTGCCCAGGGAGTACCCGACGCTGCGGACGACGTAGTTGAGGCTCATGGCGCTCGACGTCTCGCTCTTGGGGGTGACGGCCAGGATGACGCCGGGCATCGCGGCCGAGAAGCCGCCGACGCCGAAGCCGAGCACGCCCATCGCCGCGAACAGTTCGGCCAGGTCCGACCGGGCCGCCGCGAACAGGGCGAACCCGCCGCCGACCACGACGGCGCTGCCGGCCAGGAGCAGGGGGTCGGCGATCCGCGTCCGGACCCGCGGCGTGAGCTTGCCGGCGACGAACCCGAGTACCGAGAACGGGATGAGGACCAGCCCGGCGACGAAGGTCGTCAGCCCGAAGCCGTAGCCGGCGCCGTGCGGCGTCTGCGCGTACCGGGTGATGAGCGTGAGCAGGAGGTACATGCCGATCCCGCCGACGAACATGGCGAGGTTCGCCCCGGCGACCGCCGGGTGCCGCACCGCCCGCACATCTACCAGGGGCGTCGTGCTGCGCAACTCGATGACGGCCCAGACGCAGATCAGCACCACCGCGACGACGGCGAGGCCCGCCGCCACCACGAGGTGCCGGCTCCACAGATTCCGTTCGCCGGCGAGGAACAGCACCAGGAGCAGCGCAGCGGCCAGGACGACCCCGCCTGCCACGTCCACGTGGGCGGAGCGGCCTTTGGGGGCTTCGGGCATGGAGCGCCACGCGGTCAGGAGGGCGGCGGCGGTGACGACCAGGCCGAGGCCGTAGGCGGCCCGTACCCCGCCGAGCTCGGCGAGCAGTGCGGCCAACGGGTAGCCGACGCCGGCCCCGATGATCGAGACCACCGAGATCAGGGCGATCACGGCCGCGCTGCGCTCCTCGGGGAGGTGGTCCCGGGCCACGCCCATCATCAGCGCCGTCAGCCCGAGCCCGACGCCCTGGGCCGCCCTGCCGGCCAGCAGCCACGCGAACGGCAGCGGCAGCACGGTGAGCGCGCTGCCGGCGACGACGACCGCCAGCGTGGCGAGGATCGTGGCCCGCCGGTGCGGGCCGGCGCCGAGCCGGCCCAGGACCGGCGTGGCGACGGCGCCGCTGAGCAGCGCGACGGTCAGCGTCCACTGCGCGCTGCCGAGCGAGACGTGGAACGAGGTCGCCACGCTGGTGATGAGCGGCGTCCCGAGGCTGGCGACCGCCGCCACGACCAGAGCGATGAACATCAGGGCGGGGACCAGCAGCCGCGCCTCGGAACGCGCCACCGGGAACGCCTTCACCGCGACCCCGCCGACCGGCTGCCCGGTCACTGCTTCGGCCCTTCGCGGTCCTGGCTTTCGAGCTCCGCCAGATGCTCCAGCGCCGGAAGGGCCGCCACCAGGGCCTCGACCTCGTCGCCGGTGAGCTCGCCGATCAACCGCTCGAACGCGTGGATGCCCGCCTGGCGCCGCGTCCGGACATAGGAGGCGCCGGCCTCGGTCAGGCACACCAGCGTGACCCGCTTGTCGGACGCGTCGCCCCGCCGCTCGACCAGGCCGGACTCCTCCATCACCCGGACCAGCGCGGTCATCGCGGGCTGGGTGACGCCCTCGACCGCGGCCAGATCGGTGATGCGCCGCGGGCCGGTCCGGTCCAGGGTGGCCAGGGTGGCGGCGGACGTCAGGCTCATGTCCCGGGGCAGACGTCTCACGGCCCTGGTGGCCAGGCCGTAGAGGGCTGCCCCGATGGCGGCGGACGCGCCAGGAGCGGTGTCTTGACGACTCATGCTCGAAGCATAGCATTTTTATATTCATAATTTATGGAAATGGTCGGCTGACGCGGGCGGCCTCGACCGCTGGGAGCCGGTGACGTCTCAGAGGCTGCCACTGCGCTTGTCCTGGCCGATGAACCCGCAACGACGTGGACGCCGGGACGCTCTCCGTGACGGCCCGGCGCATCGCTGCCACCGCCCGAGGTTCGGCCCGGCGCATCGCTGCCACCGCCCGAGGTTCGGCCCGGCGCATCGCTGCCACCGCCCGAGGTTCGGCCCGGCCCAAGAACCTGGCGGACATCCATGGCGCGGGCACCCAGCCGCAACCGTCCCGGACGCGCAGGCCTCACGATGTCCTCCCCGCCGCCAGGGCTGACGACCGTCCCGCCGTTCAGCGGAGCTGAGAGCAGATCGGCCGTCAGCTCACGTTTCCAGAACGGGTGATGGAGCGCCGGCAGCACCGTCTCCCGGTCGCCGACGCGGTCACCGGTGGCGTGCCAGCGGCGCAGATTCGCCTGAAACGGCTGCCCCAAGTCCCCGACCAGCCGGACGTGAAGTTCTTCTGCCTCTTGAACGCGATGAACTTCCGGACCGGAGCGGCACGTTCGAAGGGCTCGTCCCAAAATCGGGCCGGCGATCCCAGTTGTCCGACCCCGTCGGCGCCGACGAACCCCCACCACGACCACCCGTTCCGTACACCGTCCGAACCAGATCGCTCGAGACAACCGGCGAACCGGACCAGATCGCCTGAGACAGGGGCCGGGTCGTCGGAGGCAGGACACCCGGCGTCCTGACACGGGTCTTGTCATGCGATCGATACCGATATATCGTTGAGGCATCGCGAACGATACGCGATACAGACGTGACAGATCATCGATGGAATGGAGTGATCGCGATGCGTACCCACGGATTCGAGCGTGGACATCGGCACGAGGGCCCCGGCCTGCGCGGCAGGGGCGGATTCGACGGGCGGCGGGCCGCCTTCGGGCCCTTCGGTCCGGGTGGTCCGGGGTTCGGCCCCGGCGGACCCGGATTCGGGCCCGGCCCCTGGGGGCCCCGGGGGCGCGGTGGCCCGAGGGGGCGGGCGCGGCGCGGTGATGTGCGGGCCTCGATCCTGGCCCTGCTCAAGGACCGTCCCATGCACGGCTACGAGATGATCCAGGAGATCGCCGAACGCAGCGGCGGCGCCTGGAAGCCCAGCCCCGGCTCGGTCTATCCCACCCTCCAACTGCTGGAGGACGAGGGCCTGATCGCAAGCGAGAGCGAGGGCGGCAAGAAGCTGTTCGCCCTCACCGAGGACGGGCGTGTCGTGGCCGACGAGGGCCCGGACGCCCCCTGGGAGGAGGCCTCGCGCGGGGTCGACTGGGAGGCGCTCGGTGAGATCCGCCAGGCGGGCTTCGGTCTGATGGAAGCCTTCGGGCAGGTCTGGAAGACCGGCAGCAAGGAGCAGCGCGAGAAGGCGCTGGCCGTCATCAACGACGCCCGCAAGAAGCTGTATCTGATCCTGGCCGACGAGCACTGAGCTCGCGGTCGGGCAAGGCGCCCCGCGCGGCGGTCCGCGCGGGGCGCCTTCGCGTGCCCGGCCCGCCGGGGCTCAGGCGACCAGGCCGGCCAGCTTGCGCAGCGACTCGTTCAGCGCGGCCGTCGCCGAGTCCTTCAGTTTGCCCGCCATCAATGACACCGCGGCGCCCGTGAACTCGCCGTCGATACGGACGCTCGTGGCGTCCCCGTCGGGCGTGAGGGTGTAGCGGGTGGCGACCGTCACCGCCATCGGGCCCTTGCCCCGGATGGCGAACACCCGCGCCGGTTCCAGCTCCTCGATGGTCCAGTCGACCTCGGCCGGGAAGCCCATCAGTTTCATGTTCTCCTGGAACGTCCCGCCCACGGCCAGCGTGTCCGGCCCGCCCTTGGGGAAGCTGGTGTGGGTGGCGTTCCACTCCCCGTACGACGACCAGTCGGTGAGCCGGGTCCACACCTTCTCGGCCGGTGCCTCGATACGTGCCTCCGCGCTGACTTCGGCCATGCGACCACCCCTTCGGATCGGGCGTAGCGGGCTACGGTGTCGCGGAACGTAGCCGCAAGGGCACGAACATTCAATACTGATGAACCGTCAGAATCCGGTGCGGTACTGCCTGCCGTCGACCCCTGATCGGCCGGATCTCCTCCCTGAGGAGGAGATCCGGAGCGGCGATGTCCACTCTGTGTGGGATGCAAAGATGGTTCCGCCCGTGGATGACTCGGCCCGTTGAGGCTGATGGGGTAGAGGATGTGCAACCCCGTACAGCCCGTCGGGCCGCCCATGACGAGGCGGCTGCGCACATGGACGACGATGCCGCGCTCGGCGCCGAGCTGGCAGCGGTGGTCGCCGGTGCCCGGCGGAGGGCCGTCCGGGACGGCGACCGGCAGATCGACACCGCGCATCTGCTGCACTCCCTGCTGGAACACGATCCCGAGGTGCGTGCCGCCGTCGGCGGGCCGCCGCAGCTCGCCCGGCTGCTCGGCTACCTCGTGCAGCGCAGCATCGGCTACGGACTGCGCTGGCAGGGCAGCGTGGAGGACTCCGGTGCGCTCCCCGCCGTCCCCGGACAGGCCGTTCGCGGCGCCCGGGAACCCGGGGACACCGCCGGCTGGTCGCCCGCCGCGGCCGCCGCACTGGACGGGGCCCGCGACCGCGCCCGACTGCGCGGTGAGCCCCGCGTGCACGGCATCGACCTCCTCGCCACCCTCACCGCGGATCCCGCCTCCCGGGCCGTCGAG
This sequence comes from Streptomyces sp. NPDC053069, assembly GCF_044546895.1. Taxonomy (NCBI): domain Bacteria; kingdom Bacillati; phylum Actinomycetota; class Actinomycetes; order Kitasatosporales; family Streptomycetaceae; genus Streptomyces; species Streptomyces sp. NPDC053069. The sequence goes on along the minus strand of NZ_JBITZN010000001.1, from coordinate 769,638 downwards.
GTGCTGGCGCGCGCGGGCATCCGCGACCTGAACACCCGGCTCGAAGCCGGCCCGGCGGAGGAGTACGCCGGCGACGGAGGCGCTGCCCGCTGAGCCCCCGCATGTCCAGCCCCTGAGACAGGTGTCAACAGGGGTGACGCTCATGTCGCCGCCTGTCATCATGTGCCGGTGCATACGTCAGAGAGCAGTGAGGGCAGCCGCGGCAAGGGCGCCGGGCTCGGTCTCGCACTTGCCTCCGCGCTCGCCTTCGGCGGGTCCGGAGTGGCCGCCAAACCGCTGATCGAGGCGGGGCTCGACCCGCTCGACGTGGTCTGGCTGCGGGTGGCCGGCGCCGCCCTCGTCATGCTGCCGCTCGCGGTACGGCACCGCGCCCTGCTGCACCGCCGTCCCGCGCTGCTCGCCGGATTCGGACTGCTCGCCGTCGCCGGGGTCCAGGCCTGCTACTTCGCCGCGCTCTCCCGCATCCCGGTGGGTGTGGCGCTGCTCATCGAGTACCTGGCTCCCGCGCTGGTGCTGGGCTGGGTGCGGTTCGTGCAGCGGCGGCCGGTGACCCGCGCCGCCGCGCTCGGCGTCGTCCTCGCCGCCGGGGGCCTCGCCTGTGTGGTGGAGGTCTGGTCGGGGCTCAGCTTCGACGCCCTCGGACTGCTGCTCGCGCTCGGCGCCGCCTGCTGCCAGGTCGGCTACTTCGTCCTGGCCGACCAGGGCAGCGACGCGGGCGACGCGGCACCGGACCCGCTCGGTGTCATCGCCCACGGCCTGCTCGTCGGCGCCCTCGTCCTCACGGCCGTCGCCCGCCCCTGGAGCATGCGCTGGTCGGTGCTCACCGGCTCTGCCGACCTGAACGGCACCGCCGTACCGGCCCTCGCCCTGCTCGGCTGGATCGTGCTGATCGCCACCGTCGTCGCGTACGTCACCGGTGTGCTGTCGGTACGGCGGCTGTCCCCGCAGGTCGCCGGTGTCGTCGCCTGCCTGGAGGCGGTCATCGCGACCGTGCTGGCCTGGGTGCTGCTCGGCGAGCATCTGTCGGCGCCGCAGGTGGCCGGCGGTGTGGTCGTCCTGGTCGGCGCGTTCATCGCCCAGTCGTCCGCCCCGGCCAAGGGGTCCGCCGAGCCGGTGGCCGCGGGCGGAGCCGAACGCGAGTTGTCGCCCCACGGTACGGCCGCATAGGGTGCCGGTCATGCCGTCCACGCTCGTCCTTCCGCCCCCGGCCGCCTGAGGCGGGCCTCCGGGACACCAGCCCCGCGCAGCTGCGCCGGGCCGGACGGTGCTGCCCGCAGATGAAGTCCGCGCGTCCCGCTGCAGCGGGACGCTCTCGAACTTCCGCACCCTGGGTGCGTTTCTGCGGAGAGAATCCCTTGACGACGAATCCTTTGTCGGCGAATCCCTTGTCGACGAGTCGCCCGACGACGTCTGACACTGCTTCGGGCCTGCCCGTCGGGCGTGGCCTGCTCTGCCTGATCATCACCGGTGCCGCCTGGGGCACGGCCGGAGCCGCCGCCTCCCTGGTCTACCGGACCAGCGACATGGGCGCCTTCGGACTGTCCTTCTGGCGCTGCGCGCTCGGCCTCGTCCTGCTGCTCGCCGGACGAGGACTGCGCCCGCGTGTCCGCCCGGCCACCACCGAACCCCTGCTCCGCAGGGCCGGCAAGGTCCTCGCCACCGGCCTCGGTCTGGCCGTGTTCCAGACCGCCTACTTCGCCGCCGTGGAGTCGACCGGACTGGCCGTGGCCACCGTCGTCACCCTCGGCGCGGGCCCCGTGCTCATCGCGCTCGGTGCCCGGCTGCTGCTCGGGGAACAGCTCGGTGCCGGCGGGGCGTCGGCCGTCGCCGGGGCACTCGCCGGGCTGGCCGTCCTGACCTTGGGCGGCTCGGCCGCGACCGTGCGGCCCGCAGGCGTGCTCCTCGCGCTCGCCTCGGCCGCGGGCTATGGCGCCATGACCCTGCTGACCCGCTGGTGGGGGAGGGGCGGCGGCGCCGACGCCTCCGGCACCACCGTGGGGGCCTTCGCAGTGACCGGCCTGTGCCTGTTGCCGTTCGCGCTGCACGAGGGCCTGCTCCCGCACACCGCCCACCCGGCCCGGCTGCTGTGGCTGGTGGTGTACATCGCCGCCGTGCCCACGGCTCTCGCGTACGCGCTCTACTTCGCCGGGGCGGCCGTCGTACGGTCCGCCACCGTCTCCGTGATCATGCTGCTGGAACCGGTGACCGCGGCCGTGCTCGCCGTCGTCCTGCTCGGTGAGCGCCTCACGGTGACCACCACGGCCGGCATCCTGCTCCTGCTCGGCGCGGTCGCGGGCCTGGCGGTGAGCGAGGCCCGCGGGGGCGGCGGCCGGGAGTCGGTCCGGGTGTAGGTGCTGTCCGTGGTCTACAGCGCGGTCAGATAGTCCGGCAGCTCGACGCCGGCCGCCAGGTCGGCGTTGGGCACCGGCGCATCGTAGCCCTTGCGGAGCGGGACGACGCCGGCCCAGTGCGGCAGCGCGAGGTCCTCCGGATCGTCGTTCGCGCCTCCGGTGCGGACCTTGGCCGAGACCTCGTCCAGGTCCAGGCGGATCACCGCGGTGGCGGCCAGCTCCTTCTTGTTCGCGGGCCGGGAGTCGGCGGCGCGGCCCGGTACGACGTGGTCCACCAGCGCGTCCAGCGCCACCCGCCGCTCCTCGGGGTCGGTGACCTGGCGCGCGACGCCGTGCACGACCACGGAGCGGTAGTTGATGGAGTGGTGGAAGGCGGAGCGGGCCAGCACCAGCCCGTCCACGTGGGTGACCGTCAGGCACACCGGCAGACCCGGGTCGGTCTCGCCGGTCATCCGCAGCGGGCGGGAACCGGTGGACCCGTGCACATAGAGCCGCTCACCGACCCGCCCGTACAGCGTCGGCAGCACCACCGGTGCCCCGTCGCGGACGAATCCCAGATGGCACACGTACCCCTCGTCGAGTATCGAGTGCACCAGCTCCTTGTCGTACGACGCCCGGTCCGCGGAGCGGGTGGGCACGGTGCGGTCGGTCGGGGTGTAGGCGGCGGCCTGGTTTTCCTCGGTCGTCCCCTGCATGACGGTCCCTCCAAGGCGAGCAATGGTGAGCTGGCGTTCAGTATTGCACTAGTGCATAATGTTCTTTGTGCTAGGAGAGTATCCCATCGAAGGGCGCGGCGCAGCAGAGATCGCGGCCAGCGTCGAGCGCGCGGTCGGCGCCGGTGACCTGCGGCCGGGCCAGACCCTGCCGCCCATGCGGGAGTTGGCGGCCCGGCTCGGCGTCAACCCCAACACCGTCGCGGCCGCCTACCGCACCCTGCGCGAACGAGGCGTGATCGAGACGGCCGGCCGCCGGGGCAGCCGTATCCGGCCCAAGCCGGCCACCACCGGCCGTGAGGAACTGCGGGTGGAGGTCCCCGCCGGAGGCCGCGACCTGGCCACCGGCAACCCCGACCCGGCTCTGCTGCCCCACCTCACCGCCGCCCTGGTCGCGGCGGCGGAGGAGGGCGACCGGCGGCCCGTCCTCTACGGCGACGACCCGGTCGACCCGGGCCTCGTCCGCATCGCCCGCGCCGAACTCGACGCCGACGGCGTCCCCGACGGTCCGCTGACCGTGACGTCCGGTTCCCTCGACGCCATCGAGCGCGTTCTCGCCGCGCACCTCAAACCGGGCGACGCGGTCGCCGTCGAGGACCCCGGCTGGGGCAGTGTCCTCGACCTGGTTCCCGCCCTGGGCCTGCGGACCGTCCCCGTGGGCGTGGACGACGACGGACCGAGCCCCGAAGACCTGCGCCACGCCCTGGATTCCGGGGCCCGCGCGCTGATCGTCACCGACCGCGCCCAGAACCCGACCGGCGCCTCGCTGACCGCCACGCGCGCGCGTGCCCTGCGTGCGGTCCTGCGCGACCACCCGCAGACCCTGCTCATCGAGGACGACCACGGCCACGGCATCGTCGACCTCCCGCTGCACCCCCTCGCGGGCGTCACTCGCCACTGGGCCGTCGTCCGCTCCGCCTCCAAGGCCTACGGCCCCGACCTGCGGGTAGCTGTCCTCACCGGCGACCCGGTCACCGTCGACCGCGTCCGGGGCCGCCAGCGTCTGGGCCCCGGCTGGGTGAGCCTGCTGCTGCAGCGGACCGTGGCCCGGCTGTGGACCGAGGGCGCGGTGGACCGGGTGACGGTGGCGCAGGCGTACGCGGCCCGGAGGGACGCCTTGGTCGAGGCGCTGGCGGAGCGCGGAGTCGTCTCTCATGGGCGCAGCGGCATGAACGTGTGGGTGCCGGTCCCGGACGAGACGGGCGCGGTGGCCCGTCTCCTCCAGCAGGGCTGGGCGGTCGCTCCGGGCGCCCGCTTCCGCGTGGCCTCCCGGCCGGGCATCCGCATCACGATCTCGACACTCACCGAGGAGGACATCAGCCCCTTGGCGGACGCGGTGTCAGCAGCGGTGCGCCCGTCTCCGGCCCGCGTCTATGTCTGAGAGCCCGTGAGTCACCACTGTCCGGTGATCGACGAGCGGGGTGAGCGGCTGCTGTCCCGCGCGACGAGTTCACGACGCCGGCCGGTCACCTCGACCACGACCCCGAGCACCCTGCTCCGAGCCTGGATGCGGGCTTACGGCTACGGGTGTGCGAGCGCACCAACTCGTCGATGAACAAGCCCGCGCTGCCCGAGGTGGCCGGGTGATCGGCCCGTACGCGCATCAGCGGCACAGTCCTGAGATCAGTTCTTCGCGGCACGTTACTCTGGTCTTGCGGTAGACGGCCTTGAAGTGGTCGTTGACCGTGTGGAGCGACAGGCTCAGGCGGCGGGCGATCTGTTGGGCGGGCAGCCCTTCGAGCGCCAGTTCCAGTACGCCGTGCTCCCTGCGGGTGATGCCGTACCAGGCGGCCACGACGGGCAGCAGCAGATCGGCGGGGGCCGGCTGCACGGTGGGCTCCACCAGACGAGCCCTTGCCTCCAAGAAGCGCGCCACCTGCGGCGAGCCCACGTCGGAAGTCGAAGCAAGAGCCACCTGTCGTGGACCTTCCAGCGCCGCCGCTGCGTATCCACAACGGACCCGCGCCCGCACACGAACCCGCAGCCCCCTCAGGCACCCTTCCGCTGCATCTGCGTAAGCGCCGCCCCCGCCAGAACGATCACCGCTCCGACGGGCGTGGTCCACCGCAACGACTCCCCGAGAATGGCAACGCCCGCACCCGTCGCGATGACCGGAATGAAGTACGTGACCATCTGCGCGGTGGTGGGCCCGACCTCAGTGACCAACCCGTACTGGATCAGCATGGCCAGCCCCGTGCCCAACACCCCCAGCGCGGCGATCGCGAGCAGCGGAACCAGCGAGAAGTGTGCGGGAAAGCTGGTGAACAGTGGTGTGACAACGGCCAGTTGAAGCGCTGCGAGCATCAGCTGCGCCCCCGTCATCGACAGATGGGAGTTGCCCGTCCCCGCCAGCGTCCGCCGGACGTAGATCCAGCCCACCGGGTAGCTCAGCGACGCCAGCAGGGCCAAGGTCGTACCCGTGGCGTCCAGCCCGTGGAAGCCCTGCCAGGCACCCAGCACCGTCAGGACGCCCAGGAACCCCAGTCCGAGTCCGGCCACGCGGACCCGGGTCGGCCGGTCCTCGGAGAGGGCGACCAGCGACAGGGCCATCCCCCACAGGGGCGACGTCGCGTTGCAGATACCGGCCAGCGTGGACGGAATCGTCAGCTCCGAGTAGGCGAAGAGGGAGAACGGCAGGGCGTTCAGGAAGAACGCGGCGACCGCCATATGGCCCCACAGCCGGGCCCCGCGCGGCAGCCGCTCCCGCTTGGCCGCCATCGCCGCCGCCAGTACCGCCGTACCGAACACGAGACGCCCGAGAGTGACCTGGAAGGGCGCGTATCCCGCCGTGCCCACCTTGATCAACAGGAAGCTGAAGCCCCAGATCAGGGACAGCGCGCCGAAGCGCAGCCGCCAGTCCAGGCGGGCGCGGGGACGGGCGGGGGCGGGGGACTGGGTGCGGGTTGCGGTGACCGTGCTCATGGCCTCCACGATGCTCCAGGCAACCTCGTAGCACAATCGAGATTTCGCACGAGAAACCTCTTAGAATCACTTACATGTTGAACCTGGAGCGCCTGCGCACCCTCGACGCCCTCGCCCGGCACGGCTCGGTCAGCGCCGCGGCGGACGCGCTGCACGTCACCACGTCCGCCGTTTCCCAGCAGCTGGGCAAGCTGGAGCGTGAGATCGGGCAGCAGCTCCTCGCCAAGAACGGCAGGGGCGTGCGGCTCACGGACGCCGGCCGACTGCTGTCGGAGCACGCGGCGCGCATCCTCTCGCAGGTCGAACTGGCCGAGTCCGACCTGGAGGCGCACCGCGGGCAGGTCGTCGGCGAACTACGGCTGTCGGCGTTCCCGACCGCCGCCCGGGGGCTCTTCCCGGCCGCGCTCGGCGCACTGCGGGCCGAGCACCCCGGGCTGCGCGTGCGCTCCAGCGAGCTGGAGCCGGAGCCGGGCATCGCCGGTGTCGTCCGTGGCGACCTGGATCTCGCGGTGGTCCTGGACTGGTACAACAAGCCGATGCCGGTGCCCGACGGCCTGGTCAAGGCGCCCCTGATGGACGACCCGGCCGATGTCGCCATGCCGCTCGGGCACCGCCTCGCCGACCGGGACGAGGTGGACCTCACCGAGTTCGCCGAGGACGAGTGGATCACCTGGGGCGAGGGTCAGTTCTGCCACGAGTGGCTGATGTTCACGCTGCGGTCCAAGGGCGTCGAACCGATCGTCGGCCACCGCGCCGGCGAGACCCACACCCAACTCGGCCTGGTGGCCTCCGGGTTGGGTGTCTGCATCGCACCGCTGCTGGGCCGCCACCCGGTCCCGGACGGCGTGGTCATGGTGCCGCTCAGGCAGCGGGTGCGCCGGCACGTGTATGTGGTCTGGCGGGCCGACGCCGACCGCCGCCCCTCGATCCGGGCCGCGGTCGACGCCCTGCGCACCGCCGCGCAGCAACTCGGCTGAGCTCTACGCCCCGCCCAGTTTCCGGAAGTCCCAGGACACGATCTTCTCCGGGGTCAGCCGTGCCCAGGCGTGCCGTCCGTCGTGCGGCATCTCGTCCAGACCGAAGTTCTTCCGCGCGAACAGCGTCTCCGCTGTGTCGAGTTCGGCGCACAGCTCCCCGGTGCGCGGCACCTCGCCCACGAACTCCACCCGCCCGGACAGCTCGACCCCGCGCAACTGGTCGTACTCCTCGCCGGAGTCGATCACGACAGCCACCCGCGGATCGCGCCGCAGCTGGGCCCAGCGCCGGCTGCGCACCACCGAGTACAGCCACAGCGAGGTGCCGTCCCAGGCGAACCAGAGCGCGCTGACATGCGGAGTGCCGTCCGCCGAGACGGTCGCGACCCGGCAGGTGCGCTGACTGGTGAGGAACGTGTCCAGCTCGCCGGGCGTCATCATGATCTTCCGGCCCCGGCGCTGCTGAGTGATGGTCATGCGGCCCCCTCTTCTCCCACGTCGTGCCAGAGAACTATCGTGTCCTGGAGATCCTCTGACATCACGTCAGAAAAGAAAACCGTTCGTGGCCAGGGGGCGCGTCATGCCGTCGTACGAACAGCTCCGTGAACTCCTCGACCCCGGGCACACCGTCCTGCTCACCGTGGAGTGCCAGCAGGGCGTCGTCGGACCGGACAGCGCCCTGCCCGACCTGGCCCGCGAGGCCCGCTCCTCCGGTGCGCTGCGCCAGGTCGCCCGGCTCGTCGCCGCCGCCCACGAGACGGGGGTCCAGGTGATCCACGCGATCGCCGAGCGCCGCCCGGACGGCCGGGGGGCGAGCCGCAACGCCCGGCTGTTCCGGGCCGCGGAACGGCTCCCCGTCCAACAGCTGTCCGGCACCACCGCGGTGCGCGTCGCACCCCCGATCGAGGTCGGTGAGGAGGACCTCGTCGTACGCCGGCTGCACGGCCTGTCCCCGATCCACGGCACCGACGTCGACGCCCTGCTGCGCAATCTCGGCTGCCGCACGCTGATCGTCACCGGCGTCTCCGCCAACGTGGCGATACCCAACGCGGTGTTCGACGCGGTCAACCTCGGCTACACCGCCGTCGTCCCGGCCGACGCCATCGCGGGGGTGCCCGCCGACTACACGCCCGCGATGATCCGGCACACCCTCGCGCTGATCGCCACGATCTCGACCACCGACGAGGTGCTCGGCTGCCTCCAACGGCCGCGCGGGCGGCGGCCCTAGGGGGCTCAGGCCAGCTTGATCTCGTCGCCGGAGACCGTGATCTTGGCGGCGGGCAGCGGCTTGGTCGCGGGACCCTGCTTCACACTGCCGTCCTCGGCGGAGAAATGACTGTTGTGGCACGGGCACACGATCACGCCGTTCGCCACGCTGCCCACGGCACACCCCTGGTGGGTGCACTTGGACGAGAACGCCTTGTACTGGCCCGCCGCCGGCTGGGTGACCACGACTCCCTGGTCCTTGAAGACCTTGCCGCCGCCCTCCGGGATGTCCGAGGTCTTGGCGAGCGCGGTGCCGCCGGCGGAGCCGCCGCTGTTCTGCGAGGCTCCGGTGGAGCCGGTCGTACCTGCCGTGCCGGAGGAACCGGAGCCGGTGCCGGTCGTGTCCGACGAGTTGTCGCCCGAACCGCAGGCGGTCAGCGCGGCGGCGAGCCCCGCCGCTCCGGCCGCCGCCACGACGGTACGACGGGCGGGTCCGGTGGCCGGCTGGGGCGATGCGCTGGTCATGTGGCGTTCCCTTCCGCGGAGCTTCTCGTGATCCGTCCAGGGGTACGGCGCTCGGGCGCCACCCGTTCAGACGGGCACCCAGATCCTTGCCGTCCGGCATGAGACGGCCATGAGCCACAGCTGTGGATCTGCTGTCGGTCCCATCCCGGCAACCAGCGGCGATCCCAGTAACCTGGGGCGATGCTCAAGGAAGTCACCGCGACCCGCTACATCACGCCGTTGCGTGAGGGGGGCTCGCTGCCCGGGCTCGTCGAGGCCGACGACTTCGGGACCTACGTCCTGAAGTTCACCGGTGCCGGACAGGGCCGCAAGACACTGGTCGCCGAGGTGGTGTGCGGCGAACTCGCCCGCCGCCTCGGATTCCGGATGCCGCGTCTGGTCACCGTCCGGCTGGACCCGGTGCTCGGACTCGGCGAGCCCGAGCAGCAGGTGCAGGAGCTGCTCAGGTCCAGCGGCGGCACCAACCTCGGCATGGACTTCCTCTCCGGTGCCCTCGGCTACGATCCGCTCGCCTTCCCGGTGAGCTCCGAGGAAGCCGGCCGGATCGTCTGGTTCGACGCGCTGATCAACAACGTGGACCGCTCCTGGCGCAACCCCAACCTCCTCGTGCACAGCGGCGAGCTGTGGCTCATCGACCACGGCGCGACGATGATCTGGCACCACAACTGGCCCTCCGCCGAGGCCTCCGCGGCGCGCCCCTACGACGCCGGTGACCACGCCCTCGCCCGCTTCGCCCCGGACGTCACCGCCGCCGCCGCGGAGCTGGCACCCCGGGTCACCGAGGACCTCCTGGCCGAGGTCACCGCCGAGATCCCGGACACCTGGCTCACCGACGAGCCGGGCTTCGACACCCCGGACGAGCTGCGGCGGGCCTACGCCGGGCCGCTGCTCGCGCGGGCGCAGGCCGTCCACGAACGCATCAGCGGCATCGAGGGGACCAAGTGAGCGACACCCACATCCACATGGCCGGCCATGTCACCGAACGGCACATCACCCGGGCGGGCCAGGGCGGCGACCGGGACGTGTTCGAGTACGCCCTGCTGCGGGTCGTACCGCGCGTGGAGCGCGGCGAGTGCATCAACGCGGGCGTGATCGTCTACAGCCGCGCGCAGGCCTACGTCGGTGCTCGTACCCATCTGGACGAGGCCCGGCTGCTCGCGCTCGACCCGCGGGCCGACGTGGCAGGCATCCGGGCGGCGCTCGATGCGGTCGAGCGCCACTGCGCGGGCGGTGAGGAGGCGGGGCAGGCCGCCCGGGACGACGCCGGGCGGCGCTTTCGCTGGCTGATCGCGCCCCGTTCCACCGTCGTACAGCCCGGTCCCGTGCACACCGGGCTCACCGCCGACCCGGCCGCCGAGACCGAGCGCCTGCTGGACCTCCTGGTGAGGTAATGGATCACAACGGCCGAGTGGGCCGTTGACACCGGGTGCCAGGGCTTCTAGCGTCACCTGTGCTGAAGGTACTAAGCGGTCGCTCACCGCACCACGAGGTCCCCCGAAGGGCCTGACAGGTTCTCTCAAGGGCGAGGAGAAGCAGCAATGTCCACCACTGAACAGCGGGTCGCGGTAGTCACCGGCGCGGCGCGCGGCATCGGCGCCGCCACCGCGGTACGGCTGGCCGCCGAGGGCCGCGCCGTCGCCGTGATCGACCTCGACGAGGCCGCCTGCAAGGACACCGTCGAGAAGATCACCGCCGCCGGCGGCAGGGCGATCGCGGTCGGCGCGGACGTCTCCGACGAGGCGCAGGTCGAGGCGGCCGTAGCCCGGATCGTCGAGGAACTCGGCGCGCCGACGATCCTGGTTAACAACGCGGGCGTCCTGCGTGACAACCTGCTGTTCAAGATGAGTGTCTCCGACTGGGACACCGTCATGAACGTCCACCTGCGCGGCTCCTTCCTGATGACCAAGGCTCTCCAGAAGCACATGGTCGAGGCGGGCTTCGGCCGGATCGTCAACCTCTCCTCCTCCTCGGCGCTCGGCAACCGCGGCCAGGTCAACTACTCCGCCGCCAAGGCCGGCCTGCAGGGCTTCACCAAGACCCTCGCCATCGAGCTGGGCAAGTTCGGCATCACCGCCAACGCCGTCGCCCCGGGCTTCATCGCCACCGAGATGACCAAGGCCACCGCCGACCGCGTCAAGATGGACTTCGAGGACTTCAAGAAGGCCGCCGCCACCCAGATCCCGGTGCAGCGCGTCGGCGAGCCCGAGGACATCGCCAACGCCATCGCCTTCTTCACCGGCGAGGCGGCCGGTTTTGTCTCCGGCCAGGTGCTGTACGTCGCCGGCGGACCGCTCAACTAAGGGAAACGGGTACATGACTTCCGCTGAACTGCCCGAGCTGTCGGGCAAGGTCGCCCTCGTCACCGGCGCCAGCCGCGGCATCGGCTACGGTGTCGCCGAGGCCCTCGTCGCCCGCGGCGACCGCGTGTGCATCACCGGCCGGGGCGAGGACGCCCTGAAGGAGGCCGTCGAGAGGCTCGGCTCGGACCGGGTCATCGCCGTCCCCGGCAAGGCCCACGACCTCGCCCACCAGGCCGAGGCCGTCGAGCGCACCATGGAGGCCTTCGGCCGCCTGGACTTCCTGGTCAACAACGCGGGCACCAACCCGGTCTTCGGCCCGATCGCCGACCTCGACCTGGACGTGGCCCGCAAGGTCTTCGAGACCAATGTGATCTCCGCGCTCGGCTTCGCCCAGAAGACCTGGCACGCCTGGCAGAAGGACAACGGCGGCGCGATCGTCAACATCGCCTCGATCGCGGGCCTCGCGCCCTCGCCGTTCATCGGCGCCTACGGCGTCAGCAAGGCCGCGATGATCAACCTGACCCAGCAGCTGGCGCATGAGTTCGCGCCGAAGGTGCGGGTCAACGCGATCGCCCCGGCCGTGGTCAAGACCAAGTTCGCGCAGGCCCTGTACGAGAACCGAGAGGAGGAGGCGGCCGCCGGCTACCCGCTCGGCCGGCTCGGCGTGCCCTCCGACATCGGCGGCGCCGCAGCCTTCCTCACCTCCGAGCAGTCCGACTGGATCACCGGTCAGACGCTCGTTGTGGACGGCGGCATGTTCCTGAACGCCGGGGTGTGAGCCACCTCCCGGGCGTCGATTTTCGGACAGATCGGCGCCCGGGGCACCCCGGCGAGTCCGCAAAGCGGACTGACAACGTCGTCATGCAGAAGTCGATCAAGATGTCCTGTTTCCGGGGAGGTTCACGGGGCCGAACGCTGCGGTATGGTCTGCCGACCCTTGGTATGGCAGATCGAGGAGCGTGCGCGTGTTCAACCGGAACCGATTCCTGCGGAAAGTCGCGGCGATCGCGTCCATATCCCTGGTGGCCGGCTGCGGTCTGCTGTCCGACGGTGACAGTGACGGCAAGGGGCCGATCGTCGTGGGCACCACCAGCGCCCCCAGCACGCTGGACCCGGCCGGTGCCTGGGACGGCTCCTGGGAGCTGTACCGGAACATCTTCCAGACACTGCTCGCCTATCCCAACGGTGCCACCACCCCCCAGCCCGACGCCGCCCAGCGCTGCTCCTTCACCGACGCCACCAGCCGCACCTACCGCTGCACGCTGCGCGAGGGCATGAAGTTCGCCGACGGCGACCCGCTGAACGCCCAGGCCGTCAAGTACTCCATCGACCGCATCCGCACGATCAACGCCCCCGGCGGCCCCGCCGGACTCCTCGGCAGCCTGGACCGGGTACAGGCGCTCGGCGACCGCGACATCGTCTTCCACCTCAACCAGCCCGACGCGACCTTCCCCTTCGTGCTGGCCACCCCCGCCATGTCGATCGTCGACCCGGACGACTACCCCGCGCGCTCCCTGCGCAAGGACGACAAGGTGTACGGCTCCGGACCGTACGAGCTCCAGTCGTACGAGGACGACCACCAGGCCGTCCTGGTGCGCAACGGGAACTACCAGGGCTTCGCCAAGCTGCAGAACGACGCGGTGACCATCCGCTACTTCCAGGACTCGGCCGGCATGGTCAAGGCGCTGCGTGACAAGCAGATCGATTTGACCTACCGAGGTCTCGCCGCCGACGACATCCTCGCCCTCCAGCAGCACGACGACAGCGCGCTCCAGCTGGTCGACGGCGCCGGCACGGACATCAGCTACCTGGTGTTCAACCCCAAGGACCCCTGGGCCAAGGAGCCCGCCGTACGCAAGGCCGTCGCCCAGATCATCGACCGGGGCGCCATCGCGCACAAGGTCTACAAGGACACGGTCGACCCGCTGTACTCGATGGTCCCCAAGGGCCTCACCGGACACGCCACCGGCTTCTTCGACGACTACGGCGACCCGAGCGTCCCCAAGGCTCGCAAGATCCTCTCCGACGCGGGCATCCACCAGCGCGTCCCGCTCACCCTCTGGTACACCACCGACCGCTACGGCTCAGAGACGGCACTGATGTTCCAGGAGCTGAAGCGGCAGCTGGAGGCCTCCGGCCTGTTCACCATCACGCTCAAGAGCCGCCCCTGGAAGACCTACGTGGTCGGCTACCAGAGCGGCGACTACCCGGTGTTCGGCCGCGGCTGGTTCCCGGACTTCCCCGACGCGGACAACTTCATCGCTCCGTTCGTCGGCGAGCACAACGCGCTCGGTACGCCCTACCCGTCCAAGGAGATCACCGCCCGGCTGCTGCCCCACTCGCGCGCGGAGAGCGACCGGGCCCAGACGGTCAAGGACATGGAACAGGCGCAGCAGATCATGGTGGACGACGCCCGGCTGATCCCGCTGTGGCAGGGCAGGCAGTTCATCGCGGCAAGCGACGACATCGCCGGCGGCGAGCAGGCCCTCGACCCGTCGACGATCATGATGATGTGGACGCTGCACCGCAAGACCAGCTGGTGAGTACGGGGAACGGCCCTCACGGCACCGATTGTCAGTGGTCGCCTGTAGGTTCTGAGAACGGAAGTGACCGCAGGCCGTAATCGATCGACATCGTGAGGACGTTGACGTGACCGACATCGCCATGCTGCCCGAGTCCTGGCGCGGGGTTCTGGGCGACGAGCTGCAGCAGCCCTACTTCAAGGAGCTGACCGAGTTCGTCGAGGAGGAGCGGGCGAAGGGCCCCGTCTATCCGCCGCGCGAGGAGGTCTTCGCCGCGCTGGATGCGACGCCGTACGAGCAGGTGAAGGTCCTCGTCCTCGGCCAGGACCCGTACCACGGCGAGGGCCAGGGCCACGGCCTGTGCTTCTCGGTCCGCCCCGGGGTGAAGACCCCGCCCTCGCTCCGCAACATCTACAAGGAGATGAAGGAGGAGCTGGGCCTGCCGGTCCCGGACAACGGCTATCTGATGCCGTGGGCCCGACAGGGCGTGCTGCTGCTCAACGCGGTCCTCACGGTCCGGGGCGGCGAGGCGAACTCGCACAAGGGCAAGGGCTGGGAGAAGTTCACCGACGCGGTGATCCGCGCCGTGGCCTCCCGGCCCGACCCGGCCGTCTTCGTCCTGTGGGGCAACTACGCGCAGAAGAAGCTGCCGCTGATCGACGAGACCCGGCATGTGGTGGTCAAGGGAGCGCACCCCTCACCGCTGTCCGCAAAGAAGTTCTTCGGATCCCGCCCGTTCACCCAGATCAATGAGGCGATCGCCCTGCAGGGGCACGAGCCGATCGACTGGCGCATCCCGAACCTGGCCTGACAGCCGCGAGGGGACGGGGGCCGTTGCCGGCGTCCTGTGCGCACCCGCGGCCGGCCACCGACCCACAGCGCAACGGCGCTGCCTGACCTGCAAAACTCGCAGCGCCGGTTAGCGTCGGGAGCGGACAACCGACGACGGCCCGGAGGACGCGGTGACGGAGCGGCAGGAGCAAGCGGCACTGGACCCCATGCTGACGCGGATCGGGCAGGTCGTGATGCTCCACCACGGCGGCGACCGCGAGGAGGCCCGCAGCCGCTTCCTGGACCTCTGGGCGGAGATCGGCGAGGCCGGCGACCCGCTGCACCGCTGCACCCTCGCCCACTATCTCGCGGACACCCAGGACGACCCGGAGGACGAACTCGCCTGGGACCTCAGGGCGTTGTCGGCGGCGGAGGAGCGGGGCGCTCCGCTGAGCGTGCGGGGCTTTCTCCCCTCCCTGCATCTCAATCTTGCCGCCGACTATGTGGAGCTGGGCCGTGATGACGCCGCCCGCAGCCATTTGCGCCGGGCGCGCGAGGCCGCCGGCGCGCTGGGCGAGGACGGATACGGCGATGGTGTGCGGGCGGCCATCGGGCGGCTGGAGCTGCGGCTGGGCGGGGGCGTCTGAGCCGCCCGTCGACACCGCCCCGCGCCCCCTCGTGGCGCCTCAGTGGCCGTATGTCCGGTCGCAGATCACCGACTCAGGGCTGTCGGTGCGCCAGCCGCCGTACTTCCTGCCGAGGGCGCACACATCCGGAGTCGCGGGAACCGGGTGGGCCGGACCTGGCGTGCCGGGGTGCGCGCGCCGGTGGTGCTCGGGGCGGGTGCGTTGGCGTGGCGGAGCAGGAGGGGCGGCCCGGGGCCGAGGAGGCGTCAGCGGGGGTGCCGCGACCGGCCGGTGCGGGGCCGGCGGCACCGGATGCGTCGGATGGCGGGACGGGCCGGTCATCTCCAGGGCCTCCTGGGCCGGTGCCTGCACCACGCGGGGCTCCGCGCTGCCGTCCGGCCGGGGCGCCGTCGGCAGTGAGGGCGCCGTGTTGCGGGGCGGCGCGGGGGGCGCCGGGCGCTGTACCGTCACACAGCCGGAGAGGGCCGAGACGGCCACGGTGGCCAGGAGCACTGCGGTGGTCGTCGTTCGATGCACCCGCGCAACTCTGCTGGGTCGGCCCCCGGCTTGGCAGCAGGGAGCCGATGCCGATGCCCCCGCACGGGTGATCTCGTGCCCCGTGCGGGGGATTCCGGCGTACCGAAGGTGACGTTCAGTCGCCGGTGACGCCGTCGATCCGCTCACGGAGCAGATCGGCGTGGCCGTTGTGCCGGGCGTACTCCTCGATCATGTGCGTGTAGATCCAGCGCAGGCTGAACGGCTCATCGCTGAACCTGCTCCGTCCCCTGGACAGGTCGTCGAGCTCGAAACCGGCCGCGTTCCGCCGGGCGATGTCGATCTCCGCCTGCCAGGTCGTGTACGTCTCCTGCCAGGTGTCGGCCTCGGTGAGATGGAACTCGCCGTCCCGGTCCTCGTCGTTGTAGTAGATCGGCCCCAGGTCGTCGCCCACCAGCACCTTGCGGAACCAGCCCCGTTCCACCTCCGCCATGTGCCGCACCAGCCCCATGAGGGACAGTGCGGAGGGCGGCACGGACGCCGTCCGCAACTGTTCGTCGCTCAGTCCCTCGCACTTCCAGGCCAGTGTCCGGCGGTGGTAGTCCAGCCAGCCCTCCAGCATCTCGCGTTCACCGGCGTTCAGGGCGGGCTCTCGGCGTTCGGTCGTCATGCCCGCATCTTCACCGAAGATCATGCGGCCCCACCAGGCGTTTACCGGCCCAGCAGCCCCGTGAGCAGTTCCCGCAGGCCTCTGCGGATCTCCTCCAGGCCCGGCACCTGCGCGCTGAACGACCCCGCCACGCACGAGAACATCAGCCCGTCCGCCCACGCGACCAGGGACAGCACATGGCGGGCCGGGTCCGGCGAGCCCGCAGCGGTGAGCAGCGCGGCCAGCTGTTCCTTGAAGACAGCACCGGTCCGGTCGTAGAAGGCACGCAGTTCGGGGCGGCGGGTGGCCTCCAGAGCGAGTTCGTAGCGGGCGATCAGCAGCTCGCGCCCCTGGGTCAGGGAGCGGTGCACGGCGAGGGCCAGCCCGTCGGCCAGCGCGTCGGCTCCGCCGCTGGGATCCGGCATCTCCGCCGCGTCCAGCACCCGGGCCTCACGCTCGGCGTGCCGTCGTACCGCCAGTTCCAGCAGCGCCTGGCGGGTGCGCGCCAGGTTCGAGGTGGAGCCCAGCGGCAGGCCGGCCGCCTCGTCGACGGCGCGGTGCGTCAGCCCGCGCATCCCGCGTTCGGCGAGCAGGGTGAGCGCGGCGTCGGCGACGAGGTCGGCACGGGAGGCGCTGGGGGTGCTTACTGACATGAGGTGAGCCTATCGACCTCACTACGCCTGTAGTAGAGTCGTCCTCACTACAGATGTAGTCCCTCGGGATCGGGAGGAACCATGGCTCAGTCGGGACGCGCGATCGTCATCGGCGGTGGTATCGGGGGGCTGGCCGCGGCGGCGACCCTGCATCGCAGGGGCTGGGACGTGACTGTGCTGGAGCGCGTCCGCACCCTTGAACCGGTCGGCGCGGCCCTCTCCCTCGCCCCGAACGCCCTGCGTGCCCTGGACGTGCTCGGCATCGGAGGAGAGATCCGTGACCTCGCCGCCTGGCAGGGTGACGGCGGCCTGCGCACCCCGGGCGGGCGCTGGCTGTCCCGGTCCAACGCCGAAGCCGCTGCCGCACGCTTCGGCGGCCCGCTGGTGCTCCTGCCCCGCGCCACCCTGGTCGACCGCCTCGCCGCCCTGCTCCCGCCCGATGCCGTCCGGACCGGGGCGGCCGCCACTCTCGCCGACCCCGGCGACAGCCGGCGGCCCGCGCGGGTCACCACGGGCGGCGACGAATTCGAGGCCGAGCTCGTCGCCGCCGCGGACGGCATCGACTCCCGGGCGCGCAGCGCCCTGTTCCCGGCACACCCCGGCCCGGTGTACGCCGGGTTCACCACCTGGCGGGTGCTGATCCCGGTGCCCGGCGTCGCGTTCGCCTCGCACGAGACCTGGGGCCGCGGCCGCATCTGGGGCACCCACCCGGTCAAGGACGGCCGGGTCTACGCCTACGCGGCGGCCATGACCCCGGCCGGCGGGCGGGCCCCGGACGACGAGAAGGCCGAGCTGCAGCGCCTCTTCGGCGACTGGCACGAGCCCATCCCCGCCGTCCTCGCCGCCGCACGCCCCGAGGACGTGCTCCGGCACGACGTCCACCACCTCGCCACGCCCCTGCCCGCCTACCACTCCGGCAGGGTCGCCCTGCTCGGTGACGCCGCCCACGCCATGCCGCCGACCCTCGGCCAGGGCGGCAACCAGGCCATCGAGGACGCCGTGGTGCTCGGCCACCACTCCGGCGACCTCGCCGCCTACACCGCCGCCCGCCTCCCGCGCACCACCGCCATCGCCCGCCAGGCCGTCAAGGTCGCCCGCGTGAACATGGCCGGCCACCCCGTCGCCGTCGCCGTACGCGACACCGTGATCGCGGCCCTGTCGAAGGCCGGTCCCGCGCTCTTCCTGCGCGGCTTCGACGGCATCGCCGACTGGCGGCCCCCGTATGCTGCCGGGGAGGCAGACAAGCGGTAGGGGAGAGCACGTGAAGGTCGGCTGCATCGGACTGGGGGACATCGCACAGAAGGCGTATCTGCCGGTGCTGGGCACCCAGCCGGGGATCGAACTGCACCTGCAGACGCGGACGCCCGCCACCCTGGACCGGGTCGCGGACACCCTGCACCTGCCGGCCGACCGGCGGCACACCACGCTCGACTCCCTGCTCGCCGCCGGCCTCGACGCGGCCTTCGTACACGCGCCGACCGCGGTCCACCCCGAGATCGTCACCCGGCTGCTCCAGGCGGGCGTACCGACATACGTGGACAAGCCGCTCGCCTACGAACTCGCCGAATCCGAGCGGCTGGTGGCGCTCGCCGAGCAGCGCGGGGTGTCCCTCTTCGTCGGCTTCAACCGCCGGTACGCGCCCGGGTACACCCAGTGCCTGGAGCACCCGCGCGAGCTGATCCTCCTGCAGAAGAACCGCATCGGGCTGCCCGAGGAACCGCGCTCGATGATCCTGGACGACTTCATCCACGTCGTCGACACCCTGCGCTTCCTGGTGCCCGGCCCGGTGGACGACGTCACCGTGCACGCCCGCGTCCAGAACGGGCTGCTGCACCATGTGGTGCTCCAGCTCGGCGGCGCCGGCTTCACCGCGCTCGGCGTGATGAACCGGCTCAGCGGTTCCACGGAGGAGATCCTGGAGGTCTCCGGGCAGGACACCAAACGGCAGGTGCTCAACCTCGCCGAGGTGATCGACCACAAGGGCCAGCCGACCGTACGCCGCCGCGGTGACTGGGTGCCGGTGGCCCGGCAGCGCGGCATCGAACAGGCGGTCCTCGTCTTCCTCGACGCCGTGCGCGCCGGCAAGCTGCTCAGCGCCCGGGACGCGCTGGCGACCCATGAGCTGTGCGAGCGGGTGGTACGAGCGGTTCAGGACCGCTTCGCCGCAGCCTGACCGTCCGCACCCCCTCCGCGGCGCACAGCACGGCCAGCACCAGCAGCGCGCCGTACCCGGGCCAGTCACCGTAGCGGACGTACGGCGTGACACCGTGCGCGAGCGGTACGTCGTACACGTGCACGGCGCTCGCGTCCGTGCCGAGCCACGGCCCGAGCCGCTGCCCGCCCGGCCCGTACACCGCCGAGACGCCGGTGAGGGTCGCGTGCACCATCGGTCGGCCGGTCTCGGCGGCCCGCAGCGCGGCCAGCGAGGCATGCTGCTCCGGTGCCCAGCTGCCCTGGAAGGTGGAGGTGGCGGACTGGCCGAGCAGGACGTCGGCGCCGTCCTGCGCGAGATGCCGGCTCATGTCGGGGAACGCGGTCTCGAAGCAGACCAGTGGGCCGATCCGCAGCCCGTGCCCGACGTTCATCACGACCTGCTCGGTGCCGCGCCTGCGGTCCTCGCCGGCCGCCTTGCCGACCGAGGTGGCCCAGCCGAGCAGCGAGCGGGCGGGTATGTACTCGCCGAAGGGGACGAGCCGCATCTTGTCGTACCGCTCGCCGGTCGGGCCGTCCGGGCCGACCAGCACTGAACTCTTGTAGATGCCGGGCCGGTCGGAGCGGCGCGCGTCCACGTTCACCAGCACATCGGCGCCGGTCCGACGGGACAGCGCGGCGATCCGCCGGGCCAGGTCGGGACGGTCGTCCAGGTCGAATCCCACGCTGGACTCGCCCCACACCACCAGGTCGACGCCCTGCCCGGTGAGCTGCCTGGTCAGCTGTTCCTCCCGGTCGAAACGCCGGTCGCCGCTGTCCTGCCCGTCGACGACTCCCGGCTGCACGACGGCGATCCGGACCTGACCGTCGGTCTGCGGGCGCGGCGCCCACGCCCACGCCACCGAGGCCGCGGCGGCGGTGGCGACCAGCGAGGCCACGGCCGGCACCCGGGACTCCCGCACCGACATCAGCACGGCCGCCGCCACGTTCACGGCCACGATCAGGAAGCTGAGCAGCCACACACCGCCCACGGAGGCCAGCCGCAGCGCGGGCGACACCTGCCACTGGCTGGCGCCGAGCATGCCCCACGGCCCGCCGAGCCCCTGCCAGGACCGCAGCAGCTCCACCATCAGCCAGGCGGACGGCAGCACCAGCAGCGCGGCGGCGCCCCGGCCCGGCGCGGGCCGCCCGCCGAGGAAACGGCGCACCAGCAGGCCCCAGGGCGCCCACAGCGCGCCCAGCAGGGCGGCGATCAGGAAGATGAACACGTGCAGGCTCGGCAGCAGCCAGTGGTGCACGGCCAGCAGGTAGCCGAAGCCGCCGCTCCAGCCGTCGTACGCCGCCCGCCGGCCGGTCGGGGCCGAGCGGGCCAGCAGGATCCAGGGGACCAGGGCGACGTACGCGAACCACCACAGTGACGGCGCGGGGAACGCGAGCACGGGCAGGGCACCTGCGAGGGCGGCGGCGCAGGAACGACGCCAGGGGGAGGTCAGCCAGTGGTTGATCGTCCTCATGTGACCCTCCCTACCCAGCGCTTACTCCAGTGTGCGCGATCCTTTCCGGGGCGGTGAAGCGGTGCGTTGCTCAGCTCGGTTCGGGCGGTCGTCGGGCGTGTGCGGGCCGTGGTCGGCTAGGGGGTGTCGACGCCGGGATGATCCAAACGACACCCCCTAGGGGGTCGCCGTGCCCTCGGCCTGGAGGCGCCGCCACCTTTCCTGGACGATCACCTCGCGCAGCCGCCAGCCCTCTGCTGTGCGGAGCAGTGCGAAGGCGTAGCGGCCGCCGCACACCAGGTCGGGGCTGCCGTCGGCCCTGAACCGCATCGGGTTCACGTAGTCGGCCCGTACTGCGGCCGTGTCGCCCGTGTCGTGGTCCAGGACGCCGAACCGCACCTGGCGGTTGACGATCAGATGCTGGCGCATGGCGAACAGTGCCATGCTCTCGGCGAGCCATCCGGCGACCTGACCCGCACCGCCCTCGATGCCGCCGGCCGAACGGTAGTCGGCCCGCCCGTCCGCCGTGAACAGCCCTCGGTACGCCGTCCAGTCGCCGTCGTCCACCGCCACCGCGTACGCGGTGATCAGCTCGTCCACGGCCAGCCGGTCCATCACGGTCGCGAGCTCCGCGCGCTGCGTCATCGGCACAGTGTTGGGCATGGCGGGCGCGCAGCCAAGAGGCGCGCCGGACAAGCTGTGGTGCGGGGACATTCGGTGGTGCCTGGTGGGCCCGAGCCCCGAACCTGTTGCCATGAACGTCCATCCGCGATCACGAAGAGTGGTTGCAGATCGTCGACGACCAATACTTGTCCTGCTGGGCCATGAGTGACACGAACAGGGTCAAGAGATATTGGGTGGTGAATCGGAGAAAAGTTGTTTGCGAGGGCCGTGGCAATCTCGAATACGCTCTTTGTGGTCTTGCCAGGGCATGTGAACCGCGATACGTTTCCCACTCGATACGCGAATGGAGGAGGTGGAAGTGTCTTTTTTGATAAACCCGAGCTTTGAGGGTAAGGAAGATCATTGGGCGCGCATTAATTTCGCGAACGCCACTACCCTCGGCTTCGATCCTGTGCAAGGGGTCAGCGCCAAGTCTGGAAACGTCTTCCTGACACTGCGGTCCTCGGTTGCGAGCGGCTCCATCGGGCAGGATGTGATCACGCCTCAGGGGCTGACGAGCATCTCGGCGTTTGCCTGGGTCCGCGCCGGTCTCGACGGTCCCGTCTCGGGGGCGCTTGCCATATGGCAACTCGACACCGATCCTGACCGGCCCATGTCGGCTGCGTTCGTCGCAGGGAACGAGTGGACTCTTGTCACGTCCACTCTCGATTTTCCCAACCCGACGGCAAGTAAGACGATTCGCATCGAGGTCTATGTCAACGAGGCGAACAAGAGTCTCCTCATTGACAGCGTCAATGCCTTCTAGCGGGTCTCGGTTTCAGCCTTGACTCAGGGCACCCTGAGTGTCTCCGAGTGTTCAGACCCATTCCGCTTCTGAATACGTACGGAGAACCACCAGTGTTTCGTGCTCCTGTTACGGCACGTACAGGATCACGAGACACTGGGTGTCTTATGGCTCGGGGCTTGATCTACTCCACGTCGATGCCGAAATCTCGAACGAGTTCCTCCAGGCCGCCCGTGTAGCCCTTGCCACCCAGGACGAAGTCCCAGTCCCCGTTCGACCTTCGGCGGAAGGAGCCGAGCACCAAGGCGGTTTCTTGCGGCCGCCCGTCGGAGACCCCCAGTCGTCCCAACTCGGCCAGCGACGGGTTGAGCAGGCGGATGCAGGCGTCCGTGAAGCCCGAGAGATCGGCGTTCGGGTTGGCCTCCGGATCGATGGCGGCCACCAGTACGAATCGGTCAGCCTCTCCCGGCAATCCGTCGAAGGAGACGCAGATCGCGGCCTTGTCGGGCGCGGAGGCGGGGACAGTGCGGACAGAGCCGTCCGGTGTCTGCGGGTTGTTGAAGAAGACGAAGTGATCGTCGCTGAGGACGCGGTTGCCACGGCAGACGAGAGCGCACACGTCCAGGGCGACGCTTCCGGTCCAGGACATGCCCAGAACGTTGTAGTCGTCGGGCAGGCGAGTTTCCGGAACCGTTGGCGTGGGCTGCGTTCCGGCGCGACGGGCACCCTCGCCCAGGCGCCCTCGTAGCCCATGACGATGCAGCAGGTCGACGAGTTCGGTTCCCGAGATCAGCTCGAGGGGCTTGCCGTTGGCGAAGGTGTGCGACCCAGGACCGAACTTCGACGTCGTCACGAGGACACCTTTATTGGCGCCGGTGCCCTGAACGGTCCCGTACAGGTCACGCACAGCGGTGGGCGGCACCGTGTTGCGGTAGCGCTTCACCTGGACGATGATCTTGCCGCCTCGGATCGGTGTCGGATCCAGTGCGTCGACGTCGACCCCGCCGTCGTTCGAGCGCTGGGTCGTGACCGCCTGCATCCCCATCGCCCGGAAGAGATCGGCAACGAGATTCTCGAAGGCGATCGGATCCATGGCGTACAGGTCGGGCTCCTCATCGCTGCCGTGGGTGGCAACGCGGTTCCCGACCTCCTGGGGTCGTCGACTCGGCCGTACAGGCGTGAGCTGGTCGGGACGAGCCGACAGCTGCCCGCGCAGCGCATCAGCCAGACAACTGCAGGCGTCCACCTGCGCCAAGTGGAGGTCGAGGAAGGTCGAGCGGGGAGCCATGACGGTTGCCAGGTACATGTGGCCCGGCCGGCCCGTCGTGGGGTCATGCCCATCCACGAACCCGTTCAAGGTCACCGACTCGAGCGCGCCCAGCTCATCGGCGGCGAAGAGTTCGTGCAGCACGAGCAGCATGCACTGCGCGAGAACCTCCCGGTACAGGGCCCGACGCTGACCGACTGGCCGGGCCGTCTCCTTGTCCTGATCCACGCTGGGCATGTACCGCACGGACTTGACTTCAGGGACGACAGCGTAGGCGGGCAGCTCCCAGTCCAGCACCAACTGTCCGGCTGCCGCGTCGTAAGCCGCCGCCACCCGACGCGGGAAACCCTCCGGCCATGCAGTCGAGGCGTACAGCGCAGCGGAGAAGTATGCGACCACGAAGTCGGGGTCGCGGCGCCTTACTCCCTCGGTCAGCTCGGCCACGCCGACGTTGTGCCGCCGCACATCGGCCAGCTGGACATCGGCCCACTGCTCGTACTCCCGCTGGTACGCCGTCAACTGTTGCTGCCGCTGGGCCTCTGCTGCCTGGGCCGTGTGCCAGTCGTGTTCGAAGCGTGCCCGAGCCTCCGCCTGTGCCTGAGCTCGGCGACCGGCGGTCCACCCTCCCTGCGTCTGGTATCGAGCGAAGTCAGGCATGGCAACGGGCTGCGCCAACGGTCCCGGAGAGAAGGGCTCGATCTCCTCGGAGCGCATGAGAGAGGAAGCCCTGAACGCCGGAGCCCGACACCCCATGGCGAGGAGGCCTTGCAGCGCCGCGACCTGTGCGTCCAGTTCCTCAGTACGGCGTAGTGCCTCTGCCTGCCTGTACTCGCGGTGACTCTGGGCAGCCTGTCGCTGAAGGGCACGCGCGTGTTGCGCTTCTTGTCTTTGTCGTCGGGCATCGGCCTCCATCTGGCGCTGCTGCTGCCTCTGCATCTCAGCCCAGACGCCGACCAAGCCATTAGAGCGACGACTCATGTGGTGCAGGCCCTCCCCAAGGCACGCTGGTTGTCCCCACAACCAGTTGTCATGGGACGACTCTATCCAGCGATGCCCGTGGCGTACCTGCGGACGCCTGAGAACCTTCAAGCAGCGGGCGCACGTGGCGGGACAACGTCGGTAAAACATCAACTCGGTTGGGTGAAGGCGCCGAAGTATGGATCATGGCTGCGTGTCGAAGTGGACGAAGAACGAACCTGCGGTCGAGCAGCCAGGTCTTGGGCCGGAGCTTTCCCCGTACCAGCAGGCGATGAGGCAACGGGTCCTCGCGGCCCCGGTAGTACCGGCGCCCGAGCCCTGGCAGCGCATCGCGTACGCCCCGGTCGGCGGGCTCCTGGGGATCGGTTTCGCCTCGCACCCCGGCACCGGTCAGGACTTGGTGATGGTGGTCTCCAACGACGGTCACGGTCTCTTCGACGCCATCACGGGAGAGAAGATCGCGCGGGATCGTGACCCTGACCCCGAGGACGGCAGCCGCGACGCGGATCCCGCTCTGTTGTGTCCTGGGCTGGGACCGATCGCCGGGAGCAGGGTGCGCATCGCCGGGCTCTTCGGAGGAGGACTTCACACCACCAGCGGAGACGGTTGGAAGCTGGAGGTCGTTGCCCCGGCCTGGCCGAACGAGCGTGTCCTGCTCTCCCGCGACGGCGGATTGCCGCACTCCGGTCCCTACGGGGAGGGGTGGTGGCACATCTTCCACTCCCACTACTCCGAGCTCCGCGCCGCTGGGTTCTCCCCCTCCGGGCAGACCCTCGCCGTGGCGACGAGCAGCGATCTGTCCCTCTGGACTCGCGGGGCCGGCCACGGCGGCAGTACCGGCGCCCAAGCCTGACCAACTGGGCTCAGGCCGTTTGCGCGCGCCCGTGACGCCCGCTGCGGGGTGGCGCGTGGGGCTTGACGTGAGGAGCTCTGCGCGTTCGGTTGAACGCCACGATCAAGTGAACGCTGCCCACGCCTCGAACCACTCGCCGGCGGTCTCGTGGGCCGGACCCATCGGACTGGTCGGCAGGGAGCTGTGAATGCCAAGCTGTCGATCGCGATCGTGACTGATACGTGCGCCGGAATTCGCATCCAACCGCAGCGGTGACCCGCACCGCTGCACCCTCCGTCTGGTGCTGAGAGACCTGCGCCGCGACATCTCCGCTGAGGTCCCCCCGGGTCATGGGGCACCTCCCTCACGCCACGAAGCCGGATGGGGCAAGGGCGGTCTTGCACCAGGCGTGGCACAACGGCCGCCATCAGGTACTACGCGCATGCCCTGGCCGACCTGATGACGGCGCGGCATCCGGAGGCCCAGCCCGACAACGGTCCGCTGATCACGCTGCTGGACGCATGGATGCGTCCAGCCCCTCCACGGCCTCGGACACGTGATCAGTTCTTGTTCAACGTTCGCGACACTCCGGCGAGGACAGCCGTTGTCAACAGCCATCCGGCTGCGATGAAGGCGTAGGCCAGCCACGCTGTCGCCCCTGTCCAGTACCAGGCGCCGCGCTGGCCGAGCCCCCCGACCGGGACCAAGAGGTCAAGGGTGTAGACGAGGGCGTGAAACGGGGGTGTCCGACCTTGTTGAGTGGGTAGCGGTGTGCCCGCGCTGAAGGCCACGGTCCCGAACACGGCCAGCGCCGCAAGCCATACGCCGGCGAGCCAGGGCCGGTACCCGTATCCGACGGTGGCGTCCAGCAGGTGGCCCCATATGCGTGCCGGCCGGCTCAGGGTCCTCCTGCGGTGCCGTTGCCTGGCAAGCAGCACGCGTCGAGCGTCGTCGTCATGGCCGATTCGTCGATACCAGCTCGCCAGTTGCTCGTACGGCTGCGAGGCGTAACCGGGATCCCGGTGTATCCAGGCCACTCTGTCCTTGACGGAGCTCGGCCGGGCGCCATCCTCTTGGATCAGGGCGTCGTAGGTGAGCCCTTGCAGCCGCACAGTCCCCGGCCAGGCATCCGGTCGGTCGCGGATGGTCAGAACCTGGGCTCCGCGCAGGTCGATCAGGCCGGACGGTGCCTCGGCCGGGGTGTATACAAAGACTCCCGCGCGCATCTGCGTGCAGTCCAGCGTGCTGCCGGCGGAGTCGAGGACGGCACCGTCAAGGGTGAGCTGGTCCGATATGTGCGTGCCCCGCAGGCTTATCGCCCCATGGACCGTGAATCCCTCCGACAACGCCAGCGTCGTCAACGTGGCATTGTCAGCGATGAGTGCGACGCCGCCAGGACGGTGAATCCGCGCTCGCTCCATGTGGAGGCCACCGGGCAACCGCGCACCGAGGAGCCGCATTCCCCCGTACACAGTGGCTCGTCGGCAGAAGAGTGCCCCTTCCACGACAAGGCCGCCGGCGAACATCGCCCAGTCGTCAGGCTGGTCGAGGGTCGCTCCACTGAGAATCAACTCACCGGATACCCGAGTGTTCAGGAGTGACAACGCGCCGTGCACGACCGTGTTTCTCAGTGACAAACGGCCCTCGACGCGGGCCGTCGTCAAGTCGATTCCGGGGACACGGCTGCCCTTCAGCGAGATCGAACGGGTCGAGGCCCCGTGGAAACTCACGCCGTGCTCGAACCAGCACTCCTCGAACCACAGCCCATGCCCGATCTCGGTGTTGTCCAGATCAAGAGCTCCACTGATGCGCGCGCCCATGAGGCGCAACGCCGGCGCCGTACCCGGTTGCCCAGGATGTGCACCACGCAGCAGAGCGGCGACGACCGTGGCACGGATCGTCCGGTCGGGACCCCAGCCGTTCCCGCCTTCCGGGTCGTCCTCCGGTTCACCCGTGCGGAGGTCCACCGGACGACCAGTGGGGTAGGCGTCCCACAACTCGCGCTCTGCCGCACTGAGTTCCTCATACGAATGCACGTGGGAAGGCTATCGGCTGTGACCGCTGCGGCTGGGGCGAGGGCCAGGCGCCCTGGAAGCGGCAGTTGCGGCAGTCGCCGGCCCGCGTGCAGGGGGACCTACGAGCGCGATCTGCAGCACCATCCGTTGCCCCGCCGGCCGTTGCAGCTCGCCCTCGCGAGGGAGGCGGCGGCACGGTACGCCGACGAGTGGATCGTGGGCAGCAGGACGTGACCCCGCTGGCCGCCGAGGTCCACGGACTGGTGCGGGCCGGTGAACCGGGCCGGGCGAGCGGGCCGTTGCCCCTGGAGCGGCCGTATCCGATCACGGACGAGGCGCTCGCCCATCTGCGGGCGTAGGCCCCGGGGGACCGGCGCGCGGCGCGCGTCAGGCCGCCTCGATGATCTCGCCGCGGATCGCCTCGGCCCACTCGACCACCAACAGCTCGTACTCCGCGCGTTCCTGGGCCGACAGGGTGCCGCCCGCACGCAGCCACAGCGCCCGGATCTGCTCGTTCACCTCGGCGGCAGGGCGCACGGAACCAGAGGGCAGGGAATCGGGGGACATGCGGACAGCCTAGGGGCAAGCACTGACACTGCGCTACCGCCCGGCTACGGGGAAGGTATGGGGTTGGTCACCGCCGCCCGGTGCCGCGCGACGAGTCGCTCCAGACCACCGGGCATATGCCTCGCCGGGGTGCCGCATGGAAGAAGGCGCAGTGGCGGTGAAGTGCCCGGCCAGGCGGGCGGACGGGTCGAGTTCGTCCCGGGGCCGGGAGATGTCCGAAACAGCGGCACCTGCCGCTCAGCCCGCCGACTCCGCCGCGTGCGGGCTCAGCACGCCCGCCGAGACCAGGGCGATGATGACGATCCCGAGGGCCACGCGGTACCAGACGAACGGCATGAAGCTCTTGTGGGAGATCCACTTCATGAACCATGCGATCACCGCGTATCCCGAGGCGAACGCGACGACCGTCGCGAACAGGGTCGGGCCCAGCCCACCTGACCCTCGCTCACCGAGTCCTTCACCTCGAAGGCGCCCGAGGCGAGTACGGCCGGGATGGCGAGCAGGAAGGAGTAGCGTGCCGCGGCCTCCCGCTTGTAGCCCATGAACAGGCCGCCGCTGATGGTCGCGCCGGAGCGGGAGACGCCGGGGATGAGCGCGCAAGCCTGGCACAGGCCGTAGACCAGGCCGTCCTTGACGCCCAGAGGTCACCCCGCTCACGCCCGGCACGGTCGCCTGGTTCACACCGGGCACGGTCCATCGGCTGGTCAAGTACGGCCGGCCGCAACGGCGCTGCAGACGATCGACGGCCTGCAGCGGCTCCACCCGGCGGAGCGTTACGCCGCCGTGGGACCGGTGAGCGTCCACCCCGGTGCCTGCGGGTGGGCCGTGAGGTCCT
Organism: Streptomyces sp. NPDC053069; assembly: GCF_044546895.1. Classification (NCBI taxonomy): domain Bacteria; kingdom Bacillati; phylum Actinomycetota; class Actinomycetes; order Kitasatosporales; family Streptomycetaceae; genus Streptomyces; species Streptomyces sp. NPDC053069. The sequence goes on along the minus strand of NZ_JBITZN010000001.1, from coordinate 741,385 downwards.
CATGGCGTACCTCGTCGCCGCAGGCGCGGCAGGTGACGACCGGGACCAGTTCGTTGCCGCAGATGTGCTCGACGGCCATGGGCAGGTCGGTGCCTTTGCGGAGATGGCGGTCGCCCCACTCCTTGAGCGTCATCAGGACCGGCTCCAGCTCCAGCCCCGCCGGTGTGGCCCGGTACTCGAAGCGCTGCGGGCGCTCGCTGTAGACGCGTTTGGTGAGGATCCCGGCGTCCACGAGCCGGCGCAGCCGGGCGGCCAGGATGTCGCGGGGGGCGCCGATGTTGCGCACGAGCTGGTCGAAGCGGCCGTTGCCCAGGCACACCTCGCGCAGGACGAGCAGGGAGTACTTCTCGCCGACCAGCGCGAGGGCGTCGGCGATGGAGCAGGGGCGCGGGTCTTTCGTGGCGGCCATGGGGGCCAGTCTAGATGAGGGTTTGATTTTCCAACTCATCGAGCTATGGTGAGTTTGGATTTCCTACTCACTGGTAGCTGCCGTGGCCCGCCGACCGGCTCGCCACGGACAGCCAGGCGGCCAAGGAGGCCCCCCGCCATGCGCGACGCAGTGATCGTCGAAGCCGTACGCACCCCCATCGGCAAGGGCAAGCCGAACGGCTCCCTCGCCCACGTCCACCCCGTCCAGCTGCTCGCCCACACCCTGCGCACCCTGGTCGAGCGCTCCGGTGTCGACCCGGCACTGATCGACGACGTCATCGGCGGCACCGTCGACCAGGTCGGCGAGCAGGCGATGAACACCACCCGGTACGCCGTCCTCGCCGCCGGCTTCCCCGAGACGGTCCCGGCGACCACGGTGGATCGCCAGTGCGGCTCCTCCCAGCAGGCCGTGCACTTCGCCGCGCAGGGCGTGATCTCCGGCGCGTACGACCTCGTCATCGCCTGTGGTGCGGAGTCGATGAGCCGGGTGCCGATGTGGTCCAACGTGCCCGCCGACAAGGACCCCTTCGGCCCGGGCGTCGCCGAGCGCTACCCGGAGGGCCTGGTCCCGCAGGGCATCAGCGCCGAGCTGATCGCCGCCAAGTGGTCCCTCACACGCGCGAGCATGGACGAGTTCGCGGTCTCCTCGCACCGCAAGGCCGCCGCCGCGTGGCAGGCCGGTCTCTTCGACGCCGAGGTGGCGCCGCTGGACGGCGTCGCCCGCGACGAATGCGTACGGCCCGACAGCACCCCGGAGATCCTCGCCGGCCTCAGGCCCGCCTACTACGACCCCGGCTTCGCCGAGCGCTTCCCGCAGATCGAGTGGAACGTCACCGCGGGCAACGCCAGCCCCGTCAACGACGGTGCCTCCGCCGTGCTGATCACCTCCAGCGACACCGCCGCCCGCCTGGGCCTGCGCCCGCTCGCCCGCCTGCACAGCTTCGCCGTCACCGGCTCCGACCCGCTGCTGATGCTCACCGGGGTCATCCCCGCCACCGAGAAGGTGCTGCACCGGGCCGGACTGCGGCTGGACGACATCGACCTCTTCGAGGTGAACGAGGCGTTCTCCAGCGTGGTCCTGGCCTGGCAGCAGGAGACCGGCGCCGACCTGGCCAAGGTCAATGTGCACGGCGGTGCCATCGCCCTCGGCCACCCGCTCGGCGCCAGCGGCACCCGGCTGACCACCACCCTGGTCCACGCGATGCGGGAGCGCGGCGCCCGCTTCGGCCTGCAGACCATGTGCGAGGCGGGCGGACTGGCCAACGCGATGGTGCTGGAAGCCGTTCGCGGGTAGTGCCGCTTTGTGCCGGCGGTCGACCGCGGCGTCGTGGCTGGGCGCTCCCGCGCGGCGGTAGCCGCATATCACACTCAGCCCGGCGTCCCTTCGGGCGCCTACCGTGAGCGCAGATGATGCCGCTTGCGCCAGGCGACCACCGAGCCGGCCAGCGCCGGTGCGGCGATACAGGCCATCGCGATCAGGAAAGCGGGAGACGTCGGTGCCGAGGCACGGGCGCCGGCCACCGCGTAGGCGGCGGTGTTCGGGACCGAACCGACGGCCGTGGCCAGCAGAAACGGCCACCAGCGCATCCTGGAGACGGCGGCGCAGTAGTTCGCCGCCCAGAACGGCACGCCCGGGAACAGCCGGGCCACCAGCATGGACCGGAACCCGTGCCGGCTCAGCTGTCCGTCGGCCGCCTTCAGCCAGCGGCCCCGCAACAGCGGGCGCAGCGCGTCCTGCCCGAGCACCCGGCCCAGCCCGAACGCCGCACCCGCCCCGAGCACCGTGCCCGCCAGTGCCGTGGACGTCCCCAGCTGTGAGCCGAACAGCGCGCCCGCCGCGAGGTTGAGCAAGGGCCGCGGTACGAACGCCACGGTGCACAGCCCGTACGCCCCGGCGAACACCACGGCCGCCGCTGCCCCGCCGAGCTGCGGTGGCCAGCCGTGTGTCAGCAGCCGCTGCGGCTCGAAGGCCAGCACGCACCCGGCGGCACCGGCGAGCAGGGCGATCAGCAGCGACAGCCGGGCATGCGGATGCCCCAGCGCCCGCGCGCAACGCCCGGCGAACCCGATGCGGAGCGGGGGCGGCAGGGGAACGGCGAGCTCCGTGGGGCCGACCCGGGGAGAGGCCGTGGCGGTGCCAGAGCGGTTGGCATCGAGCATCCGGTGACATTAACCGAAGAGCGTGTGTGATCGGCGTGAAGTCGTCGCAGCGAAGCGGGTCCGGGCGCCTCGGGCACCCGGACCCGCCGCTCATGCCTCACGCGGCGAGCGCGTGGCCCGGGTGGAGTACCACCTTGGTGTAGCCCTCGATCCGCTTGTCGAACTTCTCGTACGCCTGGGGCGCCTGGTCCAGCGGCAGCTCGTGGGAGACCACGAAACTGGGCTTGGCGCGCCCGGCGATGATCAGGTCGCGCAGCTGGCGGTTGTACCGCTTGACGTTGCACTGACCGGTGCCCATCTGCTGGCCCTTCTCGAACATCTTGCCGATGGAGACCAGCAGCTGGCCGTGCTTGGCGTGCTCGTCGGGGCCGCCGGGGTCCGAGGGCACGTACAGACCCGGTACGCCGAGCATGCCCGTCGGCCGTACCGTCTGCACCAGCTCGTTGAGGACGATGGCGGGTTCCTCGTGGCTGGCGTCGTGTGCCTGGGCCTGGTAGCCGACCGCGTCGACGCCCTTGTCGGTTCCCTCACCTCCGGTCTGTTCCTTGATCTGTTCCGCCGGGTCGCCCTTGGTGAAGTCGATGGGGATGGCCCCGATCTCCTCCGCCTTGGCGAGCCGCTCGGGCACCCGGTCGACCGAGAAGACCTTCGCCGCACCGCGCAGCAGCGCCGAGTAGGCGGCCATCAGGCCCACCGGTCCGGCGCCGTAGACGGCCACGCTCTCACCGGGGGAGACCTGGGCGAGCTCGCAACCGTGGTAGCCGGTCGGGAAGATGTCGGCGAGCAGTACGAAATCCGTCTCGAACTCCTCGCCCGGCGGCAGCTTCAGGCAGTTGAAGTCTGCGTACGGCACCCGCAGCAGCTCGGCCTGGCCGCCGATGAACGGGCCCATCGCCACATAGCCGTAGGCCCCGCCGGCGAATCCCGGGTTGACCGTCAGGCAGAAGCCGGTCCTTCCGGCGAGACAGTTCTTGCAGAATCCGCAGGCGACGTTGAAGGGCATCACGACGCGATCACCCTCGGACAGGGAGGTCACGCCGCTGCCGACCTCCTCGATGATGCCGAGGTTCTCGTGTCCGAAGACGATGCCCGACTCGGCCGCCGTGCGGCCCTCGTACATGTGCAGGTCCGAGCCGCATATGGCGGTCGAGGTGACCCGTACGAGCACATCGTTGGGATGCTGGATCTGAGGGTCCTGGACGTCCTTCACCGCCACACTGAAGGGCTCTTCGTAGACGACCGCTTTCACCTCTGTCACCTCCGCGTCGAGCGCTGGACGACGGCGGAGAGGAGGGGCCGTGGCCGAGGGGACGCACGCGCGGGGAGCACCCGGGGGCGCGGGCCCTCGGACTGTGCCGTGACCCCATGTGCCCGCTTCACCGCCGGTACTTCCAGGGAACGCCCGCGCGGCACGGGGTGCAACCCGCGCCGGGAGGGGCGCCGCGCCGCGGTGCGCGGTCCCGCGGGGCAAAAACCATTCGACGCCGGACATGCCGTCGACGATGATCGACGGCATGTTCCGGTACGCCTTCCTCCTCGCAGCATCCGCCGTCGCGGATGCGCCGAAGGCTGCCGTCCCGATCCTCGCGGCCGCTGTCGACGGCGCCCGAAGCTGACCCTCCCCGGAACGTCCGGCGGACCCCGCAGGGGGAGGGTCGGCCCGTCCCCCGGGGTCCCGCATTCCCTCACGACCAGCAGAGGCTTCGAGGTACAGCCATGTCCAAAACGGCCTACGTGCGCACCAAGCCGCACCTGAACATCGGCACCATGGGGCACGTCGACCACGGCAAGACCACCCTGACCGCCGCCATCACCAAGGTCCTCGCCGAGCGCGGCCCCGACAGCAGCACCCAGTACGTTTCGTTCGACCGCATCGACCGGGCCCCGGAGGAGGCCGCCCGCGGCATCACCATCAACATCGCGCACGTCGAGTACGAGACCGACACCCGGCACTACGCCCACGTCGACATGCCCGGCCACGCCGACTACGTCAAGAACATGGTCACCGGAGCCGCGCAGCTCGACGGAGCGATCCTCGTCGTCTCCGCGCTCGACGGGATCATGCCGCAGACCGCAGAGCACGTGCTGCTCGCCCGGCAGGTGGGCGTCGACCACGTCGTCGTCGCGCTCAACAAGGCCGACGGCACGGACGACGAGGAACTCATCGACCTGGTCGAACTGGAGGTCCGCGACCTGCTCACGGCCCACGGCTACCCCGGTGACTCCCTGCCCGTCGTACGGGTCTCGGGCCTCAGGGCGCTGGAGGGCGACCCGCGCTGGACGGCGTCCGTCGAGGCGCTGCTCGACGCGGTGGACACGTACGTGCCGATGCCGGAGCGGTACCTGGACGCGCCGTTCCTGCTGCCGGTGGAGAACGTGCTCACCATCACCGGACGGGGCACCGTCGTCACGGGCGCGGTGGAGCGGGGGACGCTCCGCCTGGGGGACCGGGTGTCCGTGCTGGGCGCCGAGCTGGAGACCGTGGTCACCGGCATCGAGACCTTCGGCAAGCCGATGCAGGAGGCGCAGGCCGGGGACAACGTCGCGGTGTTGCTGCGAGGGGTGCCCAGGGACGCCGTGCGACGCGGGCAGGTCGTGGCGGCACCGGGGAGTGTGGTGCCGGCCCGGCGGTTCTCCGCACGGGTGTATCTGCTGTCGGGGCGCGAGGGGGGCCGTACGACGCCGGTCGCGAGCGGGTACCGGCCGCAGTTCTACATCCGTACGGCGGATGTGGTCGGGGACGTCGACCTCGGAGAGGCGGGGGTCGCCCGGCCCGGGGAGACGGTGACCATGACCGTCGAGCTGGGGCGGGAGGTGCCGCTGGAGCCGGGACTCGGGTTCGCCATCCGTGAGGGCGGCCGGACGGTGGGTGCGGGCACGGTCGACTCCGTCGGTCCGTAGGAGCGCCCGGCGCCCTCTCGCAGCGGTGACAATGGGTTCGTGAGCGAACCCATACCCGTCACCCGGACCACCGATCACGGCACCGCCAAGCTGATGCCCGACATCGACCGCGCGCGGGCCTGGTTGCTGACCGTGGACGGGGCGCCGCAGTCGTACGTCGATCTCGACGAGCCGGCGTATCTGGAGTTCGAGTACGCGCGGCGGCTCGGGCATGTGCTGGACACCGTGGCCGAGGCGGGGCGGGCGCTGGACGTGGTGCATCTCGGCGGGGGCGCGCTCACGCTGCCCCGCTATGTGGCGGCCACCCGGCCGGGCTCGCGGCAGGATGTCGTCGAGGCCGACCGGGGGCTGCTGGAGCTGGTCGCCGAGCACCTGCCGCTGCCGGAGGGCTCGGGCATCGCGCTGCACGCGGCCGATGCCCGGGCCTGGCTGGAGACGACCCCCAACGATCATGCCGATGTGCTGATCGCCGACGTGTTCGGCGGGTCCCGGGTACCGGCGCACCTCACCACGCTCGCCTACGCCCGTGAGGCGGATCGGGTGCTGCGGCCCGGCGGGGTCTATCTGGCCAATCTCGCCGACGCGGCGCCGTTCGGGTTCCTGCGCTCCCAACTGGCCACCTTCGCGGCCGTCTTCGAGGAGCTGGCCTTGATCGCCGAGCCCGCCGTGCTGCGCGGCCGGCGGTTCGGGAACGCGGTGCTCGTGGCCGCACACCGGCCCCTCGACACCGCCACCCTGGCCCGTCGTACCGCGGCGGACGTCTTCCCGGCCCGGGTCGAACACGGCGCCGCCGTACGGGAGTTCACCGGTTCTGCGCGGCCGGTCGAGGACGCCGACGCCGTGCCGTCACCCGAGCCGCCCGACGGGGCGTTCCACATCGGCTGACGCGGTCACCGAAACGGTGCTCCCCCGGTCGGCTGCGCTCGGCGGGAGTTCGGCCTTGAGGGCATGCATGGTGAGTCCATGAACACTGCACACCTGAACCCCGCCAAGCACCCCCGACTCCTCTCCCGCATGCCGCGAATATGCGCGGTGAGTGCCGTGAGCGCCCTCCTGGGCGTCGCCTGTCTGGCAGGCACGGCGAACGCCGCAGCGGTCTCACCCCCCACCCCGCACGCCGCCGTGCAGGCCACAGCCACGACGGCGGTCCCGGCTCACGCCCACCACGCCCCCGCAGCCCCTCGTGGCGGCGACTACGGCGACGACGAGTGCGACGGTCTCATCATCCTCCTCTGCATCTGACGGGGCCCCCGCGGCAGTTCGACCGCGTCCCGCCCCGCCGAGGACACCGACGGGGCGGGACACGCTGCTTCCTCCGCAGGCCGGCGTCTTGCGACCCGTTTCCCACCGTTCGGAGAGGCGTCATGACAGGTGCGCCAGACAGGCTGCGAAGGGGCATGTCACGGGCCACCGGCCTCGTTCTCCTGGTCTGTGCGGCAGCGGCCCCCGGGCTGATACAACCGGAATCCGCCCTCGCGCATCGCGCGGCAGTCGTACGTGACACGGATCCGCACTCCGACGGGGTCATGCCGATGCCCCCGGAGGTCCATGGCGAGGTCGTTCCCGAGGAGGCCATGCGGCCACCCGCTCCCACCCTGCCGCGAGAGGGCTGGACCGCCACCGCCGACAGTGAGGAGACGCAGGCGAGTGACGAGCGTGCCCAGATGGCACTCGACGGCGACCCCGGCACCCTCTGGCACACCAAGTGGTCCGATGACGGGCCCGCGGGGCCGCACAGCATCACCATCGACATGCACCGCACCGCGGTCGTTTCCGGCATGGTCTATCAGCCCCGTCAGGACGGCAGTCCCAACGGCCGGATCGGCGAGTACGCCCTCTCCCTGAGCGGCGACGGCAGCACCTGGGAAGGGCCCGTGGCCACGGGAACGCTGGCCGACGACGCGACCACCAAGACGCTGCGTTTCGCCCCCGCCGGCGCCCGCTATGTGCGGCTGACCGCCACCTCCGAGGCCGGCGGACGCGGACCGTGGGCCTCGGCGGCGGAGATCAACCTGCTCGGGGACCCCGGCGGCCCCGCACCCGGTGCCGATCTGCCGCGCGACGGGTGGACCGCCACCGCCGGCAGTGAGGAGACCCAGGACGCCGACGACGGTGCCGGCAACGTGCTGGACGGCGACTCCGGCACGCTGTGGCACACCCAGTGGACCGGTACCGTCCCACCGCTGCCGCAGAGCATCACCATCGACATGCACCGCACCGCGGTCGTCTCAGGTCTCAGCTACGAACCGCGCGCGGACGACAGCCCCAACGGCCGGATAGGCCAGTACTCGATCGCCACCAGCCTGAACGGCACCGCTTTCGGGCAGCCGGTGGCGACCGGGACCTGGCAGGACGACGACACCGTCAAGGGCGCCACGTTCAGCGAACCCGTCAGTGCCCGCTATGTCCGGCTGACCGCCATCACCGAGGCCGGTGGGCGCGGACCGTGGACCTCGGCGGCCGAACTGCGCCTGAGCGGCCCGGCCGACCCCGCCGTACACGGCCGGTGGAGCTCCGTCATCGGCTTCCCGCTGGTGCCGGTGGCCACCGCGGTACTGCCCAACAACAAACTCCTGGCCTGGTCCGCCTACGCCCCCGACCGCTTCGGCGGAAGCAACGGCTACACCCAGACCGCCATCATGGACCTGGCCACCGGCAAGATCACTCAGCGCCGCGTGGACAACACCAAGCACGACATGTTCTGTCCGGGCGTGGCGCTCCTCGGCGACGGCCGCGTCCTGGTGACCGGCGGCAGCAACGCGGAGCGTGCCAGCATCTACGACTCCGCCACCGACAAGTGGACCTCCACCGGCGACATGAACATCGCGCGCGGCTACCAGGGCATGACCACGCTCCCCAACGGTGACGCGTTCGTCATCGGCGGCTCCTGGCAGCAGGACAACGCCCCGGACAAGGGCGGTGAGGTCTGGTCGGCCGCCACCGGCACCTGGCGCAAGCTGCCCGGCGTACCGGTCACCCCCATCCTGACCGCCGACCCGGCGGGCCCCTACCGGGCGGACAACCACGCATGGCTGTATGCCATGGCAAAGGGCCGCGTCCTGCAGCTCGGCCCCAGCAAGCAGCTCAACTGGATATCCACCGACGGTGACGGCAGCATCACCCCGGCCGGCACCCGGGCCGACAGCGTCGACGCGATGAACGGCGACGCCGTCGCCTACGACGTGGGCAAGCTGCTGACCCTGGGCGGCGCCACGGCGTACGAGAACGCGACAGCCACCAACCGCGCCTATACCGTCGACGCGAACGGCAGCAACGGCAAGCCCGTCAGCGCCCGTACCGGCGACATGTCCTACGCCCGCTCCTTCGGCAACAGCGTCGTCCTGCCCGACGGCAAGGTCGCGGTCTTCGGCGGGCAGTCCTACGCCAAGCCCTTCAGCGACGGCCACTCCGCTCTGACCCCCGAGATCTGGGATCCCGCGACCGGCCGCTTCACACCCCTGGCGTCCATGGCCGTCCCGCGCAACTACCACAGCGTCGCCAACCTGCTGCCCGACGGGCGCGTGTTCACCGGAGGCGGTGGCCTGTGCGGCGACTGCCAGACCAACCACGCCGACGGGGCGATCTTCACCCCGCCCTCCCTCCTCAACTCCGACGGCAGCGAGAAGCCCCGGCCCCGCTTCGTCGGTGACATGCCCGCCAAGGTCGCCTACGGGCAGAAGCTGAAGGTGACGACCGACGTGCCCGTCGACAAGTTCGTCCTGATCCGGGCCGGGGCCTCGACGCACTCCGTCGACAACGACCAGCGCCGTATACCGCTGACCCCCCGTAAGGCCAGAAACAGCACCTACGAACTGACCGTCCCGGCCGACTCCGGTGTGGCACTCCCCGGCACGTACATGCTCTTCGCGCTCGACGCACACGGTGTGCCCAGCAAAGCCGCGGTCCTCACCGTCAACTCCGCCGCCAAGTGACACGGGTGACCGCGCTGACGGCCCGTACGGCCGCGCTTGCCGGCGCGGCCGTACCCGCGGCTACTCGTGCGTCGGAGTTCCGTGCAGCCGGACCGTGCTGAGGATCTTCAGGACGGTCGCCCTGGAGATCTCGCCCTTCACGCCCGTGGCCCCGAAGAAGTCGAACGACACATAGTCGCTGGCCGCGTTCTTGAAGCCGAACGTGAGTGCCTGGCCGTCGGTCACGCACTTGCCCTTGCGCGGGGTGTGGTGCGACTGGGCCCACGCGTAACTGCCCTCGATGCCCGAAGCGGTCTTGAAGGGGGTGGCCTTCTTGTCCCACGAGAGGCTCTTCTTGTCCGGCATCGTGTAGGCGCCGTAGACCCACCAGGCCGGGGTGTTGATCGCGATCTCGTCCGTGTTCTTGGCGCCGCTGGCCCCCTTGGCGCCCACGGCCGCCAGCTGGGTGTCCTCGGTGCGGCCGTCCTTGTCGTCGTCGGACGTGCACCAGGTGGGCTTGTACTCGGCGAGGCCCGACATGGTGATGCCCGTGTTGGCCTCGCCCTTCGGGAAGTCGAAAATGATCGCGGCGCCCGGTTTGTCGACCTGCCAGTCCGCCGGAACGTCGTAGGCGACGCCCCACTTGGAGTTCACCACGACCCGCCACCCGGCGATGGTGGGCTTCTCGGTCTCGGTGCCGCGCGGGTCGTCGGTCGCGGACGCGGTGGCCGAGGGCTGCGTGGCCGGCTTGCTCGTGTGCTGACCGCCCTTGCCGCCGGCCTCGTCGTCCTTGCCGCCGTTCGAGCCGAGGACCAGATAGCCGGTCACCCCGGCGGCGACCACGACCGCCGTGGCCGCGAGGATCGCGATCAGTTTCGTACGGCCGCCGCCCTGAGGGGTCTGCGGGAGAGGTGTGGTGGGCGGCTGCTGCTGCCCCCACTGCGGCTGCTGACCGTACTGCCCGGCCTGCGGATACTGCTGGTACCCGGGCTGCTGGTACGGGTTCGGCTGCTGGTACCCCGGCTGCTGGTACGGGTTCGGCTGCGGATTGTGCTGCGGGTTCGGCGCGCCCCCTGGCGGCTGCTGATCTGGCCACATGGCCAGTAACCCTAGTGCCGCTCCGGACACGATTCGGTCACTGGCCCTCGCCAGGGTCGTAGCGAAGCCCTACTCGTGAGTAACATAACGGCATGAGCGCAGACCAGATGTCGATCGGCGAGATGCTCGCCGCCACCGTACCCATGGCCCGGACCCTGAACCTGGAGTTCCTGGAGACCACCGCGGACAAGGCCGTGGTGTCCCTGCCGGACCAGGGCGCGTACCACAACCACGTGGGCGGCCCGCACGCCGGTGCGATGTTCACGCTCGGGGAGTCGGCCAGCGGGGCCATCGTGCTGGCCGCCTTCGGGGACCAGCTCTCCCGTGCGGTGCCGCTCGCCGTGCGGGCCGACATCGCCTACAAGAAACTGGCGATGGGCGCCGTCACCGCGACCGCGACACTGGGCCGCCCGGCCGCCGACGTCGTCGCCGAACTGGACGCCGGGCAGCGGCCCGAGTTCCCGGTGGCGATCGAGATCCGGCGCGCGGACGGCGCCGTGACGGGCGAGATGACCGTCCTGTGGACGCTGCGCCCCAATCAGCAGGACTGACGCGGAACTTGGCGAGGGGGCCCGCACGCGGGGCCCCCTCGCCCCGTCGTCCCAGGCGGCCCGGCGGTCCTTCCGGGAGTCGCTTCCGGCGTCCTCCCGTCCCGCGACGAACTCCTTGAGCCGGCCGGTGAATGCGGGGCCGAGGTCCGGACGGGCGCAGACCGGCCGGACCACCGTGCGCAGATGGCCGGCCTTGTCGCCGGTGTCGTAGCGCAGGCCGTCGAAGACGACCCCGTGCGCGGTGCCGCCCGCCGCGAGGTCCTGGAGGGCGTCGGTCGGCTGGATCTCGCCGCCGCGGCCCGGCGGGGTGCCATGCCGGCGGACGCGGATGAGAGCACGCCCGGAGAAACATCGGAACCGGCCGTGGAAGTGATACCGCCGGTAACTTCAGGGGATTTCCCCGACTCTGATGCCGAGTCAATCGAACTTCTTGTTTACCGTGAGCCGCGTGTGCGAAAGTGAGCCTCCCCGCGGGAGGGCAAAGGCAGGCGTCGAACGTCCAGGCCGGCCCTTTAGGTATGCACCAATCGGCACTGCTTTCCGACAGGACGGCATTTCGGGTGTCGTCCTGCGGCTGGAAAGGACATGGTTCCGTGCAGTCCCCTCACCCCCCACGCCCGCCGTACCCGCCGCTGCCCGGTTCGACCGGGGAGTCCGACCGCAATCTCGCCGCCCTGCTCGGCGGCCCGCACCCCGCCCGCCATCACGCCGTCGCCCTGCTGCTGGCCCGCCACTGGCGGGCCGCCCGCGACTACGCCGTCGTCTGTCTGACCTCTGCGTGTCCCACGGCCAACCTCGTGGCGACCGCCGCCTTCCACGAGGTCCTCGGCCGTATGGCGGGCGGAGCGGTCGGCGGCGCCCTGCGCCCGCAACTCCTGGTCGCCGTCCGCGACATCGTCCGCGCCTGGGCGGACGACGACGCGGCCTGTGCGACTCTGCCGGAATTGCGCAAACCCGCCGGCGGTCGCGGACTGCGCGCGACAAAGCCCGGAACGCCGGAAAGGCGGCACCTCGCCGAACGTGCATTCCAGGTCCTTCCCGGCGCCTCACAATGCCTTCTGTGGCACACCGAGGTCGAAGCCGAACCGATAAACATCCCCGCCGGTCTGCTGGGGATCGACCACGCCACCGCGACAGCCGCCCTGGAGCAGGCCCGCGAGCAATTCCGCGCCGGTTGCGTCCGCGCCCACCGGGAACTCGCGCCCTCCCGCGAATGCCGCTTCTACAACCGGCTCCTCGACGTCCCGATGCGCCGTGGCGGCGCCCTGCTGCCGGACGTACGACAGCATCTGACGGTCTGTGCGTACTGCCGGCACGCCGCCGAAACCTTCGGGCTGATTGACGACGGTCTCGGGCTGCTGCTGGCCGAGACCGTCCTCGGCTGGGGAGCCCGCCGCTATCTCGACTCCCGCCCGGGGTACCACGCCACCGAGGAGACGCCGCCCGCACCGACGCCCGGCCAGGGGGAGACGGGGACCGGAGGCAGGCACCGCACCGGCACCGGCGGGCGGCGCCGCACCGCCCTGGCCGTCGGCGTCGGGCTGGCCTCGCTCGCGCTGCTCGCCACCGTCCTCGTGGTCAGAAGCTGGTCCGATGACAACGGTGTCCCGGCGCCCGGTGCCACCTGGGGTGCCCCGGCCGGCCGCACCACGCGCCCGGGCGGCACCGGCGCCCGCACCGGCACCTCGCCCTCGCCCGCCTCGGTCGGCGAAACCGTCGAGATCGCCCACGGCAGCCTGCGCGGCCTCGCCTCCGGCCGCTGCCTCGACGTGCGCGGGGACGCCGTGGAGGCGGGTGCCGGTGTCGCGCTCGCGCCGTGCTCGTCCGCCGCCTCGCAGCAGTGGTCGTACCAGGACGACGGGTTGCTGCGCAGCGCCGTCGACCCGGCGCTGTGCCTGGTCGCCGATCCCGGCACGAAGAGCATGGTGCTGGCCGGATGCGTCGTGCACGCCGGAGAGGTGGCGTACGACCTCACCGTGCGGGGCGAGATCCTGCTCCGCAGGCCCGGGGGCCTCGCGCTCGTTGCTCGCTCCGGCGACCCCGCCGCCCGTGTCGGACTGGCCCCGCGCGACGGTTCGCCGGAACAACGCTGGGAGGTGGAGCCGGGTGCGGGCGGGCTACGGCGGCCCGACGCCGCGCCGGGTGCGGCCGGCGGTCCGGACGGTCCCGGTGCTCCGGACGGGGCTGCGGGAACGGACGGTGCGGGCGCGCCCGGTGACCGGGACCGGGGACACGCGAACGGGGATGCCGGCGGGGCACCGTATGCGGACACCTCGCGGGGCGAGCCGAAGGACGACGGCCGAGGGCTCGGCCTTTCGGCAGAGACAGGGCCGGGGAAGCCCGGGGAGGTGAACGAGCCCCGGATCGCGCCGGTCCGCGCCGATCACGGCCGACGGCAGCACGAGGCGGCGGCGCCCGGCAAGGCGATACGCACGGTTCACGACGTCCTTCCACCGGTGACGGTCCGGAAGGCTGCGCCGTCGGTTGCGGTGCGCCGGGCTCTGCCGTAGGCCGTGGTCCGCGTGGCTTTGCCGTTGGTGGCGGTCCGGCAGGCTGTGCCGCCGGTCGCCGGCCCGGTCGCTGCCGTCCCCCCGGTCGTGGGGGCGCCGCTCCGCCGACGCGCCGCGGGCCGACACCCGACGCGGGACCGTGTTCGAGCCACGGCGCCGACGGCATGCGGAATTTACAGTCGTCCAGCGAATGTCCCGGCGCATGACGGACGGGTGAGTGCGCGGTGACACCGGCAGGCACTTTGCCGGTGTTTATGGGGGTGTGGCGCGTGGTCCCGGTGGGTCCCGCGCCCGCACCCGTGAGGGGAATAGCTGCGTTTTCCGGTTGTGCGGGGAATTCGTCCCACTGGCCGAATCGATGTCACCGCGCGCGAAAAGGGCGCGATGTTATTGACCCGTGAGTAGGCCGAGGCTAGGTTCCGGTGCCCTCGCACCAGAGCGTTCCGCCGCACACACCCCCCACCGTGCTGTCTCGCCGATCGTGCCGGAGCATCATGACCTCGCCTGTGCGCGCCCATGACCTCATCCTGTGCCTCACCCCCTTCTCAGCCCCCGATGCCGGTCTCACCGCAGCGGCCTGCGCCGCCGGCGCGCTCGGCGTCCTCGACCTCGGCACCGGCGACCGAAGATCCCGGGAGGAGCTGGCGCGGCTGAGACGAGCCGCTCCGGGACCCTTCGGCGTACGGGTGACCGGCCGCTGCGCCCTGACCCCGGCCGAGGCCGGCGACGCCCCCGACACCGTGGTGCTCACCCCGGACGCCACCTGGAGGGCGACCGAACTCCCCGCGAGCTGCCGGGTGTTGGCGGAGGCGACGGACCTCGGCCAGGCGCGGGCCGCCGTACGCGCCGGTGCCCGGGGACTGATCGCCCGGGGCAGCGAGAGCGGTGGGCGGGTCGGCGAGCTGAGCACCTTCGTGCTGCTGCAACGGCTGCTCCACGACCAGGAGTTGAATGGTGTCCCGGTCTGGGCCTGCGGCGGCATCGGGCCGCGGACGGCCGCCGCCGCCTTGGCCGGAGGTGCCGCCGGCGTCGTCCTCGACAGCCAGCTGGCCCTGCTCGCCGAATCAGGCCTCCCCGAGACGGTCCGCTCCGTGCTGCGTTCCCTGGACGGTTCGGAGACGGTGCTGCTGGGCGGCCACCGGGTCCTGCGGCGCCGGGGACCGGACGCCCCGTGCCCGCCGGACGACGATCCGGAGGCGGTCGCGTCCCTGCTGGGCGCCGACGATCTGCGCGGCCGGCTGCTGCCCGTGGGCCAGGACGGCTTCCTCGCGGCCCGCTTCGCCGAACGGTACGGGGACATACGGCGGACGGTGCGGGAGGTGTCGGCGGCGCTGCACGGCACGGCGGACGGCGATCCGGCTCTCGCCCTGCGTCCCGGGTCGGCCATGAGCAGGGCGCTCGGCACCCGGCTCCCCGTCGCACAGGGGCCGATGACCCGGGTCAGCGACCAGGCCGGTTTCGCCGCCGCCGTCGCCGAGGACGGGGCGCTGCCGTTCCTGGCGCTGGCCCTCGCCGACGGCGCGCGCACCCGGTCGATGCTCACCGAGGCCCGGGCCGTGCTGGACGGGCGGCCCTGGGGCGTGGGCGTGCTCGGCTTCGCACCCGAGGACATCAGGAACGCCCAGCTCGACGCCGTACGGGAGCTGGGGCCCACGCACGCGGTCATCGCGGGTGGACGGCCCGCCCAGGCCGAGACGCTGGAGCGGGCCGGGATCCGCACCTTTCTGCACGTGCCGTCACCGGGACTGCTGCGGCAGTTCCTGGACGCAGGTGTGCGACGGTTCGTGTTCGAGGGCTCCGAGTGCGGCGGGCATGTGGGCCCACGGGCCTCCTTCCCGCTGTGGGAAGCCCAACTCGGCGTCCTGCAGGACTTCTTGGCGGACGCCGACGAGGGAACCGCCCGGCGGCTGGAGGTGTTCTTCGCCGGCGGTGTCCATGACGAGCGGTCGGCGGCGATGGTCGCCGCCCTGGCCGGACCGCTCACCGCCCGGGGCGCCGCCGTCGGCGTGCTCATGGGCACCGCCTACCTGTTCACCGAGGAGGCCGTCGCGCACGGCGCCATCCGGCCCCTGTTCCAGCGGCAGGTCCTCACCGCCACCACGACCGCCCTGCTGGAGACCGCACCCGGCCACGCCACCCGCTGCGTCCCGAGCCCCTTCACCGGCGACTACCGCACCCGGGAGGCCGCCCTGCGGGCGCGGGGCCTGCCCGACCGCGAGATCTGGGAGAGCCTGGAACGGCTCAACGTCGGCCGGCTGCGCATCGCCAGCAAGGGCGTCGAGCGCGGCACGGACGGCGCGTTGACGGCCGTCGGCGAGGAACGGCAGCTCGCGGACGGGATGTTCATGGCCGGCGAGGTCGCCGTCCTGCGTTCGGCGACCACCACCCTGGCGGACCTGCACCGCTCGGTGACCGACGGCGCCGCCGACTTCCTGACACGGCGGGCCGCGCACCCGAGCCCGCTCACCCCGGCCGAACCGGTGCCGCTCGCCCCGCCCGCACCGCTGGACATCGCGATCGTCGGCATGGCCTGCATGTTCCCCGAGGCCCCCGACCTCGCCGCCTTCTGGGCCAACATCGTCACCGGACGCGACGCCGTCACGGAGGTACCACCCGAGCGCTGGGACCCGGCCGTGCACCACACCGCCGGCAGCACGGCGTCGAAGTGGGGCGGCTTCCTGCCCCGCATCCCCTTCGACCCGCTGCGCTACGGCATCCCGCCCGCGTCCCTCGGCAGCATCGAACCCGTCCAGCTGCTGTCGCTGGAATCCGCCCGCCGGGCACTGGAGGACGCCGGATACGGCGAACAGGGGCGGGAGTTCGACCGCTCACGGACCTCCGTGGTCTTCGGCGCCGAGGCGGGCAGCGACCTGTCCAACGCCGTCACCCTGCGCGCCGTCCTCCCCTCCTACTACGGCAAGGTCCCCGACGGCATCGAGGCGCAGCTGCCCCGCCTGACCGAGGACTCCTTCCCCGGCATGCTCTCCAACGTCATCTCCGGCCGGATCGCCAACCGGCTGGACCTGGGCGGCGCGAACTTCACCGTCGACGCCGCCTGCGCGTCCTCCCTCGCCGCCCTCGACGTGGCCTGCAAGGAACTCGTCTCCGGGACCAGCGACCTCGTGCTGTGCGGCGGTGCCGACCTGCACAACGGCATCAACGACTTCGTCCTGTTCTCCTCCGTCCACGCGCTCTCGCCGACCGGGCGCTCCCGCGCCTTCGACGCCTCGGCCGACGGCATCGCCCTCGGCGAGGGTGTGGCCTGCGTGGTCCTCAAACGGCTCGCGGACGCCGAACGGGACGGCGACCGGATCTACGGCGTGGTCAAGGGCCTCGGCTCGGCCAGCGACGGCCGCTCCCTCGGCCTGACCGCACCCCGCCCCGAGGGCCAGCGGGCGGCGCTGGAACGCGCCTACCGCAACGCCGGTGTCTCGCCCGCCCACGTCGGCCTCGTCGAGGCGCACGGCACCGGAACGGTCGTCGGCGACCGCACCGAACTCGCCGTACTCACCGAGGTGTTCGCAGCGGCGGGAGCCGAGACCGGCAGCTGTGCGCTCGGCTCCGTCAAGTCCCAGATAGGGCACGCCAAGTGCGCCGCCGGGCTCGCCGGCCTGATCAAGACCGCCCTCGCCCTCCACACCGGGATCACCCCGCCCACCCTGCACCTGGAGCGGCCCAACCCGGCCTGGACGGAGGACGACAGCCCGTTCGTCTTCCACACCCGCGCCCGGCCCTGGACGGCACCGCCCGCCGAACGCCTCGCCGGGGTCAGCGCGTTCGGCTTCGGCGGCACCAACTTCCATGCGGTCCTCGCCGGCCACGCCGTGGCCGTACCGCCCCGGCAGTCCCTGGACGCCTGGCCGGCCGAGCTGTTCCTGTTCCGGGGCAGGGACACGGCGGCGGCCCACCGCCACGCCGAGGACCTCCTGCGCGCCGCCGAGACCGCCGGCCGCCCCTGGCGCCTGCGCGACCTCGCCCTCGCCGCGGCCCGCCGCGCCGACACCTCGCACGACCCGGTACGGGCCGCGATCGTCGCCCGTGACGCCGAGCAACTGATCAGCCACCTGCACCGCCTCCTCGCCGGCGACCACGATCCGGCCGCCGGCATCCATGTCGCGGGGCCGGCGGGCGGCGGGTTCGTCGGGGTTGTGGGTGGCAAGGGCGCTGGGCCGGTGGTCGGTGAGGTTGCGGGGGAGGCGCGTGGCGTGAGTGCGGGCCTGGCCGAGGGGGAGGGCGTCGTGGGGTCGGCCCGTGGAGGGGAAGCCGGGCCGGGGCGTGGCCGGGCTGCGGGGGCGGTGTGGGGGGAGGGTGCTGGGGCGGGGGACGGCCAGGGCGCGGGTGCGGCGTGCGGCAAGGTTGCCTTTCTCTTTCCCGGGCAGGGCAGCCAGCGCCCCGGCATGCTTGCCGACCTCCTCGTGCACCTCCCCGAGCTGCGCCACTACCTGGACCTCGGCCGCGCGTACGCCGACACCGTCCACCCGCCGGCCGCCTTCGACGACACCGCCCTCGAACGGCACCGGGCGGCCCTCACGGACACCCGGGCCGCGCAGCCCGCCCTCGGCATCGCGGGCCTGGCCGCCCACGCCTTCCTCACCTCGGCCGGGATCCACCCCGACCAGGCCGCCGGGCACAGCTACGGCGAGCTGGTCGCCCTCGCCGCGGCCGGCGCCCTCGACCCCGAAACCCTGCTGGAGCTGAGCGCCGAGCGGGCCGGCGCGATCGTGGCGGCGGCGGGCGACGACCCGGGCACCATGGCCGCCGTCGGCGCATCCGCCGACACCGTCGTACGCACCCTGCGCACGACCGGCGCGCCTGCCTCCGTCGTCGTCGCCAACCTCAACTCACCCGACCAGACGGTGATTTCCGGACCGACGGCGGATGTCGAAACGGCCGTACGACTGCTGCGCGACGCCGGGCTCGGCGCGCGGCGCATCCCGGTGGCCTGTGCCTTCCACAGCCCGCTCGTGGCCGCCGCGGGGAAACGGTTCGCCAAGGTGCTCGCGGACAAGACGGTACGGGCGCCCGAGTTCCCCGTCTGGGCCAACCGCACCGCCACGCCCTACCCGCAGAGCCCCGCGGAGGTGCGCGCCGAACTCGCCGCCCAGATCGGCGCCCCGGTCGCCTTCGCCGCCCAGATCGAGGCGATGTACGAGGCCGGCGCGCGCGTCTTCGTCGAGGCGGGCCCCGGCACGGTCCTCACCCGGCTGGTCGGACGGATCCTCGGCGACCGCCCGCACCGCACGGTCGCCTGCGAACCGACCGCCGACAGCGGCCTGCGCGGCTGGCTCGACGCCCTCGCCCGACTCGCCGTCGCCGGACAGCCGGTGCGTACCGCCTGGCTCCTGCGGGGCCGCGACGCCGTCGACGCGCTGCGCACCCCGGTGCCGCGGCGGCCCGGCTGGACGGTCGACGGGCACCTCCTCCGTACCGCCGACGGAGCACTCCTGCCCGGTGCCCTCGCACCGGCCCGACGAGTCGTGGAGGCGACCGTGACCACCGACCAGCCGTACGGCGCCCCGGCCGACCGGGACGCGCTCATCTCCGAATTCCTGCGCACCAGCCGGGAGATGATCGCCGCCCAGCGCGATGTCCTGCTCACCTACTTCGGCGCCGCCCCCGGCGTCACACCGGCGGCACCCGTCGCCCCCGTGCCGCCACCGCAGACGGCGGCACACGAACCTTCCTCGGTGGAAGCGCGGTTGCCCGACGAGCCAGGCGTCGAAGAGCCGGTGGCCGTGGAGCCGGTGGACGATGTGCAGCGGGTCGTCCTGGAGATCATCAGCGAACGCACCGGCTACCCCGTCGACATGATCGAACCCGACCTCGACCTGGAGGCGGACCTCAGTATCGACTCCATCAAGCGGGCCGAGATCGCCGGCGAACTCGCCAGACGGCTGGGCATCGCCGGCGGCCCCGCCGTCCTGGCCGACGCCGAACTGGAGGAGCTGGCCAAGGCGCGCACGGCGGCGGCCGTGACGGACTGGCTGACGGCGCGGGCCGCCGCGCACAGCGGTGACGGGAGCGGTCAGGACCGGAGCGGGCAGGGCGAGGCACCGCCGTACATCGCCGACGGGAGCAGGGAAGCCGGGGGGCAGGTGGGGCGTTCGTACTCGGGCACTGCCGACGGGCTGCCCGACGGGCAGGTCGAGGGGTCGTCTCCGGGCGTCGGGAGCGGGTGGTCGGTGGGGCGGGTCCGGTCGTCGTACCCGGATGCCGGGAGCGGGGTGTACGAGGGGCGGGCCGGGGCGCCGTATTCGGGTGTCGGGGGCGGGCGGGCCGAGGGACACGCCGGGTCGTCGTCCGCCCCTGTCCTCGGTGTGGCGCCCCGGCGGTACGAGCTGCGCCCCGTGCCTCTTCCGGAGCCCGGCCCGGCCGGCCAAGCCTCCGACCTGGCCGGCCGGCGTGTCGTCCTGCTCGGGGACGGTGAGGGCGCGGCGGCCGAGGTCGCGGAGCGACTCGTGGCGCACCGTGCCGATGCCGTGATCCTCGACGCGGGTCACCTCCTCACCGCCGCGGACGGCCCGGTCGACGGAATCGTGTACCTCGGCGCGCTGCCCGGCCCGGACCTCCCCGTGCTGCCGGACGCGTTCCCGGTGCTCCGGGCGGCGCTCGGCTGCGGCCCGCGCCGGCTGCTCGCCGTACGGGCCGCCGACCGCACCGGGGCGCTGCGGGCGGCCGGCCTGGACGGGCTGTTCCGCAGCGTCGCGCGGGAGTACCCGGACCTGCTCGCACGGGTCGTCGCCGTCGCGGACACCGCCCCGGCGGCCGTCGCCGACGCCGTGCTCGCCGAACTGCTCGCACCCGAACCGGCCCCCGTCGTCCTGCGCACGGCGGCCGGGGCCCGGCAAGGGTTCGCACTGCTGCCCGCACCGCTCGGCCCGCTCGCCGCCACGGGGGCCGGACCAGCCGGGGACGGCGCCGCCGAAGCCGCCGCGCTCGGCCTCGACCGGGACTCGGTCGTGCTGCTCGTCGGCGGCGCCCGGGGCATCACCGCGAGGTTCGCCGCCACCCTGGCCGGCGCCTGCCGGTGCCGTCTGGAGCTGCTCGGCCGCACGCCGGCACCCACCGCGGCCGAGGACCCGCGCACGGCCGCCGCGCGCACCCCCGTCGCGTTGCGGGCCGCACTCGCCGCCGAGCCCGGCGCGCCCGGACCCGCCGGGATCAACCGGGCCGCCGAACTGGTCCTCGCCCAGCGGGAGATCACCTCGACCCTGGAGGGACTGCGCGCGCTCGGCAGTGAGGCCCGCTACCGCTCGGTGGACTTCCGGAACCGGGACGCCGTCCTGCAGGCGGTCAAGGAGACCCACGCCGAACACGGCCGGCTCGACGGAGTCGTCTTCGCCGCCGGGGTGATCGAGGACCGGCTGATCGCCGAGAAGACCCCCGAGTCCTTCCAGCGGGTGTACGGCACGAAGACCGCCGGTGCCGCCGCGCTGTTCGCGGCCCTGGACGACCTGCCCGGCGCTCCCGCGTTCACCGTGCTGTTCGGCAGCATCGCTGCCGTCCTCGGCAACCGCGGCCAGGCCGACTACGCCGCCGCCAACGACGCCCTCGAAGCGCTCGGCGCCGACCGGGCCGCCCGGACGGGCGCCCGCACGCTGACCGTCCACTGGGGGCCCTGGGCACCGTCCGCCACGCACGGCGGCATGGTCGGCGCGGAACTCGGCCGCGCGTACGCCCGGCGCGGCATCCAGCTGATCGACCCGGACGAGGGCACCACGGCCCTGCTGCGGGAACTCGCCTGGGGCGAACCGTCGGCCCGTGCCGTCGTCCACACCGCCTCGGACCGGTGAACATGACGGAACGTCAAACAGCGGTGCCCGTCGCCGTCGTGGGGATGGCGGTGCTGCTGCCCGGCGCCCGCGACCTCGACGCCTACTGGCGCAACCTGCGCGACGGCGTCGACGCGATCCGTGACGTCCCCGCGGACCGCTGGGACGCCGCCCACTACCGGCCCGGGTCGGCCGCCGGGCCCGCCGTCGCCGGCCAGGTGTACTGCCGTCGCGGCGGCTTCGTGGACGGCCTGGCCCAGGTGGACGTCACCCGGTACGGCATCATGCCCGCCTCGGTGCCCGGCACCGAGCCCGACCAGCTGATCGCCCTCGACGTGGCCGCCGCCGCGCTCGCCGACGCGGGCGGCGAGCACCGGCTCCCGGACCGCGACCGGATCGGTGTGGCCCTGGGCCGCGGCGGCTACCTCACCCCGGGCCTGGCCCGCCTCGACCAGCGCGTCCGCACCGCCGCACAACTGACGCGCACCCTGGGAGAGCTGTTACCGCACCTGTCCGCCGAGCAACTCGACCGCGTCCACACGGCGTTCACCGAACGGCTCGGCCCCGACAGCCCCGAGTCCGCGATCGGACTGGTCCCGAATCTCGCCGCCTCGCGCATCGCCAACCGGCTCGACCTGCGCGGCCCCGCCTACACGGTGGACGCGGCCTGCGCCTCCTCCCTGGTAGCGGTCGACCAGGCGGTCACCGAACTCACCACCGGCCGCTGCGACCTGATGCTGGCCGGGGGAGTGCACCACTGCCACGACATCACCCTCTGGAGCGTCTTCGCCCAGTTGCGCGCCCTGTCCCCGACCCAGCGCATCCGCCCCTTCCACCGTGACGCCGACGGCATCCTCATCGGCGAGGGCACGGGCGTCGTCGTACTCAAGCGGCTCGCGGACGCCGAACGCGACGGCGACCGGGTGTACGCCGTGATCCGCGGCACGGGCGTGGCCGGCGACGGCCGTACCGCGGGACTCGTCGCACCCGACCCGGGCGGGCAGGCCAGAGCGGTGCGGCAGGCCTGGCGGGCCGCCGGACTCGACCCCGCCGCACCGGGCTCCGTCGGCCTCCTGGAGGCACACGGCACCGCGACCCCCGCCGGAGACTCGGCCGAACTCGCCACCCTTGCCGACGTGTTCGGTCCGGGAGCGGGATACGGCGACGACGACGCCGCGCGCCCGGTCCTCGGCTCCGTGAAGTCGATGATCGGCCACACCATGCCGGCCGCCGGGGTCGCCGGCCTGGTCAAGGCCGCCCTCGCCCTCCACCACGGCACCCTCCTGCCCACCCTGCACTGCGACATCCCCCACCCCGCGCTCGCCGCCACCCGCTTCCGCACCCTGGACCGGGCCCGCCGCTGGGACACCGCCCCACGGCAACCCGTCCGCCGAGCCGCCGTGAACGCCTTCGGCTTCGGCGGGATCAACGCCCACGTGGTGCTGGAGGAGGCCCCGGGGGGCCGCTGTGCGCCGGGGGAGGTGTGGGGTGCGGCTGCTGGGGTGGAGAGGGTGGAGGGGGTGACGGGGGTGGTGGGTGCTGGTTCTGAGCCGGCTGGAGCCGTGCCTGCGCGTTCCGTTCCGGAGGGGGGCACGTCTGCTCGTCCGGGGCGCGGGGAGGCGGCGTCGCCCGAGCTGCCCTCCGTGTCCGCTCCCGCCCGCGTCACCGAGCCCGAGCGGATCCTGCTGCTCGCCGCCGGCAGCGTGGCGGACCTCACCGTCGCCCTCGGCGCCGACGACTCGGCCGTCCTCGGCGCCGGTCTCGATCCTGCCCGGCCGCGCACCGGCGCCGGCCCGGTCCGGCTGGGGATCGTGGACCCGACCGCCAAGCGGCTCGCCCTGGCCCGCCGTGCGGTCGCCAAGGGCCGCGCCTGGCAGGGCCGCAGCGATGTGTGGTTCCGGCCGGTCCCGCTGCTCGGGCGGGCCGGCGGCCGGACCGCGTTCGTCTTCCCCGGCCTGGAGGGCGACTTCGCGCCCCGCATCGACGACATCGCCGCCCACTTCGGCCTCGCCTCGCCGCCCGGCACGGACGTCAGGGTCGGTGACGTAGGACGGCATGGCTTCGGGGTCGTCGGTGTGGGGCGCCTGCTCGACCAGGCGCTGCGCCGCATGGGTGTCGTACCGGACGCGGTCGCCGGGCACAGCGTCGGCGAGTGGACGGCCATGGTGGCGGCCGGACTGTACGATCCGTCCCAAGTGGACGCCTTCATGGCCGGGTTCGACCCCGATGCGGTCACCGTCCCCGGCCTCGCCTTCGCCGCCCTCGGCACACCGGCCGCTCATGTCCGTGCCGCGCTCGCCGAGTTCCGGGCGGACTCCGGGATCGTGCTCTCCCATGACAACGCGCCACGGCAGTCCATGGTCTGCGGACCCGGCACGGCGGTCGAGGAGTTCGTGCGGACCCTGCGCGGGCAGGGGGTGATCTGTCAGGTGCTGCCCTTCCGTTCCGGCTTCCACACGCCGATGCTGGAGCCGTACCTCGGCCCCATCAAGGAGGCCGCCGACCGTTTCCGGCTGCACCCGCCGACCGTGCCGGTGTGGTCCGGGACGACCGCCGCACCCTTCCCGCCCGCGGAGCCGGCGGTACGCGAGTTGTTCGTACGGCACCTGCTGGAACCCGTCCGCTTCCGCGAGCTGACCGAGGCCCTCTACGCCGCCGGGCACCACGTCTTCGTCCAGGCAGGCCCCGGCCGGCTCACCTCCCTGATCGACGACACACTCGGCGACCGCGACCACCTGACCATCGCGGCCAACGTGCCCGAACGCAGCGGCATGCCCCAACTCCGCCGTCTGGCAACGGCATTGTGGGTGGCCGGGGCGCCCGTTTCACCGACGGTGCCACGGCGTTCGGCGACGGCGCCCGTCTCACCGACGGTGCCACCGCGTCCTGCGGAGCCGTCCGTCACGCCGGCCGTACCGCCCCGCGCCGGGGCACCTGCTCCGGCACACCGACGCCCGCCCGTCCGGCTCGCTCTTGGTGCCGCTCTGGTCTCGCTGGACGGGCCGGTACTCGACGCACTCCGCGCGGAACTAGGCGCGGCACCCGTCATCGCCCACCCGGCATCTCCGGACCGCCCGGAACCAGGTCCTGCGCATCCCGCGCCCCCGCACCACCAGGGGCCGCTTGCAGCGCACCCGGCGCACCCGGCGCCTCCGGACCGTCCGGGACCAACCGTCGCGGGCCTCAGGCCGCCAGACCACCCGGGGCCGTCCTGCACGCAGCTCGCGCCCTCGGACCGCCCGGCACCAGCCGTCGCGCGGCTCACACCCACAGCCCGCCCGAGACCGACCGACACACCCCCCACGCCCACCGCGCCCCCGACCTCTCCGAGCGCACCCGGCCTCGGCGAACTCGAAGGACTCGCCGCACGCTTCCCGGCCGCCGCCGAGCTGGCCGCTCTGCTGCGGGACACCGCAGACACGGCAGCCCAGCTGATCACCGCAGCCCGCCGCCGCGCCCCCGACACCGCCCCCGCCGGCCCGACCGGCGCCGCACCCACCCTCACCGCGCCCACCGGCTCCGCACCCTCCCTCACCCAGCTCTCCCAGCCCTCCTCCCGGCCCCCCTCCACCGCCCCCCTCCCCGCGCCGCCCACCCCGACGCCCACCACCGTCCATGTCTCCCCCCGCACCATGCCCCACCTCCTGGACCACTGCTTCTTCCCACAACGTCCCGGTTGGCCGGACATCGAGGACCGCTGGCCGGTGGTCCCCGCCACCACGATCGTCCGGCACATGATGGACGCCGTAGAGACGGCGGCCCCCGGCCTGCGGGCGGTCGCCGTGCGCGAGGCCCGTTTCGACCGCTGGCTCACCGCAACCCCCGCCGTCGACATACAGGTCACCGTCACCCCGGCCCCCAGCCCCGCGAACGGCATCACCACCGCCCCGGCCTCCAGCCCCCCGAACGGCATCACCACCACCCCAGCCGTCGGCCACCCGGACAGCACCACCGTCACCCCGCCACCCAGCCACCCCCACCACGTCACCGTAACCTTCGGCCCCACCGCCCGCGCCGTCGTCGAACTCGCCCCGCAGCACCCCGCACCGCCCCCGCCCACCCCCCTCCCGGACGCCCCCGAGCGCCGTCCCGAGCACACCGCGGACCAGCTCTACCGCGACCGCTGGATGTTCCACGGCCCCGGGTTCCAGGGACTGACCGACCTCACCGGGATCGGCGAGCGGCACATTCGTGGAGTGATCACCGCGCCCGCCGCCCCCGGTGCACTGCTCGACAACGTGGGGCAGCTCCTCGGCTACTGGATCATGGCGACCGGAACCGAGCGGACCGTCGTCTTCCCCGTGCGGATGCGGCACATGCGGTTCCACGGACCGCACCCGGAGCCAGGGACCGAGGTCGGCTGCGTGCTGCGGATCACCTCGCTCACCGACACCGTCCTGGAGGCCGACGCGGAGCTGACCGTCGGCGGCCGGGTGTGGGCGGTGATCGGCGGCTGGCAGGACCGCCGCTTCGACAACGACCCGACCACCCGCCCCGCCGAACGCTTCCCCGAGCGCCACACCCTGTCCGCGGCCATGCCCGGCGGCTGGGCGCTGGTGCACGAACGCTGGCCGGACCTCGCCTCACGCGAGCTGATCATGCGCAACTCGCTGGGCGGCGCCGAACGGACCGAGTACGCCGAACGCCCGCCGCGCGGCCGCCGGCAGTGGCTGCTCGGCCGGATCGCCGTCAAGGACGCCGTACGGCAGTGGCTCTGGCAGCAGGGCGAGGGACCTGTCTTTCCGGCCGAACTGCGGGTACACAACGACGAGTCGGGGCGTCCCTGCGTCTCCGGAGTGCACGGCCGCGCCCTGCCCCCGCTGGACGTCTCGCTCGCCCACCGCGCCGAGGCGGGCGTGGCGATCGTCCGTCCGCACACCTCGCGGCCCGGTCCGGGCATCGACATCGAAGAGGTCACCGACCGCGATCCGGCGACCCTCGTCACCGCGCTCGGCCCGGGAGAACTGCGGCTCCTGCGCGCCCTAGCGGAGGACGGCCCCGACCCGCAGGCCCTGTGGTTCACCCGGTTCTGGGCAGCCAAGGAGGCGGTCGCCAAGGCCGAGGGCGCCGGATTCGGCGGCCGGCCGCGGGACTTCGCGGTGCTGGAGACCGCACCGGACGGCAGTCGGCTGCTGGTCTCCGGGCGCCTGGAACGCGTCTACACCGTGCACTGCGCGGCGGTGGCCAATCCGCCCGCCCTGCCGGAACGCGCCTATGTGGCGGCCTGGACGACCGGTCCCGGAGCCGACGACGGACACCCCCACGAAGCAGCCGAGGAGCACCCCCGATGAACCCCACCCACCCGGTCCCCGCAGGCCCCCCTCAGCCGGCGCCGGTGCAGCCCACCGCCGACGCCGTGCTGGCCGACGTCACCGGCATGCTCCGTACCGTGCTCGCGGAGTACGGCGACGACGACGTGGTGATCGGCCTGTCCACCACCTTCAACCGCGACCTGGAACTGGAGAGCATCGACCTGGTCACCCTGGCCGGCCTGCTGGAGGAGCGGTACGGACAGCGGGTCAACCTCGCCGAGTTCCTGGCCGGCATGGAGTTCGACGAGATCATCGAGCTGACCGTCGGCCGGCTCGTGGAGTACGTGGTGTGGAGCCTGAAGGCCACGCACCCCAAGACCACACAGACGGGCTGAGACATGGCGATGGTCGACGCCCGCGACATCCGGCTGCACGTCCAGCGCATGGCCCCGGCCGGCGACAGCACCCGGCACGGCACGGTCGTCCTGGTGCACGGCCTGCTCACCGACAGCCTGGCCAGCTACTACTTCACCGTCGCGCCCGCGTTCGCCGCCGCCGGACTCGACGTCGTCATGTACGACCTGCGCGGGCACGGCCGCAGCGAGCGCCCGCAGCAGGGCTACACCCTCGACCACAACATCGACGACCTGGAGGCTCTCCTCGACCGGCTGGCCGTCACCGGGCCCGTCCATCTCGTCGGCAACTCCTACGGCGGCACCATCGCCTTCGGCTTCGCCGCCCGGCACCCCGGGCGTGCGGCCAGCCTGACGCTGATCGAGTCCGAGCCCGCTACCGCCGCGTGGGCGGTGAAACTCGGCCGCATCCTCGACCGGGTCATGACCCAACTCGCGCACAACGAGCCCGACGCGATCGCCTGGATCACCGCGCACCGAGGCCACAACACGGCCCGGCTGGCCAAGGGTGCGGCCCGGCTCGCCCGCGAGACCACCCTCGGCCGGGACATCCCGGCCAGCCGCGTGCTGACCGAGGACGCCATCAGAGCCGTACGCTGCCCGGTCCTCGGCGTGTACGGCGGTGAGTCGGACCTCGCCGGGCTGGTGCCGCTGAAGCAGGCGCTGCTGCCGGACTACCGTGCGGTCGTGCTGCCCGGTTACGAGCACTCCGTGCTGGTGGAGGCGCCCGCGGCCGTCGGCGGACACATCCTGGAGCTGATCCGTGCCGGGGCGGGTGTCCGATGAGCGCGTTCCTCTTCGTCGTGCCGCCGCTGACCGGGCACGTCAACCCGGCCGTCGGCGTGGCCGCCCGGCTCGCCGGGTGCGGGCACCGGGTGGCCTGGGTGTGCCCCGACCCGGCGCTGGTGCGGCGGCTCGCGGGCCCGGACGCCGAGGTGTTCGGGTGCGCGGGCCCGGTGCCGGGCGCCGAAGGAGTCGTACGACCTGCGGACCTCAGGGGCGCGGAGGCGCTGAAGTTCCTGTGGGAGGGGTACCTGCTGCCGCTCGCCGACGCCATGGCGCCCGGTGTCCGCGCCGCGGCCGAGGCGTTCCGCCCGGACGTGGTCGTGGCCGACCAGCAGGCCTTCGCCGGCGCTCTGGTGGCCGAACGCCTGCGGCTGCCGTGGGCCACCTCGGCCACCACCTCGGCCGAGTTCTCCGGCGCCTACGACGGCCTGCCGAAGGTCGCCGAGTGGCTGCGCCACCGCCTCACCGAGCTGCGCTCCCGCATCGGCGATCCGTCCGGCACCGCCGATCCACGGTCCTCGCCGCACCTCCTGCTGATCTTCAGCACCCCCGAACTGATCGGACCCCAGGCACCACTGGCGCCGCACATCCACTACGTCGGCCCCTCGCTCACCGGCCGACCGGCCGGCCCCGGCTTCCCCTGGGAGC
Organism: Streptomyces sp. NPDC053069; assembly: GCF_044546895.1. NCBI lineage: Bacteria > Bacillati > Actinomycetota > Actinomycetes > Kitasatosporales > Streptomycetaceae > Streptomyces > Streptomyces sp. NPDC053069. Next base: position 712,954 of record NZ_JBITZN010000001.1, on the reverse strand, counting down.
GACTGGACCACGGCCGGGCGAAGGTCCTGGTGACCCTGGGCACGGCGAACGCCGACGCGGGCGACCGGTTCCTCGCCGAGTGCCTCACCGCCCTGCGGGAACGCGCCGACCGCGTACAGGCGGTGATCGCCGATCCGGGCGGCGCCCTCGCCGTACCGCCCGACGACAAGGACGTCCTGGCGCTGCCGTCCGTGCCGCAACTCGCCGTGCTGGCAAGGATGGACGCCGTTGTCTGCCACGCCGGGCACAACACCGTGTGCGAGGCGCTGTGGCACGGCGTCCCGCTCCTCGTCGCACCCATCCGCGACGATCAGCCCGTGGTGGCCGGACAGGTCGTGGACGCGGGCGCCGGCGTCCGCCTCCGCTTCGGCCGGGTACGCGCGGACCGGCTGGGCGCCGCTCTCGACACCGTCCTCACCGACCCCGCCCACCGGGCCGCCGCCGCCCGGATCCGCACCGCGTTCCGCGCGGCGGGCGGCGCCCGGGCCGCGGCGGTCCACCTCGAACGACTGGCACCGGAGGCCCGATGAGCGACAACGACGGCAAGGCATCCCGAATCGCCGCCCTGCGCCCCGCCTACCAGAGGGACCTGGCCGCAGGAACCGGCCGTTTCTTCGCACCCCGGCGCGACACCTGCCCCTGGTGCGGCTCGGACCGGCTCGCCGCCCGTCTCCACACCAGCGACCTGCTCCAGCACAAGCCCGGCCGTTTCACCCTCGACCGCTGCGCCGACTGCGGCCACATCTTCCAGAATCCCCCACTGACCGAAGCAGGCCTTGAGTTCTACTACCGCGACTTCTACGACGGCCTCGGTGAACAGCGGATGAGCGGCACCTTCGGCGGCCGTACGGCCATGTACCGGGGCCGCGCCGAGGCGCTGCTGCCGCACGATCCCGCCCCGAAGACATGGCTGGACGTCGGCACCGGACACGGCCACTTCTGCGGCACCGCCCGCACCGTCCTGCCCTGCACCTCCTTCGACGGGCTCGACTTCACCGACGGCGTCGAACTCGCCGCCCGCGAAGGCCGCGTGGACCACGCCTACCGCGGCGCCTTCCCCGCCCTCGCCCCCGAACTCGCCGCGCGCTACGACGTGGTGAGCATGTTCCACTACCTGGAGCACAGCACCGATCCGGACCGCGAACTCCGCGCCGCCCACCAGGCCGTACGCCCCGGCGGCCACCTCCTCATCGAGGTGCCGGACCCGCAGAGCCGGTACGCCCGGCTGCTCGGCCGCTGGTGGCTGCCCTGGCTGCAGCCGCAGCACCTGCACTTCATGCCCGTCGCGGGCCTGCGGCGACGGCTGACCGAGCTGGGCTTCACGGTGGTCGCCGAGCAGCACGCCGAAGCGCACGACCCGGTCGACCTGCTCGCCGCCGTCTGGCTGGCCCTCGACCACACCGCTCCGCGCGAGGACGCCCCCTGGCTGCCCGAGCCGCCCGGCGCCCTGCGCCGCGCCGCGCGCACCACCCTCCTCCTCGCGGGGGTGCCCGCGCTCATCACCGCGACACTCCTCGACCGATTCGCGCTGCGACCGCTGTCCCACCGCCTCGGCCTGTCCAACGCCTACCGCCTGGTGGCCCGCCGTGAGTGACCGGCGCTCAGAGCACCTTCGCGCGGATCAGCGCCGACAGTGTCAGAGTGCCCGGCAGCAGCGGCACCCAGTCGGACAGCACCCGGTAGCCGATGACCGTCGCGGTGGCCGGCGCCGGTGCGGAGCCGAAGGCGATCAGCGTCCACACCAGCGCGGCGTCGACCGCGAGCCCGCCCGGCGCCGGAACCGCCCCGACGGCCGTGCCCGCCGCGAGGTAGGCGAGCAGCACGTGCCCCCAGGACAGCCCCAGTCCGAGCGCGGCACCGGCACAGGCGAGGGTGGTCCCCTGCACCAGCGGCATCGCGACCGCCCCGCCCCACAGCGCGACCACCCGGGACGGCCGGGTGTGCACCTCACGCGCATCGGCCAGGGCGGAGTGCAGCAGCCCCGACACCGGCCGCCGGAGCGGCCGTACGACCGTCAGCAGCACCCCGGCCACCGCGACGGCCCCGCCCGCGACGGCGGCGACCGGGACCAGCAGCCGCCCGTCCGGTACCAGCTCCCCGAGGCGCCGCCAGGCCGGTGACGCCGCAAGGAACACCAGCAGCACCACCGTCTTCGCACTGGACTTGGCCAGCGAGTACAGCCCGATCGACGCGGTGGCCCGGGCGGCCGGCACCCCGCGGCCCCGCAGGAAGCGCAGAGTGACGGCATGGGCGCCGAGCCCGCCCGGCAGCACATGGTTGGCGGCACCGGCGGCGAACTGCGACGCGAGCAGCAGACCCGGCGGCAGCCGGTCGGGCAGGGCGCCCTGCCGCACGCATGCGGCCGCCACGCAGTTCAGGCAGGTGAATCCGGCACCGGCCAGCAGCCACCAGGGGTCGGCCCCGAGGAGCCGCCGGACGCCCTCATGCATCACCGGCCGGTTGGCGAGGGCCCAGCCGGCGGCCAGCAGCAGGGGAGCCACGCACAGGGCCAGCCGGAAGTGCCGGGTGGCCATGAGGGACGGGGGCCGGGCGGTGGCCTGCGGAGCGGTGTCCGGCGGATCACCGGACCCGGCGGACGCAGGCGCCGCCGCCCGGGAGCACGCCGGAGAGGAGGGCGAGGGGGACTCGGACACTGAGGACACGGGGACGTCGTCCTTCCGCAGCGGGCCCCGCGGCGGGGACCTGGGGGAGGCGGGCCGGGCGAAAACCGCGGGGAGCCTTCCCCTCTCGTGTGACACCGGGATGTCCGAAAACCGAAGGAGTGGGGGCGGGAGGGTGCCGCCGGGTAGTGCGCGCAAGCCGCCGTTCGCCGCCGACCAGGTAGCCTTCCCTTGGGACGCCCTTTACATGCGGCGCCCCGCAGGACAAGGACGGCGACAGGGGAGGAACCGGCGGTGCACGTCCAGGAATGGCTCGACACGGTGCCCGCGGCCGCCGTCTATGCCGTGGTGGCCCTGGTGATCGGTCTGGAGAGCCTGGGCATCCCGCTGCCGGGCGAGATCGTGCTGGTCTCCGCGGCACTCATGTCCTCCCAGCACTCCGGCATCAACCCGGTCGTCCTCGGCGCCTGCGCGACCGCCGGCGCCGTGATCGGCGACTCCATCGGCTACGCGATCGGCCGCAAGGGCGGTCGCCCGCTGCTCGCCTGGCTCGGCGGGAAGTTCCCGAGGCACTTCAGCGAGGGCCATGTGGCCACCGCCGAGCGGTCCTTCGAGAAGTGGGGCATGTGGGCCGTCTTCTTCGGCCGCTTCATCGCCCTCCTGCGCATCTTCGCGGGCCCGCTCGCGGGCGTCCTCCACATGCCGTACTGGAAGTTCCTGATCGCCAACGTCCTCGGCGGCATCTGCTGGGCGGGCGGCACCACGGCCGTCATCTACTACGTGGGCGTCGTCGCCGAGGACTGGCTGAAGAAGTTCTCCTACCTGGGCCTGGTGGCGGCCCTGCTCGTCGGCCTGGCCTCCGTGCTGATGATCAAGCGCAAGGCGAAGAAGGCTCAGCCGGCGGAACGGGACGCGGAACCCGTCAACGCCGGGGACTGAAGTCCGCCAAGGAACGCGGGGAGCGCGACGAGCCGCACTCGACCGGCCCTCGCCGGACGGCCTAGCGATGCACATCCTTGTGCGCCCCGGCCAACTCCGCATACATCGTGCCGTTGAGGGTGACCCCCTGCCGCTCCTCCTCACTCAACGGCCGCCTGACCTTCGCCGGCACCCCAGCCACCAGCGACCCCGCCGGCACCACCATCCCCTGCGGCACCAGAGCCTGAGCCGCGACCAGCGACCCCGCCCCGATCACGGCTCCGTTCAGCACGGTCGCCCCCATCCCGATGAGGCAGTCGTCCTCGACCGTCGCCCCGTGCACCACCGCGTTGTGCCCGATGGACACCCGCTCGCCCACACGCACGGGAAACCCGGGGTCCGCATGCAACGTGACGTTGTCCTGCACGTTCGCCTGCGCCCCCACGGTGATCCTCTCGACATCCCCGCGTACCACCGCGCCGTACCAGACACTGGCCCCCGCGTGCAGCGTGACATCGCCGATGACGGAAGCCGTAGGCGCCACGAACGCCTCCGGATCGATCTGCGGCTCCTTGCCCCCGATACCCACGATCAGCGCCCGCTGCGTCATCACCGTCTCCTCGTGTGCGAAAGTACCCCGCACGGTACGACACGGCATGGGGCAAAGATCACAGCAGCCCGCCCTCTCGCCGGAGACAACCGGTGAGTAACGTGACCCCGTGCCGAAGCGCAAGAACACGTTCTCATCCTGGCGACGCCACGCAGCGCAACGCGTGGTGCACGCGGCCTGGGCCTGGGCGCAGCGCACGGGCGCCGTCACCGCCGACCGCCCCGGCCGCCTGCGTTTCGGCTCGATCGGCGAAGCCACCCGGCTCGCCTTCCCGCTCGGCACCGTCTTCGGCGAACCCTGGATCCACCTCGGCTCCCATTGCATCATCGCCGAGCAGGTCACGCTGACCGCGGGCCTGATGCCCGATCTGGATCTCGGCCCGGACCCGATCCTGCGCATCGGCGACGGGGTGGTCCTCGGCCGCGGCAGCCATGTCATCGCGGACACGACGGTCACCATCGGCAGCGACTGCTACTTCGGCCCGTACGTCTACGTGACCTCCACCAACCACTCCTACGACGACCCGCAGCAGCCCATCGGCAGGCAGTGGCCGCGCATGGAGCCCGTGGAGATCGGCCCCGGCTGCTGGATCGGTACCGGTGCGGTGATCCTGCCGGGCTCGCGGATCGGCCGGAACGTGGTCGTCGCGGCCGGTGCCGTGGTCCGCGGCACGGTGCCCGACCACGCCGTGGTCGCCGGGGCACCGGCCCGGGTCGTCCGGCGCTGGACACCCGAGCAGGGCTGGCAGCCGCCGCTCAGGACCCCGGCGCCGGTGCCGATCCCGGAAGGGATGACACCGGAGCAGTTGCGCGCGCTGGCGGAACTGGACGAGGACGGTGTGGCCCGGCTCGCGGAACTGGAGACCGAGGGCTGACTCAGCCGGTCGCCAGCAGCAGCGTGCCGAGCAGCGCCAGCCCCGCGCCGGCTGCCTGGATCGCGCGCAGCCGCTCGCTGAGGAAACCGCGCGCCGCCAGCGCGGTCACCACCGGATACAGCGAGGCAAGGACGGCCGCCACGGTGACCGGGCCGTGCTGGGCCGCGATCGCGTAGGTGCCGTTGGCGGCCACATCGGCGAGCCCGACGAAGGCCAGCGCGGGCAGCGACGCCCAGGGGAAGCCGTCCTCCGGCACCGCCCGGCCGTCCCGCCGGACGGAGACGGCGAGCGCGGCCCCGCCGACCGCGACGTTGGTCAGGCGCTGGACGAACAGGGCGAGGAACAGCCCGGTGACGGTGGTCGAGGCTTCCGTGATCAGCGCGAACACCGTGCCGAAGCCCAGGGCCGCGACCAGCGTGAGCAGGATCGTCCGGCGCTGTACGGGCGCGCCGCGCAGCTGCGGCCCGCCCGCGAGGACGACACCGGTGACAGCGACCGCGATGCCGGCGACCTGGAGCAGCCCGGGCCGCTCGCCGAGCACGAGGCCCACGCCGACCGGCACGGCCACACTCAGCGTCGCGAGCGGCGAGACGACCCCCATGGGGCCGAGCGCGAGCGCTTTGTAGAAGGAGAGCAGCGCCACCGGTCCCACCAGTCCCGCCGCGACGGCGAACCACAGACGGGGCCCGGCCTCGCTCCACCCACCGGTCGCCACGACGATCGCGCCCAGCACCGTCGCGGCGATGGCCTGTGAGACGACCACGACGGTCAGCGCGGGCGTCCGCCGGGTCAGCAGTCCACCGCCGAAATCGGCCAGCCCCCACAGGAGGCTGGTGGTCAGGGCGAAGAATGCTGTCACGGCCGGCCTCGCAGTACAGTTCGGTGAACGATCAGGTGCACCACACGGTAGTTCAGCCAAGTGAACTCTGTCATCCCATATATTGAACCCCGAGCGATGGAACGTGATGTGTCGGACCTCGACCTGCTGACCCAGTCCCTGGCGCGCAACGTCAAGCGCTGGCGTACCGAGCGGGGCTTCACCCTGGAAGCGCTCGCCGCCCGCGCGGGGGTCAGCCGCGGCATGCTGATCCAGATCGAGCAGGCCCGGACGAACCCCAGCATCGGCACCGTCGTCAAGATCGGCGACGCGCTCGGCATCAGCATCACCACCCTGCTCGACTACGAGCAGGGCCCCACCGTCCGCATCGTCCCCGCCGAGCAGGCCGTACGGCTGTGGCACACCGACGCCGGCAGCTACAACCGCCTCCTCGCGGGCACGGAGGCGCCCGGACCCCTGGAGATGTGGGACTGGCGCCTGATGCCCGGCGAGCAGAGCCCCTCCGAGCCGCACCCGGCGGGCACGGTGGAGCTCGTCCACGTCACCGAGGGCGAACTGACCCTCACCGTGGACGGCGTCAAGCACCTCGTGCCGACCGGAGCGAGCGCCACGTTCGAGGCGAGCACGTCGCACACGTACGGCAACGAGGGTGACGTCCCGATGCGGATGGTGATGGCCGTCTCGGTGCCGCCCGTACGCTGAACCGCACCCCAGCGGGCTGCCGGTGGGCTGTTAGCGTGCGGCCATGCGCGCACCCATCGGAGACTTCGACACAGCCACCCCCGTCCCGGACTGCCTTCAGGAACTGACCGCGCCCGTCGCCGACGCCGTACGCCGCTGGCAGGGCGCGGTCCCCGCCGACCGCATCCTCTACGTCGACACGGATCCGCGCTGGGCCGACACGGCCGTGTTCGTCGAGCACTACGGCCGCGACCTGCTGGAGCAGTCGGCGAACTGCGTGGTCGTCGCCGGCAAGCGGGGCGGTGATACCACCCTCGCCGCGTGCGTGGTGCTCTCCACCACCCGGGTCGACGTCAACGGCGTCGTCCGCCGTCAACTCGGCGCGCGCAAGGCCTCGTTCGCCTCGATGGAGACGGCCACCGGCGAGACCGGCATGGAGTACGGCGGCATCACCCCGGTCGGCCTGCCCGCCGGCTGGCCGGTCCTGCTGGACCCGGCCGTCGTCGACCTGCCCTACGTCCTCGTCGGCAGCGGACGCCGGCGGGGCAAACTGCTGATCCCCGGCAAAGCCCTGACGGAGCTGCCGGGCGCCGTGGTACTGGAGGGGCTCGGGATCGCCTGAGGCCGGCGCACAGATCTGCCTATGACGCCGTCAGACGGTGGGTGTCAGATGGTGGGCCAGGACGAGATGAGGGTCCCTCTCGCCCGGAGCGGGAGCCGGGTCGGCGTGGATCAGGGCGGCCGTCAGCCGCGGTACGGCGTGCAGCAGGGCATGTTCGGCCTCGACGGCGATCGCGTGCGCCTGTCGTAGCGTCGCCTCGCCGTCCACCACCACCGCGAGTTCGGCCCGCAGCCGGTGCCCGATCCAGCGCAGCCGCAGTTCGCCCACCTCGCGCACGCCCGGCACCGCTCGCACCGCCCGCTCGGCCCGGTCCACCAGCGCCGGGTCGACGGCGTCCAGCATCCGCCGGAACACCTCCCGCGCCGCGTCCCGCAGCACCAGCAGGATCGCAGCCGTGATCGCCAACCCGACGACCGGGTCGGCCGGGTGCAGGCCGAGGGCCGACCCTCCGGCGCCCAGCAGCACCGCGAGCGAGGTGAACCCGTCGGTACGGGCGTGCAGCCCGTCGGCGACGAGCGCGGCCGAGCCGATCTCCCTGCCCACCCGGATCCGGTACCGGGCCACCCACTCGTTGCCCCCGAACCCGACCAGGGCGGCCGCCGCGACCGCCGGCAGGTGCGTCACCGGGCGCGGATCGAGCAGCCGTCCCACGGCGGCCCACGCGGCGAACGCCGCCGACGCGGCGATGGTCAGCACGATCACCAGTCCCGCGAGATCCTCCGCGCGCCCGTAGCCGTAGGTGAACCGCCGGGTCGCCGCCCGCCGCCCCAGCACGAAGGCGATGCCGAGCGGTACGGCGGTCAGGGCGTCGGCGGCGTTGTGCACACTGTCCCCGAGCAGCGCCACCGACCCGGACACGGCCACCACCGCCGCCTGCGTCAGCGCGGTGACCCCAAGGACGGCCAGCGACACCCACAGCGCCCGCATCCCGCGCGCCGAGGCCTCCATGGCCGGGTCCAGCTTGTCGGCGGTGTCGTGGGAGTGCGGGGTGAGGAGATGCGCGAGCCGGTGCCGGAGAGCGCGAGCGGGGGCGTGACCCTTGTGGCTGTGGCTGTGGCTGTGGCTGTGGCTGTGGCCGGGCACGTGGCGATGAGGGTGCCGGTCGTTCACGTGGGTCCCCTTCCGTGCGGGATGGACGCGTGGCGCCCACCGGACCATTATGTGCGTATGAGCGCACGCATGCACCTGTCACCTGCACACCATGCGCACCCGCGCAGCCCGGGCGCGGAGCAGTTCGCGCTCGCTGCCGAGCTGATGGCCCTGCTCGGCGACCGCACCCGCCTCACCCTGGTGCACGTCCTGACGGCCGGCGAGGCCGACGTCACGACGCTCACCGAGGCGTGCGGCGCGGCCCGTCCCGCCGTCAGCCAGCACCTGGCCCGGCTGCGGCTCGCCGGCCTGGTGAAGACCCGCAAGGAGGGCCGCCGGGTGGTCTACTCACTCCCGCACGGACACGTGCGCCGACTGGTGGAGGAGGCCCTGAAGACGGCGGACCACCACCTCGCCGAAGGGCGCACCGGGAGTCCCCGCACATGACGGTGTCCCGTCAGCCACGGCTCTGCTGACGGGACACCTGGTAGGGGAGTGGCTCAGTGGGCCGGGGCGTCGGTGACGACGACCTCCTCGATGTCGCGCTCGATCTGCTCGGCCTTGGAGGCGGTCGCCTTGGCCCAGTAGTAGATGACGATCGAGAACGCGGCGACGACCAGCAGGTCCCACCACAGCGGCAGGTCACCGGTACCACCGAAGGTGCTCAGGTAGGAGATCAGGCCCAGGCCCGCCAGGTACGGCGGCAGCCACTGCGCGGCCTTGAAGTCCAGCCGGGGAGCGTCGGGCAGGCCCTTGCGGATGGCGTAGGCGGCGTAGGAGCCGAGCAGCAGGTAGCCGAGCAGGATCGCGCAGCCCAGACGCCACAGGGTGTCCCAGCCGGACCAGAAGATGATCAGGTTGGCGACCACGAAGGACAGGGGCGAGATGATGTTGCCGGCGGGCAGCTTGTACGGACGCTCGTGGTTGGGCAGACGGTCCTTGAAGACGCCGTAGGCCAGCGGGGCGCCCGCGTACATCAGCACGCTCGCCGAGGTGATGAAGCTGACCAGCGTCTGCCAGCTCGGGAACGGCAGGAAGCAGATCACGCCGGTCACGAACGACATGGCGAGACCGAACCACGGCACACCGCGCTTGTCCGTCTTGGCGAACACCTTCGGCGCGTAGCCGTTCTTGGCCAGGCCGTAGGAGATACGGGAGGTGGCGGTGGTGTAGATCAGGCCGGTGCCGCCGGGGGAGATGATCGCGTCGGCGTACAGGACCCAGGCCAGCCAGCCCAGACCGCACAGCGTGGCGAGACCCGCCCAGGGGCCGCTGATGCCCACGTAGTCCAGGTTCGCCCAGCCCTTCGCGAAGGAGGCGTGCGGCAGGGCGGCGATGAACACGACCTGGAGCAGCAGGTAGATCGTGGCGCCGATCGCCACCGAACCGAGCGTGGCGCGGGGCAGGTCGCGCTTCGGGTTGCGGCTCTCACCGGCCAGCTGGATCGCCTGCTCGAAGCCGAGCAGCGCGAAGATGATGCCGCTGGAGCTGATCGCGGTCAGGACGCCCTTGGCGCCGAACGGGGCGAAGCCCTCGGAGGTGAAGTTGCCCGGGTGGAAGTTGCCGATGGCGATGACGAAGATCGCCGCGAGCGGGACCGCGATCTTCCACCAGGTGGCGGCGCTGTTGGTGTGGGCCAGGACGCGGACGCCGAGGAAGTTGACCGCGACGAACACGGCCATCAGGACCACCGCGACGACGATGCCGCTGGTGGTGAGCGTGCCGTTGGTGTTCTGCAGCCCGTCGGCGAAGTGCCAGTGCTTGGCATAGCCGATCATGGCCTCGACCTCGATGGGCGCGACCGTCGCGGCCTGCAGCCAGGAGAACCAGCCGAAGGACATACCGGCCAGGCCGCCGAAGGCGTAGTGCGGGTAGCGCGCGGTACCGCCCGCCACCGGGAACATGCCGCCCAGTTCGGCGTGCACGAGGGCGAGCAGCACGATGGCCACCGTGCCGATCATCCACGAGATGATCGCGGCGGGGCCGGCCGCCACTACTGCTTTCTCGGCACCGAAGAGCCAACCGGAGCCGATGATGGAGCCAACCGAGGCCCACATCAGACCGATGAGTCCGACGTCGCGGCGCAGACCGCCACCGGTGTCGCTTGTGGCTACCGGCGCAGCCTGGTCGACATTCGCCATGTCAAGTGGCCTCTCAGATCGTAAACGCGGGATTAACGAGCAAGGAGGCCACAGGCTAGGGAGGCTTTCCAACTGAGCAAAAGAGTGTTAACCAAATTTTGACCTGGGATCTTAGCTGCCTTGGGCGCACGCTCGGTTACACCCTTGTCACAGCTCAGATGCTCACTGTGAATGTCAATATTCAGCAGCGAATTGTGAGTAGAAGGAAAGATTCGCTACTGCAGAAGGGGAATTTCGATCGCCGGGCAACGGTCCATGACCATGTCCAGACCGGCCGCCCGGGTCCGTTGGTACGCGGTCTCGTCCACGACACCGAGCTGGAACCACACCGCCCGCGCGCCCTTCGCCACGGCCTCGTCGGCCACCGCGCCGGCCAGCTCGCTGTTGACGAAGACGTCCACCACGTCGACGTCGAAGGGGATGTCCGCGAGGGAGGCGTAGCCCTGCTCGCCGTGCACCGTCTCGGCCGCGGGGTGCACCGGCACGATCCGCTTGCCGAACCGCTGGAGCACCTGCGCCACCCCGTAGGCGGCCCGGCTCCGGTTGGTGGACAGGCCGACCACCGCCCAGGTGTCGCCCAGCTCGGTCAGAATCCTGCGGATCGTGGCTTCGTCGCCGTACACGGCCGCCTCCTGGTTGCCGGTGATAACTGTTCGCCTGGGCAACAGCACCCCGGCGGGTCCGGATTCCCGTCCCGTAGCCGCCACCATGTCCGGAATCGGCGCAAGGTGCCTGCGCGCGACCGCCCGCCCGCCTACGCTCGCCCCGTGCTGCACATCCTCGACGCCCGAACCGGTGAGCCCGTCCCCGCCGCGCCCGCCCGCCGCGGCCTGACCCGCATCGAGGCCTACGCCTCCGGCCTCGACCCGACCGCCCTGCGGGTGCTGCTCACCGCCGACCTCCTGGTCCGCGCCCTGGAACTGTCCGGCACCCCCGTCTGGACGATCCTCACCGCCCCCCACCGCCACGCCGAACTCCGCACGGCCGCCACCACCCTCTCCATCCGCCCCTTCGAGGACGGCCGCGACCTGGCGTCGGGGCTGGGCGCGGCTCAGGCGATCCATGTGACGTCCGACCCCGCGAACGTCCTCAACACGGGTCCGGTGATGCGGGTGGCCCCGGTGGAGTGGACGGGGAACGCGACCGGCGAAGCCACCCCCGCGCAGGCTTCCGCACCCCCTTCCGCCCCCACCCCCGAGACCGCCGTACACCCCGCGCTCCCGGTGCTGCTCGCCGATCCCGCTGCCCTGCGGCTCGCACTGCTCTCCGTCCCGCGCGGTGACACTGTCCGGCTGGACCCCGCGGCGCTGGGTGAGGCTGCCGGACGGTTGGCGCGGTGGCGGCGGGCCGTGGCCGGGTGGGCGCGGCAGCCGTCGCGACCGGTGCCCGATGACGTGCGGGTGCGGTTGCGCTCCGCGTGGGAGGACGACCTCGACCTGCCCGGGGTGCTGGAGGTGCTGCGGTCCGTGGAGACCGGCGCGGACATCTCCGACGGCGCCCGGTTCGAGACGTACGTCTATGCCGACCGCCTGCTCGCCCTCGACCTCGCCCGCGATCTCGGGAGCCTCGCGTGATCGCGCGGGCGGGCGCGGGCCCGCTGCGCCGGCTGGTGGTACTGCGGCACGCCAAGTCCGCCTGGCCCGAGGGCGTCGAGGACCACCGCAGGCCGCTGGCGCCGCGCGGCCTGCGCGACGCCCCGGCCGCCGGACGCGCCCTCGCCGACGCCGACTGCCTGCCCGACCTCGCCCTGTGCTCCACGGCCGTACGCGCCCGGCGCACCTGGGAGCTGGCCTCCGCCGAGTGGGGCACCCCGCCACCGGTGCGCCACGACCGGCGGTTGTACGCGGCCGGCGTCCCCGAGCTGCTGGAGGTGCTCCGCGAGGCGCCGCCCGAGGTGGAGACGCTCCTGGTGGTGGGACACAACCCGGGGCTGGAGGAGCTGGTGCTGGAGCTGGCCGGTGACGGTCTCGGCGACACGCTGGAGCGGGTCCGTGTGAAGTTCCCGACCTGCGCAATCGCCGTCCTCGACTGGCACGGCAGCGGCTGGGCCGCCCTCGCCCCGGGAACGGCCCTCCTGACGTCCTTCACGGTGCCACGCGGACGCAAGGGCTAGCCCCTCGAAGGGCGCGGGGGCCGTGTTAGGCATGCGGCCACCGCAGCGCGGGTACGACCGGCCACAACGAGGCGGCAGACGAAGGACGGCACAGCGAGGCACCTGCCGGTCGGCCCTCCCCGGCGGAGCGCATACGCTGACGGGATGCAGGACGAGTACCGCACAGTCGCCCGCGCGGGCGTGCACGAGACCGAGATCAACCGCTCCCGCTTCCTGTGCGCCCTCGCCCCGGCCGCCACCGAGCAGGAGGCGCAGGACTTCATCGCCTCCGTGCGCAAGGAGCACGCCGACGCCACCCACAACTGCTGGGCGTACGTCATCGGCGCCGATGCCTCCGTGCAGAAGGCCAGCGACGACGGCGAACCGGGCGGCACCGCCGGCGTCCCCATGCTCCAGATGCTGCTGCGCCGTGAGATGCGCTACGTCGTGGCGGTCGTCACCCGCTACTACGGCGGCGTCAAGCTGGGTGCCGGCGGACTCATCCGCGCCTACGGGGGCGCCGTGGGCGAGGCCCTCGACACGCTCGGCACGCTGACCCGGCGCCGCTTCCGGCTGGCCGCGGTGACCGTCGACCATCAGCGCGCGGGCAAGGTGCAGAACGATCTGCGCGCCACCGGGCGCGAGGTGCGGGACGTCCGTTACGGCGAGGCCGTCACCATCGAGATCGGCCTGCCGGACGCCGACGTGGACGCCTTCCGCGCATGGCTGGCGGATGTGACGGCGGGCACGGCAGGGTTCGAACTGGGCGGAGAAGCCTACGGAGATGCCTGATGAATGGCGCAAATCGGTCATAACTCATCAAGGCCGACCGGGTGTCACGGTCTGATACGGGAGCAACCGCCCGTGATGTCAGACCCGGCCGTTAATCTCGGGGATCATGAGACTTCTGCACACGTCCGACTGGCATCTCGGCCGGGCCTTCCACCGGGTGAACATGCTCGGGGCCCAGGCCGAGTTCATCGGTCACCTCGTCACCACCGTGCGCCGGCGCGAGGTGGACGCGGTGGTCGTGTCGGGCGATGTGTACGACCGCGCGGTGCCCCCGCTCGCCGCGGTCGAGCTGTTCGACGACGCCCTGCACCGCCTCGCGGACCTCGGCGTGCCCACGGTGATGATCTCCGGCAACCACGACTCGGCCCGCCGGCTCGGCGTCGGCGCCGGGCTCATCGACCGCGCCGGCATCCACCTGCGCACCGAGCCGTCCGCCGCAGGAACCCCGGTCGTGCTGGCCGACGCCCACGGCGACGTCGCCTTCTACGGCCTGCCGTACCTCGAACCGGCCCTGGTGAAGGACGAGTTCGGGGTGGAGAAGGCCGGCCACGAGGCCGTACTGGCCGCCGCCATGGACCGCGTCCGCGCCGACCTCGCCACCCGCGCGCCGGGCACCCGCTCGGTCGTCCTCGCCCACGCCTTCGTCACCGGCGGCCAGCCCAGCGACAGCGAGCGGGACATCACCGTCGGCGGGGTCGCCGCCGTACCGGCCGGGGTCTTCGACGGCGTCGACTATGTGGCCCTCGGGCATCTGCACGGCTGCCAGACCATCACCGAGCGCGTGCGCTACTCCGGCTCGCCGCTCGCCTACTCCTTCTCCGAGGCCGGCCACCGCAAGAGCATGTGGCTCGTCGACCTGGCCGCCGACGGCTCCGTCACCGCCGAGCGCCTCGACTGCCCGGTGCCGCGCCCGCTGGCCCGCCTCCGCGGCACCCTGGAGGACCTGCTCGCCGACCCGGAGCTGACCCGCCACGAGGACTCCTGGGTCGAGGCCACCCTCACCGACGCGGTCCGCCCCGCCGACCCCATGGCCCGCCTCACCGAACGCTTCCCGCACACCCTCAGCCTGGTCTTCGCCCCCGAGCGCGCCCCGGACGATCCCCAGGTGTCGTACGCCCGGCGTCTCGCCGGCCGCAGCGACCAGCAGATCGCCCAGGACTTCGTGGCCCATGTGCGCGGCGCCGGGCCCGACGAGCAGGAGGCCGCCGTGCTCCGCGAGGCGTTCGACGCCGTGCGCGCCGACGCTGCCGTACGGGAGGTGGCCCGGTGAGGCTGCACCGGCTCGACATCACCGCCTTCGGGCCCTTCGGCGGCTCCCAGAGCGTCGACTTCGACGCCCTGTCCGCCGCCGGACTGTTCCTGCTCCACGGCCCCACCGGCGCTGGCAAGACCACCGTCCTGGACGCCGTCTGCTACGCCCTGTACGGCTCCGTCCCCGGCGCCCGGCAGAGCGGCCAGGGCATGCACCTGCGCAGCGACCACGCCGAGCCGCGCACCCGTACCGAGGTCCGCCTCGACCTCACCGTCGCCGGCCGCCGCCTGGAGATCACCCGGCAGCCCCCGTGGGAACGGCCCAAACTGCGCGGCAAGGGCACGACCGTCGACAAGGCCCAGACACGGCTGCGCGAGTACGACGCCGCGGCCGGCGCCTGGAAGGACCGCAGTCGCTCCCACCAGGAGATCGGCGAGGAGATCACCCAGCTGCTCGGTATGAGCCGCGAGCAGTTCTGCCAGGTCGTGCTGCTGCCCCAGGGCGACTTCGCCCGCTTCCTGCGCGCCGACGCCGAGGCCCGCGGCCGGCTGCTCGGCCGCCTCTTCGACACCCAGCGGTTCGCCGACGTCGAAAAGCGCCTCGCCGAGCGACGCCGCGCCACCGAGGCACGCGTGCGTGAGGGCGACGCGGCACTCCTCGCCGCTGCCCACCGCATGCAGCAGGAAGCCGGCGACGCCATGGAGCTGCCGGAGCTGGCCCCCGGCGATCCGGGCCTGGCCGACGCCGTGCTGGGCGCCGCCGCCGTCGCCCGCGCCACCGTCCGGGAACGCCTCACCGTCGCCCGCTGCCGGCTCGCCGCCGCCGAGTCCGCCCACGCCGAGACCCGGCGCGCCCTGGACGACGTACGCGAACTCGCCCGCCTGCAGAGCCGGTTCGCCGAGGCCCGGCAGCGCGCCGAGCGGCTCCAGGAGCGGACCGGCGCCCACCGCGAGGACCGTCGGCGCATGGAACGGGCCCGCAAGGCGGAGGCGGTCGCACCCGCGCTGGAGCTGCGCGAGGCCGCCGAGCAGGAGCACCACAGGGCGATCCGGACCGAGGCACGCGCGCGTGGCCTGCTCCCCGACTCCTGCGCCGACGCGGGCGCCGCCGGACTCGCCTCCGCCGCCCGCAGGGCCGCCGAGGAACTGGGCGGCCTGGACGCGGCCCGGCGCGCCGAGCGGCGGCTCACCGAGCTGGCCGAGGAGCAGTCCGGCCTCGACCGCCAGGAGCGCGCCGACGAGGAGGCGCTCCGCGAGGCCGAGGCCTGGCTCGCCCAGTGGGACACCACCCGCGCGGCGCTGCAGTCCCGCGTCGACTCCGCGCAGGAGGCCGCCACCCGCGCCGAACAGCTCGCCGTGCAGCGGGAACCGATGCGCAGCCGCCTCGACGCGGCCCGCACCCGGGACCGGCTGACGGCGGACCTGGAGCAGGCCCGGCAGCGCGCGCGAGCCTCCGAGCAGCGCGCCCTCGACGCCCGCGCACACTGGCTCGACCTCAAGGAACAGCGTCTGAACGGCATCGCCGCCGAGCTGGCCGCCCACCTCACCGACGGCGAGCCCTGCGCCGTCTGCGGAGCCGTCGAACACCCCGCACCGGCCCGCAAGGTCGAGGGCCACGTCGACCGCGAGACCGAGGAGCGGGCCCACCAGACCTGGCAGCAGGCCGACGCCCGGCACATCGAGGACGAACGGCGCCTCGGCGTCGTCCGCGAGGCCCTGGCCGCCGCCACCGCCGAGGCAGGCGACCAGCCCACCGCGCAACTCGAAGCGCTGGCCACCGAGTTGGAGCAGGAGTACGCCCGCGCCCGGCGCGACGCCTCCGCGCTGCACGCCGCCCACGAAGAGCTGCGGCGCGCCGAGCACGAGCGCGAACAGCGCCTCGCCGACCGCCAGCAGGCCGCCGTACGGTCCGCCGCCCGGCTCACCCGCCGCGAGACCCTGGAGCGTGAACAGACCGCCCTGAAGGCGGAGCTGGCGACGGCGCGCGGCAGCTCGGGCAGTGTGGCCGCGCGCGCCGCACAACTGGAGCGTCAGGTGGCGCTGCTCACCGACGCAGCCGACGCCGCGCGCACCGCCGAGGACACCGCCCAGCGCCTGAAGGACGCCGACGCCCGCCTCGCGGACGCCGCCTACCGCGCCGGTTTCGACACCCCGCAGGCCGCGGCCGACGCCCTCCTGGACCCCGCCGCCCACCGCGAGCTGCAGCACCGCCTGGACGCCTGGCAGACGGAGGAGGCCGCCGTGCGCGCGGCGCTGGCAGAGGCCGACACCGCGGCCGCCGCGCAGCGCCCGCCCGCCGACCCGGCCACGGCCGAGCGCGCGGCGGCCGCGGCCGAACACCGGCTGCGCGAGGCGGCGTCCGCGCAGGACGCGGCGGCCCGCTGCTGCGCTGAGCTCGACCGCCTCTCCGCGCATGCCACCGAAGCCGTACGAGCGCTCGCCCCGCTCCGCGCGGAGTACGACCGGGTGGCCCGCCTCGCCGCCCTCACCGCGGGCACCGCCGCCGACAACGAACGCAAGATGCGCCTGGAGTCGTATGTGCTGGCGGCTCGCCTGGAGCAGGTCGCCGCCGCCGCGACCGCACGGCTGCAGCGCATGTCCTCGGGCCGCTACACCCTCGTCCACTCCGACGGCCGCACCGGACGCGGCCGCAGCGGACTCGGGCTGCACGTGGTCGACGCCTGGACCGGACGCGAACGCGACACCGCCACCCTGTCCGGCGGCGAGACCTTCTTCGCCTCCCTCGCCCTCGCCCTCGGCCTCGCGGACGTCGTCACCGACGAGGCCGGCGGCGTCCGACTCGACACCCTCTTCATCGACGAGGGCTTCGGCAGCCTCGACGACCAGACCCTCGACGAGGTCCTGGACGTCCTCGACTCGCTTCGCGAACGCGACCGCAGCGTCGGCATCGTCAGCCACGTCGGCGATCTGCGCCGGCGGATCCACGCCCAGCTGGAGGTGGTGAAGGCCAGAGCGGGCTCCACGCTGCTCCAGCGGGGGGTTCCCAGCAGGGACCTCAGCCGCTGAAGCGAGTGGGTGACCTGGCTCAGACCGGCGGGATGAGCCGGCGTGCGACGAGGTCGGCGTGCACCTGCTCCAGGTGGGAGGTCTCGCTCCGGGCCGGGTTGACTCCGATGGAGGTGGGGACGATGACGCCGTCGAGGGGGTCGTCGTCGCGCGGCTGTCCGCGGGTGAGTACGGCGCCGATGCCGGGGGCGTTCCGGTCGCGTGCGGTGAGCGAGTCCAGCCCCCAGCGTTCCTCCACGGTCTTGAGCAGCGACGTGTGATCCAGCGGCGTGGATCCGTTGGGGACACGGAAGACGGTGCCGGGCTCGATCAGCGGGGACACCAGCACGGTGGGCACGCGCACACCGAAGCGTGTGAAGTCGAAGCCGAACTCGCCCACCGCCTGGTCGGGCGGCTCTGCATCCGAGGGCGGCGGTATGTGGTCGTAACAGCCGCCGTGCTCGTCATAGGTGATGACGAGCAGCGTTCCCGCCCAGTCGGGGCCGCTGCGCAGGGCGTAGTACACGTCGTGGATCAGCTGTTCCCCGAGGGCCACGTCGTAGTTGGGGTGCTGACTGTTGCCGGTGGGCGACCAGGCGGGCTCAAGGAACACGAAGGCGGGCAGGGCGCCTTGCGCGGCCGCCTGCTTGAAGTCGATGAACTGGCCGAAATGCGGCGCGGCGGCAGCGGCGATGTCGGGGAAGTCACCGCGGGTGAGCGGCTGGGCGTGGTAGCCGTACACGGTCCACTCGACGTTGTTCCGGGAGAGTTCACCGAAGATGCTCGGCGTGGTGAAGGTGTGCGTGTGGTCGTCCATGTGGCCCTGACTCGTTCCGGCCAGCGCGAACGCCCGGTTGGGCAGCGTCTCGGTGGGCACGGAGCTGTACCAGTGGTCGCACACCGCGTAACCGCGGGCCAGCCCGGAGAGCACCGGCAGCCCTTGCGGGGTGAAACAGCCCATGATGTCAGCGGTCGTTGTACCGGGATACACCGAATCGTGCCGCTGCTCGTGGCGTTTGAGGGTCAGGGCGAAGTCGGTGACGAAGCCGTTGTTGGTCGGTTTCTGCCCGGCGGCGGGTGTGGCGGTGCCGAACACCTGGTGGTTGGTGGCCCGATACCCCTCCCCGGGGTTGGCGCCGGGCATGAAGTACGCGCCCGCAATGGTCGGGTCGATCCGGAAGACGGTGACGTCTGCGCCGTTGCCATCGGGATTGGACTCGCCGCCGGTCAATCCCTCGTACGGGGCGCCGGACGGTGACCGGTTTCCTTCGTCGGTGTAGAGGAATCCCAGCATGTGGTCGAACGAGCGGTTCTCCAGCATCAGGACCACGAGGTGGTCGATCTGGTCCAGGTGTGGGGATCCAGGCATGCGAAGCCTCCGGACAGACCGATGGCAGGGCGAGGAGGAGGGTAAAGAGGGCGTCGCTGCCACAGGCCGCCAGGCCTCGATGAGCAGCTGCGAAGGTGCGGCCGCTGGGGGCGTCGGGCAGGAACCCCCTGCCGGTCACGGCGGATCCGCCTCTCACCCATAGCATTTCACCATCTGCTCGCCCGCGCATCCCGGTGGAATTGCACGTCACGCGGTGCTGTGCATCAGGACGTCCGGTGCGGGGACGGACCGCAGCGGGGCGTCGGCTGACGGTCAGCGTCCGAGCGGTCGCCGGGGCAGCGGTGAGGAGTACACGACGCTGGTGGTCACCGAGCCCAGCGCGCCGAGCTTCCCGGAGATCTCCTCCAGATGTGCCATCGACCGTGCGGAGACCTTGATGACGAAGCAGTCGTCGCCCGTCACATGGTGCGCCTCCAGGATCTCGGGCGTCGCGGCAACCAGGTCGTGGAACGGCTTGTAGTTGCCGTTCGGATACCGCAGCCGGACGAACGCCAGGATCGGCAGTCCGAGCCGCTCGGGGTCGACGACCGCCGCGTACCCCTGGATCACGCCCGCCTCCTCCAGCCGCCGCACCCGTTCGGTGACGGCACTCGGCGACATGGAGACGGCCCGCGCCAGCTCGGCGTAGCTGGCCCGTCCGTCCCGCTGGAGGACCTCAAGAATGCGCCAGTCGGTGGCGTCCGGGGAATACACGGTCATCCCGGAGAGATAGCAGGGGAATCCCGGCTTGGACAAGGGGGATGCCGTGGATCCCTCCTTCAGGGAGCCGGGTCCGGGCCGTAGATTTCTCGTCATGATCACCAAGCCCGCTGTGAACGCCGTGACCTCCGAGAACCCCGTCCTGCGCGTCGCCCCCGCCGCGCCCGCCGAAGCCGCCGCCTACTTCCGGGCGAGCCTGGCCTTCCACGCCGACGTCTCCGACGTGGCCGCCGCGCTCGCGGCCGGCGGCGACCCCGGCTTCGCCGTCGTGGACACCCGCTCCACCGAGTCCTGGGACCAGGGTCACATCCCCGGCGCGATCCACCTGCCCACCGCGCTCATCCCCGAGCAGGCCGAGCAGCTCCTCGACAAGTCCGTGCCGGTGGTGACGTACTGCTGGGGCCCCGGCTGCAACGGCGCCACCCGCGCCGCCCTCGCCCTCGCCCAACTCGGCTACCGGGTCAAGGAGATGCTGGGCGGCTTCGAGTACTGGGCCCGGGAGGGCTTCGCCTACGAGACCTGGCAGGGGCCTGCACAACACGCCGCCGATCCCCTGACCGCACCCGTCGAAGGCGAGTGCGGCTGCTGACCCGCGCGCGTGTAGGTTCTCTGCCCATGGCTCGATACGCGGATCCAGGCGCGCTGGAGTGGGTGGAATCGGGCGGTGGCCCGCTGATAGCCGTCCCGGAGACGGTGCTGCCGTTCTGGGCGGGCGCCGACAGCGAGGAACTCGACACCGACTACGACCGGGCATGCGAGGTCGACGGATACGTCGGCCTGCTCCCGGTCGGCGACAGCGCGGCCCTGGTGTTCGGCGACGAACCCGCCTCCACCTCCTACCTGCCGGACCACACCGCCTTCGTACGGTGGTCCGCCGCGAACTCCGAGGCCGAACTGCTCGCCACCGTCCCCGCTGCCCTCGACACGGCGGTGTGGGCCGACGAGATGCGCTGGCGGGTGCCCGGCCCGGTGCTGCTCTTCGACTCGGCCTGGCCGGGCGGCGCCGCGCCGAGCCAGGAGCATGTGCGCATCGAGCTGGAGCCGGGCTCGTACGCGGTGCGCGCCGCGTACGTCCAGCCCGGACCGGAGACCTGGGTCGGCCTGGTGCAGCTCCGACGGCTCGGCCCCTGACCGGACCGCCGAGCGGTCAACGCAGCCCGTCGAAGGCGATGTTCAGATGCCGCGGGCCGCGCAGCACCGCGTTGCGCCGGTACGGCGGCGGGTCCTCGACCAGACGGGGATTCTCCAGCCGCCGGGCCAGTTCGGACAGGGCGATCTGGGTCTCCAGCCGGGCCAGCGGAGCGCCGAAGCAGCTGTGGATGCCGCTGCCGAACCCCAGGTGCTGGATGTCCTCGCGGTCCGGGTCGAAGCGCTCGGGATCCTTGAACCGCTCGGGGTCCCGGTTGCCCGCGGCCAGCATCAGCCAGATCCGGGAGCCCTTGGGGATGACGACCCCGCGCAGCTCGATGTCGGCGATACAGGTGCGCTGCGGCACGATCTGCACCGGCGGCTCGTAGCGCAGCAGCTCCTCCACGATCCGCACCGACAGCTGTGGATCCTCCCGGAGCCGCTGCAGAACCTCCGGGTGCCGCAGCAGGGTGAGCATGCCGTTGGTGATGAGGTTCACCGTCGTCTCGTGACCGGCGATCAGCAGCAGCACCGCGGTGCTGAGCACTTCCATCATCGTCATGGCACCGTCCGGGCCCCTGCTGCCCACGAGGTCGGACAGCAGATCGTCCTGCGGCTCCCTGGTGCGCTGCTCGACCAGTCCGGCGAGGTACATCCCGAGCTGCATCCGCGCTTCCTGCGCCGCCTTGACGAACTCCGCGTCGGCGTTCTGGCGCGTCTCCGGGTCCAGGCTCGCGACCAGCGGGTCCACCCAGGTACGAAAGCGCGGCTCGTCCTCCCGGGGCACGCCCAGCAGCCGGCAGATCACCGTCACGGGGAAGGGGTAGGCGAAGTCGTCGACCAGGTCGATCTGCCGCTCGTCCTTCAGCCCGTCGAGCAGCCCGTCCACGATGGCGCCCAGCTCACCGCGCATGTTCTCCACCCGGCGCGGCCGGTGCGGCGGCCCGAAGCCCCGGTTGGCGATGCGCCTGAGCCGGTCGTGCTCCGGCGGGTCGAGCCGGATGAACGACGGCGGCAGCCCTCCCGTCTCGTCCGCCTGGCTCAGTTCGTCGTCGCCGGCGGCGGCCAGATTGGCGGCGTCGGAGCTGATCCGCGGATCGTGGAGCAGCGCCTCGATGTCCCAGTAGGAACTGATGACATAGGGGCCGCCGTCCTCTTCGTGCAGCACCGGTGTCTTGCGGAGTTCCGCGTACAGCGGGTACGGGTCGGCACGGTTGGCGAAGTCGGTGATCTGGCGGAACAGCGAGGCCTGCGTCATGACAAGTCCTTGGAGCGTCGGGGCCGGGCGGCGGTCAGTGCCGGGCGGGGTGGAAGACCAGCTGCTGATCGGCCGGTGAGTAGCCACTGAGGGTCACGGTGGGACCGTGGGTCGGCAGAGACGGGTCGGGGAAGTCGGCCGGCACCGGCTGCCGGCCCTCGGGACGCCGGTCCATCGTCGGGAACTCCACCGGGAACGGCGTGCCCCGCTCGATCTGCCGCGCGTAGAACTCCAGCCACCGGGTGTTGTCGAAGGTCACGGCGGCGATCATGCGGCCCTCGTAGCCGTACACGCCGACGAACCGGCGCTCGGCGAGCGAACCCTGAGTGATCATGATCTGCTCGCCCATCGGCGGCACGCCGACCGACTTGATGTTCACGCCGAACATCGAGGACCAGAACGCGGGCATCCACAGGTGCGGACGACGGTCGGCGCCGTGGCAGATCATGTTGTGCGCGGCCGTCTCCGCCTGGGCGACGGCGTTGCCCCAGTGCTCCAGCGACAGGAACTGGTAGCCGAACAGCGCGTGCGGCGAGCGCGCGACGTCACCGGCCACGAAGACGTCGTCCGTGACGATCCCCCGGAAGTCGAAGGCCCGGCAGCCCGCGTCACAGGCGATGCCCCGGGGCCCGGCGCCCAGCCCCGACCCGGCCAGCCAGTCGGTGTTGCGCACCGAGCCCAGCGAGACCACGACCACGTCCGCCTCGACGACGCTCTCGTCGGACAGGTGGACGGCCCGCACCCTGCCCGTCGCGTCGCCCTCCAGCGAGGTCACCGTGACATGGGTGCGCAGATCCACGCCGTTCTCCAGCTGCAGGTCGGCGGCGACCGCGCCGACGACCCCGCCGAGCGCGCCCACCAGCGGCGCCCCCGCCCGCTCCGCCACGGTCACCGGGAGGCCCATCTCCCGGCAGGCCGATGCGACCTCCGAACCGGCGAAGCCCGCACCGATGACGAACACCCGGCGCGGCCCCGCCTTCAGCCGCTGGTAGAGATCGGCTGCGTCGTCCCGGGTGCGCAGCAGGCAGACGCCGTCCAGCCGGGCCTCCTCCTCCTTCGGCCAGGGCCGGGCGCGGACGCCGGTCGCGATGAGCAGCCGGTCGTACTCCACCTCGTCCCCGTCGGCCAGCCGGACCCGCTTGGCCGTCAGGTCCAGACCGGCCGCCGGGACACCGAGCCGCCACTTGGCGTCGATCTCCCGGCGGTGCGGCAACTCGGTGTGGCGCGCGGACGCCATGCCCAGCAGGACGGACTTGGACAGCGGCGGCCGGTCGTACGGCTCGTACGGCTCGTCACCGATCAGGGTCAGCTCGCCGGTGAAGCCTTCGGCGCGCAGTGTCTCGGCGGCCCGCAGCCCCGCCAGCGAGGCACCCACGATGACGATACGGCCCTCACGCCTGAGCCAGTCCACATGGTCAGCGGCCATCGGAAGCCTCCCGGGCGGCCCCGGCCCCCGGCTCGGCCCCGGTACCGTCCAGACCGTCCGCCGTGATCGCCTGGACCGGGCAGGCGGCGACGGCACGGGCCAGCCGCTCCCGCTGCTCCTCGGGGGCGTGCGGGTTGTAGACGAGTGACTCGTCGCCGTGCATGGCGAAGACATCGGGCGCGAGGAACGCGCACTGGGCGTACCCCTGGCATTTGTTGAGATCGACGACGAGCCTCATCGACGCTCCGCCTTTCCGGTGGCCAGGTCCGGTGGCGCCGGCCTTGTCGCGCGGCATTCCCGGACGGCGGTCATGTCCCGTTTGCCAGCATGAGCGGCGTGCAGCGAGCCCGCCCGTCGGGCAACCCCATTCGGGCTGCCGGCCGTCACGAGGTCGCGGTGGTACGCGTCCCGGCGCGACCGCTCGCCACGAGGACATACACGCTGAGCAGGAGTGACCACGCGGGGAAGGCCAGCTCCGCCCAGGGGACGTTGGATGCGACGAAGAGCAGCGTGAGGGCCGTCAGGGAGCCCACGACCGACAGCCAGCGGGGCAGGACAGCCAGGCGGTGGCCGATCACCGACATGGCGGAGACGAAGACGGCCGCCATCCGCGTGGCGTACTCCGTGATCAGGATGTACGCGAGATGACGGCCGAAGTCCCAGACGGGCAGGTCCGGCGCCCTGCCGGCGGCGTGTCCGACCACGAGGACGGCCTGCGCGGCCGCGGCGGCATCGAACATGGTGGCGGTGAAGACCAGTCCGCTGCCGAGGAAGACGGTGCTGAGGAACTTGTCCTCGGCCGCGCCGACGTACGCCCGTACCGCGCCGACGAACCACAGGAAGAAGATGCCGGCGAACGGCACCAGCACGAGGGCGGCACGCAACGCGTTACGGCGCCCGGTGTCCGTGAACCCTCCGGCGGTGGCCGCGCCGGCCCCTTCGGGGATGCCCAGCCGCAGCAGGACGATCACCGCCGCGAACAGCAGCGCGAACACCACTCCCGCCAGCCCGGCCGCCCGCGGTGTCTCCAGCACTCGCCGTCCCTGCCCCTGCTGCCGCATCCCGGCCCGCCTCCTCCGCATCGCCTGCGGAACCAGCTAGCCGCCGCCCGACCGCCTGCGCCACCGGGGAGGGCTGTACGGCCGAGGGCGCCGTCCGGCGGGGCGGCCCGGCAGCAGGAGGCTCATGGCCGAGGGGGCCGACCCGAGGTCCGGGACGCAGTGCGCGCGCCCCCCGAACGGGCACGGCACCCGGCGCCGCAGCCCGTGCCCGCTCCGGAGCCGTGAGCCGTTCCGTTCCGGTGCCATGCCCGGGGTGGTCCCGTTCCGGTGCCATCCCCGGGGCGCCGACAGCCCCGAAGCCGTGGTGGCGTGCCGGGTGAGAGTGCCTGTGCCCTGCGGACGGGCGCCCTCGCCCCGATCACCGGTCGGCACCGGGTACGACACGCGCGAGAGCCGCGCCGCCCTCGCGGTCAGAGCCGGGCCAGCTCGTCCACCAGGTCGTCCAGCCCCAGCGAACCCTGCGACAGCGCCGCCATGTGCCAGGCCTTCAGGTCGAACGCGTCGCCGTGCCGCTGACGTGCCTTCTCCCGGCCCAGCAGCCACGCCCGCTCGCCGAGCTTGTAGCCGATCGCCTGGCCCGGAATCGTCAGGTACCGGGTCAGCTCGCTCTCCACGAAGTCCGCCGGCCGGCTGCTGTGCGCGCCGAAGAACTCCTGCGCCAGCTCCGGCGTCCACCGCTCCCCGGGGTGGAACGGAGAGTCGGCGGGGATCTCCAGCTCCAGGTGCATACCGATGTCCACGATCACCCGCGCCGCCCGCATCATCTGCGCGTCAAGATAGCCGAGCCGCTCCTCGGGACCCGTGAGGTAGCCCAGCTCGTCCATCAGCCGCTCCGCGTACAGCGCCCAGCCCTCGGCGTTGGCACTGACGATGCCCACCGTCGCCTGGTAGCGGGAGAGGTCCTGCGCGACGTGCGCCCACTGCGCGAGCTGGAGGTGGTGGCCGGGCACGCCCTCGTGGTACCAGGTCGAGACGAGGTCGTAGACCGGGAAGCGGGTCTGGCCCATCGTGGGCAGCCAGGTGCGGCCGGGACGGGAGAAGTCCTCCGTCGGTGCCGTGTAGTAGGGGGCCGCCGCGCCGCCGGGCGGGGCGATGCACGACTCCACCTTCCGTACCCGCTCGGCGAGTTCGAAGTGGGTGCCGTCCAGGTCCTCGATGGCCTTGTCCATCAGGCCCTGCAGCCACTCACGGACCTCGTCCACGCCCTCGATGTGCCGGCCGTGCTCGTCGAGGTGCGCGAGCGCCACCCACGGGGTCTCGGCGCCGGGCAGGATCTTCTCGGCCTCCTGCTTCATCTCGCCGAGGATCCGGTGGAACTCCGACCAGCCGTACGCGTACGCCTCGTCCAGATCCAGATCGGTGCCGTTGAAGTAGCGGGACCAGCGCGCGTACCGCTCGCGGCCCACCGTGTTCGGGGCGCCCTCGATCGCCGGCGCGTACACGTCGCGCAGCCAGTCCCGCAGCTCCACCAGGGCGCCGGTCGCCGCGCGGGCCGCGGTGTCCAGCTCGGTGCGCAGCGCCTCGGGCCCGGCGGCGGCGAAGTCCTCGTACCAGCCGCGGCCGTTGCCGTCCGTGTCCGTCCACTCGGTGAGCTGCTGGATGTACGTCGCGGTCGGCCGGGGCGCGGCGAACAGCTTGCGGTCCAGGCCCGCTTGCAGCGACTCGCGATAGCCGGCGAGTGCGGCCGGCACCGCGCGCAGCCGCTCCGCGATCGCCGCCCAGTCCTCCTCCGTCTGCTGCGGTGTCACGGTGAAGATGTCCCGCACCGAGTGGCCGGGCGTGCTCATGTTGCCGATCGCACGCAGGTGTTCGTCCGCCTCGTGCACGGCGAGTTCGGCGGTCAGCCGCTCCCGCAGCAGCCGCGCGCAGCGCCGCTCCACGTCACTGTCCGCACCGGGCTGCCGCTCCGCCTCGGCCAGCTTCGCGAGGGTGGTCCGGGCCAGCTCCGCGAGGGCGGCCCGGCCCGCGGGCGAGTAGTCGGGCAGCCGACGCGAACTCTCCTTCACACCGAGGTAGGTACCGGTCACCGGGTCCAGGGCGATGAGGCCGTCCACGTACGCGTCGGCCACCTCACGGGGCAGCGGGCTCTTGGTCTCAGACATGCGGCCATCCTCGTACGCGGAGGATCATCGCGTCACCCACGTGCGGGGGGATTCAGCTCTGGGCGTGGCCGGGAGGCAGCAGTGGTCCGCACTCCCACTGCTGGAAGATCAACCGGGTCTCCACCCGGGCCACCTCGCGCCGTGCCGTGAACTCGTCGAGCACCAGTCGCTGCAGATCCGCCATGTCCGCGACGGCCACATGCACCAGATAGTCGTCCGGGCCGGTCAGATGGAACACCGACCGTGCCTCCGGCAGGGCCCGGATCCGCTCCACGAACGGCCCCACGAGCTCCCGCCGGTGCGGCCGCACCTGTACCGACAGCAGCGCCTGGAGCCCGCGCCCGAGTTTGGCCGGATCGAGCCGCAGCTGATGGCCGAGGATCACGCCCGAGCGGCGCAGCCGCGTCACCCGGTCCAGGCAGGTCGACGGCGCCACGCCCACCTGCACGGCGAGATCGCGGTAGGTGGTCCGGGCGTCGTTCTGCAGCAGCCGCAGCAGATGGAGATCCACCGGATCCAGTACGACAGATTCGGCCATTGGCCGAACGTAGCACGGTGTTCGAATTCAGTGAACCGTTCGATGTTCACCCTTCCGCCCATGGACACAGCGAGCATCGGTGCCTACGACGACGTACGCACCGCATCGAGAGCCCTGGCCACAGAAGCCGTGCACGCCGGCCGCGACGATCTCGCCCGCCAGGGCCTGCACGCCCCGCCGATCGACCTGTCCACCACCTACCCCTCCCATGACAGCCGTGGTGAGGCCGCCCGCATCGATTCCTTCGCCACCGACGGCGCCGACCCGGCCGGTCCGCCGATCTACGGCCGGCTCGGCAACCCGACCGTCGCCCGCTTCGAGACCGCACTGGCCCGGCTGGAGGGCACCGAGTCCGCGGTCGCCTTCGCCAGCGGCATGGCGGCGCTCAGCGCGGTCCTGCTCGCCCGGTCCGCCCTGGGACTGCGCCATGTGGTCGCGGTACGGCCCCTGTACGGCTGCAGCGACCACCTGCTCACCGCAGGGCTGCTCGGCACCGAGGTCACCTGGACCGACCCGGCCGGCATCACCGACGCGCTGCGCCCGGACACGGGGCTCGTGATGGTCGAGTCCCCGGCCAACCCGACCCTCGCCGAACTCGACCTGCGGGCCGTCGCGCACGCCTGCGGTTCGGTGCCGTTGCTCGCCGACAACACCTTCGCCACGCCGGTGCTGCAGCGCCCGGCCGAGCACGGCGCCCGCATGGTGCTGCACAGTGCCACGAAGTACCTCGGCGGGCACGGCGATGTGCTGGCCGGAGTCGTCGCCTGCGACGAGGAGTTCGCGGGCAGGCTGCGGCAGATACGGTTCGCCACCGGTGGCGTCCTGCATCCGCTGGCCGGCTATCTGCTGCTGAGGGGACTGTCCACGCTCCCGGTCCGGGTGCGGGCCGCTTCCGCGAACGCCGCCGAACTGGTCCGCCGGCTCGCCGCCGACCCGCGCGTGGCCCGCGTCCACTATCCGCGCATCGGCGGCGCGATGATCGCCTTCGAGGTGCACGGGGACCCGCACGAGGTCATCTCCCGGGTCCGGCTCGTCACCCCGGCGGTGAGCCTCGGCAGCGTCGACACGCTCATCCAGCACCCCGCCTCCATCAGCCACCGCATCGTCGACGCGGAGGATCGCAGGGGCGCCGGGGTGAGCGATCGGTTGCTGCGGCTGTCGGTGGGGCTGGAGGACGTGGACGACCTGTGGGCGGACCTCGACCAGGCGCTGGGGGAGCCCGCCCGGACGCCGGTACCGCTGCGGGAAGCGGTGCGCTGAGCGGTACCGGCCGAGCATGGGCTGCGCGGAGTTCGGCACCGCCGGACACCGCCGTCGTGGCTGAGCGCCGTTGCGGTGGATTCATGGTGCGGCCGCCCTGGTGGAGCACCCGGGGACCAACGGCCCCGCCCCGGGGCTGCCGGCCCGGCCCGGGGCGGCCGCGGCGGCCGGGTCAGTCGCGGCGGGCCGGGTCGCCGGCGTGGCGCAGGCCGGTCTCGTACGGCAGGTGCTGCGCGGCCGGTGTGGCGTTCAGGCGGGCCGTGATGACCAGCGTGCCCTCCTCGATCTGGTAGTCCAGGGGCAGCCCGAGGCCACGCATCGCGGCGACCATGCCGGTGTTGGACGCCTGCGTCACGGCGTACACGCTCTCGCAGCCGGCCTCCACGGCCATCGCGACCAGCCGG
The DNA here is from genome assembly GCF_044546895.1 of Streptomyces sp. NPDC053069. Lineage (NCBI taxonomy): Bacteria > Bacillati > Actinomycetota > Actinomycetes > Kitasatosporales > Streptomycetaceae > Streptomyces > Streptomyces sp. NPDC053069. Next base: position 684,153 of record NZ_JBITZN010000001.1, on the reverse strand, counting down.
TCGAGCAGCTCACCGCCGATGCCGCGCTGCTGCCAGTCGTCCTCGATCAGCAGCGCGACCTCGGTCTCGTCGCCGTCCCAGAGCAGATGCCCGAGGCCGACGATGCGTCCGGAGGTGGTCTGCGCGGCCAGCGTCCGGCCGAAACGGGGGCTGAGCAGGTGGTTCAGATAACGGTCCGCGTCGCCGACCGGGCCGTGGTAGCGCAGCCCGAGGGTGCGCGGCGAGCACCGCTCGTGCATCGCCTTGGCGGCGGCCAGATCTCCGGTGTCGACCCGGCGGAGGGTGATGTCGTTGCCCTCCGGCAGCGTCAGCACGTCCTTGCCGCGCGGGATCCGCGGACCGAGCCGGTTGTCCAGCTCCACCAGCGCCCGGGCCCGCGCGAACTCGGTGGGCGTGAACGGCAGATACGGCCGCTCCACCGTGAGTACACCGCCCTCCGGTGCCGGCAGCCGCATCACGGTGTCCTCCAGCACGCCCTCGCCCGGCACCGGCTCCGGCCCGCGGCCACCGCCGACCGGTGCCCCGGGCAGTGAGCGGATCGTGCACCGGCCCAGCAACTGGCGCAGCGCGAGCGGCAGTTCGGCGGCGTCCAGCGCGGTGCGCGCGGCCAGACCGAGCACCCGGGTGGGGGCGTCGACCAGGTCATGGGCGTCGGCCCGCTCGATCCAGGTGGACGCGCCGCCGGCCAGCGCGACCGCCCGGGAGATCTCGGCCGCCGTCAGCGCGCCGGGCGCCCGGAGCAGGAACTCGTCCACGGTGCCGTCGGCCAGGGGGTGCGTCTGGAGGCTCAGGATGTCGACGCGCCGCTCGGCCAGCGCCGTGCACAGGGCCGCCAGTGAGCCCGGCTCGTCCTTCACCGTCGTCCGCATCCGCCACAGCGCGCTGGTGCCGGCCACGTCGTCCGCGGTGTCGTCCGGCTGCGCCGAGGGCCCGGCCGACCGCGTCTCGGCGGCCGGCCGGGCACCGGTATCACCGGCCGGAGGTGCGTGTCCGTGGTGCCGTGCCCACCAGGTGTGGAAGCCGGCCGTCGCGGCCAGCGCGAGCGCCGAGACCACCAGCAGCGCGGGACCGTCGGGGCCGTGCCCGATCAGGTTCGCCACGCCGTCGGCGACCGCGACGGCCGTGAACAGGGCGGCGAGCTCCACGAGGTCCCGCCGCCAGTGGTGCACGGGGCGTCCGTGCTTCACTCGGGTCACATTCGACATCTCTGCAGTCATGCAGCCACTGTGAAGGAAGCGTGTTGCGTGATCACGAACGGCTTGTGACCGATGAGTAAAGCATGCTCCGTCCCTTTTGTTGGATTTTCTACGGCCGGGCCGCCCCGGATCCGCCCGGCGCGCTACTGGCCGACCCGGCCCGGCTGGAGCGTCTGCGTGAACAGCACGGTGCCGTCGTACTCCCGCAGCCGGACCGTCAGCTCGCCGCTGTCGCCGTCGATGTCGACCTGTCCGAAGAACTGGTAACCCTCGGCCGGAGACACGTTGGAGGCGGTGGGCGCCTTGACGAACACCCGGTCCGGGCCGAACGTGCCGTCCAGCGCGTTGGCCGGGAAGGCACCCGCGTTGAGCGGTCCCGAGACGAACTCCCAGAACGGCTCGAAGTCCTTGAACGCGGCCCGCGACGGGTCGTAGTGCTGGGCGGAGGTGTGGTGCACGTCGGCCGTCAGCCACACCGTGCCGGTGATCCGCCGGTGCTTGATGAAGCGCAGCAGCTCGGCGATCTGCAGCTCGCGGCCGAGCGGAGCGCCCGGGTCGCCCTGCGCGACGGCCTCGAAGTCCGGCTTGCCCTCCACCGGGTCGGGCACGACGAGACCGAGCGGCATGTCGTTGGCGATCACCTTCCACACCGCACGGGACTTCGCGAGCTCCCGCTTGAGCCACTCCAGCTGCTCACGCCCGAGGATGCCCACCGGGTCCGCGGTCTGGTCGTCGGGGGAGTTCGCGTTGCGGTAGGTGCGCATGTCGAGCACGAACACGTCGAGCAGCGGACCGTGGTGGACGACCCGGTAGATCCGGCCGTCCGGGCGCTCGCCGAGGGTCGAGACCGGGAAGTACTCGGAGAACGCCTGCCGGGAGCGCAGCGCCAGGTCGTCGAGCCTGGTGCCGGCCGGGTACGGGGTGCCGGTGCCGATGACCTCGCCCGGGTACCAGTTGTTGCGGACCTCGTGGTCGTCCCACTGGATGATGTTCGGCACCTGGGAGTTGAACCGGCGCAGCGCCGCGTCCAGCAGGTTGTAGCGGAAGTTGCCCCGGTAGTCGTCCAGAGTGGTCGCGACGTGCGACTTCTCCTCGGTGGTGACGTTCCGGTACACGCTGCCGTCGGGCAGGGTCGCGGCCTGCGCGATCGGACCGTCGGCGTAGATGTTGTCGCCGCTGCACAGGAAGAAGTCCGGGTCGGCCTTCGCCATGGCGTCGAAGATGCGGTAACCGCCGATCGACTCGTTGATGCCCCAGCCCTGCCCGGCCAGATCACCGGACCACACGAACCGCACTCCCTGACGCCGCTTGGCGGGCGCGGTACGGAAGGTCCCGGTCACCGGCTCGCCGGTGGCGCGCGGGTCGTCCGGGTCGGCGAGCAGCACCCGGTAATGGATCTGCTCGCCCGACGGCAGGCCGTGCAGCCGGGTGGTGCCGGTGAAGTCCGTGCCGGAGCCCAGCAGCGGGCCGTGCCATCGGCGCACCTTGCGGAACGACTCGGTGGCCGAGGTCTCCACGATCATCCGGGCCGGCCGGTCCGAACGCACCCACACCAGGCCGGAGTCGGTGGTCACATCGCCCGCCTGCACGCCCCAGCCCGCCCGGGGGCGCCCGGAGCGGGCGAACGCCGGGGCCGCGCCGAGGCCGACGGGCAGGGTGAGTGCCGCCGACGCGGCCAGGGAGCCGCGCAGAACACTGCGGCGGCCGGGGGACGGACGGTCTGACATGGCTGCGCCTCCAGAGACGGGATCCGGCCAGTGTGCGGAGCCACACCTACGGGGGCGTTGCGGCGCGCGAGGAAACACGGGGTGAACAACGGGACTTGGCGCGGAGCGGTGCGGGGCGAGCGGGGGTCATGCCCTGTCCGGCCGGACCGCGGCAGCTCTGCCACCGACGGTGGTGCGACTCCCCGGGGGCGCGGGGAACTGCGCGACCGGCCACGACGGACCCGCAGACGACCGTGGACCCGCACTCCGGCGGCGCTGTGACCGGCACACCGTGTTCAGCGGCTGCCGTCCAGGATGACCCGGGCGACCAGCGCCGGGTCGTCGTTCATCGGGCAGTGTCCGCAGCCGGGCAGCCGCACCAGTCGCGCGTGCGGGATCAGCTGCTTGGCCCGTACGCCCTGACGGCGGACGAGGAGCCGGTCCCGGCTGCCCCAGGCCACCGTGACCGGCAGGCCCGGCAGAGCGTCGGTGAACTGCACCGAGGCGCCCGCCCGCAGCGTCGCCTCGAATCCGGTGGCGTCCACCAGCGCGAGTGTCTCGGCGACCACGGCCTGAGGGTCGCGGCGCGCGGGACGGGCGTAGATGGTGCTGGTCAGCGCGGTACGGCCGGCCGCGGTGCGCGACAGGCGCTCCACGAGTGGCAGCGGAAGCCGCTGGGCGATGCCCCGCATCGCGAGCAGCACCGCGAAGGCGTACCGGCGCTCGGCCTGTGTCCAGAACCCGGCGGGGGAGAGCGCCGTGACGGAGCGCACGAGCTTCTCCCGGCCCAGCTCCAGGGCGAGCAGGCCGCCCAGTGAGTTGCCCGCGATGTGCGGGCGGTCCAGCTCCAGCGCCTCGAACAGGGCGCCGAGGACGGAGTTGGTGGTCGGCAGGTCGTAGGCGAGGCCGTCCGGCAGCCCCGGGGACGCGCCGAAGCCCGGCAGGTCGACGGCGATCACGTCGCGCTCGGTGGCGAGGATGTCCACGACCGGGTCCCAGGCCTGCCGGTGATGGCCGATCCCGTGCAGCAGGACCAGCGGTTCACCGTGTCCCACGCGCGCGTAGGACACGGCCACGTCCTTCGGGCCATGGGGAGTGGGGACCTTGAAGGAGACGGTGGCGGACATGGGGTGCTCCTCGTCTGGGTGCTGACGGACGCCGTAGACAGCTTGTCAGCAATTGCTACCGACCGGTAGGCCCTGATCGGCGTACGTCTGGCCGCCGGGTCCGTCAACCCGCCCGGCGCACCTCGATGTTGAAGTCCGCGGTCCCGAACTGCCGCATCATGGTGAGCCACAGCGGCAGATACATCTCCACCGCCCGCGCCGCGCGGATCCCGCCCAGGTCCAGCACCCGGTCCGCCGGCCATCCGAACTCCCCGAGCAGGTCCGTCACCTGCTGTTTGGCCCTGGCATCGTCGCCGCACACGAACAGGTGGTGCGCCCCCGGTACCCGCCCCGGATCCACCATCACCTGACAGTTGACCGTGTTCAGCGCCTTCACCACGCGCGCGTGCGGAAAGGCCCGCTGGATCTGCTCGCCGACGCTGTCCGACTCCACCGGGTCCAGACGCGGCTGGCCGTCCTCGAAGGCAAGGGGATTGGAGACGTCCACCACGACCTTGCCGTCGAGGTGCTCCGCACCGGCCGCCCGCAGCGCGTCGAGCGCCACCCGGCCGCCCACCGCATTGACGACCACCTCGCCCGCGGCGGCCGCCTCCGCGAACGTGCCCGCGCGGGCGCGCTCCGCCGCTGCCGTGGCCCACTCCAGCGCCACCGGGTTGTCCTTGACGCGGGACCCGAGGGTCACCTCGTGCCCCAGCTCCACCAGCCTGCCGCCCAGCGTGCGGCCCACCTCGCCCGTGCCCAGCACCGCGTATCGCATCGGCCACCTCCAGGTCACCGGCCGCCGACCCCCGGCGGTCCGCGGTCATTGTGATCCGGACCGGCGCCGGACGGTCCGATTCCGGGTGGACACACCCGGCGCGTGTCGGATGGGATGGACCGGTGACCGCCGACGCCGCGACCGACCTCTTCGAAACGCACCGCCCCCTGCTCATGGGGGTCGCCTACCGCATGCTCGGCCGGGTGGCCGACGCCGAGGACGTGGTCCAGGACGCCTGGCTGCGCTGGTCCCGCGCCGACCGTGCGGAGGTCCGCGAACCACGCGCCTACCTGGTGCGCATCACCACCCGCCTGGCCATCGACCGGCTGCGCCAGGTGCAGGCGCGCGGTGAGGCGTACGTCGGGCCGTGGCTGCCGGAGCCGTACCTCACGGAGTTCGGCGACGCCGCCCCGGACGCGGCGGACCATGCCCTGCTCACCGACAGCGTCTCCCTCGCCGTCCTGGTCGTCATGGAGTCGCTGTCGCCGCTGGAGCGGGCCGTCTTCGTGCTCAGGGAGGCGTTCGGCTACCCGTACGCCGAGATCGCCGCCCTGCTCGACCGCGCCGAGACGGCGGTACGGCAACTCGCCGGGCGGGCGCGCCGACACGTGGAGGAACGGCGGCCGCGCTACGAGGTCGATCCGGCCCAGCGGCGTGAGCTGACCGAACGCTTCCTCGCCGCCGCGGGCGGCGGTGACCTGGACGGGCTCATGTCCCTGCTCGCCCCGGACGTCCGCCTGGTCGGCGACAGCGGCGGCAAGGCCAAGGCGCCGGTGCGCATCCTGCACAGCGCCGACAAGGTCGGCCGCTTCCTCATCGCCGTCGCACGGCAGCAGCTCCAGGCGGAGCCGTCGTACCGCTTCCTGGAAACCAACGGCGGGCCGGCGCTGCTGACCCTGTCCGACGGCAAGCCCGACAGCCTGGTCCAGGTGGACGTCGCCGACGGCCGCGTCACGACCGTGTACGTGGTCCGCAACCCGGACAAGCTGCGGCACCTCGCCGACCGCTGAACCCCACGCGCCCCGGAGCCCCCGTCCCGCGACGGGGGCTTCGCCGCGATGTCACACACACCGCCGCGTACGAACGCCTCATGAACGCTCCGCGGCAGGCCGCCCGAACGCCGCCCAAGGGATCGAGGATTGGTCTTGACCAAGGGTGAAGGCCGCCCTATGGTCGCAGAGAAGTGCAACAACCTTTAATAAACAAGGGCGCTAAAAACCGCCGGACCACGGCTCTTGCGGAGGACAGGGTGGGGACCACGCAGCTGGAATCGGTGCCGGAACCGAAGTACTGGCATCTCAAGACCGTGCTCACCGAGGCACTGGACTCGGAGTTCTCGGTCGGCGAGATCCTGCCCAACGAGCGCGACCTCGCCGCCCGCTTCGGCGTGGCCCGCGCCACGCTCCGCCAGGCCCTCGAACAGCTGGAGCTGGAAGGCAGGCTGCAGCGCCGCCGCGGCGTCGGTACGACCGTCGCACCCCCGCGCGTGGGCGTGGCCGTCGGCACCGAGCAGCACGCCTGGCCGGGTGCCGCCTCGGACGCCTGGCAGCCCCTCGACTGCGACCGGGCGGTGCCGCCCCCGGCCGTCGCCACGGCCCTGCAGACCGGCGCGGACGAGCCCGTCCACATCGTGCGCCGCTCCCGGATGTCCCACGGCCAGCCGGTCGCCACCGAACTGCTCTACATCCCGGCGGCCTCGGTGCCCGACCTCACCGCGATCGACGCCCCGTCCACCCCGGCACGCGCGCGTGCGGTGCTGCGCGAACTGCAGCACCTGACGCTGGAGGGCCAGGACCGCGCCGTCGAGCTGGGCTCCGCCCGCGCGGACGACGCCAAGGAGCTCGACCGTCTCCCCGGCTCGCCCGTCCTGGTCGTCACCACCCGCTTCTTCGCCGCGGGTCGCACCGCCGCCCTGTCCGTGGCGACGTACCGCGCCGACACCTGCCGGCTGACCTTCGGCGACTCACCGGACGTGGAAATACACCACGGCCCGGAACGCCAGGCTTCCTGATCCCCCCGGTAGCCCCGTAACGCCGGGTGCGACACCAAGCCGAGGGGCGCGGGGAACTGCGCGCCCCGCCCCGACGGCGCCGCAGCGGCACGACCACCGCACCCGGCAGATCGCCGCGTCACGCTCAGCGCCGCGTCACGCTCAGCGCCGCGTCACGCTCAGCGCCGCGTCACCGTGCCGTCAACGGCGAAGAGCTGCTCCTCCACATGGTCCAAAGCCAGGCGCAGCGCCCCCGTGGCCACGGCCGCCTCACCCAACAGGGACAACCCCACCCGAGGCGGCCGCAGGCAATAGCGGGCCAGTTCGCGGCGCAACGGCTCCAGGACGCCGTCGAGCCCGGCCGCCCAGCCGCCGATCACGACCAGCTCCGGATCGAGCGCCAGCACCAGCGCGGCCACGTCGTGCACGAGCCGCTGGATGAACCGCTCCACGGCCGCCCGCGCCCGCTGGTCGCCCTGACGGGCCAGCGTGAACACCTCGGCGACCGCCTGCTCGTCCAGCGGGTGCAGCGGCTCGTCGGTGGTGGACAGCAGCGTCTCGGGAGTCGCCTCCCGGCCCAGCAGATGCAGTGCGCCGATCTCCCCGGCCGCCCCGCCGTAGCCGCGGTGCAGCCGGCCGCCGATCAGCGCACCCGCCCCCGGGCTCAGCCCGGCCAGCACGAACACCACGTCGTCCGACCCGGCCGCCGCGCCCTTCCAGTGCTCGGCGACGGCCGCCGCGTTGGCGTCGTTCTCCACCAGCACCGGGCACTTGAAGGAACGGCTGAGCCGCTCACCCAGCCTCAGCCCCGTCCACTGCGGCAGCGCCGTGCCCAGCCGTACCGTGCCGTCGGCCTCCACGATGCCCGGCGTGCCCACACCCACGGCCCGCAGCGAGCCGCGTGCGACCCCGGCCCGCCGCAGCAGCTCGGCGACCGCGCCGCGCAGTCTCTCCAGCCGCTCGTCCGCCGTGGCCGTCTCGTCGACCTCCTTGGCCTGCGAGCCCAGTACCCGGCCGTCCAGGTCGGACAGCAGCGCGGCGACCCGGTGCGGCCCGATCTCCAGGCCCAGCAGATGCCCCGCCTCGGCCCGGAACCGGAACCGGCGCGCGGGCCGCCCCTGACGGCGCGCCGTGCTCTCGTCGGCGGCCGTCTCCACGACCAGCCCGCCCTCGATGAGCCCTTCGACGACCCCCTCCACCGTCGGCCGGGACAGCCCGGTGACCCGGGTGATCTCGGTGAGCGTCGCGCAGTCCGCGGCACGCAGCGCGTGCAGCACCACCGCGGAATTGATCCTTCGCAGCAGCGAGGGATCGCCGCCGGTCAGCTGCGCCACCGTCCGTCCTTCCAGCTCGCGGGCGTGTTGGCCGGATCGTACTCGGCCCGGCGCACCCCGGCGAGTGCCGGGTTCCGCAGCAGCAGCGGCTCACCTCGGCTCGACGAACCCCGACTCGTACGCCACGATCACCGCCTGGGTGCGGTCGCGCGCGCCGAGCTTGGCGAGCACGGCGCTCACATGCGACTTCACCGTCTCCGTGCCCACGACCAGCCGCGCGGCGATCTCCGCGTTCGACAGCCCCCGCGCCATCAGCCGCAGCACCTCCGCCTCCCGCTCGGTCAGCCGGGCCCGCTCCAGCACGGCACGCGCCGGCCGGTCGCCGTCGCCGTACCGAGCGGCGAGACGTCGTACGGAGGCCGGGAACAGCAGCGACTCACCCTCCGCGACCAGCCGCACCGCGTGCACGATCTCGGCCGGGCGGGCCCGCTTCAGCAGAAACCCGTCGGCGCCCGCGCGCAGGGCCTCGTACACGTACTCGTCGTCCTCGAAGGTCGTCACCACGAGGATCTTCGGCGGCTCGGCCACCGTGCGCAGCACCACGCGCGTGGCCTCGATGCCGTCCAGCAACGGCATGCGGACGTCCATGGCGACGACGTCCGGGCGCAGGCGCCGCACCAGCGGGACGACCGCGGCCCCGTCGGCGGCCTCGCCCACCACCTCGATGTCGGGCTGCGCCTCCAGGACGGCCCGCAGACCCGCACGGACCAGGGGTTCGTCGTCGACAAGCAGTACGGTGACCGGCATCCGGCCAGACTAGATCAGCTGATCGGCAGCTCCGCGCGCACCTGCCAGTCGCCCTCGTCCGGGCCGGTCCGTGCGCTGCCTCCGAGCAGGGCGGCCCGCTCCCGTATGCCGCGCAGGCCGCTGCCCCGCCCGGGGCCGGGTACGGCGCCCGGCAGTGGATTGCGCACCTCCAGCGAGAGCCGGCCGCCGGTGACCGCGACGCGGACCCGCACGGGCACGGCGCCCGCGTGCCGCAGCACATTGGTGAGCGCCTCCTGCAGGATCCGGTAGCCCTCACGGGACACCGGCCCGGGTACGGCCGCCACCGGGCCCGTCACCTCGGCGTCGACCTTCGCGCCGGAGGCCCGCGCCGACTCCAGGAGCCGGTCGGCGTCGGCCAGCGTGGGCCGGGCGCTCACCGGCCGCTCGGCCTCCCGCAGCACACCCAGCACCCGCTCCAGGTCCTCCAGGGCCGCCCGCCCGGTCTCCTCGATCGCGTCCAGCGCGCGGTCGGTGAACTCCGGATCGCCCGCCGCCCGCGCCGCGCCGGCCTGCACCACCGCCACCGTCAGGGCGTGCCCGATCGAGTCGTGCAGCTCGCGCGCGATGCGGGTGCGCTCCAGCAGTTGCTCGGTGCGCTCCTCCAGCGCGGCCAGCCGCTCGGCCGCGGAAGGGCCCAGAAGCCGGCGCGCGCAGACGGTGACCAGCTCGCCGAGCCCGACCACCACGCCGTACAGGGCGAGCAGCGGAAGCGGCGTCAGCAGGGCCCAGGCGCGGTGCGGCGGCAGCCCCGCCAGCAGCGGCACCCGGGACGGTGCCCGCCCCCAGGCGCACCGCGCCAGTTCGAAACCGGTGGCGAGCAGCCACACCATGCTGAACATCGCCGCCGCGCCGAGGAGCATCCGCAGCTCCAGCCAGAGCACCGTGCGCCCCCGGTCCCGCCAGGTTGCCGACGGTGCCTCGGAGATTCCCGGATCCGCCTCACCGGGCGTGAGCAGCAGCCGTGCCTGCACGCCCTCGCCCCTGCGCACCGCCGGCACGAGACCGAGCGGGACGAGCATCAGCGCGGGTATCCAGGGCGTCGACATGTCGATGAAGAGCCAGATGCTGACCGCCAGCATCGGCACCCACAGATGCAGCAGGCGCGTGTACGTCGTCCCGCGCAGCAGCGGGCGCAGGAAGCGGAGCATGCGGGCCATGACGCCATCGTCGCAGGCGGCACCGACAACGGGCCTCCCCCGCACGGGGGAGACGCTCCCCACCGGCGGGGGAGGCCCCGACACCCGTGAACGGCAAGGCTGTTGCCATGACCAGCATCGACGTACGCGACCTCAGCAAGGAGTACGGCGGACGGCGGGCCGTGGACCAGCTCACCTTCAGCGTGCGCCCCGGCCGCGTCACCGGCTTCCTCGGCCCCAACGGCGCCGGCAAGTCCACCACCATGCGCCTCGTCCTCGGCCTCGACCGGCCCACCTCGGGCACCGCCACCATCGGCGGCCACGCCTACGCGGCCCTGCGCGAACCGCTGCGCCGGGTGGGCGCGTTGCTCGACGCGCGGGCCGCGCACGGTTCCCGCAGCGCCCGTGATCATCTGCGCGCCCTCGCTGCGAGCAACCGCATCCCGGACCGCCGGGTCGACACGGTGCTGGAGGAGACCGGACTCGCCCAGGTGGCCCGGCGCCGGGTTCGCACCTACTCCCTCGGCATGCGCCAGCGGCTCGGCATCGCCGCCGCCCTTCTCGGGGACCCCGAGGTCGTCCTGCTCGACGAACCCGCCAACGGCCTCGACCCCGAGGGCATCGTCTGGATCCGCACGCTGTTGCGCCGGCTCGCCGGTGAGGGCCGTACGGTCCTGGTCTCCAGCCATCTGATGAGCGAGACCGCCGCCTTCGCGGACCACCTCGTGATCCTCGGACGAGGGCGGCTGCTGGCCGACACGCCGGTCCGGGAGTTCATCCACGCACGCGTACGGCCGCACGTCCGCATCCGCACCAGCGAGCCCGCCGCCCTGGACGACCTGCTCGCCCGCCACGGCCTCGACGCCACCCCGGACCCGGACGGGTCCAGGACCGTGCGGCACGCGAGCGTGGACGACATCGGCCGGCTGATGTCCGAGGCGGGTCTGCCCGTCCTGGAACTCGCCGCACACGAGGCCACCTTGGAGGAGGCCTATCTCGATCTGACCGCTGCCGAGGCCGAGTTCACCGCACTGCCCCAGGAGGCCTGAGCATGGAGTTCGCACCCGTTCTGCACGCCGAGTGGATCAAGATCCGTACGCTGCGCCCGCTCGTCGGCAGCCTGGCCGCCGTCCTCCTCGTCACCACCGGGTTCTCGGCGCTCGCCGCCGCCGGCGCCGCCGGCTCGGATCCGCTGTACTCGGTGTTCTTCGGCGTCGGCCTCGGTCAGATCGCCGCGATCGCCTTCGGTACGACAGCCGTCTCGGCCGAGTTCCGGGGCGGCGCACTACGGCTGACGCTGTCGGCGGTGCCCGACCGCCTGCGGTGGTTCGCCGCCAAGGCCACCGCGATCGCCCTGCCGGTGCTGGCCGTCGGTCTCCTCACCGGGCTGGTCACCCTGCTGGTCGGGAAGGCCGTCCTCGGTACCTCGGGGCCGGTCTGGGGTGAGGGGCTGCGCGGCGCGGTCGGCTGCGCACTGCACCTGACCCTGATGGCGCTGTTCGCGGCCGGGCTCGCGGCGGTGCTGCGCAGCGGTGTCGCGACCCTGTCCATGCTGATCCCGTTCCTGCTGATCGTGTCCTTCGTCATCGGCGACCTGTCCGGAAGCGTCGCCGACTTCCTCCCCGACCGGGCCGGCCAAGTCGCCCTGCACAGCACCTGGGACGGCGCCCTCGGCCCGTGGAGCGGGCTCGCGGTGACCGCGCTGTGGTCGGCGGCCGCCCTGCTGGCCGGCGCGTGGTCCCTGCACCGCAGGGACGCCTGACGGCACGCCAATTGTCAGTGGTGCCCGCTTTACTGGATCGCATGGACATCGCGAACCACCTTGCTGTGATCGACCAGCTGTGCGGCCGGGAGTTTCCGGCGGAGCACGGCAGGACGGACGTCGGCACGGGCGGGCCCGGGTACCTGATAGCCGAGTTAGAGACGAGCGGTGACTTCCACGAGGACGACGGCACCGAGCGGGAGGAGACGCAGGAGCAGTACGAGGCGGACCGGGACGCCCTCGGGGAGCGGCTCGCCGAGCGATGGGGACCGGTCGACGCGTTCAGCCTGTCCAGCACCTTCGAGCGGGCCATGGAAGGGGAGGACGTCGACGAGCCATGGGCCACGCTCGCCTCGCACGTACCCGATGTGCACCTGTGGAAGGCGCCGACGGGCCGCTGGGTCGCCCTGGGCGTGTCCCAGTGGGACGACGAGCTGCCGTTCCAGCTGCTGGCGGTGGTCACGTCCATCGACCCGCCGTGACCGCCAGGCCCGCGACGCCGGGATGATCCAAACGACACCCCCTAGGCCGGCGCCGCGTCCCGCAGCCGGGCGAACTCCTCCGCCATGGTCGCCGTCGTCCAGTGCGCGTTCAGCCCGCTGGGGTTGGGCAGCACCCAGATCCGGCTGTCCCCGATGGTCCGCTCCTGTGGTCCGACCTGCGCGGTACGGTCGCCGAAGGCGGCCCGGTAGGCGGTCACCCCGACCACGGCCAGCCACCCTGGGCGCAGCCGGGTCACCTTCTCGGTCAGCACCAGCCCGCCCTCGGCGTACTCCTCGGCGGTCAGCTCGTCGGCCCGCGCGGTCGCCCGTGCCACGACGTTCGTGATCCCCAGCCCGTACGACAGCAGTTCCCGCTGCTCGGCCGGCTTCAGCAGCCTCGGCGTGAAGCCCGACAGGTGCAGCACCGGCCAGAAGCGGTTGCCGGGACGGGCGAAGTGGTGACCGGTCGCGGCCGTCATCAGTCCCGGGTTGATCCCGCAGAACAGCACACGGAGGCCGTCCGCGACGACGTCCGGTACCAGACGGTCGCGGGCGGCCTCCAGATCCGCCTTCGTCAGGCGGGTCAGAGGATCGCTCCGGGGGTGTAACCGGCGGCCTCCGGGTGCTGCTTGACGATCTCCTCGATCCGGCCGGCGACCACACCGACCTGGTCGGCGGCGGCGCCGGTGAAGGACAGCTTGTCGGCCATCAGCGCGGCGAGCTGCTCGCGTTCGAGGGGGAGCCGCTCGTCGGCGGCGAGCTTGTCGAGCAGGTCGTTGCGCTCGGCGCCCTGCTCGCGCATCGCGAGCGCGGTGGCCACGGCGTTCTCCTTGATCGCCTCGTGCGCGACCTCGCGGCCGACCCCGGCCCGCACCGCGCCCATGAGCACCTTGGTGGTGGCGAGGAACGGCAGGTAGCGGTCGAGCTCGCGGGCGACGACGGCCGGGAAGGCGCCGAACTCGTCGAGGACGGTCAGGAAGGTCTCCAGCAGGCCGTCCAGCGCGAAGAAGGCGTCCGGGAGTGCGACGCGGCGCACCACCGAGCAGGACACGTCGCCCTCGTTCCACTGGTCGCCGGCCAGCTCGCCGGTCATCGAGGCGTAACCGCGCAGGATGACCATGAGGCCGTTGACCCGCTCGCACGAGCGGGTGTTCATCTTGTGCGGCATCGCGGACGAGCCGACCTGGCCCGGCTTGAAGCCCTCGGTGACCAGTTCGTGCCCGGCCATCAGCCGGATCGTCCTGGCCAGCGAGGACGGCGCGGCCGCCAGCTGCACCAGCGCGGTGACGACCTCGTAGTCCAGGGAGCGCGGGTAGACCTGGCCGACCGAGGTGAACGCCTGCGAGAAGCCCAGGTGCCGGGCGATCCGGTTCTCCAGCTCGGCGAGCTTGGCGGCGTCCCCGCCCAGCAGGTCCAGCATGTCCTGCGCGGTGCCGACCGGGCCCTTGATGCCGCGCAGCGGGTAGCGGCCCAGCAGCTCCTCGACCCGGCCGTAGGCGACGAGCAGCTCGTCGGCGGCGGTCGCGAAGCGCTTGCCGAGGGTGGTGGCCTGCGCGGCCACGTTGTGCGAGCGGCCGGCCATGACCAGCTCGGCGTACTCGCCGGCCAGCTTGCCGAGGCGCGCCAGCACGGCGACCGTACGGTCGCGCATCAGCTCCAGCGAGAGCCGGATCTGCAGCTGCTCGACGTTCTCCGTGAGGTCACGGGAGGTCATGCCCTTGTGCACGTGCTCGTGCCCGGCGAGGTCGTTGAACTCCTCGATCCGCGCCTTCACATCGTGCCGGGTGACCTTCTCGCGCTCGGCGATCGAGGCCAGGTCGACGGTGTCGAGGACACGCTCGTAGTCGGCGATCGCCTCGTCCGGCACCTCGATGCCCAGGTCCTTCTGGGCGCGCAGCACGGCGAGCCAGAGCTGCCGCTCCAGCTTCACCTTCTGCTCGGGGGACCAGAGCGTGGCGAGCTCGGCGGAGGCGTAACGTCCGGCGAGGACGTTCGGGATGCGGGGCTTGGCGGGCGCAGAAGTCACGTGTCCAGATTCTACTGGCGGTTTGTGCAGGCCAGCGCCACACCTCGGTTCGGCGGAAGCTACGAGACGTCCGTCACGGACACCTGCCCGCACGACGGCCCCACGGGTGAGGCTATGCCTGGGCCTCGTACGGCAGCAGTTCCGGACGCTTCGGCGGGCGGCCGTCCCCGGAGGAGCGGCCGGTCAGGCGCCGGCCTATCCACGGCAGCAGGTGCTGCCGCGCGAAGCGCGCGTCCGCCGCCCGGCGCGACACCCAGCCCGGCGGGAGCGTGGCCGGCATCGGCACATGCCACTCGGTGTCCTCCGGCTCGTACCCGAGCGCCTGCCACACCGCCTCGGCGACCCTGCGGTGTCCCTCCGCCGTCAGGTGCAACCGGTCCACGTCCCACAGTCGGGGGTCGGCGAGCGAGCGCGCTCCGTACAGGTCGACGACGACCGCGCCGTGCTTGGCGGCCAGCTCGTCCACGCACGCGAACAGCTCCTCCATGCGCGGCCGGAACCGCTCCAGCACGGGGCCCCGGCGGCCGGGGCTGCGCATCAGCACCAGCTGCTTGCAGGACGGCGCCAGCCGCTCCACCGCCTCGGTCAGCAGACCCTTCACGCGGCCCATGTCGCATTTCGGCCGCAGGGTGTCGTTGAGCCCGCCGACCAGGGTGACCACGTCGGCGTTCATGGCCGCCGCCGTGTCCACCTGCTCGTCGACGATCTGCCCGATCAGCTTGCCGCGCACGGCCAGGTTGGCGTACCGGAAGCCCGGTGTCCGGGCGGCCATCCGTGCGGCGAGCAGGTCGGCCCAGCCCCGGTAGGAGCCGTCGGGCAGCAGGTCCGACATGCCCTCGGTGAAGGAGTCGCCGACCGCGACCAGGCTGCCGTAAGGGGGAGGTGTGGGATTCGTCTGCATGGCGTGAGCGATGGTATCCCCGGCTCCATACCCGCCGGTCGGTCGGCCCCGGAACGCCCGGCAGGACCCTGCGTCATCCCGGAGCGGGCTGCCCGAACAGCTGCCGCAGCACGTCCTCCATGGTCACCAGGCCGGCCAGCCGGCCGTCGTCGCCGAGCACCGCCGCCAGATGCGTACGGCTGCCGCGCATCGCGGTGAGCACGTCGTCCAGCGGGGTGCCCTCGCGCACTCGCGCGATGGGCCGCATGTCCCGCAGCCGGAACGCCACGTCCCGCGGCGCGGCGTCCAGCGCGTCCTTGACGTGCAGATAGCCGACGATCCGCCGGCTCGCGTCGACCACGGGGAACCGGGAGAAGCCCGACTCGGCCGACAGCCGCTCCAGCTGCTCGGGGGTGACGCCCACGCGCGCGTACACCACCCGTTCCAGCGGCACCACGACGTCCCGCACGGGCCGGCTGCCCAGCTCCAGGGCGTCGTGCAGCCGCTCCTGCGCCCGGTTGTCGATCAGGCCCGCCTCGCTGGCGTCCTTGACGATCTCGGCGAGTTCGGTGTCCGTGAAGGTCGCCGCGACCTCGCCCTTGGCTTCCACCCTGAGCAGCTTCAGCAGTCCGTTCGCGAAGGCGTTGACCGCAAAGATCACCGGGCGCAGGGCCTGGGACAGGGCGACGAGCGGCGGGCCCAGCAGCAGCGCGCTGCGCACCGGTTCCGCGAGCGCGATGTTCTTGGGCACCATCTCGCCCAGCAGCATGTGCAGATAGGTCGCGAGGGTCAGCGCGATCACGAAGGACACGGCGTGGCCGGCGCTCACGGGGACACCGACGGCGTGGAACACCGGCTCCAGCAGATGCGCGATCGCCGGTTCGGCGACCACACCCAGGACCAGCGTGCACAGCGTGATGCCGAGCTGGGCGGCGGCCAGCAGCGCCGACACGTGCTCCAGGCCCCACAGCACTGCCCTCGCGCGCCGGTCGCCCTCCTGGGCCAGCGGCTCGACCTGTGAGCGGCGTACGGAGATCAGCGCGAACTCGGCGCCGACGAAGAAGGCGTTGACGACCAGGGTCGTCAGCCCGATCAGCAGCTGAACGGCGGTCATCGTGCCTCCTCCGGGGTCTCGTGGGCCTGTTCGTCGTCCAGCGGCGCGTGCAGCAGCACGCGCGCCGCACGGCGGCCCGAGGCGTCCACCACGTCCAGCCGCCAGCCCGCGACCTCGACCGTGTCACCGGTCCGCGGTATCCGGCCCAGCAGGGTCGCGACCAGCCCGGCCAGGGTCTCGTAAGGACCCTCGGGCACCCGCAGGCCCACGCGCGCGAGCTGGTCGGTGCGGGCGGCGCCGTCGGCCGAGTACAGGGCCCGCCCGTCCTCGTCCGCCCCGGCGGGGGCGAGGTCCGGCGTCTCGTGCGGGTCGTGCTCGTCGCGCACCTCGCCGACGACTTCCTCGACGATGTCCTCCAGCGTCGCCACGCCGGCCGTGCCGCCGTACTCGTCGATGACGACGGCCATGGTGCGCCTGCCGCCCAGCCGGTCCAGCAGCCGGTCGACGGTCAGGGACTCGGGCACGAGCAGCGGCTCGCGCATCACCTGGGCGACCGTGCGGTGGCGCCGCTGGTCGGCGGGGACGGCCAGCACGTCCTTGATGTGGGCGGTCCCGACGACCGAGTCCAGGGTGCCCCGGTAGACCGGGAACCGGCTCAGCCCGGTGGCCCGGGTCGCGTTCGCCACGTCCTCGCAGGTGGCCTGGGTGTCGAGGGCGACGACCTGGACGCGGGGGGTCATCACATTCTCCGCCGTCAGGTCGGCCAGGTTCAGCGTGCGCACGAACAGTTCGGCGGTGTCCGGCTCCAGTGCGCCCTCCCTGGCGGAGTGCCGGGCGAGTGCCGCCAGCTCCTGCGGTCCGCGCGCGGAGGCCAGCTCTTCGGCGGGCTCGATGCCGAGCCGGCGCACGAAACGGTTGGCCGTGTTGTTCAGATGCGTGATGAAGGGCCGGAAGGCGGCGCTGAACCAGCGCTGCGGATTGCCCACCCGCCTGGCCACGGCCAGCGGTGAGGAGATCGCCCAGTTCTTCGGCACCAGCTCGCCGACGACCATCAGGAAGACCGTCGACAGGGCCGTACCGAGCACGAGGGCGGCCGAACTCGCCGTGCCGCCCGACAGACCCATCGCCCGGAACGGGCCGGCGAGCAGCTTGGCGATGGACGGCTCGGCGAGCATGCCGACCACCAGATTGGTCACGGTGATGCCGAGCTGCGCGCCGGAGAGCTGGAAGGTCAGGTTCCGTACGGCCTTCAGGGCGCCGGGGGCGCCGCGTTCGCCACGCTGGGCGGCTCGCTCCAGCTCACCGCGCTCCACCGTGGTCAGCGAGAACTCCGCGGCGACGAAGGCGCCACAGGCGAGCGCCAGCAGGATCGCCACCAGAAGCAGGAGCACTTCGGTCATCGGGTCACCCCCGTCCCATGCTCGGACAGGGCAGGACGGGACGCGCGGTGGCGCGTACTGGGAGGGTCGCCCATGGGCGGACGCTCACAACCTTTCATGGAGGGCCGAGTGCTCCCTCAATGGTAAAGGATGAGCAAAAGAAGGTCGGCGGCTCAGTCGGTGAGCGGCTTCACCCAGCGCCGCCAGTGCTCCTCCGGGCCGTAACCGGCGGCGCTCCAAGCGTGCTGCGCCCGCTCGTTGCGGACCAGCACCATCGCGTCCGCACGCCGCCCGCCGAGCCGTACGAACCGCTCCTCGGCGGCGGCCAGCAGCGCCGAGCCGATGCCCTGCCGGCGCCGCCGCGGATGTACCGCGAGCCGGTACAGATGGCAGCGCCAGCCGTCGAAGCCCGCGATCACCGTGCCCACCAGCTCGCCGTCCTGCTCGGCGAGGATCAGGGCCTCCGGGTCGCGGGCGACCAGCCGCTCCACCCCGTCCCGGTCGTCGCTGATGCTGGTGCCCTCGGCGGCCGTCTTCCAGAAGGCGAGGACGGTGTCGAGGTCGGCCTGCGCCGCCGGGCGTATACACAGGTCAGTCATGTGATCATCGGATCACGGAGGGGGTGGCCCGGGTGTGGATTTCCATCATGCGGACTCCTCGCGCAGCCGCCCCATCACCGGCGCGAAGGCCTCCATGTACGGCTCCAGGACGGTCAGGTACGAGAAGCCGAACCGCTCGCGCTGCGCCCGCACCCGCGCGACGACGTCGTCCAGCGGGCCGGCCAGCACGATGGGCAGAGCCAGTGCGTCGTCCAGGGTCAGCTGCGACTGCCGCTCCAGGAGCGGCTTCAGCACCGGTCCGGGGTCGTCCGTGACCGCCACGAGCTGGACGAGCAGGTTCAGTTCCGCCTCTTCCGCCCGGCCCGCCGCGAGGCTCCGGTAGCGCGCCACCCGCTCGTCCAGCTCCTCGGCGGTGAGCGGCTCCAGCCCGCCCGGTGTCCTCCCCGGCCGGGCTCCGGTGAAGGCCGCGATGTCCGCGTGCTCGGCGGTCAGCCGCAGCATCCGGTCGCCGTTGGCGCCGATCAGCAGCGGCACCCGGGACTGGGCGCAGCCAGGCTCGTGATCCGGGGAAGCGAGCAGCCGGTCGAGCTCCGCCACCGTACGGCGGAGGTGGTCCACCCGCTCGCCCGGCGAGCCGTACGGCAGCCCGGCCGCCTCGTGCTCGGCCGGAACGTACCCGGTGCCGAGGCCGAGTTCGAGGCGCCCGCCGGTCAGCGCGTCCGTGGTCGCCACCTCGCGGGCCAGCAGCGCCGGGTTCCAGAATCCCGCGTTGAGCACGAACGTGCCCAGCCGGGGGCGCTCGGTCGCCTCGGCCGCCGCGACCAGCGCCGGGAACGGGGCGACCATGCCGAGGTGATCCGGGACGAGGATCACGTCGTACCCCAGCTCCTCGGCGCGCCGGCACTTCGCGCGCCACTCGGCGGCGGGCGCGGGCGTGAGCAGATTGACCCCGAAGCGGAACGGACGCGGCATGAACTCTCCTCGTGGGCAGGTGACTTGATCCTGGCCCTGGGATTCCATCACGTCCGCCGCACGCTCAGCAGGGCGCCTCACTCGTGGGCGATCGCCGCCAGCACGTTCATCCGTGACGCCCGCAGCGCCGGCAGCAGAGCCGCCACCACGCCCACCACCGCCGCACCGATGACGACGGCGACGATCGTCGTCCAGGGGAACGCCAGCGCCGTCAACCCGCGCAGGGCCAGCACCTGCTGCATGCACACGCCCCACACGAGCCCCAGCGCCAGCCCGAGCACCGCACCGAACACCGCGATCACCACCGATTCCAGCCGGATCATCCGGCGCAGCTGCCGCCGCCCCAGCCCGATGGCGCGCAGCAGCCCGATCTCGCGGGTGCGCTCCACCACCGACAGGGCGAGGGTGTTGACCACACCGAGCACGGCGATGACGATCGCCAGGCCGAGCAGCGCGTACACCAGGTACAGCAGGACGGCGATCTGGTTGTGGACCAGGTCCTTGTAGTCGGTCTGATCGCGCACCTGCACCTGCGGGAACGGCGTGAGCGCCCCTTCCAGGCGGGGCCGCAGGTCCTGCGGTTTCGTTCCGGTGGCCGCGTTGACGTAGAGCGCGGAGTCCTGGGCGCCGGGCGCGAACTTCGCGAGGGTCGCCAGGCCGAAGTAGATGCCGCCCTCGGTGCCGAAGCCCTCCGTCGTGGCCTGGTCGGTGAGTGCCGAGACGGTCAGCTCGGTGTGCCGTCCGCCCGGGAACTCGACCGGCACGACGCTGCCGACGCGCACACCGTGGTCCCGGGCGAAGTCCGCGTCCATGGCGAGGTGCCCGGCCGCGAGCGCGGCCCGCGAACCGCCCTGCGCGTAGGTCATGTGCAGGACGTCGTCGAGCCCGGGTCCGTAGGCGGCGGCGGTCGTCCGGACCGGGTCTCCCTTCGGCAGCCGTACGGCGACCGGGGTGAGCCGCTGCGGAACGACGAGCCCGACGCCACGCGTGCGCGCCACGCCGTCCCGCACCTCCTTGGTGAACGGAGCGAAGTTGGTGTTCTGGACGATGAAGTCGGCGCCGAGGTTCCTGTCGATCTGCTGGTCGAACGACGCCGACATCGAGGCGCTCGCCACCGACATCCCGCCGACCAGGGCCAGGCCCACCATGAGGGCGGCGGCCGTGGCACCCGTACGACGCGGATTGCGCAGGGCGTTGCGCTGGCTCATCCGGCCGACCGGGCCGAACAGCGCGGGAAACGCACCGCCCAGGACCCGGATCACCGGCCGCACCAGCAGCGGGCCGGCGACCACGGTCGCGATCAGCGTCAGGACCACGCCGAGACCCAGCAGCGAGGCCGCCTGCGCGATCTTCGTGGCCGCCGCACACCCGGCCAGCGCCGCCACCCCGGCCGCCCCGACCACCGCCCCGACGACCGCCCGCACCGTCAACGGCTTGCCCACACCGGCGACCTCGGCGTCGGCGAGCGCCGCCATCGGCGAGACGGCCGCCGCGCGCCGCGCGGGCAGATAGGCGGCCACGAAGGTGACGCCGAGACCGACGACGTACGCCGCGACGGGCGTGCCCCAGCCGATGACCATCTCCGTGGCCTTCAGGTTCATCCCGAACGCGCTCATCAGCCGGATCAGCCCCAGCGCGAGCCCGATACCGGCCAGCAGGCCGAGTGTCGAACCGACCAGCCCGAGCAGCAGCGCCTCCGTCAGCACCGAGCGCCGCACCTGCCTGCGGTCCGCGCCCAGCGCCCGCAGCAGTCCCAGCTCGCGCGTGCGCTGCGCGATCAGCATGGAGAAGGTGTTGACGATGAGGAACACGCCCACGAGCAGCGCGACACCGGCGAAGCCCAGCATCACGTACTTGATCACGTCGAGGAAGGTGCCGAGGCCGGCCGCCGCCGACTTGGCCTGTTCGCCGGCGGTTTTCAGGTCGTAGGTGCCGGTGCCGATCGCCTGGCCGACACGCTGCTTGAGCTGCGCGTCGGTCACTCCCGGCGCCGCGTCCGCCGTGATGCTGGTCGCCTGTGCGGCCGACCCGAGGAGTTCCCGGCCCGCGACCGCCGGGTCCAGGAAGACCAGGGCGGCGCCGGGGTTGGTGGTGGTGAACGTGGCGATGCCGACCACCCGCACCCGGAACGTGCCCGGCTGTGCCTGCACGGTCAGCGTGTCGCCGATCCGTACGTGCCGCTTGCCGGCCGTGTCGGCGTCCAGCAGCGCCTCACCCGCACCCCGCGGCGCATGGCCGGAGGTGAGCTGCACCGGGCTGCGATGCGTGACGTACCAGGCCATCGTGAGCGTCGGTGCGCCCGTGGTCGGGCCGACGGGCTTGTTGCGGGCGTCGACCACCACGGCGTTCTCCACCGACACCTCGGCGCGGGCCGCCGCGACGCCGTCGACCTTCGCCACGCGGTCCCGCAGCGCGGCGGGCAGGGTCTGCACCGCACCGCTCAGCCGGGCCGACCGCAGATCCTGCTTCGGCTGGACCGTCACATCGGCGGCGGTGGAGGCGAACAGCCGGTCGAAGGTACGCGTCACGGTGTCGGAGAAGATCAGACTGCCCGCGACGAACGCCACGGACAGGATCACGGCCAGTGCGGACAGGGCGAGCCGCCCCTTGTGCGCGAGGAAGCTCCTCAGGGTCGCTTTCAGCACCGGGTCAGCCCTCCTGGACGGTACCGTCGCCGAGCCGGCCCCGGACCACGTCGAACTGCTTCATCCGTTCCAGTACGGCGTCCGCCGTCGGCTGTGCCATCTCGTCCACGATCCGCCCGTCGGCCAGGAAGAGGACGAGGTCGGAGTGGGCGGCGGCGCCCGGGTCGTGCGTGACCATGACGACCGTCTGCCCGAGATCGTCCACCGCGTCGCGCAGGAAGCCCAGCACCTCCAGACCGGCCCGCGAGTCGAGGTTCCCGGTCGGCTCGTCCGCGAAGATCAGCTCCGGCCGGGAGGCCAGCGCCCGCGCGCAGGCGACCCGCTGCTGCTGACCGCCGGAGAGCTGGGCGGGCCGGTGCGTCAGCCGCGCGCGCAGCCCCAGCGTGTCGATGACCTGGTCCAGCCACTGCTCGTCGGGCTTCCGGCCCGCGATGTCCATCGGCAGGGTGATGTTCTCGGCGGCCGTCAGGGTCGGGATCAGGTTGAACGACTGGAACATGAACCCGACCCGGTCCCGCCTGAGCCGGGTCAGCTCCCGTTCCTTCAAACCGGTGATCTCGGTGTCGCCCAGCCACACCTGACCGGCCGACACCGTGTCGAGGCCCGCCAGACAGTGCATGAGCGTGGACTTCCCCGACCCCGAGGGGCCCATCACGGCGGTGAAGCGGCCGCGCGCGATGTCCACGTCCACCGAGTCCAGGGCGATCACGGCCGTCTCGCCGGAGCCGTAGGCCTTGGTCAGTCCGCGGGCGCGGGCCGCGATTCCGCCGTTCGGCGTGCGGCCCGGGGCGTGCTGCGCAGCTGGTGTGGACAAGACAGCCTCCCGGTCGTTCGAACCGCCCGTTCCCGGGCGAGCGTAAGGGACAGGCCGACCCGGCGCAGCGCGTACGCGCGCCCTTGTCTTGCTAGCACCTCGGCGCTAGCGTCGAAGCATGGCGAAGACCCAGCTGAACGTGCGCGTGGACGAGGGCACCGCCCGCGCGGCCCGCGAACGCGCCCTGGCCCGTGGCATCAGCGTCAACCGCTATATCGAGGAGCTGGTCAGACAGGACACCGGTGAGGCCGGCCGTACGTTCGTCGAGGCCGCCGCCGACTTCATGAAGCAGTACGAGTCCGTGTTCGCCGAGGAGTTCACCGAGACCCCCCGCGGTGCCGGCACCGGGGACGGCCGCTGATCCCTTGAACGAGCTCAGCATCGACCTCGCCTGGCTCCTCATGCTCGCCGAGCAGAAGACGCCCGGGGACCCGCAGGTCACCGACTGGGGCGCACTGGTCGCCGCCGTCGCCCGGCACCGCGCCGAGATATTCGGCGTGCCGGTCTACGACAACCCGCACGCCCGCGCCGCCTCCCTGCTCCAGCTGCTGGTCCATCTGCCGGCGCTGGAGCGCTCCAACGCGCTGTTCGCCTCGGCGGTCGCCTACGCCTACCTGGTCGCCAGCGGCGTGAAGGTGGTCACCACGCCCGAGCAGGTGCGCGACCTCGCCCGGCTGGTGAAGGAGGGCGCGGCCGACGTGGACGACATCGCGCGGGAGCTGCGGCGCTGGAGCCTGTGATCAGCGCGTGAACGGCTCGTCCGGGCGCCAGGCGACGCCGAGCGTGCAGTACGACGCCGGCAGCGCCGGACCCCTCTGCGGCATCATCACGCACCGGTGGGGGCCGAGGGCGAACCCGGCCTCGCGCAGCGCGGCCACCGGCCGGCGGGCCACGTGACATCCGCCGGTCAGCAGGGGCCACACGGTCCGGTCCAGCGTGCGCTGGGTCAGTGTCATCAGCGGGCCACCGCCCCGGCCGTGTTCGAAGAACCGCACCTGGCCGCCCGGCCTGAGCACCCGCCGCACCTCGCCCAGCGCCCGCGGTACGTCCCGCACGCTGCACAGCACCAGGGACAGCACCACCGCGTCGAAGGCCTCGCTCTTGACCGGCAGCGCCTCTGCGGCGCCCGGCACCACGTCGACCGGGACCTGGGCGCGCAGGGCCGACTCCAGCGCCAACTTCCTGAGCAGCGGCTCCGGTTCGATCGCCACGACCTCCGCGACGGTGCCCGGATAGTGCGAGAAGTTCAGCCCGTTGCCGGCGCCTATCTCGATCACCCGTCCGGACAGCCCGGCGAGCAGCCGCTCGCGCACCCCGGCCATGCCCAGCCGGGTCTCGGCGCTCACGCTGTACCGGGCGTAGCAGCGGGCGGACAGCGGATGGTGCACGGGACTGCGCGCGACCTTGCCGGAACCGGACAGCAGCCGCATGGCGAACCTCCCCGACGGACGACAGGGCCTAGGACGACAGGGCCTAGGGGGAGTGTCCCCCGCACAACGCCTCCACATCCCCGCCACCCGCCCCGGACTCCGCCTCGCCCGCCCACCATCCGACTCGGTCGGCTGGAGGACGGGCCCACTACGCGGCTCGGGCGGCTGGAGGGTGGGCCTGCTGGGTGGCTCCGGCCCGGAGGGCCGTGCTCGGGGCGGCGCTGCCGTTACGGTGCCTCGCGGACCTGGAATGCTTCCGCGTCCCAGGTTCCGCCCAGGCGGGGGGCCAGCCAGGTCGGTGCCGCTGTGCGGAAGTCGGCAGGTGCCAGCGCCCCCGCCCCGGAGGGGATCGCGCCGAGGAGGGGGGCCGCTGCGACCTCCGGCAGCTCGGTGACGTTGCAGCGGGTGGCGAGGTCGGGCGAGCCGGGCCAGCTGCCGATCACGATGCCCGCCAACTCCAGCCCCCGGCGCCGTAGTTCGAGCGCCGTCAGTTCCGTCGTGTTGAGCGTGCCCAGACCGGCCTGGGTGACGACCAGCACCGGGGCGTCCAGCAGCCGCGCCGCGTCGGCCAGGGTGCCGCCGGCCGCGTCGAACCGGACGAGCAGCCCGCCCGCCCCCTCGACCAGCACCAGATCGTGGTCGGCGGCCAGCTTCCCCGCCCGGTCGGCCACCTCGTGCGGGTGTACGGGCGCCATGCCCGCCCGCCGGGCCGCCGTACCGGGCGCCAGCGGCTCCGGATAGCGGGCCAGTTCCGCGGCCGTCACCGGACCCGCGAGCCACGCGACCTCGTCGGCGTCCCCGCGCTCGTCCGGCCCCACCCCCGTCTGGGCGGCCTTCAGCACGGCCACCGAGCGTCCGGCCGCGAGCGCCGCCGCGGCGACGGCGGCGGTGGTGACGGTCTTGCCGATCTCCGTACCCGTCCCCGTGATCACCAGTACCGGCATGTCATCCCTCCCGCGCCGCGGCGCACACCGCGCGCGCGATCCTTGTCACGTCCTCGTCCGAGGTGATGTACGGCGGCATCGTGTAGATCAGGTCGCGGAACGGGCGCAGCCACACGCCCTCCCGTACGGCGGCCGCGGTGGCCGCGGCCATGTCCACCTCGTGGTCGAGCTGGACGACGCCGATCGCGCCGAGGACGCGGACGTCCCGGACGCCGGGCAGCTCACGGGCCGGCGCCAGGCCCTCCCACAGACCCGCCTCGATCCGCTTGACCTCCGCCCGCCAGTCCTGGCCCAGGAGCAGTTCGATGGAGGCGCAGGCCACGGCCGCCGCCAGCGGGTTGCCCATGAAGGTCGGCCCGTGCGCGAGCACCGGCACCTCGCCCCTGGAGATCCCGTCCGCGACCCGTGCGGTGCACAGCGTCGCCGCCAGCGTCAGATAACCGCCGGTCAGCGCCTTGCCCACGCACATCACATCCGGGGTGACGCCCGCGTGCTCCGCCGCGAACAGCGCACCGGTGCGGCCGAAGCCGGTGGCGATCTCGTCGAACACCAGCAGTACGCCGTGCGCGTCGCACGCCTCGCGCAGCACCCGCAGATACGCGGGGGAGTGGAAGCGCATCCCGCCCGCCCCCTGCACGACCGGCTCCACGATCACCGCGGCCAGCTCGTCCGCGTGCCGGGCGACCAGTTCGCGCAGGTGGTCGGCGTACGACTCCTCGTACTCAGCCGGCGGGGCGTCGGCGAACAGCTGGCGCGGCAGCACGCCCGACCACAGCGCGTGCATCCCGCCCTCGGGGTCGCACACGGACATCGGGTTCCAGGTGTCTCCGTGGTAGCCGCCCCGCCAGGTCAGCAGCCGCTGCTTGCCGGGCCTGCCGACCGAGCGCCAGTACTGCAGGCACATCTTCACCGCGACCTCGACCGACACCGAGCCGGAGTCGGCCAGGAAGACATGCTCCAGGCCTTGTGGCGACATGTCGACAAGGTGCTTCGCGAGCCGTACGGCGGGCTCGTGCGTGAGCCCGCCGAACATCACGTGGCTCATCCGCCCGAGCTGCTCGTGCGCCGCCTCGTTGAGGACCGGGTGGTTGTAGCCGTGGATCGCCGACCACCAGGAGGACATGCCGTCCACGAGGTCGTCCTGGGCCCCGTCGGCGAGCCGCAGTCTCAGACGGACCCCGCTCGCCGACTCCACCACCAGCGGTTCGGCACGTCCGGGCATCGGGCCGTACGGGTGCCACACATGCCGTCGGTCGAGCTCCAGCAGCTCGGGCACGCTCAGGGCGGCCAGGTCAGGCATTGGGCGCGAGGTCCGTTCCGGCGCCCCGGCGGCGGACGGCCACGAGGTCGGTGCGCGCCTCCTGGGAGGCCGGCGCGGTCGCCGTACCGCACGCCTCCGCGCCCCCGCTCCCGCACGCCTCCGCGCCCTCGTGCGAGCCGCAGACGGAGCCGCAGCCGGCGCTCCCGTGCGAGCCGCAGCCGCCCGCGGCCTCCACCCGGTGCTCCGGCAGCGTCACCTCGCCGGCGCCCTCCACCTCGAAACCGGCGTCCGCGATCATCTCCAGGTCGGCCTTGCCGGCCTGGCCCTCGCTGGTCAGGTAGTCGCCGAGGAAGATCGAGTTGGCCAGGTGCAGCGCGAGCGGCTGCATCGTGCGCAGATGGACCTCACGGCCGCCCGCGATACGGACCTCCACGTCCGGGCAGACGAACCGGACCATCGCGAGGATCCGCAGGCAGCGCTGCGGGGTGAGGTTCCACTCCTTGGCCAGCGGGGTGCCCTCGAACGGGATGAGGAAGTTCACCGGAACGGAGTCCGGGTCCAGTTCACGCAGCGAGAAGACCACGTCCACCAGGTCCTCGTCGCTCTCGCCCATGCCCGCGATCAGACCGGAGCAGGCGGACAGGCCGGCCGCGTGCGCCTTGTTCACCGTGTCCACCCGGTCGGCGTAGGTGTGGGTGGTGGTGATGTCCCCGTAGGTGGACTCCGAGGTGTTGAGGTTGTGGTTGTAGGCGTCCGCGCCCGCGTCGCGCAGCCGCTCGGCCTGGCCGTCGGAGAGCAGACCGAGGCAGGCGCAGACCTCGACGGCCTCGTTCTGCTCCTTGATCGCCTTGATGGTCTCCGAGACGCGCTCCACGTCCCGGTCCGTCGGGCCGCGTCCGCTGGCCACCAGACACACCCGCTTGGCGCCTCCGGCCAGGCCCGCGGCGGCCGCCTGGGAGGCCTCGTCGGGCTTGAGCCAGGTGTACTTCAGGATGTCGGCCTTGGAGCCGAGGCGCTGGGAGCAGTAGGAGCAGTCCTCCGGGCACAAGCCGGACTTGAGGTTGACCAGGTAATTCAGTTTCACGCGGCGGCCGAACCAGTGCCGGCGCACCTTGCCGGCCGCGGCCACCACATCGAGCACATCGTCGTCGGAGGTGGCCAGTACGGCGAGTGCTTCCTCGCGGGTCGGCAGCTCGCGCCGAAGCCCCTTGTCCACCAGCGTGTTCAGCAGGTCCATGAGGCCCGATCTTGTCCTACGGGACCGCCCCGGGCCAAGGAGAGTTTGCACAACGGAGACGGTTCACCGTGTGGGTATTGCCACACCCTGGGGGGCTGGTCCTGCCGCTAGTGTCTGTCCGCTACCTACAAAACATCGGAGGAGCCATGGCGTTCGGCTGGATCGCGGAGCAGGCGGAGGCGCGTCGTCGCGCCGGACTCGTACGGACCCTGCGCCCGCGCCCGGCCGAGTCGCCGCTGCTGGATCTGGCGAGCAACGACTACCTGGGCCTCGCCCACCACCCCGAGGTCACCGAAGGGGCCGCGCGGGCGGCCCGGGTCTGGGGCGGCGGCTCGACCGGCTCCCGGCTGGTCACCGGCACCACCGAGCTGCACACCGAGCTGGAGCGCGAGCTTGCCGCGTTCTGCGGCTTCGAGGCGGCGCTGGTGTTCTCCTCCGGCTACGCCGCCAACCTGGCCGCGGTCACCGCGCTCGGCCCGCACGGCTCGCTGATCGTCTCCGACGCCGGCAACCACGCCTCCCTCATCGACGGCTGCCGGCTCGCCCGGGGCGGCAGGCAGGTCGTCGGGCACGCCGACCCCGAGGCGGTGCGCAAGGCCCTGGCCGGCCACCAGGGAGCGGCGATCGTCGTCTCCGACACGGTCTTCTCGGTCGACGGCGACCGGGCGCCGCTGGCCGAGCTCGCGGAGGCGTGCCGGGAGTACGGCGCGGGGCTGGTCCTGGACGACGCGCACGGGCTCGGGGTGCTGGGCGACGGCGGCCGGGGCGCGCCGTACGCGGCCGGGCTGGCCGGCGCCCCGGACGTGGTGGTCACGGCCACCCTGTCCAAGTCGCTCGGCAGTCAGGGCGGCGTGGTGCTCGGCCCGGCGCCGGTGATCGACCACCTGGTCAACGCGGCCCGGACCTTCATCTTCGACACGGGCCTGGCTCCGGCGGCGGCAGGGGCCGCGCTCGCGGCGCTGCGGCTGCTCGTCCGCGAACCGCAGCGCGCGGCGCGCGCCCGCGAGGTGGCCGCCGAACTGCACGCACGGCTGACCGCCGCAGGTCTGGAGGCGGTGCGTCCGGACGCCGCGGTGGTCTCCGTGCGGGCGCCGTCCCCGGACCAGGCCGTGCGCTGGGCGGCCGACTGCCGTACGGCGGGGCTGGCCGTGGGCTGCTTCCGTCCTCCTTCCGTGCCCGACGGCATCTCACGGCTGCGGCTGACCGCCCGCGCGGACCTGTCCGGGGCCGAGATCGAACGCGCTGTACGTGTGATCGGCGAAACGCGACCATGAGTCGGCGTGACACGGCCGTGCTTCGCGCGTGGTCGTGTTGTGGGTCGGTGGCCGTCCTCGGTCAGAGGGCGGTGAGGAAACCGGTCCAGCTCCCGGCGGAGAAGAGCAGCGCGGGTCCGGCCGGGCTCTTGGAGTCGCGCACGGCGAGCAGTCCGGCCCAGGGACCGGAGCACGGCCGGGCCGTCTCCACGCAGTTGTTGGCTCCCGTGCTGTAGCTGCTGCGCAGCCAGCGCACGTCGTGCAGGTCGGTACTGGCAGGGACGTTCCGAGGCAGTGCTGACATGGTGCCTCCTTACGCGCCGTCACCTATTCCGGCGATGTATTCCAACGTGTCCTCGGGTGAAAGGGCGTGCATCCGAAGGGTGTCGAAGGCCTCCGAGTAGGCCATGAGGTCTTCTTTCCGCTCCAGGTAGAGGCTACTCGTCAACTGGTCGAGAACAACCACGTCCAGATCAGAAGTGCTCGGAAATGAGAAAATAACGAAAGGCCCGGTGAGGCCGACATGCGCTCCCGCCCCGAACGGCAGCACCTGAAGCCGTACTTGGGGCAGGCGGGCGGCCTCCATCAGCCGCGCCAGCTGCCGGTTCATCACCTCCGGGCCGCCGACCTGGCGTCGGAGCACCGCCTCGTCCAGCACCGCGCACAGCTTGAGCGGCGGGTCGGCGCGGAGCACGTCCTGCCTGGCCAGCCGCACCTCCACCAGCGCGTCCAGGCGTTCGTCGTCCAGGCCCTTCACGGCGGCCCGGGTCACCGCGCGGGCGTACTCGGGCGTCTGCAGCAGTCCGGGCACGACCGTGGTCTCCAGGGTGCGCATCGCTCTCGCCTGCGACTCCAGGCTGATGAAATCCCGGTAGGTGGGCGGCAGCACCCCGCGGTAGGCGTGCCACCAGCCGTGCCGGTCGCCCGTGCCCTCGGAACCCGCCAGCATCAGCAGCAACTCGCGCAGCTGCCCGTCTTCCACTCCGTAGGCGTCCAGGAGTAACCGGACATCGGCTGGTTTCACGCCGCTGGCACCCGTCTCGATACGGCTCACCTTCGACTGGTGCCAGCCGACCAGCCGGGCTGCCTCACCGCTCGTGAGCCCAGCGCCGGTACGCAGCGTGCGCAGTTCGGCGCCCAATTTGCGGCGGCGCACTGCCGGCCCGTTCTGCATGGGCTCCTCCTTACTCCTTCCGAGCCGTCCAAATACGGTCTCGCGTCGTAGAGTTCACCGCTTTGGGCGACAGATATATGCATATCTTGGTGGATCGCTCCCCGTGACCGGCCCGGTGATGGCAGTCTGGCGAGCAAGCACCAGTCCGGGACCGTACTCGAACCATCCGCTCCATGTCGGACTGCGGTCCCGTGGGAAAGGGACGACGTCGCCATGGCAGACCATCTGGAAGCATCCGTCACTCTGCCGAGCGATCCCGCCTCGGTGTCCGCCGCCCGCTCCTACGTCGTGGACACGCTTGAGGAGTGGGGCCTGCCGTCGGACACCGACGTGGCCGACAGCGTGCGGCTCATCGTCTCCGAACTCGCCACGAACGCCGTACAGCACACCTTGGGCCAGTCACCCACCTTCACGGTCGACATCGCGCTGGACCGTGACGAACACTTGCGCATCGGCGTCACGGACAGTCACCCCCGCTTCCCGAAGAGACTGCCCGCGGCGGTCCAGCAGGACAACGGCCGCGGCATGGTGATCATCCGCTGGCTCACCGCCGAGTGCGGCGGCAAACTCCGCGTCCGCCCCACCCGCGAGGGCGGCAAGACAGTCTCCATCGAACTCCCCTGGACCATCCCGGCCGAGGCGGTTCCGGCAGGGGGCCCACAGGAACCGTAGCCCTTTGGGCGGAGGTGCTGGGCTGTTTCACCCGGGGCCTTTGAGGCGGCTCCGCCGGACGACAGGCCTTTGGCGATGGGGCCGGGCGGCGACGCCCGGGCGGCGAGTCCGGCCGGCGACGGTCCCAGGGACGGCGGGCTCGGGGACGAGGGGACGGGCGGCGAGTCCGGGGCGACGGGCTCGGGGACGGGCGCGGGGACGAGGGGCGGCTGGTGAGGGCTTGGGAGGACGGGTGCGACGGCGTTGGGCGGGGAGAAGGCGGGCTGGGCGGAGCGGGGCTGGTGGATGACGGACAGGGTGGCGGCGGCTTCGGACGGTCGGGTTGGTCGTGTGGGGGGCGGGGAGTCGGGGCGCTGAGCTGGTTGGGTGACGGGCAGGGTGGGGCGGGCCCGGGGCGGTGGTCTCGGTGGCTACCGGCTGGTCGGCGTCGAGCCGGCGGGCGTCGTGACCGGCCGGACAGTCCCTGCGGTGTTCTCCGGGCGGGGCCGGGAACCGCGACGGGCCGGGTGCCAACGGCCCGGCGACGGCACGGGAACGGTCTCGGCCGGGTGGTAGGTGTGGGGCAGCGCCGGGTCGGCCTCGTCGGGCGCCACCGCTGTGGCCCTGGCCGGCGGCCGACAGCGGCACGTCCGGTCAGTCCGGTCGGCTGCGCCGGCTCGTGCCGGGCCTGCTGAAGCTCGTCGAGCACCCTCCCCTGCCTCGAAGGCGTGGGAGGCACCCCGGGGGTGGCTGCGTCGGCCCCGGGCCGCCCGTGGGCTCCAGGCGGGCACCGGGGTGGCGCTGACGGTGCGGGAGCGGCCCTGTTGCTGGAGCCGCTCCTGCCCTGACGGCGGGTCAGTTCACCCGGCCGTACCAGACGCTCCTGGTCCAGATCTTCTGGAGCCTCACCACGTCCCCGGTCCTGGGCGCGTGCCAGATCTTCCCGTGTCCGGCGTAGATGCCGACGTGGTACACGTTGGAACCCGAGTGGAAGAACACCAGGTCACCGGCCTTACGGCTGAGGGCCGAGATGTGGTGCGTCTTGTTGTACTGCTGGGCTGCGGTGCGCGGCAGGCTCTTGCCCGCCTTCTTGAACGAGTAGAGCGTCAGCCCCGAGCAGTCGAACCTGTGCGGACCGGTGGCCCCCCATTGGTATGGGGAACCCTTTTTGGAGGCCGCGACCTGCAGTGCTTTGGTCGCGAGGGTGGCGGCCGAGGCGTCGGTGGCGAGACCAGGGACCGCGATCGAGCCGCCGACGGCGGCGAGGGTGAGAGCCGAGGCCGTGCCGGCCCGGGCCATGAGCGACGGGACACGATTCAGCGCAGTCATGCGCAACCCTTCGTCAGCCGCCTGTGAAGGATGACCTGTCGGATTCGGGCTGGCGAAGTTGCCCGGCCGCGTCGCGGCTTCACCCCAAGGGCTGCTCGGAACGTCCGGCCGTCTGTGACGCACAGACGAACTTCCGTTCCGGCGACCCGTCTTGCTCGGGTCCTCCACTCCTGCCGATCCACTCCGTCGACCGGTCATCCGTGCGGCGGCAGGACTCGGCGTCCGCCCGGACCGCCCCGCCGTTGTGGCGGGGGCTTGTCGTCAGACAGGGATCTTCACTCACAGCTGTCTGAAAATCCCAATGGATCCGGGGATTTGTGGCGTTACTCACCACTCACCCGTTCGAGTGGACAGGGCTGCGTTCGAGGCACCGTCACATCCCGGCCGTAGCCGCCGACCTGGGACGGAGCCTCGTCCTCCACGCTGCCGACCCGCGCGGTGCGCAAGTCGGGAGGTCCGTAGAACGATCTGGATATACGTCGGTCGGGGGTACGCCGTTC
Organism: Streptomyces sp. NPDC053069; assembly: GCF_044546895.1. Lineage (NCBI taxonomy): Bacteria > Bacillati > Actinomycetota > Actinomycetes > Kitasatosporales > Streptomycetaceae > Streptomyces > Streptomyces sp. NPDC053069. The sequence continues at coordinate 651,786 of NZ_JBITZN010000001.1, read as the reverse complement.
GGGGCGTTTCGAGCCCGCCCCGGACGGCGCGTGTCGACATCCGGGTCCGTCCTGCCGGGCGGGCGTCCGGATCAGCCGACGCCGTCGGTCGGGAGCGTGACGCGAGCGGTGCGGCGTGCACCGTCCAGCACCCGCAGGGCCCGTGCCAGCGTGTTCCCGTGCAGCTCCGTCTCACCCCGCTGGTGCATCAACGCGAGGGCGTCGCGCAGCTCTGCGGCCTTGCGCACCAGGGCCTGGGCCGCGCGCAGCCCGTGATAGGTGTCTCCGTCCCGCCCCGGATTGATCCTGCCCAGCAGGTCGACCGCCTCCAGGTAACGGTCGATCAGATCTCCCTCGGCGCGGGTCAGTGCGGGCAGGGGCGGCAGTTCCGGCAGCATCGGCGGCTCACCTCGCGTCCGGTGCGCCGGGCGTGCTCCGCCGGCCGGGCACGATGCCGTCCACCAGACCGTAGGCCAGCGCCCCGGGGGCGTCCAGGATCACGTCCCGTTCCAGGTCGTGGTGTACCTCCTGTGCCGTGCGCCCGGTGTGCCGTACGAGCATCTCCTCCGTCAGTGCGCGCATCCTTGCCAATTCCTCGGCCCGGATGAGCAGGTCACTGGGCTGGCCCTGCATCGGCTCGGGAAGCCGGGGCTGCTCGATCACCATGCGTGCGCCGGGCAGCGCGAACCGCTTGCCGGGTGCGCCGGCCGCGACGAGCAGCGCTGCATGGGACGCGGCCTGGCCCAGGCAGTAGGTGGCCACGTCGCAACTGACGTAGCGCATCGTGTCGTAGACGGCCGTCAGTGCACTGAACGAGCCGCCCGGTGAGTTGACGTACAGCGTGATGTCCCGGTCGGGGGACGCGTGTTCGAGGTACATCAGCTGGGCGATGACGTCGTTCGTGGCGGCCTCGTCGAGCGGGGTGCCGAGGAAGACCATCCGGTCCTCGAAGAGCTTGCCGTAGGGGTCGAGCGTGCGCACGCCGCTGCTGGTGCGCTCAGTGAACTCGGGCAGGACATAGCGGGCGAACGCTCGGGACATGGGCATACCCCTCCTCATCGCACGGCCTCCGGTGGGCTCGGCTTCTGTAAAAAATGTACAGGACGTACCTGACGTACGATGACGGTATGGCCTACGAGATTCCGGTGACGCAAGCCAGGGCTGAGCTCGCCGACCTGATCAACCGCGTGGTGTACGGCGGAGAGCGCGTCGTGGTGACACGGCACGGCAAGCCGCTGGTCGCGCTGGTCTCGGCCGCCGACCTGGAGCGGCTGGACGCGCTCGACGAGCCGGCCGAGGAGCAGGTCATCAGCTCGGTCTCGGGTGTCCGCGAGGCCGGTTCCGTCCCGCGCGAACAGCAGCGCTTCGGGATCGCCGCCGAGCATCGCGGTCCTGGCGTGTCGTGAACGGCGCGGGTATCAGGGGTCCCATCGCGCGGTCATCGACGGATCAAGGTCTGGTTAACGTCGCTGAAACTCCGGCGTTCTAGCCTGCCGATCCACGCCATCAGGGGTTTTTCTGCCCGGATTGACGACGATCCGGGGATTTGTCTGTGTGTTACACCTATCCCGTCGTGATGGCTGCGGCAACCGGACCCCGCACGGGCCGGAGCAAGGACTGTGAGGTGGGACGTGCAACTGACCCCGCACGAGCAAGAGAGGCTGCTCATCCACGTGGCGGCCGACGTGGCCGAGAAGCGCCGGGCCCGCGGACTACGGCTCAACCACCCGGAAGCGGTCGCCCTCATCACGTCGCACATCCTTGAGGGCGCGCGTGACGGCCGTACCGTCGCCGAACTCATGTCCTCCGGCCGCAAGCTCCTCAGCAGGGACGACGTCATGGACGGGGTCCCCGAGATGATCCACGACGTCCAGGTCGAGGCGACCTTCCCGGACGGCACCAAGCTCGTCACCGTCCACGAGCCGATCATCTGAAGAGGGCCGCGATGATTCCCGGAGAGATTCTGTTCGCGGACGCCCCCGTCCTCGTCAACGCGGGCCGTGAGGTCACCCGCCTCACCGTCCTCAACGCCGCCGACCGGCCGGTCCAGGTCGGCTCCCACTACCACTTCGCCGAGGCCAACCCCGGCCTGGAGTTCGACCGTGCCGCGGCCCGCGGCAAGCGGCTGAACGTCGCGGCCGGCACCGCCGTGCGCTTCGAGCCCGGCATCCCCGTCGACGTCGAACTCGTGCCCCTGGCCGGCGCCCGGATCGTGCCGGGGCTGCGCGGGGAGACCGGAGGTGCCCTCGATGCCTGAGATCTCCCGCGGCGCCTATGCCGACCTGTTCGGCCCCACCACCGGTGACCGCATCCGGCTCGCCGACACCGACCTGCTGATCGAGATCGAGGAGGACCGCTCCGGAGGGCCCGGCGCGTCCGGCGACGAGGCCGTCTTCGGTGGCGGCAAGGTCATCCGCGAGTCCATGGGCCAGTCCCGCGCCACCCGCGCCGAGGGCACCCCCGACACCGTGATCACCGGCGTCGTCATCGTCGACCACTGGGGCATCGTCAAGGCCGACGTCGGCATCCGCGACGGCCGGATCACCGCGATCGGCAAGGCCGGCAACCCCGACACCATGGACGGGGTCCACCCCGACCTGGTCATCGGTCCCGAAACCGAGATCATCGCGGGCAACGGGCGGATCCTCACCGCCGGCGCCATCGACGCGCATGTCCACTTCATCTGTCCCCAGGTCGCCGACGAGGCGCTGGCCTCGGGCATCACCACCCTGGTCGGCGGCGGCACCGGCCCCGCCGAGGGCTCCAAGGCCACCACCGTCACGCCCGGTCCCTGGCACCTGGCCCGGATGCTGGAGGCGATGGAGGCCTACCCGGTCAACATCGGCTTCCTCGGCAAGGGCAACACCGTCTCGCACGAGGCGATGCTCTCCCAGATCCGCGGCGGCGCCGTCGGCCTGAAGCTGCACGAGGACTGGGGCTCGACCCCGGCCGTCATCGACGCCGCGCTCACCGTCGCCGACCGCACCGGCATCCAGGTCGCCATCCACACGGACACGCTCAACGAGGCGGGCTTCGTCGGCGACACCCTCGCCGCGATCGCGGGCCGCGGCATCCACTCGTACCACACCGAGGGCGCCGGCGGCGGGCACGCGCCGGACATCATGACCGTGGTCTCGCAGCCCAACGTGCTGCCCAGCTCCACCAACCCGACCCGGCCGTACACCGTCAACACCGCCGAGGAACACCTCGACATGCTGATGGTGTGCCACCACCTCAACCCGGCGGTCCCCGAGGACCTCGCCTTCGCCGAGTCCCGGATCCGGCCCTCCACCATCGGCGCGGAGGACGTCCTCCACGACCTCGGCGCGATCTCCATCATCTCCTCCGACTCCCAGGCCATGGGCCGCGTCGGCGAGGTGGTCCTGCGCACCTGGCAGACGGCGCATGTGATGAAGCGCAGGCGCGGTGCGCTGCCGGGTGACGGCCGGGCGGACAACCACCGGGTACGGCGCTATGTCGCCAAGTACACGATCAACCCGGCGCTCGCCCAGGGGCTCGCCGCCGAGATCGGCTCCGTCGAGAGCGGCAAGCTCGCCGACCTGGTGCTGTGGGAGCCCGCGTTCTTCGGGGTCAAGCCGCTGCTCGTGATCAAGGGCGGGCAGATCGCCTACGCGCAGATGGGCGACGCCAACGCCTCCATCCCCACCCCGCAGCCCATCCTGCCCCGCCCGATGTACGGCGCGATCGGCCGCGCCCCCGCCGCCAACTCGGTCAACTTCGTGGCCGAGTTGGCGATCGAGGACGGGCTGCCGCAGCGGCTGGGGCTCGGCAAACGGTTCGTGGCCATCGAGTCCACGCGTGCGGTCACCAAGGCCGACATGCGCGAGAACGACGCCCGGCCCGACGTCCGGATCGACCCCGACAGCTTCGCCGTGCACATCGACGGCGAGCTGGTCGAGGCGACCGCGGCCGCCGAACTGCCCATGGCCCAGCGTTACTTCCTGTTCTGACGGGGTTTCGCGATGTCACGCGCAGCACTTCTCGTCCTGGCCGACGGCCGCTTCCCCGCCGGAGGGCACGCGCACTCCGGCGGTGCCGAGGCCGCCGTCAAAGCGGGCCGGATCACCTCCGCCGCGACCCTGGAGGACTTCTGCCGGGGCCGGCTGCACACCGCCGGGCTGGTCGCGGGCGCGCTCGCGGCGGCCGCCGTACGCGGAGTGGACCCGCGGGACCTGGACGCGGCGGCGGACGCCCGTACGCCGTCTCCCGCGCTGCGGACCGCTGCGCGCCGGCTCGGGCGGCAGTTGCTGCGCGCGGCCAGAGCCACCTGGCCCTGCGCCGAACTCGACGCCCTGGCCCGGCAGTTCCCCAAAGGGGCGCACCAGCCGGTGGTCCTCGGCCTGGCCGCCCGGGCGGCCGGGCTGGGACCGGACGACGCGGCGTACTGCGCGGTGTACGAGAGCGTCAGCGGGCCGACGACGGCGACCGTACGACTGCTGAGCCTCGATCCGTTCGACGCCACCGGTGTGCTGGCCCGGCTGGCGCCGGAGCTGGACCGCGTCGCGGACGCCGCGGTGGAGGCGGCGCGGAGGGTGCTCGACGAGGGTGTCGACGCGCTGCCGGCCGCGTCGGGGCCCTTGCTGGAGGTCGGTGCGGAGTGGCACGCGGCCTGGCCGGTACGACTGTTCGCGTCGTAGAGGCCGCCCCCGCCGCCCCTGCCCGTCCCACCCCAGGGGCTCTGCCCCTTCGACCCCGCCAGGGGGCTTCGCCCCCTGGACCCCCGATCGGCCTGAACGGCCTCGTCCTCGGACTCCCCCAGAGGGGACCCCGGACGGGCTGATTGATGCCGGACCTGGCTGAAAATGGAGCCGTTGTCATGCACCTCGACCACACCCACTCCGGCCCCGCCGCCGTCAGTGCGGACGCCCACCGCCCCGACGGAGCCCGGCGCGCCCTGCGCATCGGGCTCGGCGGGCCCGTCGGCTCCGGGAAGACCGCGACCGTCGCCGCGCTCTGCCGGGCCCTGCGCGACGAGCTGTCGCTCGCCGTCGTCACCAACGACATCTACACCCGTGAGGACGCCGAGTTCCTGCTCCGGGAGGCCGTGCTGCCGCCCGAGCGGATCACGGCCGTGGAGACGGGCGCCTGTCCGCACACCGCGATCCGCGACGACATCTCCGCCAACCTTGAAGCCGTGGAGGACCTGGAGGACGCGGTCGGCCCGCTCGACCTGATCCTCGTCGAGTCCGGCGGTGACAACCTCACCGCGACCTTCTCCAAAGGCCTGGTGGACGCGCAGATCTTCGTGATCGACGTGGCCGGCGGCGACGACATCCCGCGCAAGGGCGGCCCCGGCGTCACCACGGCCGACCTGCTCGTCGTCAACAAGACCGACCTCGCCCCGCACGTCGGCTCCGACCTCACCCGGATGGCTGCCGACGCCAAGGCCCAGCGCGCCGGACTCCCGGTGGTCTTCCAGTCGCTGCGCGGCACGGCCGGTGTGGCCGATGTGGCCGCGTGGGTACGGGAGCGGCTCGCCGCGTGGACGGCATGACCGGCACCGGAGTCCGGGCGGACGCGCGGATCGTCGCCCGGGCCGACGGCCGCGGCGGCACCGCGCTGCCCGTGCTGGACGGCGAGGGCCCGCTGGCCCTGCGCCGCACCCGGGCCGGCGGCACCGGGGCGAGGGTCATGGTGGTTGGTGCGATGAGCGGACCGCTCGGCGGGGACCGCTTCACGCTCACCGCCCGGCTGGAGGAGGGCGCCCGGCTGCACGTCGGCTCGGCCGCCGCCACCCTCGCCCTGCCGGGTCAGGCCAAGGGCGAAGCCCGCTACGACGTACGGCTCGACGTGGCCGACGGCGCCGAACTGCACTGGCTGCCCGAACAGTTGATCTCGGCCCGCGGCAGCGACCTGTATGTCACCACGCGGGCCGAACTCGCCGCCGGCGCCCGGCTCGTCCTGCGCGAGGAGCAGGTGCTCGGCCGGACGGGAGAGGAACCCGGGCGCCTCACCAGCCGGCTGACCGTCCGGGTCGCGGGCCGGACGGTACTGGACCAGGAACTGTCCTACGGCCCCGGCGCCCCGGGCGGCTGGGACGGCCCGGCCGTCCTGGCGGGACACCGCGCGGTGGGCCAACTGGTCGTCGTACGGCCCGACTTCGCGGATCGGCCGGTCGAGGGCCGGATGCTGGGCGAGTGCGCCGCCCTGATACCGCTGACGGGACCGGCAGCCCTGGTCAGCGCCGTCGCGCCCGACGCGTTGCGGCTACGACGAGTCCTGGACGAGGCACTGGGCGACCTCGGCTGAGGCGCGCTCCGCACAGCGCGGCCCGAACATGATCGTCCGGTTATCGGATTGGTAAAGATACGGGGCCACCCCTGGTCTCAGGCAGCTCACAGCCGAAAGGATCCCCGCCTGACCATTCGCAGAGATGCAGATGTAGGGGGAGGGGCCCCACTTGAGGGAGAACAGACCGCAGAGCCGCCTGCTGGCGCTCGGTTCGGCCGGAGCACTCGTCACCGCCACGCTGATCGCCGGCGTCGTCTCGGCACCCGCGGCCGGCGCCGCCGGACGGCCGAGCCCGGACCGTGAGGCCAAGGGCGCCGCGATAGCCGCCGCCCGCGCCGCCAAGGCCGGCATCGACTGGCAGGACTGCCCGGCCGACTGGGGGTTCGCCAAGCCCATCCAGTGCGGCTGGGTCACCGTGCCCGTCGACTACGCCCACCCGTACGGCAAGCAGATCAAGCTCGCCGTCGACCGCATCGGCAACACGGGCACCAAGAGCGAGCGCCAGGGCTCGCTCGTCTACAACCCGGGCGGTCCCGGCGGTTCCGGGCTGCGCTTCCCGACCCGGGTCACGAACAAGAACCCCGTCTGGGCGAACGTCGCCAAGGCCTACGACTTCGTCGGCTTCGACCCGCGCGGCGTCGGGCACTCCGCCCCCATCTCCTGCATCGACCCGCAGGAGTTCGTCAAGGCGCCGAAGATGGACCCGGTGCCCGACACCGAGGCGGACAAGACCGCGCAGCGCAAGCTGGCGCGCGAGTACGCCGATGGCTGCGCCGAGCGCAGCGGCGCGATGCTGCCGCACATGACCACGCCGAACACCGCCCGCGACCTGGACGTCATCCGCGCCGCGCTGGGCGAGAAGAAGCTCAACTACCTCGGCGTCTCCTACGGCACCTACCTCGGCGCCGTGTACGGCACGCTCTTCCCGGGCCACCTGCGCCGCATGATCGTCGACAGCGTGGTCAACCCCTCCCGGGAGAACATCTGGTACCAGGCCAACCTGGGCCAGGACATCGCCTTCGAGGGCCGCTGGAAGGACTGGGAGGACTGGGTCGCCGCGAACGACGCCGCCTTCCACCTCGGCACCACCCGCGCCGCCGTCCAGGCCAAGTGGCTCCAGCTGCGCGCCACCGCCAAGAAGAACCCCATCGGCGGGGTCGTCGGCCCGGCCGAGCTGATCTCCTTCTTCCAGAGCGCGCCGTACTACGACTCCTCGTGGGTGCCGGTCGCCACGGTGTTCAGCAAGTACGTCGCCGGTGACACCAAGGCGCTGGTCGACGCCGCCGCCCCCGACCTGTCGAACACGGCCGGCAACATCACCGCCGAGAACAGCAACGCGGTCTACACGGCCGTCGAGTGCACCGACGCCAAGTGGCCCACCAGCTGGAAGAAGTGGGACCGGGACAACACCCGGCTCAACAAGGACTACCCGTTCATGACCTGGGCCAACGCCTGGATGAACCTGCCGTGCGCCACCTGGCAGGCCAAGCAGCAGACCCCGGTCCAGGTGAAGACCCACAAGGGCCTGCCGCAGGTGCTGATCGTGCAGTCCACCCGGGACGCCGCCACTCCCTACGAGGGCGCCGTCGAACTGCACAAGCGCTTCGCCGGTTCCCGCCTGATCACCGAGAAGGACGCGGGCTCCCACGGTGTGACCGGCCTGGTCAACCCCTGCATCAACCAGCGCGTCGACGCCTACCTGATCGACGGCAAGCTGGACACCGCGGACGTGACCTGCACCCCGCACGCCACGCCCAAGCCGTAACAGTCCCACGGTGACGAGGGGCGGCCGGATCCACCGGCCGCCCCTCGCGCATGCCGCGAAGCTCATGCCACCGAGCTCGTGCCGCGAAGCTCATGCCGCGAGCCGGGCGTCCTCCGCCGCGTAGTCGAACAGGTCCGGATACGTCCGGGCGAGCAGCGGGAAGCACTCCCGCCAGTCGCGCCCGGCCAGCACACCGGTCAGCCACTCGACCGTCTCCGGCAGGCTGTCGGCGTACGACACCACCGGCCGGTAGCCCAACTCCCGCTCGGCGAGGGACATGTCGAAGACGACCGGGTGCGGCACGGACCACGGTGTCCCGCCGACCGAGCCCCTGGGAGGCCCGTCGAGCAGTGTCGTCCGCGTCTCCACGCCCATCACCGCGTCGACCGCCGCGCCGATCCCGGCGACCGTCGGCGTCTCGCCGTCACAGGCGTTGAGCACCCGGGTGCCGGGCCGGGCCGCCGCCAGTCGCACCAGCTCGGCGATGTTCCGCGCGCTCGACGGATGGAACCGGCTCTCGCCCCGGTAGGAGAGCACCCGGCTGCGCCGGCCGTCCAGGTTGCGCTTCACGAAGTACAGCTCGCGGGGGAGCGGGCTGTACGGCCCGTGCACCGCGGCCGGCCGCAGCACCGTGACCGGAAACTCGCCACCGGCAGCGAGGAGTTCACGCTCCAGCGCGACTTTCCGGGTGCTGTACGACGCCTCGCCCGGTGCCACCGTCGGCTGTGTCTCGGGGACCGGTACCGGGTAGGCGGGAAAGCCGCCCGGCTTGTGCAGTGTGTCGAAGTTCCGGCCGGAGCCGTCGTCGTACACCGACACGCTCGAGATCACGACCGCCGAGCCGATCCGGCCCGCAAGGGACGTCAACTGCCGGGCGTGCGAGGCGTCATAGGCGACCATGTCGACCAGCAGGTCGCAGCCGTCGCCGACCACCGCGGCCAGGGCCGTGTCGTCGGCCCGGTCCAGCCGCACCGTCCGTACCCCGGCGTCCCACGCCGTGTCCCGCCCGCCGCCGCGCGAGGCGGCCGTCACGTCCCATCCGTCCCGCGCCAGCGCGGCCACCGTCGGGCGGCCGATCTGCCCGCTCGCCCCTGTCACCACAGCCCTCTTCATACGGCGAGCCTAGGCAGCCGGGCAGCCCCGGGCACCTTCCTTCTGCCGACGGCAGAGGTCAGCTCAGCGGTGCCCGCGGGAACCTGCGTTCCTTCTTCTCGGCCGCCTGCGCCGCCTGTGCCGCCTTGACGACCGCCGCGTACTCGTCGACGTACTCCTGCTGGGACAGCGTCAGGATCGCGTACATGATCTCGTCGGTGACGGCCCGCAGAACGGCCTTCTCCCGCTCCATGTCGGCGTAGCGGGAGAAGTCCAGGGGCTTGCCGAAGCGGATGGTGACGGGGTGGATGTTCGGGATGACCTTCCCGGGCGGCTGGGCCTCGAACGTGCCGATCATCGCGCACGGCACCACCGGCACCCCGGCCTTCAGCGCCATCACGGCGACGCCGACCTTGCCCTTGTAGAGCCTGCCGTCGTGCGAACGGGTGCCCTCCGGATAGATCCCGAGCAACTCGCCCCTGCCCAGCACGCCGAGGCCCTCGCGGATCGCGGCCTGACCCGCCTCCTTGCCCGAGCGGTCCACCGGGATCTGCCCGGCACTGCGGAAGAAGAACGCGGTGAGCCGGCCCCTGAGCCCCGGGCCGGTGAAGTACTCCGCCTTGGCGAGGAAGGTGATGCGTCGCTTCAGCATCGCCGGCATCAGGAAGTGGTCGGAGAACGACAGGTGGTTCCCGGCGACGATCGCGGGGCCGGACGCCGGCACATTCTCCAGGCCCTCGATCCGGGGCCGGAAGACGAGTCTCAGCAGGGGCCCCAGCAGCACATACTTGAGCAGGTAATAGAACACGGCTCGCCCCTCACTCCTCCAGGCCACCCCGCGTGCGCCTGTGGTCATCTGTAACCGCAACAGGCCGTGCTCATGCCGTCCTCGACCAGCGCACACGGGTCGATGGCCCCGGCCCCGCCGCGCGGGCCCGCTCGTCGGGCGAGCCTCCGGCGCCGGACGTGTGGCGAGCCCCGCGCGGACGCCAGGATCGGTCCCCGTACGATGGGGCCGATGCCCAGCACCGCACCGTACGCCCCGCACCCGCCGCAGCGGCGGTGGCGTGCGCTGCTCGTGCTCGCGGTGCTGGCCGGGCTGCTGGGCATGCACGCCCTGGCGCCCGGCGGAGGTACGGGACGGGCGGAGCACGGCCGCAGCGCACATCTCACCGGCACTGTCGTCGTCTCCGCGCAGGACGACTGTCCGGGCGGCGACGGGCACTGCGGCGGCAGCCATCTGCACCACGCGGACCCCACCTGTGCCTCGGGCGCGGTGAACGGCGGCCCCCAGCTGCCCGCACTCGTCCCCGACCCGGTGACGGCTCCCGCACCGGTCCGCTGCCCGCGTTCCCGCGCGGGCAGCGCACCGGACGGCGCCCGCGCCCCGCCCTCTCTGGCCGAACTCCAACTCCTGCGGATCTAGAAGGCCCTGCCGGCCGCAGCCGCCCGCCTGCCGGCGGAGCGCTCGCGGTCGTGCTCCCGCCTTCCCGAATCCCTTGAGAAACACAGGAGTTCCAGCATGACCAGCCGTACTTCGACGCGCCGTGCCGCCCTGGCCGCGGTGGCCGTGACCGCCGCCCTCGTCCTCACCGCCTGCGGTGGCAGCGGTGACGTCGACGGCCGCGCCGCCCACGGGCCGTCGGCCTCCCCGAGCACGTCGGCCGGCACCGCGCACAACGCCCAGGACGTCACGTTCGCGCAGGGCATGATCCCGCACCACCAGCAGGCCCTGGAGATGGCGCGGCTCGCCGCCGGCCGGGCCTCCTCGGCGCAGGTGAAGGACCTCGCCACCCGTATCGAGAAGGCACAGGACCCCGAGATCCGCACCATGACCGGCTGGCTCAAGTCCTGGGGTGAGCAGGTACCCATGGCCGGCATGCACCACTCGGGGCACTCCGGGATGTCCGGCATGGCCGGGATGCCCGGGATGATGAGCGACGGTGACATGAGCGAGCTGAAGAAGGCGAAGGGTACGGACTTCGACACGAAGTTCCTGTCCCTGATGGTCGAGCACCACCAGGGCGCCGTGGAGATGGCCGGCACCGAGCAGAACAAGGGCGCCTACGGGCCTGCCAAGACCATGGCGGACGCCATCGTCACCGCGCAGAACGCCGAGATCAAGGAGATGAAGAAGCTCCTCGGCAAGCGCTGACGGACAGCGGGAGCCGACGAACGACGGGCGGGGGCCCGCGCCCCCGCCCGTGCCGACGGCACACGCCTCCGCCCGTGCCGAGGCCGCATCGTTCATGGCGGATCCGTCAGGGACTGCTCGGCCCAGATGACCTTCCCGCCGGGCACGAAGCGGGTACCCCACCTCTGGGTGAACTGGGAGACCAGCAGCAGTCCGCGGCCGCCCTCGTCCGTGGTGCGCGGGTGCCGCAGATGGGGTGCGGTGGCGCCGCTGTCGGAGACCTCGCAGATCAGGGCCCGGTCCCTGATCAACCGGAGCCGGATGGGGCCCTCGGCGTGCCGGATCGCGTTGGTGACCAGCTCGCTCACGACCAGTTCGGTGGTGAACGCCAGTTCCTCCAGACCCCACTCGGCCAGCTGCCGGTCGGCCTCCTTGCGGGCGTCTGCGACCACGGCCGGGTCGGCGGGCAGGTCCCAGTCGGCGACCCGGTCGGCGCCCAGCAGCCTGGTGCGGGCCATCAACAGGGCCACGTCGTCGTACGGCCGGTCAGGGAGGAGGGCGTCCACCACGGCCCGGCAGTGCAGTTCGAGCGAGGAGGCGGGTCGTTCCAGGGCACGGCGCAGCCGGTCGCGGTCCGCCGCGACGGCCCTGTCGTCGCCCCCGCGGACCAGCAGCCCGTCGGTGTGCAGAACCAGTGTGCTGCCCTCGGCCAGGGTCAGCTCGACCGCCTCGAAGGGCGGACCGTCCACCCCGAGCGGCGATCCCCGCGGGAGGTCGACGAAGCCGACGGTGCCGTCGGGCAGGACGACCGCGGGCGCGGGATGGCCGGCGGAGGCCATCGTGCACCGCCCGTCGACGGGGTCGTAGACGACGTACACGCACTCGGGACCCGCCGCCCGCATGCCGGCATCCGCCGAGGGCGGCACGCCTTCCTCACGGGCCGTGCGGGCCACCAGGTCGTCGAGGTGCGCGAGGACCTCCTCGGGCGGCAGGTCGAGCGCCGCGAGGGTGCGTACGGCGGTCCGCAGGCCGCCCATGCCCGCGGCGGCGTCGATCCCGTGCCCCGGCACCTCGCCCACGACCAGGGCCACGCGCGCCCCGGACAGCGGAATGAGGTCGTACCAGTCGCCGCCCAGGCCGGTCAGCTCGTCGGCCGGCCGGTAGCAGGCGGCCACCTCCACCGCGTCCTGCTCGGGCAGCAGGTGCGGCAGCAGGCTGCGCTGCAGGACCAGGGCCGCGTCCCGCTCGCGGGTGTAGCGGCGGGCGTTGTCCACGCAGACCGCCGCACGGGAGACCAGGTCCTCGGCGAGACTCAGGTCGTCCTCGTCGAACGGCTCCTGACGGTGGCGCCGGAAGAAGGTGGTGACGCCCATCGTGACGCCCCGCGCGCGGATCGGCACGATCATCACGCTGTGCAGGCCCAGCTCCAGGAAGGTCGCCCTTCGGCCGCCCAGAAGGTCGGTGGCCCACTCCCTGGCCAGCGGGTCGAGCCGCTCCTCGCGCCAGGACCGGCCCGTGGTCAGACAGCGGATCGGGGGTGATCCGGCGAGGTAGGTGGCCACCTCGCCGATCCGGGCGAGGGCCTCGGGCACCCCGGGGTTCACCGACTGGTGCCCGGCCCGTCGCAGCGGCACCTGATCCGTGTCGCCGAGCGGCACCGGCTCGGGCTCCGCGCCCCGCAGCACGGATTCCAGCAGGTCCACGCTGACGAAGTCGGCGAAGTCCTGCACGGCCACGTCGGCCAGTTCCTGCGCGGTGCGCACGATGTCCAGGCTGCGGCCGATCTGCTCGCCGGCCCGGTCGAGCAGGGCCAGCCGCTGCCGGGCGCGGTACCGCTCAGTGATGTCGACGACGGTGTAGTACACGCCCATCGGGTGGCCCCGGTCGTCGTCGAGGCGGGTGAACGACATCATGTGTGCCGTCTCCCGGTGCGGCGCGGACCGCACCTGGCCCACATGTTCGTACCCGACCACCGGCCGCCCGGTCTCCAGCACGCGCCGCATCTGCGCCTCGATGCCCGCGGAGTCGATGCCCGGCTGGATCTCCGCCAGCCGGCGCCCCAGCCGCTCCCGCGCCGAGCCGCCGCCGTACCGCTCCAGGGCCGCGTTCGACCACACGCACCGCAGATCGGTGTCCACGATCGCGATGCCGACGGGGGAGTCGGTCACCATCTGCTCCAGCACCGCACGGCTCATGTCCCAGCCACGAGCCCCGGACATCTCCGAGAGCAGCACCAGCCAGTGCGGGGCGCCGCCGGGCTCCACCGCCGGAGTGACCCGCACCATCACCCGGACCGGCCACCCGTCCTTGCGCCGCGCGGTCAGGAGCCCCGCCCAGCCGCCGTCCTTGCGGCACCGCTCGGCCAGTTCGGGCACTCGCGCGGCGTCCTCGGCGGACAGCAGGCCGGCCACCCCGGTGCCCACCACCTCGGCGGCCCGGTAGGCCAGCAGTCGCTGGGCGTCCGGCGTCCAGCCGGTCACCACGCCCCGCGCGTCGAGCAGCAGGGGCGCGGCATCCGCCACGTCGAACCGGTGCCGGGCGACGTCCCGCTCCTCGTGAGTGCCCACGGCCGACCTCTCTGTCGCTGAGAGTGGTCTACCACGCCATGTCTCCATCCTCACGCTTCGGCCATCGGGTGGAGGACGGGGGGCGGGGGGCGGTGTACGGCCGCCCCCCGCCGGGCTCAGGAACCCAGCACCTTCTCCAGCGCCGCCAGCGCGGAGCGCAGTTCCTCCGCCGTGATGGTCAGCGGAGGCGCCAGCCGGATCGTGGAGCCATGGGTGTCCTTCACCAGGACCCCTTCCCGCATCAGCCGCTCGCTGACCTCCCGGCCGGTGCCGATCGCCGGGTCGACGTCGACGCCCGCCCACAGGCCGCGTGCCCGGAAGCCGAGGACGCCCTTGCCGACCAGCTCGGTCAGCCCGTCCCGCAGGATCACGCCCAGCTCGGCGGCCCGCCGCTGGAACTCGCCGGTCTCCAGCAGCCCGACCACCGCGGTGCCGACCGCGGCGGCGAGCGGGTTGCCGCCGAAGGTCGAGCCGTGCTCACCCGGGTGCAGCACCCCCAGCACCTCGCGCCGGGCCACCACCGCCGACACCGGTACGATCCCGCCGCCGAGCGCCTTGCCGAGCAGCAGCACGTCCGGGACGACGTCCTCGTGTTCGACGGCGAGGGTACGGCCCGTACGGCCCAGGCCGGACTGGATCTCGTCCGCGATGAACAGGCAGCCCTTGCGCCGGGTCAGCTCCCGTACCCCTGCCAGATAGCCGGCGTCCGGGATGATGACGCCGGCCTCGCCCTGGATCGGCTCGATGAGCACCGCTGCCGTCGTCTCGTCGACGGCCTCCTCCAGCGCGGCCAGGTCGTTGTACGGCACGATCCGGAAGCCGGGCGTGAACGGCCCGAAGCCCGTGCGGGCCGTCTCGTCCGTGGAGAAGCTGACGATGGTGGTCGTACGGCCGTGGAAGTTGTCCGCCGCGACCACGATCGTCGCCCGGCCGGCCGGGACGCCCTTGACGTCGTAGGCCCACTTGCGGGCCACCTTGATGCCGCTCTCCACCGCCTCGGCGCCGGTGTTCATCGGCAGCACCATGTCCAGGCCGGTCAGTTGCGCGAGCCGCTCGGCGAACTCCGCGAGCCGGTCGTTGTGGAAGGCGCGGGACGTGAGGGTCAGCTGGTCGAGCTGGCGGTGCGCGGCCTCGGTCAGGGCCGGGTGCCGGTGGCCGAAGTTGAGCGCCGAGTATCCGGCGAGCATGTCGAGATAGCGGGTGCCCTCGACGTCCTCCACCCATGTGCCCTCGGCCCGGGCCACCACCACGGGCAGCGGGTGGTAGTTGTGCGCGAGGACGGGCTCCTCCGCGCGGATCAGGTCGGCGGACGTACGCGAACGCGCGGGTGCGCTCATCAGCGGATCTCCTGGGTGCAGCACTTGATGCCACCGCCGGCCTTGTGGAACTCCGACAGGTCGACGGGGACGGGGACGTAACCGTGGCCGGCCAGACGGTCGGCGAGCGCCTCGGCGCGGGGCGCGATGAAGACGTTGCGGCCGTCGGACACGGAGTTCAGACCGAACGCCATCGCGTCCTCCCGGGTGGCGAGCACCGCCTCCGGGTACAGCCGGCGCAGCACCTCACGGCTGCCCGCCGAGAACGCCTCCGGGTAGTAGCAGATGTTGTCGTCGTCGAGGACGAACAGCGCCGTGTCCAGGTGGTAGAAGTACGGGTCCACCAGGGTCAGGCCGATCACCGGGTGGCCGAGGAACTCCTGCGCCTCCCGGTGCGCCTCGCGTGTGGTGCGGAATCCGGTGCCGGCGAGCACGTACCGGCCCGTCCACACCAGGTCGCCCTCGCCCTCGGTCACCGACTCAGGGCGGTACACGTCGTAGCCCGCCGCCTTGAACCAGGTGTCGTAGTGCACCGACTCCGGACGCCGCTCCGGCGCGTGGAACAGCGATCCGAAGACCCGGCCGCCGACGACGCACGCCGCGTTGGCGGCGAAGACCATGTCGGGCAGTCCGGGGACCGGCTCGACCGAGTCGACGGTGTGCCCGTGGGCGCGGTAGGCGCGGATCAGTGTCTGCCACTGCTCCTGGGCGAGGTCCACGTCGACGGGCTTGTCGGGATGCATCCACGGATTGATCGCGTACTGCACGGCGAAATGTCTGGGTTCACAGACGAGAAAGCGCCGAGGGCGCTGTACACGGCTTTCGGACACAGAGGGTTTCCTCCGCTTTGCTGTGTGTCACTTGGGGATGTGATCCACGGTAGAAAGGGAGGCAGACGGTCGACAAGGAAAAATACCTGCGCATACGTGCAGCATCGCTGCGTTCTTCGGCTGCTTCACGCACCAGTCCTGCGCATACTTCCGGTCATTCGGGCGCCGCATGGGTGGCGCCCGCTTCCGGGCTTTCCGGGAGGAGGTGGGACAGCACCATCACGCTGATCGTCTTCCGGATGAACGGTTCGACGCGGATGCGCTCCAGCACCTCCTCGAAGTGCTCCACGTCCCGCGCCCGCACATGCAGCAGCGCGTCGGCGCCACCCGTGACCGTCATCGCCGCCGCGATCTCCGGATGGTTGCGCACGACCTCCGCCAGCCGCCGGGGCGGTGCCGCGCCCTCGCAGTAGACCTCGACGTACGCCTCGGTGCGCCAGCCGAGCGCCGAGGGTTTCACCGTCGCCGTGAACCCGGTGATCACCCCGGTCTCCCGCAGCCGGTCCACGCGCCGCTTGACCGCCGTCGCGGACAGCCCGATGTCCGCGCCGATCTCGGCGAAGCTGGTCCGGGCGTTCGCCATCAACGCCGTGATGATCTTGCGGTCGAGGTCGTCGAACGAGGGTGTCCTGCTGTTCATGCGGGCACTGTAGGTCAGACCAGCAGGGCGGGAGACCTCACGACTGGGTGACGACCATGGCGAGCGTCAGCAGACCCAGCACCACCCAGCCGAACCACAGCCAGCCGTTGCTGCCGAGGGCGACCGTGTAGGCGGTCACGACGACGAGCCCGCCGACCGTGAGAGCCCCCATCACCTTGGTGGAACCGTTCGTGGAACCGGGCATCGCGACACCCTCCTCGTGGTCCGTCCCTGACCATGGTGCCCCCGATCCCGCCCGGAGGGGACACCCCCTAGGGGGTGTCGTTTGGATCACCCCGGCGTCGCGGGCCCTGGCACGCGCATCTGCCGCGTTGTCGTCACTCGCCGACGCTCCGCGTCGACTCCCTCCTCCGCCTTGCAGCTGCACGCACCAGACCCCGCTCGGGTCCGCCGGCCGGCACCGCTCGTCACGGCCGGCCCGATCCAAACAACACCCCCTAGCCCTCGCGGGAGTTCAGCGAGGCCAGATACGCGTTGTACGCCTCCAGCTCCTTGTCGCCGTCCCGGTCGGCGGCCCGGTCCTTGCGCTTGGCCTGCCGCTGCTCGGAGCGGTACCACTGGAACAGCAGCGCGATCAGCACCAGCACGGACGGGATCTCGCTGAACGCCCAGGCGATACCACCGGCCGCGTTCTGGTCCGAGAGCGCGTCGATGCCGAGCGAGGCCGGCGGGTTCCTGAACGTCTCCACCATCGGCGTCGACGCCATCATCAGGGCGATACCGAAGAACGCGTGGAACGGCATGCCGGCGAACAGCTCCAGCATCCGCATCAGATGCCCCGGCCGGTGCGGACCGGGGTCCACACCGATGATCGGCCAGAAGAAGACGACCCCGACCGCGAGGAAGTGCACCATCATCGCGATGTGCCCGGCCCTGGAGCCCATCAGGGAGTCGAACATCGGGGTGAAGTAGAGCGCGTAGAGGCTGGCGATGAACAGCGGGATGGTGAACGCCGGGTGGGTGATGATCCGCATGTAGCGGCTGTGCAGCAGTGCCAGCAGCAGCTCGCGCGGGCCCTTGCGGCCCCGGCCGGCGGTAGGCAGCGCACGCAGGGCCAGCGTGACCGGCGCGCCGAGCAGGATCAGGATCGGCGACAGCATGCTGATGATCATGTGCTGCACCATGTGCACGCTGAACATCACCATGCCGTAGTCGTTCAGCCTGGTGCACATGACCAGGGCGATGGTGAGCACACCGACGACGTACGCCACCGTCCGGCCGACGGGCCACGCGTCGCCGCGCCGCCGCAGCCGTACGACACCCCAGCCGTACAGCCCCAGCCCGAGCAGGCAGGCCACGAGGAAGAAGGGGTCCGCCGACCATTGGAGCCCCCGCCCCAGCGTGAACGGCGGCAGATCCATCATCATGCCGTGCCCGCTGTGATCCATCCGGCGGCTCCTGATTCGTGGGGGTTGTGCGGTTTCTGTCCGCACTCAGGGTACGGCTGACCCCGGCCACGTCCGTGACCGGGGTCGGCTGCAACAACCGCAGGGGCGCGGGGAACTGCGCGACAAGCCACGCACGACCCGCACCCGGCAGATCAGCGGAACCTCAGAGAACGCACTCCGCCTCGTCGTAGCGCCCGGAGGGTACCGTCTTCAGCGTCTCCACGGCCTCCGCCAGCGGCACCATGACGATGTCGGTCCCGCGCAGGGCGGTCATCCGGCCGAACTCACCGCGGTGCACGGCCTCCACCGCGTGCCAGCCGAAACGGGTCGCCAGCACCCGGTCATAGGCGGTCGGCGTGCCACCCCGCTGCACATGTCCGAGGATCACCGGCCGCGCCTCCTTGCCGAGCCGGTGCTCCAGCTCGACCGACAGCTGCCGGGCGATCCCGGCGAAGCGCTCGTGGCCGTAGATGTCCTTGCCACCCTCGTCGAAGTCCATCGTGCCGGCCTTCGGCTTGGCCCCCTCCGCCGCGACGACGATCGCGAACCGCTTGCCCGCGTCGAACCGCTCGCCGACCTTGGCCGCCAGCTCCTCGATGTCGAAGGGCCGTTCCGGGACGACGATGGCGTGGGCGCCGGCCGCCATGCCGGAGTGCAGCGCGATCCAGCCGGTGTGCCGGCCCATGACCTCCACGACCAGCACGCGCTGGTGGGACTCGGCGGTCGTCTTCAGCCGGTCCAGCGCCTCCGTCGCCACCCCCACGGCCGTGTCGAAGCCGAAGGTGACGTCCGTGACAGCGATGTCGTTGTCGATGGTCTTCGGCACGCCGACGATCGGCAGCCCGCTGTCGTACATCAGCCGGGCCGCCTTCAGCGTGCCCTCGCCGCCGATCGGGATGATCGCGTCCAGGCCGAGCTCCTCGACATGGCCCTTCGCCCGCTCCACGCCGTCCCGCAGATGCGAGGGCTGCACCCGGGAGGAGCCGAGGATGGTGCCGCCGCGCGCCAGGATGCCGCCCACGGCGTCGAGGTCGAGCTTGAGATAGTCGCACTCCAGGAGGCCTTTCCAGCCGTCCCGGAAACCGATGACCTCGTCGCCGTGGTCGGCGACGGCACGGTGCACGACGGACCGGATGACGGCGTTCAGGCCGGGGCAGTCGCCGCCGGACGTGAGGACACCAATGCGCATAGCCCGAATACCTTCTCAACGTGGGCCGGGTAACCGGACCACGTTGTCCGGCGGATTCCCGGCCACCCTACCGGCGTGAGGGGGTGGCGCCGTAGCGGGCGTCCGCCTGCTGGACGCGCCCGCACATGTGAGCGGACGGCCTGTCAGGCGGGCCCGCCACGAGCCTGCCGGGACCCGCTGAACTCCCGCTGGAGCGGCGCTTACGCGGGCTGCTGCGCAGCAGTGTTCACGCGG
Source organism: Streptomyces sp. NPDC053069 (assembly GCF_044546895.1). Lineage (NCBI taxonomy): Bacteria > Bacillati > Actinomycetota > Actinomycetes > Kitasatosporales > Streptomycetaceae > Streptomyces > Streptomyces sp. NPDC053069. The sequence continues at coordinate 632,379 of NZ_JBITZN010000001.1, read as the reverse complement.
GCTGCTGCGCAGCCGCGATGCGCTCGTTGCGGAGCGCCTCGTACCAGCGGTCGTCGACCGGCGGCAGCGCGTTGACGTCGAGCGCCAGCTTCAGCAGCAGATCGGCGATCTGCGGGTTGCGGGCGAGGACCGGGCCGTGCATGTACGTACCGAAGACGGTCCCGTTGTACGCGCCCTCCGTGCCGTCCCCGGTGCCGTTGCCGTTGCCGACCTTCACGTGGGCGAAGGGCCGGGCGCTCGGGCCGACGTGGGTCACGCCCTGGTGGTTCTCGAAGCCGGTCAGCTGCGGCAGCCCGAGCTGCGGGTCGATGTCGGCGAGCACGTCACCGACGCACCGCTCGCCCTCGCCGCGCACCGAGACCACGTCGAGCAGGCCGAGGCCGGGCTCGCGCTGGCCGAGGTCGTTGACGAACTCGTGGCCGAGGATCTGGTAGCCGGCGCAGACGGAGAAGACGATCGCGCCGTTCTGCACCGCCCGCTGCAGATGCCCGTCACGGCGCAGCCGCTCGGCCGCGAGCCGCTGCGGACGGTCCTCGCCGCCGCCGATCAGATAGATGTCGCCGGAGGTCGGGACCGGCTGGTCGCTGCGCACGTCGAGCCGGGCCACGTCCAGGCCGCGCTGCCGCGCCCGGCGCTCCACGACGAGGGCGTTGCCCTGGTCGCCGTAGGTGCTCAGCAGGTCCGGGTAGATCCACACCAGCCGCAGTTGGTTGTCGCTCATGAGTGATCGCCTTTCGAAGATCAGTTGCCGACGCGGCGGCGCAGGTCCTGGAACGCGGTGTAGTTCGCGATGACCTCGATACGGCCCGGCGGGCACATCTGCACGGCCTGGTCGAGGTCCTCGCAGACCTGGAAGTGCTGGTTCGCGACCTCCAGGCGGACAGCGAGGTCCAGCTTCCGGTCACCGATGACGAAGATCGGGTGGCCGGTCAGCCGGGTGTAGTCGACGTCCCACAGCCAGGAGGTGTCGGTGCCGTCGGCTCCGCGGGCGTTCACGGACAGGATCACCGGGGCGGGCGGCGGGTCGATCAGGGAGAACGTCTCCAGCCAGCCGGCCGGGTTCTTGGCCAGCAGCAGGCGCAGATCACGGTTCTGGAACTGCACGACGTCATAACGTCCGGCCACGGCCTGCACCTGGTACATCCGTTCCAGGGCGACCTGCGGCGGCACCCCGAAGACGGCCGCGACGGCGGCGGAGCTGGCCGCGTTCGCCTTGTTGGCGCGGCCCGGAAGCTGCAGATGGATCGGCCAGGCGGACCCGTGCGGGTCCAGCACATGATCACCGGACAGCGCCCAGGTCGGCGTGGGCCGCCGGAACCCGCACTCACCGCAGAACCAGTCGTCCCCGGGGCGCTGCATCACGCCACCGCAGGACGGGCAGGACCAGGCGTCGTCCTTCCACATCTGCCCGGCCGCGACCCAGACCACGTTCGGGGAGGAGGACGCGGCCCACACCACCAGCGGGTCGTCGCAGTTGGCGACGACAACGGCCTTGGAGCCGGCGAGGCCCTCGCGCCAGTTCTCGGCGAGCATCCGGGTCTCGGCGGCACGGTCGAGCTGGTCGCGGGAGAGGTTGAGCAGGGCGATGCACTTGGGGCTGGTGTCCCTGGCCACACCGGCCAGGTACTTCTCGTCGACCTCGATGACACCGAACTTCGCCTCCGAGCCGCCCGCGAGCGCGGAGGTGATACCGGCCGGCATGTTGGCGCCGAGGGCGTTCGACACGACCGGGCCCGCGGCGCGCAGCGCCTCGGCGATCAGCCGGGTCGTCGTCGTCTTGCCGTTGGTGGCCGACACCAGGACGACGTCCAGGTTCTGGGCGAGCCGTCCGAGCAGATCGGGGTCGAGTTTCAGCGCGACCCGGCCACCGATCACCGACCCGCTGCCGCGCCCCGCGGCACGTGATGCCGCAGCGACCGCCTTGCCCGCGGTCACGGCCAGCTTGGCCCGCGGCGTGAGCGGGTCCGAGTTGCCTGCCATCAGTTCTCGATCCTCCTTGCGTACGCGCCGCGCCTGGGGCCATCCGGCAACGTGGTGTGGACCTGAAGCCTATCGAGATCCATTCGCACACCCGAATCCCGGCCCACGCCTGTGCGGCGGGCATGAGCTGAAGGAACCGTACCCTTGCCGCTATGCGACACGGCACGATCCCGGGCGCCCACGGGCGAGTCCGGCCTCTTTCCCTGCTCGGAGACGCACCGCTGCGCGAGCAATGCCGGGAAGTCACCGACTTCGGCCCCGGCCTGGCGGCACTCGTGGAGGATCTGTTCGCCACGATGTACGCGGCGCAGGGGGTGGGTCTGGCCGCGAATCAGGTGGGGGTGGCTTTGCGGGTGTTCGTCTACGACTGCCCGGATGATGACGATGTGCGCCACCTCGGGCATGTGGTGAACCCGCGACTGGTGGAGACGGACGGCGTGGTCGTCCGGGGCCCGGAGGGCTGCCTGTCCCTGCCGGGCCTGGAAGCGGGGACCGAGCGCTACGACCATGCGGTGGTCGAGGGCTTCACGATGACGGGAGAGCCGGTCACGATCCATGGCACAGGTTTCTTCGCACGGTGCCTTCAGCACGAGTGCGACCACCTGGAGGGCCGGGTGTACGCCGATCACCTGGCGGGGTGGCGGAAGCGGAGATTGACGAGGCAGATCTCCAGGGCTGCATGGCGCCGGTGAACCGGTCCGACTCAGGGGCGAGGGGGACTGCACGAGCAACCCCCACGCACCCGCACACGGGGAGCGACCGTCAGAACCCCGGACCCCCCATTTTGTCCCCCGCAGCCGCAAGACGCCCCCACAGCAGATCCGCGAGAGACCGCACCAACTCGGCCCGGGAGCAAGGACGTTCCCCCAGCCACCAGTCGCCGGCCGCATGCATCATCCCGACGATGCCGTGCCCCCACACCCGCGCCAGCTGCTGACTCTCCGGTCCGAGATCCACCCGCTCCTCGATGACCTGGGCCAGCTCCTCACCCATCCGCCGAAGCAGCGGAGCTGAATGCTTTCCGACATCGAACCCCTGGTCGCCCCCGGCGCCGCCCTCCGCGGGATGCATCAGGAACCGGTAGACCTGAGGCCTGGCCTCGATCGCCGCGAGGTAGGTGTCCAGCGTGGATTCGACACGCTCGCGCCTCTCGGCGGGAGCGTCCAGCGCCGCCCGCAGTGAATCGAGCAGTGCATCCGTGTGCCGCTTGGCCAAAGCCGCGTAAAGGCCGCCCTTGTCGCCGAAGTGGCGATAAAGGATCGGCTTGGTGATCCCCGCTTCCGCCGCGATCGCGTTCATCGACGCCTGCGGGCCGTCGCGCAGCACCACCCGGTCGGCGGCCTCCAGCAGCCCGCGCCGTCGTCGGTCGGCGGACCGCTGCTGATCGGTCCGCTGTGTGGTGTCCATGTGCTCTCCCCACCCGTGCTGATTCGATGACGCCTGCGCAAACTAACACTGACTGTGCCCCTGACATCGAACGGGATGCCGGGCGCCATCTGCGGTTGACTTTCCTACCCGTCAGTAACAGACTCGGGTTACCGCTAGTAACATCGCATCGCCGCCGCTGGAGGGGACATGGCCGAGTTCACCATGGAGCTGAACGACGAACAGAAGGAAGTCCGGGACTGGCTCCATGGCTTCGCCGCCGACGTGATCCGCCCCGCGGCCGCCGAGTGGGACGAGCGCGAGGAGACTCCCTGGCCGGTCATCCAGGAGGCCGCGAAGGTCGGCATCTACTCCCTCGACTTCTACGCACAGCAGTACTTCGACCCCACCGGCCTCGGCATTCCGATGGCCATGGAGGAGCTGTTCTGGGGCGACGCGGGCATCGCCCTCTCCATTGTCGGCACGGGTCTCGCCGCCGTGGGCGTTCTCGCCAACGGAACCGAGGAACAGATCGGCACCTGGATCCCGCAGATGTACGGCGACCAGAACGACGTCAAGGTCGCCGCGTTCTGCTCCTCCGAGCCCGACGCCGGCTCCGACGTGGCCTCCATGCGCACGCGTGCGGTGTACGACGAGGCCAAGGACGAGTGGGTGATCAACGGCACGAAGACCTGGGCGACCAACGGCGGCATCGCGGGCGTCCACGTCGTCGTGGCCTGCGTCGACCCGGAGCTGGGCTCCAAGGGCCACGCCTCCTTCATCGTCCCGCCGGGCACGCCGGGTCTCGCCCAGGGCCAGAAGTTCAAGAAGCACGGCATCCGGGCCTCGCACACCGCCGAGGTCATCCTCGACAACGTCCGCGTCCCCGGTTCCTGCCTGCTCGGGGGCAAGGAGAAGCTGGACGAGCGGCTCGCGCGGGCCCGCGAGAAGGCCAAGGCGGGCGGCGAGCGCGTCAAGAACGCGGCGATGGCGACCTTCGAGGCCTCCCGCCCCGCGGTCGGCGCCATGGCGGTCGGCACCGCCCGGGCCGCGTACGAGGTCGCCCTCGACTACGCCAGGACCCGGGAGCAGTTCGGGCGGCCGATCATCGACAACCAGGGAGTGGCCTTCCAGCTCGCGGACATGCGGACGCAGATCGACGCCGCCCGGCTGCTGGTGTGGCGGGCCTCGTGGATGGCGGTCAACGGCAGGCCGTTCACCGCGGCCGAGGGGTCGATGTCGAAGCTGTTCGCCAGTGAGACCGCGAAGAAGGTCACCGCTCAGGCGATCCAGATTCTGGGCGGGAACGGTTACACCCGTGAGTACCCGGTCGAGCGGATGCACCGGGACAGCGCGATCTACACGATCTTCGAGGGTACGAGCGAGATCCAGCGGCTCGTCATCGCGCGGACCCTGGCCGGGATGCCCATCCGGTAAGGACACTCACCGATGCCTGAGCGGTGTGAGCTGCTCGATGTCGTACTTCGCCCTCAGCGCCTCGATCGCCTCCTGGTCCGGCGGACCCCCGTCGCCCAGGATCTCCAGCAGCTCCTCGAAATAGCGCTCGTGATCCGGTGGCGGGCTCGCCTGGAAGAACATCTTCGCGGGGGTGTCCGTCGGGTTCGCGAACGCATGCGGGCACCCCGGCGGTACGACGATGACCGTGCCGGGAGTCGCCCGCACCACCCGGCTGCCCGAACTGGACTCCCACTTCTGCCAGTTGTCCGGTGTGCGGATGCGCGGCTCGAAGGCGAGCACGTCCAGCTCGCCGTCGAGGACGTAGAAAAGCTCCTCGCTGCGCGTGTGCACATGGGCGCCCACGTCGAAGCCCGGCGGGACCTCCACCTCGAAGGTGGAGGCGATCCGCGAGTGGGCGCCGGTGACCTTGAACGTCACACGCTGCGCCGGTGCCGCCACGACCCGGCCGTGGCCCGGCGGCACGAGCAGTCCCTCGGTCTGTGTCATCGGTGGCTCACCAGGTCACCGGCAGGGCCTCGGGACCCCGGATCAGCGCGCCCTTCTTGAAGGGCACCTGCTGTGGCGGTACGGCCAGCTTCAGGCCCGGAACCCGGTCCAGCAGGGCGTTCACCAGCAACTGCGACTCCAGCCGGGCGAGCTGGCCGCCGGGGCAGTAGTGCGGGCCGAAACCGAACGCCACATGCGGGTTCGGGCTGCGGGAGAAGTCGATGGTCTCCGGGTCGGGGAAGACGTCCGGGTCGCGATTGGCCGCCAGGTAGGAGACATAGACCGCGTCGCCCGCATGGATGCGGTGGCCCTTGATCTCCACGTCCTCCCTCGCGATCCGGGACAGCCCGACCGCGTTGCGGTGCGGGATGTAGCGCAGGAGCTCGTCGATGGCCTGCGGCCGGATCCCCGGCTCGGCGCGCAGCCGTTCCATCAGGTCGGGGCGGGTCAGCAGCAGGTAGAACATCTGCCCGCTGTTGTTGGTGACCGCCTCGCCGCCGATCTGGAGGAGAACGGCCAGACCGACGGCCTCCTCCAGGGCGACCTCGCCGTGGCCCACCGCGGCGCCGAGCAGTGAGGTGACGTCCTCGGCCGTGCTGTTCTCGCGCAGTCCGATGAGGTCGCCGAAGTAGGCGCTCATGTCCCGCTTGGCCTTCTCGCTGACCTCCTTGCCGTGCGAGGAGGACAGGATCAGCTGGGTCCAGGTGTGCATGGTGTGCCGGTCGCAGGGCGGGACGCCCATCAGCTCGCAGATCACCGCGATCGGGAACGGGCTGAGCACCGCACTGGTGAGATCGGCGGGCGGCCCGTCCTGCAGGAGTTCGTCGACCAGCTCGTCCAGCATGGCCCGTGCCTTCTCCCGTACCCGCTCCACACCCTTCGCGGTGAACGCGGCGGCCACCGCACGGCGCAGCCGGGTGTGGTCGGGCGGGTCGAGGAAGCCGACCGCGCCGCGGTCCGGGATGAAGTGCGGGGCGAGTCGCGTGACCGACTGCTCCAGGACCGCCTCGCGGCTGAAGCGCGGGTCGTTGGCGACCATGCGCACGTCGTCGTACCGGGTCACCAGCCAGGCCCAGCCCTCGCCGTTGGGCAGCTCGATGCGGGTGACCGGTCCCTCGCCCATCAGCTCGGTCAGCACCGGGTCGAAATCCGTCCCGGTCAGGTCGAGCGCCGGCCACTGCCGGATCGGGGGCGGGGCCTCGATGAGCGTCATCTCCTCGGTCATCGCGGGTCGCCGTTCCCGTTGACCCAGCGGCCGACCGTCATCTCGGCCGTGATGCCGGGGCCGAACCCGGCGAGCAGACCGCGCGCCCTGTCCTCGGCGCCGCCCTCGTCGAACATCCGGCGCAGCGCGTCCAGGACGACGGCGCTGGCTATGTTGCCGTACTCGGTGAGCGTGGCCCGGCTGAACCGGAAGGCGTGCGGCTCGACCTCCAGGAACTTGCTGAGGTCGTCGAGTATGCGCGGCCCGCCCGCGTGGATGATGTAGAAGTCCAGGTCGGACGCGTCCCAGCCGTGCATGCCGGCCAGGTCCCTCAGCGCCGGGGCGAGCGGCTCCATGGTCGCGGGCACCCGCTTGTCCAGCAGGAAGTGGAAGCCGGTGGCCCGGACGTCGTAGGCGATCCAGTCCTCCGTCTTCGGGATCAGGTAGGAGCCGTTTCGCTCCAGACGCACGCCCGTACCGCCGTTTCCGCGTACGACGGCGGCGGCGATGCCGTCGCCGAACAAGCCGTTGGAGAGCAGCGAACCGACGCCGAGGTCGGTGGGCTGGTAGCACAGCGAGCAGAACTCGCAGGCCACGATGAGCGCGTTGGCGTTCGGGTAGGCCGAGCAGAAGTCGTGCGCCCGGTTGATCGCCGCCCCGCCGGCCGCGCAGCCCAGCTGGGCTATGGGGAGCTGGCGGGTGGTGGAGTCGAAGTCCATCTCGTTGATCAGCCACGCCGTCAGCGAGGGCATCATGAAGCCCGTGCACGACACGTAGACGATCACGTCGATGTCGCTGGTGAGCAGCTCCGCGTCGTCCAGCGCCCGCTGGATCACTGCCGGGACCCGGGCCTTGGCCTCGGCCTCGTAGAGCTTGTTGCGCTCCTCGAAGCCGGGGTGCTTCAGGGTCTCCTCGATGGGCTGCACGATGTGCCTGGTCTTGACGCCCGTGTTCTCGATGAGGCGCAGCGCGAGTGCCAGTTGAGGGTGGTCCGCGTGGCGGGAGCGCGCCAGCTCCAGCGTCTCCTCCATCGTGATCACGTGCTCCGGGACCGACACCGAGGGTCTGCACAAAGTCGCCATGAACCGTCCCTGCTTTCCGCTTTCGGCGGGCCTTCGCCCACCGGCCAGAAGGTGGTTCACCTCTTGTGGGTGCTCCCCCCACCGTCACCCAGGAGGACGACGATCTCGCGTTGGGTTACTCCGAATCGGGGACCCAGGGGGAGGCTCGAAGGGCGAATTCCACCGCCGGACGAGGGGAAATTCGATGACGACTGTTACGGCGGGGAAGCAGTGGGGCAGCGGTGCGGCAGCCCGCAAGGCGGCCCAGGGGGTGTCGTTTGGATCAGGCCGGTCGGCACCCCCTAGGGCGCCCCGCTGCTGTGCGCGATGCACGCCACGTCGATGCGGTCCGCCAGCTTGGCCAGCTCAATGGTCAAAGCGGCCACCGTGTCCTCGTCCAGCCCCGGCTCCCCGCCGTCGACCAGATGCAGCCACCGAGCGCCCACGGTCCGCAGCAACTTACTCACGTCGGCCGCAGCCACCTGCAGGGCCCCACGGTCGTCCACGATCAGAGGCAGAGTCACTTCGCCGTTCACAAACCGGATGCTAGCCGCGCAGCGCTCACGCACCCTGCCAAACCGTGGTGATGTTGCAGAACTCGCGGATTCCGTGCCCGGACAGCTCACGCCCGAACCCGGACCGCTTGACCCCGCCGAACGGGAACGCCGGATGGGAGGCGGTCATCCCGTTGACGAACACGGACCCGGCCTCCAGGTCGCGGGTGAACCGCTCCACCTCGCTCTCGTCCCGCGTCCACACGTTGGAACTCAGCCCGAAGGGCGAGTCGTTGGCGATGAGCAGTGCCTCGTCCACGTCGTCGGCCCGGTACAGCGTGGCCACCGGTCCGAACGCCTCCTCCCGGTGGATGCGCATCTCCCGGGTGATCCCGGCCAGCACGGTCGGCGGGTAGTACCAGCCCGGCCCGTCCGGCCGCTCGCCGCCGCACAGCACCTCGGCGCCGCTGCGCTTCGCGTCGTCGACCAGCTCCTCCAGATCGCTGCGCCCCTGTTCACTGGAGAGCGGCCCGACCTCGGTGTCCTCCTCCAGCGGGTCACCGACCTTGAGCGCCTTCATACCGGCGACGAACTTCTCGGCGAACGTGTCGTAGACGTCGGTGTGCACGATGAACCGCTTGGCCGCGATACAGGACTGCCCGTTGTTCTGCACCCGCGCGGTCACCGCCACCTGGGCCGCCCGGTCCAGGTCGGCTGAGGGCATGACGACGTACGGGTCGCTGCCGCCCAGCTCCAGCACCGTCTTCTTGATCATCTCACCGGCGGTGGAGGCGACCGCCCGGCCCGCGGGCTCGCTGCCCGTCAGCGTCGCCGCCTTCACCCGCTCGTCGCGCAGGATGTCGTCCACCGCGGCCGAGCCGACCAGCAGCGTCTGGAAACAGCCCTCCGTGAAGCCCGCCCGGTGGAACAGGTCCTCCAGGTACAGGGCCGTCTGGGGGACGTTGGAAGCGTGCTTGAGCAGGCCCACGTTGCCCGCCATCAGCGCGGGCGCGGCGAACCGGACCACCTGCCACAGCGGGAAGTTCCACGGCATCACCGCGAGGACGGGGCCGAGCGGCCGGTAGCGGACCCGGACCCGGGAGGCGCCGGAGTCCTTCACGTCCGACTCCGGGGGCTCCTCGGCGGCCAGCAGACCCTCGGCGCGTTCGGCGTACCAGCGCATCGCCTTGGCGCACTTCGCGGCCTCCGCGCGGGCCTGCTTGATCGGCTTGCCCATCTCGGTGGTCATGACCCTGGCGATCTCCTGCTGATCCTCGTCCAGCAGGCCGGCGGCCTCGTTCATCAGCCGGGCGCGGTCGGCGAAGGTGGTCGTCCGGTACGTGCGGAACGTGGCCTCGGCGAGCTGAAGCCGGCGTTCCAGCTCCTCTTCATCCATGGGCTCGTACGTCTTGAGCGTCTCGCCGTTCGCCGGGTTCACCGTCGCGATGGGCATGGCTGACCTCCCTGGGAGCGGGCTTGCTTCGACCTTCGCGCGCGGCCGGGCAAGCCGCAACGCGAAAGGCCCCTGTTCAGCCCGAGTGCTCCGCCAGCCGGTCGAGAAACGCGGTCTGCGCCGCGACGACCAGCTCACGGGCCCGCTCCAGACCGAGCCACTCCACCCGGTCCAGCTCCGGAAACTCCCGCACCCGGCCGGACCTCGGCGGCCACTCCATCGTGAAGGTGCCGGGGCTGAAGCCCGTCAGGTCCGGGTCCGCCTCGACGGCCCACGCGGTGACGATCTTGCCGTTCTTCTGCACGACCTCGCCCAGCGGTACGGCCGTCCCGTCGGGCGGCGCCAGCCCCAGTTCCTCCTGGAACTCCCGCCGGGCGGCCTCCCAGGCGGGCTCTTCCGGTTCGTACTCGCCCTTGGGCACGGTCCAGGCGCCCGCGTCCTTCTTCGCCCAGAGCGGGCCTCCCATATGGCCCAGCAACACCTCAAGTCCCTCATCGGTGTGCCGGAACAACAGCAGTCCCGCGCTGCGCCGCGTCGCACGCACCGTCACGGCCTGACCTCCGGGTGGGCCGCCAGCAGGGCCTCCACCGTATCGGCATCCTCGGGGCGTTTGTCCTCGCGATAGCGGACCACACGGGCGAAACGGAGGGTGACGCCGGCCGGATAGCGGGAGGAGCGCTGGAGGCCGTCGTAGGCGATCTCCACGACGAGTTCGGGGCGCACCCGGACCACCCAGCCGCTGTCCTCGACCGCCAGCTCCTGCAGCCGCTCGGTCTGCCAGGCGAGCATCGCGTCGGTCATGCCCTTGAAGGTCTTGCCGAGCATGGCGAAGCTGCCGTCGGGGTTGCGGGCACCCAGGTGGAGGTTGGAGAGCCTGCCCGTGCGGCGGCCGTGCCCCCACTCGGCGGCCAGCACCACCAGGTCGAGGGTGTGGACAGGCTTGACCTTCAGCCAGGAGGCGCCGCGCCGGCCCGCGCTGTACGGCGCGTCCAGCGCCTTGACCACCACGCCCTCGTGCCCGCGGGCCAGCGTCTCGGCAAGGAACCGTTCCGCCACCGCGATGTCCTCCGGTCCCGAGGCGACCGTCCGGCGTACCCGCATCGGCTCCGGCACCAGCCGGGCCAGCTGTGCGTGCCGCTCGGCGAAGGGCAGGTCCAGCAGGTCGGTGCCGTCGACGGACAGGGCGTCGAAGAAGACGGGGGAGACCGGGACCTCCTCGGCCGCCTTCGCCACATCCGTGCGGGAGCCGACCCGGCCCGCCGTCTCCTGGAAGGACCGGGGCCGTCCGGCCGCGTCGAAGGAGATCACCTCACCGTCCAGGATGAACCGCTCACCCCCCAACTGCAGCGCGGCAGCGGTCACTTCGGGCAGCCGGTCGGTGATGTCGTCCAGGGTGCGGGTGTGTACACGGACCGTGTCGCCGTCCCGGTGGATCTGCACCCGGATGCCGTCCAGCTTCTCCTCCACCGCGCAGGCGCCCAGCTTCTCCACCGCCTCGGCGACCGAGGAGGCGCTGTGCGCCAGCATCGGCAGCACGGGCCGGCCGACCGTGAGCCGGAAGCGGTCCAGCGCCCCGGGTCCCTCGGCGAGCAGGGCCTGGGCGACCGTCTGCAGCGACCCGGCGAGCATCACCGCCCGGCGTACGGCGGCCGGGTCCGCGTCCGTGGCCTGGGCGAGGCCCTCCACCGCGACGGCGTCCAGCGCGCCCTGCCGCACCTCGCCGGTGAGCAGACCGAGCAGGAAACGCTGCTCGTCCTCGGTGGCGGCGCCCATCAGCTCGCCGACGAGCCGGGTCCGCTCCGCCTGCGAACCCGGACCGGACACCTTGCCCAGCTCGCCGAGCAGCGCGTCGACCTGCCGGACCGTGAGGGTGGACTCGGCGGCCGGCGGCACCGGGCGGCCGAGCACCTTCCAGCCGACGCCGAGCCGGCCCTGCGGCAGCCGTCCGGCCAGGTAGGGGATGACGATCGGCACGTCGTCCGCCTCCGCCTCCCGGAACAGCTCGGCGAGCAGCGCGGTCTTACGGGACCGGGCCGCCGTCGCGGCGACCTCCCGGGACACCTGGGCGAGCCGGGTCAGCAGCATCTCCTCAAGGGTGCACCAACGCTCCGCCGGGTGCGCGGTTCGGTGGGCGCGGGTGTGCGGCGACGTACGGGTGCGCCGTGGTTGACCGCGACAGTCGTCAGCCCGCGTTCGTCGATGGTCCGACCACCTCCGTCTCCGACCGTTGCTCCGGCGCTGCGGTATTGACAAACGTGTTTGCCGAATCTGCAATACCGGCATGAGTTCCGACGACGTTCTCGCGGGGGTGGGACCCCGGCTGCGGCGCATCCGCAAGGAGCGGGAGGTGACCCTGGCCGCGCTGTCCGAGGCCACCGGCATCTCCGTGAGCACCCTCTCCCGGCTGGAGTCCGGCCTGCGCAGACCCAGCCTCGAACTGCTGCTGCCGATCGCCCGGGTCCACCAGGTGCCGCTGGACGAACTGGTCGGCGCGCCGCCGGTGGGGGATCCGCGGGTGCGGTCGAAGCCGATCGTGCGGGGCGGGCGCACCCACTGGCCGCTCACCCGCCAGCCCGGCGGCCTCCAGGCCTTCAAGGTGCTGGAGCCGCAGCGCGAGCAGGAGCCGGATCCGCGCACCCACGAGGGCTACGAGTGGCTGTATGTGCTGTCGGGCCGGCTGCGGCTGGTCCTCGGCGAGCACGACGTGGTGCTCTCCGCGGGGGAGGCCGCCGAGTTCGACACGCGCGTGCCGCACTGGTTCGGGTCGACGGGCGAGGGTCCGGTGGAGTTCCTGAGTCTGTTCGGGCCGCAGGGCGAGCGGATGCACGTACGGGCGCGGCCGGCGTCCCGGACGTGACCCACGCGACGCGAGCCGGGGTGCGGCCGCCTGTTCCCTGATGGGCAAGCGACCGCTTAGTATGCCGTCGGACCCGGTCAGACGAAGCAGTCCCGTGGAGGCCCCGCATGCAGGCATGGCAAGTGCACGAGAACGGCGAGCCGAGCGAGGTGATGCGCCTCGCGGAGGTGGAGCGGCCCGCACCGGGTGACGGGCAGGTGCTGCTGCGCGTGCGCGCCGCCAACATCAACTTCCCGGACGCGCTGCTGTGCCGCGGCCAGTACCAGGTGCGCCCGCCGTTGCCCTTCACACCCGGCGTGGAGATCTGCGGCGAGACCGAGGACGGCCGCCGCGTGATCGCCAACCCCGCGCTGCCGTACGGCGGTTTCGCCGAGTACGCGCTCGCCGACGCCCGTGCCCTGCTGCCCGCGCCCGAGTCGCTGGACGACGCCGAGGCCGCCGCGCTCCACATCGGCTACCAGACGGGCTGGTTCGGCCTGCACCGCCGGGCCGGTCTGGAAGCGGGGGAGACCCTGCTCGTGCACGCCGCCGCCGGCGGTGTCGGCAGTGCCGCCGTCCAGCTCGGCAAGGCGGCCGGCGCCACCGTGATCGGTGTCGTCGGCGGCGCGGACAAGGCCGCCGTGGCCCGTGAGCTGGGCTGTGACGTGGTCGTCGACCGCCGCAGCGAGGACGTGATCGCGGCCGTGAAGGAGGCCACCGGCGGCCGGGGCGCGGACGTGATCTACGACCCCGTCGGCGGCGAGGCCTACGCCCAGTCCGCCAAGCTCGTCGCCTTCGAGGGCCGGATCGTCGTCGTCGGCTTCGCCAGCGGCACCATCCCGAGCCCCGCCCTCAACCACGCCCTCGTGAAGAACTACTCGATCCTGGGCCTCCACTGGGGCCTGTACAACACCAAGAACCCGAAGCTGATCCTGCAGTGCCACGAGCAGCTCACCGAGCTGGCCGCCCGGGGCGCGATCAAGCCCCTGGTGAGCGAGCGGGTGCCGCTGAGCGAGGCCGCCGTGGCCGTGCAGAAGGTGGCGGACGGCCGCTCCACCGGCCGGATCGCCGTGGTGATGGAGGAGACAGCATGACCGACGCCGAAGAACTGCGCCGCCGTACACGGGAGTTGCTGGCCGCGCATCCCCCTGCGAGCACCGACCGCCTGGACTTCCTGCGCGCCCGCTTCGACGCGGGCCTCGCCTGGGTCCACTACCCGGAGGGCCTCGGCGGTCTGGGCGTCCCACGCGCCCTGCAGGCCGTCGTGGACGCCGAACTGGAGGCCGCGGGCGCCCCCGACAACGACCCCCGGCGCATCGGCATCGGCCTCGGCATGGCCGCGCCGACGATCCTCAAGTACGGCACGGACGAGCAGAAGCAGCGCTTCCTGCGGCCCCTGTGGACCGGGGAGGAGGTCTGGTGCCAGCTGTTCAGCGAGCCCGGCGCCGGCTCCGACCTCGCCGCGCTCGGCACCCGGGCCGTACGGGAGGGCGAGGACTGGGTCGTCAACGGGCAGAAGGTGTGGACGTCCAGCGCGCACATCGCCCGCTGGGCCATCCTCATCGCCCGCACCGACCCGAACGTGCCCAAGCACGCCGGCATCACCTACTTCCTCTGCGACATGACCGACCCGGGCGTCGAGGTCCGGCCGCTGCGCCAGATCACCGGCGAGGCCGAGTTCAACGAGGTCTTCCTCACCGACGTCCGCATCCCCGACACCCGCCGCCTCGGCGCGGTCGGCGACGGCTGGCGGGTCGCCCAGACCACGCTGATGAACGAGCGTGTCTCCATCGGCGGCATGGCCCTGCCCCGCGAGGGCGGCATGATCGGCCCGGTCGCCAAGACCTGGCGCGAACGCCCCGAACTGCGCACCCACGAGCTGCACCAGCGGCTGCTCAAGCTGTGGGTCGAGGCCGAGGTCTCCCGCCTCACCGCCGAACGCCTGCGCCAGCAGCTCGTCGCCGGCCAGCCCGGCTACGAGGGCTCCGGCATGAAGCTCGCCTTCGCCCGCCTCAACCAGGAGATCAGCGGCCTGGAGGTCGAACTCCGCGGCGAAGAGGGCCTGTGGTACGACGACTGGACCATGCGCCGTCCGGAGCTGGTCGACTTCACCGGCCGTGACGCCGGCTACCGCTATCTGCGCTCCAAGGGCAACAGCATCGAGGGCGGGACCAGCGAGGTCCTGCTGAACATCGTCGCCGAACGGGTCCTCGGCCTGCCCGCCGAGCCGCGCACCGACAAGGACGTCGCATGGAAGGACCTGGCCCGATGACCGACCTGCTGTACTCGGAGGAGGAAGAGGCGCTGCGGGCGGCCGTCCGCGACCTGCTCACGGACCACTGCGCACCGACGGACGTCATCGCCCGCGTCGAGTCGGACACCCCGCACGACCTCGCCCTGTGGAAGTCCCTCGCCGAGGGCATGGGCCTGGCCGGGCTCCTGGTGCCCGACGAGCAGGGCGGCCAGGGCGCCTCACCCCGCGAAGTCGCCGTCGTACTGGAGGAGCTGGGCCGGGCGGTCGCACCCGTGCCCTATCTCACCAGCGCGGTCGTGGCCACCGAGGCCCTGCTGGCCTGCGGTGACGAGGAACTGCTGGGGCAGCTGGCCTCCGGCCGGACCATCGGCGCCCTCGCGGTCGGGCTGCACACGGCCCCGGGCGCCGAGGTGAAGACCGTGCGGCTGCAGAACGGCGCCCTGCACGGCGAGTTGACGGGCATCGCCGACGCGGCCGTGGCCGACGTCCTGCTCGTCCCGGCCGACGACGGCGGCCTGTACGCCGTCCCGGCCGACGCCGTGACGATCACCCCGCAGATCTCCCTGGACCTGACCCGGCCGCTGGCGGCGGTACGCCTGGAGGGCGCTCCCGGCCGCCGTGTCGGCGACGCGGAACCCGCCGTACGGAGGGCGCTGCGCACCGCCGCCGGGCTGCTGGCCTCCGAGCAACTCGGCGTGGCCGACTGGGCGCTGACCGAGACGGTCCGCTACCTGAAGGAGCGCAAGCAGTTCAACCGGCCGGTCGGCGGATTCCAGGCGCTCAAGCACCGGCTCGCCCAGCTGTGGCTGGAGGTCGTCAACCTGCGGGCGGCGGCCCGTGCGGCCGCCGACGCGCTGGCCTCCGGCGAGGACACCGACGTGTCGGTCGCCGTCGCCCAGGCGTACGCGGCGCCCGTCGCCGTCCACGCCACCGAGGAGGCGCTGCAACTGCACGGCGGGATCGGCATGACCTGGGAGCACCCGGTCCACCTGTCCCTCAAGCGGGCCAAGGCGGACTCCATCGCCTACGGCACGGCGGGGGCCCATCGGGAGGCGCTGGCCCAACTGGTCGACCTCCAGGCACCCTGACACCGAGCGCGTGAAGCCCGCCCCACCCGGGGTGGGCTTCTGCGCCGGTCTGGCAGGTCCGAGGCCTTCCCCGACGCCCGCCCGAGCGCGAGACACCACACGTTTGGGGGACACGTCAGCCGCCCGGACAAACCCTCCGCTACGCCACACTTGCGGCCGAACGCGCTCAACGGGCGTGGCGGAGGAGGTTCCCGATGGCCGTTTCCATCTCTGTGGTGCTGTTGCTCCTGATCCTGGCCGTGATCTTCATTCGCAACTGCGCGTTGAAGATGTCCCACGCCCTGGTCTGCATGCTGCTCGGCTTCTTCCTGGCCGGCACGAGCATGGCGCCCACCATCCACAGCGGGCTCATGACGACCGCCGAGCTGGTGAGCGGCCTGCGGCCCTGAATCAGCCCTGGCTCAGGGGGTCGAGAAGACGCCGATCCCATTGGCGACGGGGCGTTCGGTGCCCGTACTCGGATGGTTGCGGACCGTCACGGCGCGCGCTCCGTCGTCACGGGTGACCAGCTCCGTCGAACCGCCGCCGTCGAGGTTGAACGCGTCGGACGCGCCCAGCAGACGCATGACGTCGGTCTCCTCCGCGACCGTCAGGCCGGTCCGATAGGCGGCGGCCCCGTCCAGCGCCAGGATCAGCAACTGCCGTCCGCCGCCCCTGAAGCCCACGACCGTGCGCACCGTCGAGGTGACGTCGTCCAGACCGGACAGCGCCTTGCCGTGCCGCAGGACGGGGAACCCGCCGATCGCGAACGCGTACGGCACCCTGGACGAGGCCGCCGCCAGGGTGTGCGTCACGGTCACCGCGTCACCGACGGACAGCTTGCGCAGCCGCTGCGCACCCTCCTCGCGGCCCACGAGGACCGTGGTGTCCGCCGGGATCGCCCCGCTTCCCGGCGTGTCGGAGGCGGAGACCACCCGGCCGCCCTGGACCCTCACCTCGTGGGTGTCGGTGCTGCACGGCGCCGACCGCTCGATGTCGCTGCCGCACACGGCGCGCATCCGCGAGGCGCTGCCCCAGCGTGAGGTGAAGGCGCCGACGGAGTTCTGCGCGAGCGCGTACTGGTTGAGGCCCTTCAGCGGGAAGGTGCCCTCCGGCGTGGCGACGCGGCCGACGAGGGAGAGGCGGTCCAGCCGGGCCCGCCGGTCGGTGCCGACGCCGAAGACGTCCCGGGTGCTCGTCCCCGGCGGCAGCGTGGGCCCGAACCGCTGCCCGTCCGGCACCGCCGCCTTCAGCACCTGCCCGTCCGCGATCGCCGGTCCGACGCTCGCGCCGGTGGCCTGCACGCCCGGATGCTGGGTCTCGGTGATGTGGAAGAAGTCACCGTTGACCCCGGCGACCGCCCCGGCCGAGTCCGCCATCCCGGAGACGGTGGCCCGGGCCGCCACCGCGCCCGGGTGCAGCAGGCCCACGCGGACATGCGGATCGGCCAGATCGACCGTGAGCAGATGGGCGTGTGCCGTGCCCGCGGCCGCGTCGACGTCGAACTGCCGGTAGGTGACGCCCGGAGCGATCCGCTCGCCGGCCGGAACCGCACCGGCCGGCGCCGCCCCCGCCAGGGCCGCACCGGCCAGCACACCGAACGCCGTGACCACCGTGAGAACCGCTCTGCCCGCTGCCGAACACCTGCGACGTCTGGTCACCGTGCCCCCTGATGTCTCGTCAACTGTCCCTGCGTACGGATATGGCCGTACAGGTTCCGTACGGGTTCTACGGGGCAGTGGACCAGAGCGCGGCGAGCACCGGGCCGACTAGGCGTCGACTACGCGAGAACGGGTGAGAAAACGCACCCCCTCGGGTGCCTCCAGTGAGAAGCCGCTGCCCCGTCCGGGGACGACGTCCACGATCAGCCGGGTGTGGCTCCACGCCTGGTACTGACTCCGGGACATCCAGAAGGTGACGGGCTCGGTCACCCCGTCCACCGCCAGCTCCGCGAGCAGCACGTCCGAGTCGCCGGTACGGAACTCGCCGTCCGGGTAGCACATGGGCGCGCTGCCGTCGCAGCAGCCGCCGGACTGGTGGAACATCAGCGGGCCGTGATCGGCGTGCAGTCGCCGCACCAGATCCGCGGCCCGAGGGGTGAGTTCGACGCGGGGGAGTGCCTCATCCATGGGTCACCGTCCTGAAGAACCGGGGCGCGGGGTGCCGGACCCGTCCAGTCTCACGGTTCGTCATGTGCCCGTCCAGCACGCGTCCTTGGGCCCTGTCGCCGGTATGCCGGCCGTGGCGGCCGCAGCAGTGCGCCGTGCGTTTGTGAGGATGTGCTCATGTGTGCCTTCCTCGGTCTGCCCGAGCCGCGCCTCGTGCTCGCCGGTGAATATCCGCTGTGGGACGAGGCGCTGGCGGCCGTCAACCGCGATCTGGCGGTCACCGTCCCCGGACAGCGTCCGCTGCGCCTGATCGCCTACCCCGAGGCCGGAGGCCTGGACGAGCACGTCCATGTGGCTCTCGCCGACGGCGAAGCGCATGGCGCCTCCTTGCTCCCCGACGGAGTCCGCCGCCGAGGCCCTGACGGCCGTCGCCGACGCCGTCCAGGAGACGGTGACGGAGTGTCTGTGGCGGGCGTGGCCCCTGTGCACCGTCCATGACCTCGGCATGCACCCGCGGGAGGCCAACGGACGGCCGTGCTGGTGGTGCGCGGGCGATTCCCGCCGGGGTGACCCGCCCCATGTCCGCGCGGAGATCGGCGAACTGGCCACGCTCCAGCGCCCCGCCCGTGTCAACCGCAAACGCCCCAAGAACCGCAGCCTGCGCTGAGCCGCGCGGCGCAGTGCGTACGCCGCCGAGGGCACCACCAGACCGGCCGGCAGGGCCAAGGCAGATGTCGCCGGCCTGCTCTCCGGCTGCTCGGCCCCGGGAGGGCGGGGCGCTTGCGCACACCGCTCTCGGCGCAGAGAGCGGGCGGATCGGCTTCCCGCCCGGTGAAGAGGGCCCGGTCCTCGCGGTGGCCGCATCCCACAGCCGCACCGTGTCGTCGTCACTGCCGGCGGCTGCCACGCGCCCGTCCGGGCCGAACGCCACCGCATGCACAGGCCCGTGGTGGCCGGCGAGGCGGGCGCGTGGTGCGCCCGTCACGGTGTCCGACAGCCGCACCAGGCCCCCGGATCACCGGCGGCCAGTGAGCGGCCGTCCGACGGCGACCGGGAGGCCCGTGTCCTCGCCGGACCCGGCAGCAGGGTCGTGGACCTGCGCGGGGCGGTGGTGACCGCGGGCCGCACCGACGGCCGTCTGCATCCGATGTCCGGCGCCGACCGCACCATGGGCGTCGACCTGTCCGGCTGCCAGGGTCTGACCGCCGTACGGACCGCGCCGGCCACGGCGGTACGAGGGCTGCGGCGGGCGCCTGGCCGCGCGGCTGGGGGCCTGGACCCCGGCTCAGTGCCCGACGGCATTTCCGCCTCGTCGACCTGTTCGACGCGCACTCGGCGCCGGACGGCGAGCGCGCGCTGCACCGCGCGGACATCGGCGGTCCCAGCCGGTTCACGTCGGGCGCGCTGATCGTCTGCGATTCCGATGGCCGGCCCACCGGGCTGGTGCCGGCGGACGCCGCCTGCGCACCCGGCGAGGCTGTCGTCCCCGGCCCACCGAGGCCGAGGTGCCGCGCGCCCTGGCCGCGTCCGGACTCACCGGCACAGCCTGCCCCTGCGGCCGCGGATCGCGTCCTGGCGCCGGGCCGGGGCGGACGAGGACGCCGTGGCCGAGCCGGTCCGGCTCCGGGGCACCGGCGGCGCGCCGCGGTGGATGGCCGGGGTGCAGTTGTTCATGGACGGGACCTTCGACAACGGCACCGCCCGGCGGCGGCCCCGACTGCCACGGGGCACTATCAGCGGCGCGCTCGGCGGGCTCGGCGGGCTCGGCGTGCCTCGGCCAGGAGGGGCAGCATCGACAGGACCACGACCACGGCGACCAGCGGCAGCAGATAGTCGTCGATGTGCGGGACCGAGGCACCGAGGGTGTAACCGGCGAGGACGAGCAGCTGCGACCACAGCACCCCGCCCACGGTCTGCCAGATCGTGAAGGGCCGCACGGGCACGTCGAGCACCCCGGCCACGGGATGCAGCACCGTCCGCAGCAACGGCACGAACCGCCCGATGACCAGTGCCTTCCCGTAGCCGTACCGCGCCAGCAGCCTCTCGGCCCGCACGGCCGCCGCCTTCACCCGCCGGCTGGAGGTACGGGCCAGCAGGGCCCGTCCGCCGTGCCGCCCGATCAGATATCCCACCTGCCCGCCGGCCACCGCCCCGACGGCCGCGCACAGCAGCACCTGCCACAGCGCCAGCCGAGGCGCCTGCTGCGCGGTGTCGGCGCACAGCACTCCGGCCGGGAACAGCAGGGTGTCACCGGGCAGGAAGAAACCGACGACCAGCAGGCCGGACTCCGCGAAGACCACCACCAGGACGCCGAGCGCGCCGAAGGCGGCCAGCACCGAGGCGCTGTTCATCGGGTTGACGGCGGTCACCTGGTCGAGCCTCCTGCCCTTCTCGCAGGGCTGTCCGCTCACCAGCATCACCCGCCCACCCCGAAAACGCCCGCCCCGAGAACACCCGCCCGCCCCGAGGCGTCGTACTCACAGGACCGGCGACTGCCCGCCGTCGCAGCGCAGTGCCGTACCCGTGACGTAGGCCGCCGCGTCGCTGCACAGGAAGGCGGCGCACCGCGCGAACTCCTCCGGCGTGCCGTACCGGTTCATCGGGATGCGGGCGGCGGACTGCGCGCGCTCCTCCTCCACGGTCCGGCCCGACCGGGCGGCGCGCCCCGCGTCCAGTTGCTCCACGCGGTGTGTGGCGATGCGCCCGGGGAGCAGCATGTTGACGGTCACTCCGTCGGAGGCCACCTCGGTGGCGAGCATCTTCAGATAGGCGGCCAGCGCGGTGCGGCCGACACCGGAGAGCGCGAGGTCTGCGATGGGTGCGACCACCGCGCTGGACCCGATGGCGAGCACCCGCCCCCACCGCTGCTGCCGCATGTGCGGCAGCGTGCGGGACAGCAGACGGTGGTGCGCCGTCACCAGCGAGTCGACCGCCGCGCCGAGCTCGTCGGCCTCGATGCCGGTGACCGGCGCGGGACGGGGCCCCGGGCCGTTGAGGACCAGGATGCCGATCGGCCCGAACGCGGCGGTGGCCCGCTCCACCAGTTCGGCCGCGCCCGTCGGCGCCAGCAGGTCGGCGCCGATGCCGACGGCGGAGGGCAGCTTCGCCGCAATGTCGCGAGCCAGTTCCGCGCGACGGCCGCACACCACGACGTCGGCGCCCTCGTGCGCGAGCGCCTCGGCGACCGCACGGCCGAGACCGTCCGTGGACGCGCACACGAGCGCGGTCCGTCCGGATACACCCAGATCCATTGCCGCCCCTTCCCGGGCTCCTGCCGCTTCTTCGGCTACCGGGTGGCCTGGCGCACGGTGTTCCGGAGCGTGCCGATCCCCTCGACCACGGCCTCGACGACATCGCCGTCCCGGATGACCCCGGCCCCGGGCGTCCCCGTGGCGATGACGGACCCGGCGTCGAGCGTCATGCCGCCGGAGAAGTGGCCGACCTGCCAGTGCGGGTCGCGCATCATGGCCGACACCTGGTTGGTGGCGATCGTCCGCCCGTTCACCACGGTGGCGATCCGTGTCGAGGCCAGCTCGCCCACCTCGTCCGGCGTCACCACCCAGGGGCCCAGGCTGCAGAACGTGTCGAACGCCTTGGACCACGGGATGTAGCGCGGGTTGATGCGGATCGCGTCCTCGGCCGTCATGTCCAGCACGGTCGTGTAGCCGAAGATGACGGACTCGGCGTCCTCCGGCGCGACGTCCCGGCAGGTCCGCCCGATCACCACACCCAGCTCCGCCTCCGCCGTGACGCGGTCCGACTGGACCGGCAGGACGATCTCGTCGCCGTGGCCGATGACGCAGCTGCTCGGGCGCAGGTACGACCCGGGGGTGCCGCTGGGCTGCTCGACCTCCAGGTCGTCGGCGTGCCGCCGGTAGTTCAGCCCGACGCCCCAGAGTTTGGGCGGATTCCGGTACAGGGGTCCGAAGGTCACCTCGGCGGACCGTACGGCCTTGGCCCGCAGCTCGGGATCGGCCAGCGCTTCCCGGATCCGCCCGAGCCGGTCGCCGACGACGACGTCCAGCAGCGTCGGGCCGAGCGTGGCCCCGGTCAGCTCGGCGACGGTGCTGAGCGGGACGATCCCGCCGTCGACCGCGATGCCGACGTCCTCCTGGCCGTCCAGGGTCATGGTGCACAGGCGCATGCGACTACTCCGGTTGCTGTGAGAGGAATTGACGGGTGGTCAGTGGACGAAGGCGGATCGGCGGGCGCGTGGACCGGCGGGTCCGGTCGGTCAGCCCGCGGCCAGGGTGAGCTGCGGGACGTGCGGGAAACGGGCGTGCAGCGCGACCCGGACGAGATGGAGGAGCGTGAAGCGGACGGGGCCGCCCGGCTTCGACTGAAGCTCCGTGATCAGGCCGGCGTGCAGCAGCGACTGCACGGCGAGGGCCGCCTGCGCCCGGGGCAGCCGGGACTGTCTCACGACCTGGTCGATGGTCCAGCCCTCGGACCAGCCGGCGAGCCGCAGCGCCACGTCCTGGGCGGCGGGCGTCTGCTGGCCCAGGATGCGCTGCGCGGCCGCCACGGGGTCGGTGCGCGTCGCCGGGTGGCTGGCCACGGCCTCCGGCTCGTCCCGTGCCATGGCCAGCAGCTCGTCGATGGAGATCACCGTCGCCCAGAAGGCGGCGGACTCCAGGGCGCTCGGCAGACCGTCCAGCCTGCCGCACACCTCCGCGAGCTTGCGCACCTCGCCCTCGTCCGGCTGGAAGGTGGGCCGCATGTCGGCGAAGCGCCGCAGCAGGAAGTCCAGGGCGGGCGCGCTCGCGGCGTCGGCCTGTGGCGCTCCCGGCCGGCAGATGGGCAGCGGGGTCACCAGGAACCTGTGGTGGTCCGAGACGTCATGGGGGACGCGGCTGGTCTCCAGGACGGTCAGGCGCGGGCACTCACGGACGAGGGTCCACACGGTCTCGCGGCGCACCTCGCCGCTGTCGTTGCCGTCGAGGACCAGCAGGGTGGCGCGGTCGCCGATCTGCCGGGCGAGCCTGCCCGCACCCGCGCCCTCCCCGACGAGCAGGTCGGCGATCGCCGTCTGGAGCGGGCCCCGGTCGGCGTCCTGCTGCAACCGGACCCAGAGCACGGACGTCGCCGTCGCCGCCTGGACGGAACGGGCCGCGGCGGCGGCCAGGTGAGTCTTGCCGACGCCCGCGAATCCGCACAGGACCATGAGACGCCGCTGGTCGTTCAGCAGCCGGCGCATGAGCGCGTCGAGATCGCGGGTGCGTCCGACGAGCGGGCGGGCCAGAACGTCCGTCGGCAGACTGAGGGTTCCGAACAGCGCCTCGTCGACCTCGCCGCCCGCCGCCAGCTCGAACGACAGCCGCTCGTGCGTGGTCAGCCGGAGGGCGTCGGCGAGCAGCCGCACGGTCTCCCGGCGCGGGGCGGCGACCTGCCCGAGCTCCAGGTTGCGGACGGCCCGCACGCTCACCGTGGAGAGGTCGGCCAAGATCTTCTGGCTCAGTCGGGCTCTCTTGCGATAACGCTGAAGCTGTACTCCGAATTCCTCGACATTCGCCCAGTTGATCATCTTCTCAAGTGCTCCAGATGTGTCTACCTGCGCCCGCCGTCGGAAATAGGGTGGGTGACGGTTTCGGGTGCGGTCGGCAGCCATTCCCGGTAGGGAATTCTCCTGGCCCCCGTAAGCCGGATGAAGGTGGTGCGGTGGATCAGCCGAGAAGTTCGCCGACGAGGCCGGTGGTGCTCTTCACAAGGACAACGCATTCCGTACTGGGATCGTCGAAAAGGTCTGCCATGCACACTCCTTGTGCGATGACCCGTGCGGCTGCGGACCGAGTCGTTGTTCCGACGGTATCGACCCTAACGGCAGCGGTTGCCTCTGGAAAACCCCGGTTATCAAGCCACCCGCGCGGCGGGAGGCACAACGGCAGTTGTGACCGCGGCCGAGTGCCTCGCGCCGGCGGTGCTCAGAGGGAAATGTCCCTTATGGTTGATTATTCCAGTCGTAGGGTTCTGTTGATTTCCGTACGTACGGTGCGCCGGGGGAGTGCGGACCGGTCGCCTGAGAAGCGCCTGCGGCTGGCCGGATCGCATCGTTCCGCAACGCGGTCCTCACTGCCGCAGGCCGGCGGCGATCTCCTTCACGAGGGTCTCCGTGGGGCGGACGCGCTCGACCTCGGCGACGGCCGCCATCAGCTCGAAGACGTCCACCCCGGCGGCCTCGGCGCAGTGCGTGATCAGCGGGAAGAAGCTCGAATGCGTCTGCGTCAGCCCGCCCATCACCTGGAACGTCCGGTCGTCGTGCAGCCGCGCGAGGGGGCGTACGACGCTCTCGCTCAGCCGGGCAAGCGCGCGGTGGTCGTACCCGGTCGGACCCTGGTGGCGGGTCAGTGTCGCGGCGAAGGACTCGGTCACCGTGTTCCCCGCCCCCCGGCCGATGCCGTCCAGGGTGGTGTCCACGAAGCGTGCCCCGGCCGTCGCCGCCGCCAGGGCGTTCGCGTTGGCGAGCCCCAGGTTGTCGTGGCCGTGGAAGCCGAGCGGGACGGGCACCTCCGTGGCGGCGCGCCCGAACAGCTCGGCCACCTCGTGCGGCAGGTAGCCGCCCACGGAGTCGACCAGATACACGCTGTCCGCCCCGAACGCGGCGCACCGCCGGGCCGTCGCCACGGCCCCGTCCGGGCCGAGGACGTTGGTCTTCATCAGGTTCACGAAGGTCCGCAGGCCCAGCTCCTGCGCCAGCGCGACGAACGGCTCGGCCGGGCCCACGTCGGTGATGTCCACACCGATCCGGACGAACCCCATGCCGGCCTCGGCGGCGCGCGTCAGATGGTCCGGCTCGGCGAGCCCCGGGATGCAGAACATGCCCCAGGAGGCCCGGTCCAGTGTCTCGGTCGCGATCACGAAGCACTCGTCGTCGGGCACCAGGCTGGGCTGGGACAGCGCCTCCCCCGCATTGAGGCCCAGACCGTGCCCGAGTTCGATCAGCCCGATACCGGACCTCTCCAGGCCGGCCAGAACCGCTCTGATGGTCTCTTCCTTGAACGCGAAGTTCACGGAATAGCTTCCGTCCCGAAGCGTGCAGTCAAGAATCTCCACTGCCGTCGCGTTCGTACGGACAGCAGGTTCTTGCGAGACGCCGGTCATGGCACTCCCTAGCCGTAGGAAAGTCGCGTGGAGAACCTCACGCTATGCGTGGCGAAAGGTGTGAAGGGGCACTGGAAGAGGCAGCTTCGATGCCATTCGATTTCTTCAAGGTGCCGCCCGCCGAACCCAGTTGAACCTTGTGTGCGCCACCCTGCGGTGTCAGACTCGATACCCCAGAGCCTTTCCGTCCCTGTGTCGATGGAACGGGCAGCACCAGATCCCTCGCGGCCATTGCCGGAAAGAGAGCGAATTTCATGGGAAACGTCCTCTCCGAGAGCCAGATCGAAACCTACCGGGACACCGGTTTCCTGGTCGTCGAAGGACTCTTCGAGAGCGACCTCATCGACCGTGCCCGTGAGGTCGTCGGCGAGCTGATCTCAAGTCCGGACCTGAACTCCGTGGCCGAGACGGAGCCGGGCGACGCCTCCAAGGCGCGTCGCATCTGGGCGCCGACGAGCCGCGACAAGGTGTTCGCCGAACTGGCCGAGCACCCGCGCCTTCTCGACGCGGTCGCCGACCTCATCGGCGAGGACCTGATCCTGCAGTACTCCAAGCTCAACGTGAAGGCGCCCCGCGTCGGCAGCGTCGTGGAGTGGCACCAGGACTTCGCCTACTACCCGCACTCCAACACCGACCTGGTGGCCTCGCTCATCTACCTCGACGACGCGAGCCCCGAGAACGCCTGCCTGAAGGTGGCCGCCGGCGCCCACAAGAAGGGGCTGCTCAGCCACGAGGTCGACGGCCACTTCGGGGGGAAGATCGCGACCCTCGAAGGCGTCGGCGTGGACGAGTCCACGGTCCAGGACTGCCCCGGACCCGCCGGTACCGTCGTCTTCCTGCACCCGCTGGCCGTCCACGCGTCCGAGAAGAACACCTCCGACCGCTACCGCCGCGTCTTCATCCCCGCCTACCGGGCCGCCGACGCCTTCCCGCTCTACTACGGCCCGCACGCCGCGCACAACGAGCCCACGGCCATGCTGGTCCGCGGCAAGGTGTCGAAGACCGCCCGCAGCGAGGCCGGGACCTGGCGGCTCCCCCTCGCCGCGGCCGAGTTCAACTCGCTCTTCGAGATCCAGGAGGGCGCCCACCTCCGCTCCGGCCGCAAGGTCGCCACCGGCTACTTCGCGCACGAGGCGGAGCCGGACTCACCCGCGGGCGCCACGCTGTAGCGTCCACGGGGACATCCGAGGGAAGGGACCATGGGCATGTCGTACGCCAAGGCCGCGGACGGGACACGCATCGCCTACCAGCTCCGGGGGACGGGTTCCCCGCTGATCCTGCTCGCCGGCCAGGCCAACAACCACCACTGGTGGGACGGCGTCCGCGACGACTTCCACGGCACCCGCAGCACCCTCACCGTCGACTACCGCGGCACCGGCGACAGCGACAAGCCGGACGTGCCCTACAGCACCAGGCTGCTCGCCGACGACGTGCGCGCGGTCCTCGACGAGCTCGGGATCGAACGGGCCGACGTGTACGGCACGTCGATGGGGGGCCGCGTCGCGCAGTGGCTGGCCCTCGACCAGCCGCACCGCGTGCGGTCCCTCGTCCTCGGGTGCACCTCTCCCGGAGGGCCGCACGCGGTCGAGCGCGACGACACCGTGCGCCGGGCGCTGGCCGTCCCGGATCCGGCCGCCCGGCGCGAGGCGCTGCTCGACCTGATGTACACCCCCGCCTGGCGGGCCGCCCACCCCGGCCCCTACCGCACC
Source organism: Streptomyces sp. NPDC053069 (assembly GCF_044546895.1). Classification (NCBI taxonomy): domain Bacteria; kingdom Bacillati; phylum Actinomycetota; class Actinomycetes; order Kitasatosporales; family Streptomycetaceae; genus Streptomyces; species Streptomyces sp. NPDC053069. The sequence continues at coordinate 605,785 of NZ_JBITZN010000001.1, read as the reverse complement.
CTCGGCGACCCCGCGATGCCGGCCTTCGCACGCAGGCGGCACCTGGTGGCCAGCGACGGTCACGACACCTGGGACGCCCTGCCGCGGATCTCCTGCCCCACCCTCGTCGTGCACGGCAGCGACGACCTGCTCAACCCCACGGCGAACGCCGCGCTGCTGGCGCGGCGCATCCCGGGGGCGCGGCTCGAACTGCTGGAGGGGGCACGGCATGCGTACTTCGAGGAGTTCCGGGCGGTCGCCGGACCTCTCGTGTCGGACTTCATCGACTGAAGGACTTCCATGGCCAGCATCGAGGATCTGCCGATCCGCGCCGAGCTGAAGGGCCTGACCGCCTACGGCGCTCCACGGATCGACGTCCCCGTCCGGCTCCACACCAATGAGAACCCCTACCCCCTGCCCGACGGGCTGGTGGACGAGATCCTGGCCGGACTCGGTCCCGTGCTGCGCGGCCTGAACCGCTACCCGGACCGCGACGCCGTGGCCCTGCGCACCGCGCTCGCCAAGCACGTCGAAGCCGGTACCGGCTTACCGCTGAGTGAGCGCGGGATATGGGCCGCCAACGGCTCCAACGAGGTCATCCAGCAGCTCCTGCAGGCGTTCGGCGGCCCCGGGCGGACCGCCCTGGGTTTCGAGCCCTCGTACGCGGTCCACCGCGAGATCGCGCGCAGCACTGGCACCGGCTGGATCTCCGTCCCCCGGGCCGAGGACTTCACCGTCTCGGTGGACGCCTCCCGCGCGGCCATCGCCGAGCACCGGCCGGACGTCGTGTTCCTCACCGCGCCCAACAACCCGACCGGCAACGGGCTTTCGCCCGACACCGTGAGCGCGCTGTACGACGCGGCACAGGCCGCCGGGCCCGCCCTGGTGATCCTCGACGAGGCGTATGTCGACTTCCAGCGCACGCCCTCCGCGCTGCCCCTGATCGAGGACCGGCCGCTGCTCGTCGTGGTGCGCACCCTGTCCAAGGGACTGGGCCTCGCCGGGCTGCGCCTGGGCTACCTGGTCGGCACGGCGGCGATCGTGGACGCCGTCCAGCTCGTCCGTCTGCCCTACCACCTGTCCGCGCCGGCGCAGGCCATCGCGCTGACCGTGCTGGAGCACGCCCCGGCCCTGCTGGCCAACGTCGGGCGCATCACCGCCGAACGGGACCGGATGGTCCGGGCGCTGGTGGCCGCCGGCTACGAAGTGACCGCGTCCGAGGCGAACTTCGTCCAGTTCGGCCGGTTCCGGGACAGCCACCGGGCCTGGCGGGAGATCACCGCACGGGGTGCCCTCGTCCGCGACAGTGGGGTGCCCTCCTGGCTGCGGGTGTCCGTGGGAACGCCGGAGGAGAACGACGTGTTCCTCGCGGCGGTGCGCGAGAGGTTGCCGTAGTGCCCACTCACCTGCCGCTCTTCTTCGTGACGACATGGCTGCTGGCGATGCTCCCGGGCGCCGGACAGGCGCTGATGACCCGTCAGACCCTGGAGGGCGGGATGAGCCTCGCCCGGCCCACCATCGTCGGCAACGCGCTGGGCCTGGTCATCTGGGCCCTGTCCGCGGCCGCGGGACTGTCCACCCTGCTGCTGGCCCACCCGGGTGTCTACACCGCCATCCGCGTCGCGGGCGGCGTCATGCTCGTCGCCCTCGGGATCAACACGATCCGCGCGTTCCGCTCCACCGCCCCGCCGGCCGACCGGGCCGGTCGGCGCGACCGGCGCTGGAGCGCCTTCGGCAATGGGCTGGCGACCCAGCTCGGCAATCCGAAGTCCGGTGTCTTCGCAGTCTCGGTGCTGCCCCAGTTCGTCACCGCCCACGGCCCCGTCTTCATGTCGATGGCGCTGCTGGGCACGCTGTGGGGGGCGGTCAACGCCAGCTGGTACCTGCTGTTCACCTGGGGCGTCAGCCGCGGCCGGGCGCTGGTGGCCCGGCCGGCCGTACAGCGCGGGCTGCGCCTGGTCACCGGGCTGGTGCTGGTCCTGCTCGGCGTCGGCGTCGCGTTCGAGGGCTGACGACCCGCGCCGGCCCGGGCGGTTCCGGTGTCGTACGTCTGGGCGGTCTCCGGCGGTTCCGGCGTCGTACGCCCGGGGCGGCTCCGGCGGCGCTTCGTCTGCCTCCCGAGGGGTCCGGTCCGACGGCCCGCCCGGAGCCCGCCAGGTCCGCAGAGTTTTGAAACATGTTTTACGCGACGCGTGCAACTGTGGACCGTGCTCTCGCTGTCTGACAGGAGAGTCGGGCCCCTCAGGGGCGAAGAGCGAGAGAGCGGGGCAGGTCGTGGGACGGCGCAAGGGCGGCATAGGGATCGCACTCGTCACCGGTGCGATGCTGGTGGGCGCGAGTGCCTGCGGTGGGGGTGGCAGTGACAAGGCGGGCGGGGACGACGCGAAGGCTTCGGGCAAGCCGAGTGTGAGCGCCTCCCCGTCACCGACGAAGCCCGCCGGTCCGCCGATGCTGCTGGAGACGATCACCCCGCAGTCGGGAACCACGGTCGGCGTGGCCATGCCGATCTCGGTGGTCTTCACCAACCCGGTGGCGGCAAAGGCACGGGCCACCGTGGAGAAGCACATGAAGGTGAGCGCCTCGAAGCCGGTGGTCGGCGCCTGGCACTGGTTCGGCGACAAGCGCGCCGACTGGCGGCCGAAGACGTACTGGCCTTCCGGTACGAAGGTGAAGATCGACGCCGACATGAACGGCGTCAGCAACGGCAACGGACGCTACGGCGTGCGCAACTACACGCACACCTTCACGATCGGCGACGACGTGCGCGCGGATGTCTCGGTGACCGGCCACACCATGAAGGTCTCCCGGAACGGCAAGCCGGTACGCACTCTGTCGATCAATGCGGGCAGCGCCCAGTATCCGACGTGGAACGGCACGATGGCCGTCATCGACAAGCAGGAGAAGGTCCACATGACCTCCTGCAGCGTCGGCATCAGCTGCGACAAGGGCAGCCCCAACTACTACGACCTGACGCTGCCCTGGGACGTCCACCTGACCCAGTCCGGCACCTATGTGCACTACTCGACCGGCGACCCCAACCCGGGCAGCGGCAGCGCCCGCGGCTCGCACGGCTGCGTCCACCTGTCCATGTCGGACGCCAAGTGGTTCTACGGCCAGATCAAGCAGGGCGACCCCGTCACCATCACCGGCTCGCCCCGTGCCAAGGCCTCGGCCGACAACGGCTACGCCGCCTTCAACCTGGGCTGGGACCAGTGGCTCGCGGGCAGCGCGTCCGGGGAGGGCACGACCTCGACGCTGTGAGGCAAGCCCCGGGCTCCGCGGTGGAAGCGGGCGAGGCCGGGCCGGGCTCCCAGCCCCGCCCGGCCGCCTTCGTGCCTCACAGGTGGAGGCCTTGGCGTCCAGGCACGTCGAGGCAATCCGCACAGGCAGGCCCGGCTGTCGTTCGTCAGCTGAGCGGCGCGATCACGGGAGGCCCGGGCGGCGCGCCCCGTGTTAGCGTTGCGCGTTTGCGGCGTCGCTGTGTCGGTGCTCCGTTCGGTGTCTCTGGCTGGTGGCCGCGTCCCTGCCGCGCCTTCCCCGGTACGGTCCCTTCGGAGGAAGGCTCTCTGTGAGCGAATCAGCATGTGCCGATGCCCGGCAGCAGAACGATGTGTCCGAGGCGTCGGGCGCCGCTTCGGCAGTGCCCACGGCGGCGTCCTTCGCACAGCTGGGGTTGCCGGCCGAGGTTCTGCGGGCGCTCGATGAGCACGGTGTGACTGTGCCCTTCCCCATCCAGGCGGCGGCGCTGCCGAACGCGCTCGCGGGACGGGACGTCCTGGGCCGGGGCCGCACCGGATCCGGCAAGACGCTCGCCTTCGGCCTGGGGATGCTCGCTCGGACGGCCGGGCAGCGCGCGCAGCCGAAAGAGCCGCTGGCGCTCGTTCTGGTGCCCACCAGGGAGCTGGCACAGCAGGTCGGTGAGGCGCTCACCCCGTACGCCGAGGCGCTGCGGCTGCGGCTCGCGACCGTGGTGGGCGGAGTGTCCATCGGACGGCAGGCCGCCGTGCTGCGGGATGGCGCCGAGATCGTCGTCGCCACGCCCGGTCGGCTGCACGACCTCGTCGGGCGCAAGGGCTGCCGGCTGGGGCGGGTGCGCATCACGGTCCTGGACGAGGCCGACCAGATGTGTGACATGGGATTCCTGCCGCAGGTCACCGAGATCCTGGACCAGGTGCGTCCCGACGGGCAGCGGATGCTGTTCTCCGCCACCCTCGACCGCGACGTCGACCAGCTGGTGCAGCGCTACCTGCGCGACCCCGCCGTCCACTCCGTGGACCCTTCGTCCAGCGCGGTCTCCGCGATCGAGCACCACGTCTTCGTCGTGCACGGCCCGGACCGGTACGCCGTGACCACGGAGATCGCCGCTCGGGACGGCCGCGTCCTGCTGTTCCTGGACACCAAGCACGGCGTCGACCAGCTCACGCGGCATCTGCGGGCCAGCGGCGTGGCCGCCGCCGCCCTGCACAGCGGAAAGTCCCAGCCGCAGCGCACCCGGACCCTGGCCCAGTTCAAGAACGGGCAGGTCACCGCGCTGGTAGCGACGAACGTCGCCGCACGGGGCCTGCACGTCGACGACCTCGACCTCGTGGTCAACGTCGACCCGGCCACCGACCCGAAGGACTATCTGCACCGCGCCGGCCGCACGGCCCGGGCCGGCCGCTCCGGCACCGTCGTGACACTCGCCCTGTCGGGACAGCGCCGCGAGACGAGCCAGGTCATGGCGGACGCCGACGTCGCCCCCAAGGTCACTAAAGTGCGGTCCGGCGAGGCGGAACTGAGCCGGATCACCGGCGCCAGGGCCCCCTCCGGGAATCCTCTCGACGGCGGGCCGGCCGTACCACGCCCCAAGAACCACAACACCCCCTTCCGCGGCCTGGGCAGCACCAAGGACGCGAAGGGCGGCTCCGGCGGCAGGTCCTCCCGAAAGAGCAGCGAGGCCCGCAAGCTCGCGGAGGCCCGCAAGTCGGCCCGGGTACGGCGGGGCGGCTGAGACCGCTTCTCCCGAGGCGGTCGCGTCGCTGCCCCGGCCGGACGGCTACAGAGGAAGCACACTGGCGAAGTGGGCGTGGCGTCGTCATCCGCGACGGTGGCAGTCGAGCACCGGACAGCCGCCGGATGCCAAGGACGTGCTTGCGAGACTGGTGAGGCAACAGCGGCAGGAGGATGCGACGCTCAGGCAGGTATGCGACTCAGCTCCGCCCGCTGTGGTCCGGTCCGACTGTCTCGACCGGCGTGAGCGACCACCGCGAGCTTACTCCCACGCCGTCGAGACGTCCTGGCAGAAGAGGTACGTCTGGCGTTTCGCCTCGCTTGCGTGAGCACCTCCCCCCCCAGCGGTCAGAACCGCGGATCCGCGCGCCGCTCCGGGTGGAGGTACGCCTCGAACCGCTCCACCTGGAACCGGACCAACTGGTTCTGTCCGTCGGCCCACGCGGGACCGCGCCCGTCGCGCACACCGTCCAGCAGATCACCCAGGAGGCGCTGCAGGGACGAGTCACGGGCCTCGGGCGTGTGCTTGACGCCCTCCTGCGCCAGCCGGGAGAGATCCTGGGGGCGGTTGGTGACGACGGCCAGGAAGGTGCCCGGTCGTGGGGAACCTTCGGGCAGGCCGTCCGGCCAGAAGAGGGTGATGCCGGCCAGTTCGTGCGTCCGCGGGTGCCGGTAGAGCTCGTAGCACTCGCCGGGACCGACGCCGACCCCGGACCGTTCGCTGGTGGTCAGCAACGAGATCGCGCCGCGCAGACCGATGTCGAAGACGGAGACGAATCTACGGGCCGTTCCCCGGTTGCGGATTCGGACGACCACCTGGTCGCCGCGGAAGAGATGCTCGCCGGAACGCTCCAGCGGCCGTTCGGAGCCGTCGGGCAGGAGCCGTGTGTAACCGAAGTCGAGTCCGCCGTCGAGCGCTGCCGGCCCTGTGCCGGAGACCAGCTCCCGCACCTGTGCGGCCCTCGCGAAACGCCGCAGGTCGGCGCCGGTCAGTTCGAGTGCCTCCGCAGTACGGGCCCGGGGAGGGTCCACCAGCGGCTCGCCCACCCCGTCCAGCAGTCCGATGCCGTCCTCGGACAGGACGACGGTGGCCATCACGGGCTCCCGCGCCCCCACGACCCGTACGCGCGCCGAGCTCATGAGGGCCCGGGCCGTGCGTTCGCGGTCCGGATGATCCGCCGGTACGACGGCGACCGCCCTGCGCCCAAGGGACACCCGCAGGGGATGGGCCTCGGTCCCCTCGGGCAGCGGAGGAAACGCCGGGGCACCGGCCACCGGCCGCAGCCGGGCCCGGCCGTCGGTGACGCGCTCCACCACCGCCGTCGCGAGCGCTGCGCGGGCCTCTCCGTCAGGCCCCACCAGGGCGTAGACGTCGCCCTCCTCGATCGCGAAGAGCTCTGCGGCGTCGATGAACACTCCGTCTCCCGCGGTCAGTACGGGCAGGACGCCGCTGCCCGACGTCTCGCGCACGTCGAACAGGAAGCGGTCCGCCGGACCCTCCACGTCTGGGCGCTGGAAGGGTTCGAGATGAGCGACGGCGGGACGCAGTTGCTCGATCAGCTGACGCCAGGTCAGGCGTGAGCTGCCGGGGCGGCGGAGCAGCCGGGCCAGCGAGGCCGTGAGCACCCCATGGCGTCCGAGGCCGGGCACGTCGGTCTCGGACGCGCTCTGGTCCGGGGCGCAGGCCACGAGCCGGACGGCCAGGGGGTTGGCGTCCACGGCAGGGACACCGACCCCGCAAAACGCGGCACGTTCCGCCTCCCAGGCTCCACGCACTTCTTCCCAGGGCGTCTCTTCCGGCCGTGGGTGCGCCTTGGGCAGGGACCGGCCGCGGGCCATGCGTCCCGAGAAGCAGCAGTCGAGGACGGTCGTGACGTTCGCCGTACGCCGGGTCAGCTGCTCCTGATACCGGCTCAGCGAGGCGGCCAGCAGGCCGCGGAACCCTGTGCCCCCAAGGTCCTGGGGGCACAGGTAGGGGAGCCAGGCCGGTACGGAAGGGTCGTCCGCAGGCGCCGGGTTGCGGGCGCGGCCGCCGTGCCCGGAGTAGTAGACCAGGGCGGCGTCCCCGGGCCGGCTGTCGGTGATCAGCTTCCGGTACGCGTCCTCGATGCCATGGCGCGTCGCCCGTTCGCCGGTGAGCAGGGTGGTCTCGAACCCGAAGGGGGTGAGCACGCCGTCCATGAGCTCCACGTCGGCGTCCACACCTGTGAGGCCCTCGGTCTGGCACCCGATCAGCAATGCCCTTTTGTGCATGTCCGTCCTCTCCGGGTCGGTCGGTCCGCCCGTCAGCCGCCGATGTGGACGAACGGTGCCCAGTGGTAGGGCAGGTCGTCCCGGTCCTCCGCCCGTGCGAAGGGCGGCACCTGGCCGTCCCTCGCCCAGGGTGCCGCCGTCGCAGTGCCCTCCTGTGCCCGCAGCGCCTCGTAGGCGGCGTGCCGGCCCGCCGCGCCTTGATCGCGCACCCAGCGCTGGGCGGCGGCAAGGGCCTCGGCCACCCCCCGGCCCTCGGCCAGTCGCATGTACAGCGCGACCATGGTCAGGCAGCCCGCTTCGTCGTCCACCGGCCACAGCGAGACGACGACGTGCCGGGCGCCCGCCGTCACCGCGGCCCGGGTCAGGCCCACGACGTCACCGCCGATCGTGGCGGTGCCGCGCCCTGTGTGGCACGCCGACAGCACCACCAGGGCCTCGGTCAGGTCGAGTCCCATCAAGTCGCCGACGGCCAGTTGGTCGTGACCGGCCAGGACGACACGGCCGAGGTCGGGGCCGCGCTCGTCCACCAGACCGTGCGTCGCGAAGTGGAGCACCGAGGCGCCCGCCGCCCTGGCGGCCACGTTCCGCGCCGTCGCCCCCGCCCCCGTCAACGGAGGACCCGTTCCGAGTATGCGCGCGACGGCGGCCACCTCCGTCGCCGTGCCCGGCAACCGGGCCAGCCCCCGGTCCGGGGCGTATGCGGGGTCGCCGACGAGCAGCGCCGGGGCGCCGGGCGGGGGCCGCTCGCCGGCCCTGGGCAGGGTCAGCAGCGCGGCCGACGGCAGGTACGAGACCGTCCGGGACACACCGAGTGGCCGGCCGCGGTGGGGCAGCACGTGGAACGGCAGCAGGGACAGGGCTCCATGGGGGACGACGTACAGCCGCCGACCGGCGTCGACCGCGGCGGCAACGGGCCCGAGGAGCCGCTCCGCGAGGGCCGCCGCCCCCACCCGGTCCACGCCACCGGTGGCGCACGCGGTGTGGAACGCACGTACGTCACAGGCGAGATCCCGTGCGTGGACGGGGAGTTCCCGGTGGTGGACCCGGTCCCGCTCGACGGACCAGACGAGCAGCTCCTGGTCGAACGACTCGTACATGAGCAGGGCCGCGTCGGCGGGCAGAGCCGCCCGCACCTCTTCCAGCAGCGCGCCCCGCTCCTCCTGGTGCCGCATGAGCAGCGCGGGCGCGTGGCGGCCCACCTCGGACTCCGCCGCGTCAAGCGCGTCCTCCGCGCCGAGTACCCGCGGGCGCAGGTCGGAACCGGTGCGGCCGGCCACGGGCTCCGTGGTGAGCGCCGCGCCCGTCAGCTCCTGGTACGCCGCCGCCCATCGGGAGCCGGCCCGCAGCCAGCCGCGCGCGGCCTCCCGAGCGGGCCCGGGAGCCAGCCCGACCAGGGAGCGCAGGGTGTCGACCGCGAAACCGCGGCAGCGGTCGGACAGTTCGAAGGAGGCGGCGAGCGCGGCACCGTCCGAGTGCTCCGACGCCAGGGCGAGATGGGCGCGGACGGCCGTGTGGAACATCCCGGCCACATCGACGTGATCGGTGGCCGCGCTGCGCAACGGGTCCCGGACCAGCTGGGCGGCGTGCCGCTCGAACAGGCCGAGGGCCGTGTCGGAGAGCCGGGCCGCTTCGCGGTGCCGGCCCAGGGCCATCGCGAGTTCCGCCCGGCGGGCCGGGTCCGCCCACGGCCGGTCCGGCGGGCCGGCCCAGCCGACCCGGTCGAGCTCGGCCAGCGCCCGGTCCGCGGTGGCCGGGTCGGCCAGCCGGAGGAACAGGGAAACCGCGTGGTCGGGGTGCAGATCACCACGGCGGAACAGGTCGAGTGCGACCTCGTGGGCCTCCTCCCGGCAGTCGAGCAGGTATCGCAGGAGGCACCGCAGCAAGTCGTTCCCCTCCCGCTCAGCCGCCGCGAGCGCCAGGGCGAAGTGCCGGCGGGCCTCGTCGCGGTACCCGGCGGCCAGCGCCCGCTGCCCCTCGTGGTAGGGGAGCATCAGGGCCGCTTCGCGGGCGGCGGCACGCACCATGGCGATGATCCGCGTGCCCATCGGCGAAACGTCGGTGACGCGCGCCGACAGCCGGCACAGTTCCTCCAGCCGCGCCGCGTCGACGACGGCCAAGTCGGCGTCTCCCAGGGCCTGGGCGGTGTTGTCGAAGGTGATCGCCAGGCTCGCGGCGCGCCCGAAGGCGAGTTCGGCGACGGGCCCGTCGCCGAGCCCGGCGATCGCCTCCGCGGTGTCGGCGGCCAGCAACACGGCCGATGCCCGGCGGACGTTGAGCCGGTCCGCGAGCTCGACGTGGGCCCGTTCGACGAGTTCGCGTTCCGCCGCCGCGTCCAGCGACACGGACAGGCGACGCGCCAGCCGCAGACAGCGCAGCGCCGGCAGGGCCGCACCCCGGTCCCGCCAGGTGCGGGAGCGCACGACGAGCAGCCGGACCAGACCGCGGGCGAAGCTGCCGCTCCCGTCGGTCCGGGACCAGCGGGACAGCTCGTCGAGCGCGTCGGCCGGGACGTCCTCGCCGCGACCGATCCGGTCGACGGCCCAGTGCGCCTCCACGAGCCGCGCGAGCGCTCCGGCACCCGACTCCCGCGCAGCGCGCCCGGCCGCGTCCAGGAACGCCGCACACGTCGTGAAGTCGTCGGCACGACGGGCCAGATGCGCCCGCCGCAGTGCGATGGCGGCGCGCCCACCGCCGGAGCCGACCCGGCTGAACAGGGCGTCGGCACGGGCGTAGTGTGCGCGCGCCGATTCGGTATCGGGCGGGACGAGGCAAGGGAGGTCCATGTCCAGGCGCAGGCCGAGCAGTTCGGGCCGGGACATGGGCTCCAGCGCCATGTCGCCTTCAAGGGTGGCCAGCCGCGCGAGGGCCGCCGGCTCGGCGCCCGCGAGGGACCGGGCGGTCGTCAGGGCCGCCGCCGTCTCGTCCACGAGCCCGGCACGGTGGGCCACGTCCGCCGCGGCGATCCACAGATGGGCGCGTATCGACGGCGACGCGAGCGTGGCCAGTTGGGCATCCCGCGCCGTGAGCTGGTCCAGCGCCCTCCGAGCCGAGAGGACGTCCTGGGCGGCCCGGGAGTTGTCAGCGACGGCCCGGGCGCTCCGGATGTCGGGTATCAGTCGGGCGGCGACCAGGAAGAGGAGGACGGCGTCGGGGTCGGCCACCGGACGGGGCACCGGGCGGGCGGCGCGGTCGATGTCCTCCTCGGACATCACCGCCCCGCCGTCGCCCGGGAACCAGTTGAGGTCCTGGGCGAGCGCGGCGACGCGGAGCGCGTTCGCCACGTCGTGGACGGCCGTGCGCGGGGCGGCGGTGGCCGGTCCCGCGCCGGAGCCCAGGGCCCTCAGCGCGTGTTTCGGTTCGCCTGCGGCGAGCGCGGCTGCCGCCTCGGCCAGGGGGCGTTCCGCCGGCGGGACGCCGCCGGGCGGGGTGGTGCCGTGCCCGGCGAGGAGAAGGGACAGCAGAAGGTCACGGGTCACCACCACCACGCGGGGGCCTCCTCATCGGGGTATCGGCGGCAGGGAGAGGGTCAGGACGGCCCGCCGGCGTGCGGGGGAGCCGGGTATCCGGATGTGGAAGTCGTCCCACTCCACCGCCCGGTCGGTGTCCGCCAGCGGCGGCGCCGCCCGGCCGGTCAGCCGGTGCGCGGTGGACGGCCGTCCGTTCGCCGCGTGGAAGCGCACCGTCAGGTCGACCCTGGTCCGCAGGTCCGCGAGCTTCATGAGTTCGCCGAGGCCGTCCGCCGCCTCGTCGAGCGCCTTGTCCGGGCGCATCTGGGTGGCGCTGTGGACCGCCGAGAGGAGCTTGCCCACTCCGCCGAGGACCGGGCCGGCGCCGGGCAGACACGAATGGACCACGACCTCCAGAACCCCCGACAGTCCGGCCGCGGCCGGGCAGTCCTGCCGCGCCGCGAACTCCGCCCGCCCGGTACCCTCCTCCGGTGGCGGACGGTGCCAGTCCACGGTGAACACACAGGAGACGCCGTCCTCCGGGAGCCGAATCACCAGGCACCGCGACCCGGCCGGGCCGTCTCCCGCCCCCTCGTCTAGAACAGGTCCCAGAGGTTCCAGGTCCCCACGGCGTGGCCCGCCGCTCCCACGGCCGCCGCCAGTACGATCGCCCCCAGCGCGATCAGTGCCTTCTGCCCGGTGCTCCTGCTCCGCCAGAACCCGAGAGGCGTCCCGCGCACCGGCCCGGCCTCCACCAGGCCCCGGACTTTTCCCGGAATCGCCACCGGCCCCGGACCGAAGTCCTGCTTCGCGTGGACGACGAGCGCCGCCACCCGGCCGTCCGGGCCGGCGTCCGGTACATCCCCCGCCTCTGTGGCCAGGTTCAGGAGCAGGGCACGGCCCCGAGTGCCGGAGAGCAACTCCCCGACGCGTACGGCGAAGCACTCCCGCGACAGGCCGTCCCGCACCGTGTTGATCCAGGACGGGGGCCCGGAGCGAGGCGTCCCGTGGCCGGGATCGCCGTCTCCGGTCCTCTCACTGCCCGCCGGCCCGGCCGGTTCGGCCAGGGCCTCCTCCAGGCGCCGCCGGGTCTCGTCCACCGCGGCGGCGTCGCGCAGCTCCAGCAACCGGTCGACGTCGTCGGCCGGGAAGTGGCGGTCGAGACACCCGGCCACCGCGCCCGCGGGCCGCCGGGCGGCGATGTCCTCCAGCCATTGGGTGGCGAACCGGGCGACCCGCGGGGCCGCTTCGTCCGCCGGGCCGCCGGACAGCACCAGAGTGAAGCGCAGGGGCGTGCCCACCGCGTCCGTCCGCTCCGAGCGGATGCCGCTGAAGTAGGCTCGCCAGCCGCGGGCGTCCGACTCGACGAGGAGTGTCGGGTACTCGAAGTCGGCGACGCGCGAATAGGACCGCCACCATGCGACGGGGGGCGCGGCGCCGAGGAAGCCGTAGTCCCGATCCCGGTCCCGGCCGCGGGACATCACATATCCGTCCATCGATTCCCTTCCCCGGAGGGCCGTCGTCGCGTGGGCTTTGGCGTCGTGGGGTGCCGCGTGGGCTCTCGCACGGGCTGTTGTGTGGGCTGACGCACCGGCTAGAGCCTCCTGACACGGTCGCTGTACGTGCGCCTCGCCAATGCGTCGACGGCCTCGGCGAGGAGGAGGGCCCGCCTCCGGCTGATCTCGGCGAGCCGTGATTTGTCGTCCGCGTCCTCCCGCCGGGCGGCCATCGTGCCGTTGGCCCACAGCCAGATGCTGCGGAGGAAGCCTTCCGGCTGCCGGGCGAGCGCCTCGGCACGGAGCGCCAGGTCCTGCCGTCGGATGACTTCTTCCTGCTCCGTCTCCCGGCGGGCGGAGGTGAGCAGCCGGCATATGGCGATCAGCACGTCCTCCGCGCCGCGCACCGAAATCCTGGCCGGTTTGCGGATGCTGAACCTGGCTTCGAACGAGAGTCCGCCCGGCCCCTTGGGCGCGGGTTCCCACTCGGCGCTGCGCAGCTCCACACAGCCCAGGGTGTCCACGGGGCAGTACAAGATCTTCGCGTTGGGGTCGTTGGCTCGTATGACGTCCAGGACGTTCCCGTACACCTGCTGCACCGTCTCGAGCAGCACATGGCCGGCCGCGACGGTTCCGCCGTTGTCGGCGAAGTAGCTCTCGCACTTGACCGGCACCAGGATCGCCAGTGCGGGTTCGTCCGGCCGCATCAGCCGTTCCGTGGCCCAGGCCTCGGCGACGGACTGCACCTCGGCGGTGTTGAGTGTGGCGGGGAGCGCCCGCCGGTGCCGAGGGGTGGACGCCTCCATCAGCACGGTCGCGTCGATCGGGATGAGCAGCACGCTGCTCTCCGCCATGAACTCACGGCACTTCTGCCACTCTTCCTCCTGCTCAGGCGGGCGGTTGGCTGCCTTCAGCCAACCGCCGGGGAAGTCGAGCAGGGTCAGCCGGAGGCCGGCACCCGATGCCCCGGTCTCCAGCGCCAGGTCGAAGCGGGTCGCTTCCTGGGTCCCGGCCAGTGCGACATGGTCGAAGTGCCCGGCGAGTACGGCACCGTCCAGATCGTCGCGCCGGTTCGTGATGCGGATCTCGGTGTCCGTGGTCCGCGGCCTGAGCGTCACCTTGGTCCCGCCGAGGAAGCGAGAGCTGTCGGCCAGGATGGACGCGATGAGTGAGGTCTTGCCGACCCGGCTGGGACCCAGTACGCCGATCTTGAACTCAGGTGCCGGGTGGTCGGTCGGGCTCATGCCGCCGCTCCTTCCAGTGTCTTCTGGACGGTCCGGCACGCCGACTCCACCGCGGCGAAGCGGGCGTGACCCGAGTCCAGCCCCTCGTAGACGCCCGGCCACAGCTCGTTGCGGTAGCTCCGGGCGAAGCGGCGCAGGTCGCGCTCGGCATCGGCCGAGCGGATCAGTAGGTCGTCGAAGTGCTCCAGCGCCGACAGCAGCACCGTGGCCGGCGTCATCGACTCGCGCAGCAGGGCCTGCCGCGTCCGGTGGGCGGCTTGCTCGGCCCGCTCGGTAAGGAACTCGTACAACGCCCCCGCTCCGGCCGGACTGATCTCGACCACGATCTGCGACTGCGGCATGCCGGTCAGGGGGTCCCGCTGTTGTGGACGGAGCCGCTCCAACTCGCGGTGGACCCTGGGGTGGAGCTGGCTGCGGTAGTCCAGCCGCAGGTCCAGCAGCCCCTGTACGGCCTCCTCCAGCGTGGGGCAGGGCTCCGCCGCGGCCCTGGCGAATCCGGCGAGGGCACGCAGCCCCGCTTCGTCCGGCCGCTCCGCGAGCAACGTCCCCGTGTGCCCGGCCAGCAGGGCGGTCACCTTGGTCCAGAGCCAGGCGACCCGGCGGTCGAAGTAGGTGTCGACCCGGGAGAAGTGGCGGCCGGTCTCCACCCGGATCCGGTGCAGCTCGTCGGCCACGAGCCCGCCGCTGGAGAGCTCCACGCGCATGACGCGCAGTGCCTCCTCGCACCAGGCGGCCCGCGCCGCCTCCGGGTCACCGTCCTGCCCGCCCGTACCCAGGCCGAGCGTCAGCCAGGAGCGCAGCTGGCGGTGGGCGGTCTCCACGGCGGTCTCGTAGTCGGGGTCCTGGTCCTCCGCGTACGCGTACGTGCGCAGCTCGTCCAGCAGCACCGACAGATCGACGGCCAGGGACCGCCGGAGTTCCTGGACCCGGGCTTCGAGGTCCTCGGCCGGTGCCGCGCTGCGCGACCGGGCCTGGGTCAGCGCCTGCCGCACCTCGGCCAGCACGGCCCTGACCCGCTGCGCGGCCGCCTGCTCGGCCCGGCGCGTCCCGTCGAGGATGTCGTCGTCCATGACCGGCAGCGTGCGGGCGAGCCGGTCCAGCATGGGACCCAGCAGCTGCGCGCCCACCGCCTCGGGATCCTTCGCGTTCGTCTCGCGGACCGTGTACCAGCGGCCGTCCTGGCCGCCGTTGACCTCACGTTTGATGTGGTTCCGCAGGGCGGGAGCGCTGCTGTGGTCCTCGGGGGTGCCGACGTTCAGCAGCAGCTCGACGAAGTCCCCCCGCTGCCGGATGAAGCCGCGCACTTCGTCCAGCAGGCTGAGCGCCTTGGCGTCCTCCTTGCCCCAGTACCCCATGCCTTCCACCGGCCGTTTCACCATCACGACCAGGTCCACTTCATGGCGCAGCCCGGCGACGTGGTGCTTCTCCGACTGGGCCTCGTTCTCCCCGAGGCCCGGCAGGTCCACGATTCCCAGGCTCGCCACATCGGCGTGCGGGAACGAGCAGTCGATCCGGACGTCGCGCACGGCGAGGTACGGGCGGGGGCAGGCGTCCCCCGATTCCACCTGCTTGTCGGTGGGGTAGGCGACATAGGGGCGGAGCTCATCCAAGTCGAGGACGCGCTCGCCGCCGGTGAGGTCGGCCTCGTACGACCACAGGGCCTGCTGCATCTGCCGCAGTCGCACCAGCAGGGCCACGGGTTCCGAGTCCGCCGAATCCTCCGGCTCCGGGTAGCGCCAGCCCCGGAACTCCTCCAGGGACGCCGGCGTGGCCGGCAGGCCGATCTGGGCGTGGTACGGGTGTACCACCTCGGTCAGGAAGGATTCCGGCCCGTGGAAGCGGAGCACCGCCCGTTCGGGCCCGCGCGTGTGGAAGATCCGGCTGCGGACCGCGGTGACCGGCAGCCCCGAACCGGTGGGGATCTGGATGTCCGACAGCCCGGATATGGATTGGAGCAGGGTGCTCTTGCCCACCCGGGCGCGGCCGCTGACCCCGATGTTCACGGTATCCCGGGCGAAGCGGGACGCCGCGGCGCGCAACAGCTCGTGCAGTTCGGCGATCGCGGCCTGGGCCGGCGGGAGGGACGGTGCCGACAGCTGGGCCCTGACCTCGTCGGAGAGATCCGGGTGGGCGGCCAGCATCCGCAGGGACCGGCCCAGTTCGGCCAGTCCCGCGCTGACCGCGCTCCATCGTTGAGCGGCAGCGTCGACTTGCGCCAGCCGTTCCTTGCGTGCGGTGAGCAGAGCAGCCAGACGTACGGCGGTGTTTCCCATGAACGCTTCCCCCGAGGCGTGACGCAGTGGGCGGCCAGCCTAGGGCTCGGAGTACGGGCAGGGGCAGTCGGCGCATGGCAGGCAATGAACTATCCGTTGCGCGATGACCTGCTGTGCGCCGGGGGCGCACAACGTCTTCGACCTCCCCGACGGGCTGACAAAAGCGTGCGTGGACCGCAGAGAGGCAGGTTCGCGAAGACTCCGAACGCGTGGGCGCCGATTGCGCGGATCGGCCGGAATCAGTGCCGTGGACACGAAGCGTGGGCCGCTGCCGTCGGACCTGGGGCGCGGCCGGCCTGGCATGTCTCGCGGGAAACAGCGCTGACGGTCGGCCTGGGGATGGCCGGTCTGGTGGTCGCGGACGACGACGGTACATACGGAGCGACCAGCGAGCCACTGTGTGGGTCGCTGGTCGCCGGGCTGCCCCTCACGCTGGTCGGCGACACCCTGAGTCTGTGGGCGGTCGGCCCACACGGCCGCGCACCGTCCAGCACGTCCGTCTCACCGGTGCCGCAGGTGCCATCCGCCCCGCCGGAAGTGGTTCCACAGGGACGTCGTTCGGTCCGCGGCTGGTCCGAAACTGATTGCACTTGGAGTCCAGACAGCGGCGCGAGGTATCAGGCTCTAGAAGAACCCAAGTTTCTTCGGGCTGTATGAAACCAGAATGTTCTTCGTCTGCTGGTAGTGATCCAGCATCATCTTGTGTGTCTCGCGGCCGATCCCGGACTGCTTGTAGCCGCCGAACGCCGCGTGCGCCGGATACGCGTGATAGCAGTTGGTCCACACGCGGCCCGCCTGGATCGCGCGGCCGGCGCGGTAGGCGGTGGTGGCGTCCCGGGTCCAGACGCCCGCGCCGAGGCCGTAAAGCGTGTCATTGGCGATCTTGATGGCGTCGTCGAAGTCGTCGAAGGAGGTCACCGAGACGACCGGGCCGAAGATCTCCTCCTGGAAGATCCGCATGCGGTTGTCGCCCTCGAAGATGGTCGGCTGGACGTAGTAGCCGCCCTTCAGCTCGCCGTCGTACTCGATGCGCTCGCCGCCGGTGAGCACCTTCGCGCCCTCCTGTCGGCCGATGTCCAGGTAGGAGAGGATCTTCTCCAACTGGTCGTTGGAGGCCTGGGCGCCGATCATCGTGTCGGTGTCGAGCGGGTGACCCGGCTTGATCAGCCGCGTGCGCTCGACCGCCGCCTCGAGGAACTCCGTGTAGTGGCCGCGCTGGATCAGCGCCCGGGACGGGCAGGTGCAGACCTCGCCCTGGTTGAGCGCGAACATGGTGAAGCCCTCAAGAGCCTTGTCGCGGAAGTCGTCCTCGTGCGCCCACACGTCGTCGAAGAAGATATTGGGCGACTTGCCGCCGAGCTCCAGGGTGACGGGCTTGATGTTCTCGGAGGCGTACTGCATGATCAGCCGCCCCGTCGTGGTCTCCCCAGTGAACGCCACCTTCGCCACGCGCGGGCTGGACGCCAGTGGCTTGCCCGCCTCCACCCCGAACCCGTTGACGATGTTCAGTACGCCGGGCGGCAGCAGGTCCGCGATCAGGCCGACCCAGTAGTGGATGGAGGCCGGGGTCTGCTCGGCCGGCTTGAGGACGACCGCGTTGCCCGCGGCGAGCGCCGGCGCGAGCTTCCACGCCGCCATCAGGATCGGGAAGTTCCACGGGATGATCTGCGCGACGACCCCGAGCGGCTCGTGGAAGTGGTACGCCACCGTGTCGTCGTCGATCTCGCCGAGCGAGCCCTCCTGCGCCCGGATCGCCCCCGCGAAGTAACGGAAGTGGTCGATCGCCAGCGGGATGTCGGCCGCCAGCGTCTCCCGCACCGGCTTGCCGTTCTCCCAGCTCTCGGCGACCGCGAGCGCTTCGAGGCTGGCCTGCATACGGTCGGCGATCTTCAGCAGGATGTCGGAACGCTCCGCCACCGGGGTACGGCCCCACCCCGGCGCGGCCTCGTGCGCTGCGTCCAGCGCCCGCTCGACGTCCTCCGCCGTGCCGCGCGCGACCTCGGTGAACGGCTGTCCGTTGACCGGCGACGGATTCTCGAAGTACTGCCCGCGCAGCGGCGGCACATACGCGCCGCCGATGAAGTGGTCGTAGCGCGCCTGGTAGGAGACGATCGCGCCTTCGGTGCCCGGCGCCGCGTAACGAGTCATGCTGGTCTGCCTCCCGCTGCAGCGCTGCCCGCCGTTGGGCAGCTCTCGGCGCGAGGCTAGGCGGGCGGACGTTGCAACTACGTTGCACCGCGCGTCCCGCCCGGTGCCCGGCCGGCCGGTGCCGTCAGCTCGGCCTCCAGTGTGGCGAGCCGGGCCCGCACGGGCGCCGTGGGCCGCACCGCGGCGAGCGCCCGCCACACCTCCAGGTCGTCCTCGCCCCAGGGCGCGCGCACCCAGTCCGCCAGCAGGTCCGGGTCGCGGTGCGCGATCAGCGCCGACCGCAGCCCGTCGGCGAGACGGTCCCGCAGCCGTACGATCGCCGGGGCCTGTGAAGCGGGCAGCAGCGGACCGGTGTACGCCTCCGCCGCCGCGGTGACCGCCCCCGCCTCCAGCCACCGCTCCACCGCGGTGACGTCCGACTCGACCGCGGCCGTGAGCCGGTACGGCCGCGAGCCGAGCAGGCCGGCGCCCAACAGCCTGCGCAGGCGGGTGAGTTCGGCACGCAGGGTCACGGGGGTCACCGACTCGTCCGCGTACAGCGCGCACAGCAGCTCGTCACCGGTCAGGCCCTCGGGGTGCCGGGCGAGCAGCACGAGGATCTCGCTGTGCCGGCGGCTGAGCCGGACCCGTCGGCCGTTCAGGACGAGTTCGGCCTCGTCCCGGCCCAGCGCGCCGAGCAGCGGCGTGTCCGCGGTGCTCGGCGGCGGCGCGAGCAGCGCGAGTTGCGCCTCCGCGGCCCGCGCCACCGCCTGCACGAAGCCCAGGCTGTGCGGATGCGCCAGCCCGTCCCCGCCGGTGATGTCCACCGCGCCCAGGACCCGGCCGGTGCGCGGATCGTGCACCGGAGCCGCCGCGCAGGTCCACGGCTGGACCCGACGTATGAAGTGCTCCGCGGCGAACACCTGCACCGGCCGGTCCACGGCGACGGCGGTCCCCGGCGCGTTGGTGCCGACCGCACTCTCCGACCAGCGCGCGCCCGGGACGAAGTTCATCCCGTCCGCCCGGCGCCGGGTCGCCCGGTGCCCCTCGACCCACAGCAGCCTGCCCTGCGCGTCGCACACCGCCAGCAGATGCTCACCGTCGGCGGCGAACGTACCCATCAGCTCCCGGAACAGCGGCATCACCCTGGCCAGCGGGTGCTCCGCCCGGTACGCGCCGAGGTCGGCGTCGGTCAGCTCCACGCCGGCGGTGGCGTCCGGTGCCACACCGGCCCGCGCGCTGCGCCGCCACGACTCCGCCACGACCGACCGCACCGGGCTCGGCACCGTGCCTACCGTGGTGAACGTCTCGTGCGCCCTGCGCAGCACACGGACCCGCTCGGTGGGGTCGGCCCCCGGATCCAGGGCCACCCACGGATCGGTCAACTCTGCCTCCCGCACGGCGAATCGGCGATGTCGGTCCTGATGCCGCTCCTTGCGTCCATCGTCTTCCGGCTAGGAGAAGTTGACCAGTCTCAGGTAGCGGACCCAGTCCCAGCCGGGGCCCGGGTCGGTGTGATCGGTGCCGGGCACCTGGTAGTGGCCGATGATGTGCTGCCTGTCCTTCGGGATGCCGTACTTGGTGCAGATCGCCGCCGTGAGCTTCGCCGACTGCTCGTAGAGGGCGTTGGTGAAGTAGGCCGGCTGGTCCACCCACCCTTCGTGTTCGATGCCGATGCTGCGGGTGTTGTAGTCCCAGCTTCCCGCGTGCCAGGCGATGTCGGCCTCGTGCACGCACTGGGCGATGTGCCCGTCCGCCGAGCGGACCAGATAGTGCGCGGACACCTTCTTCTGCGGATTTCCGAAGATCGTCAGCGTGTTGGCGTACGTCTCCTGTGTGACGTGGATGATCACACGGTCGATGGCGTAGTCGCCCGGGCGGTCGGACGCGGTGTAGTTGGAGACGCTCGCCGGATGCCATTCGGCGAGCGGGTAGTCGACGGCCTCGGGCTGCGCACCGGCGCGTGGGTCGGGGAGCAGTGTGTAGGGGACGGCGGCGAGCGCCACGCCTTTCAGCAGCCGGCGTCTGCTCAGGCGTGGCTGTGCCGGTCTCGCTGGTGGTGCCGGATCTCTCGGCTGTGCGGTGCCGGCCGGGTCCATGTCCATCGGCGGTGCCTTTCAAGGTGGGGGGAGTCGGAGCCGTAGGAGCGTCAGGTTTCAGAGAGGGGGGATCGAGGGGGACGAGAGGGGGGCGAGAGGGGGACTCAGGGTGGGGGAATGCGCGCCCACGGGGACGTCGTCGGCGTCAACCGCGCAGTGCCCGGGCGGTCTCCCGCAGCCGGTGGTGCACGCCGCGGTACGTCTCGCGCGCCGGCAGCCATTCCTTGCGGAGCTTGGCCACGCACGTGTAGTTCGTGTCGCACACGTTGGCCAACGGCGATTCCACTGCCTGAGTGGCGAATTGGTACGCGTCCGGCGCACTGAACCCGTAGTCGCGCACCAGCCACTGCACCAGGTCCAGCTGCGATATCCGGAACGCGTCCTCCAGCGGTCGCGCCGAGCCGGTCGAGATGATGTGGGTGTCCGACTCCAGCCGGGGCCATGGGGTGGCGACGTCCTTGAGGAGCTCCACGACCACCACGGTGTTCATCGCGCACTCCACGGCCACGCCGCAGGTCTCGCCCTCGCCCTGCCGGGCGTGTCCGTCGCCGACGCTGAGCAGGCCGCCCTCGACGTTGACGCCCAGGTAGCAGGTGACACCGGCCCGCATCTCGGGGGTGTCCATGTTCCCGCCGTGGGCGTCCGGGACCAGGGCGGAGCGCACCTCCAGATTGGCCGGCGCCACGCCCACCGTGCCGTGCATGGGATCGAGGGGCAGCTCGACCTCGATGTCGCTGTCCTGCGCCTGGAACAGGGCGGTGCGCCGCGTGCGGTCCAGCTGCCAGATCCAGACGCGCTCCGGCAACGGGGGCTGCAGCGTGGCCGTGGTGTGGGTCGAGGTGAGCGCGCCGAAGAGCGGGACCGTCGTCGACGCCGCCCAGTCGCGGGCCGGTTCGATCGACACGAAGTGCACGGCCACGGTGTCGCCTGGCTCGGCACCCTCGATGTGGAAAGGGCCGGTCTGCGGATTGAGGTACGGGAACTCGCAGACCTCGGAGACGAGGTCCTTCTCCGAGCGTACCCGCCCGGCGAAACAGTCCTCCGTGTACAGGTCGAGCACTGTGCCGGGCGCGATCCGCGCCACCGGCGGAGCACCGCCGAACGTCCAGGCGTAGGCGTCCGGTTCCGGACGCACGGTGAGGATCCGGGGGTCGGTCATCGTGGAGGTGGTCCCTTCTGACGTGGGCGGTCGTGGGACGGGGGTGGGCACCGGTGCGTTGTGGTGCGGCGGGTGCGGGGCGTGACGGGACGTCAGCGGAGCACGGTCCCGTCCTGCCGGTCGCCGGCCGGGTCGTACACGTCGAGGTGCACCCGCGCGGTCTCGGCTATGCGCTCGGGATGACGCCGCATCAGCAGGATCAGCACCACGACACCCGCCGCCATCCAGATCCCGACGACCGGGCCCGCATACGAGACCGGGGCGGTCAGTTCAGTGACGAAGTCGAAGACCGGGAGGCCTGCGGCCGTCAGCAGGGCGGGTATGAAGGCCGCGATGCCCAGCACCGGGAACAGCAGGTGCCGTACCGGCCTCAGGCCCGCCCGGCCGGCCCGCAGGAAGTAGCCGGCGCAGGCGAGGTTCACCACGATGTAGACGCTGACGACGACCGTGACGATCACCGTGGCGAGCAGCAGGAACCCGGTCACGGGGGTGTAGCCGAAACCGAGTCCCAGCACCGCCCCGACCGCCACCAGCGTTTGCAGCGCCATACCGGCCACGGGGGAGCGGTGCCGGGGGTGGAGCGTGGCGAGCAGGCGGGGCAGGACCCGGATCCGGGCCAGGGCGAAGGCCGTACGGGTCGAGACGTTGGCGCACGCGTTGGCATTGGCGATCGTGGAGTTGATCACCGCCAGGAACACCAGGACCCAGAAGAGCCCGAAGGAGGCGCGGGCGACGCCGTCCCAGGAGGCCGAGCCCGAGGCGCCGAACGTCGCGAAGCGGTCCGGGCCGAAGTAGACGGTCATCGCATAGGTCGTGACGACGTAGAACAGACCGATCCCGAGGGCCGCCCCGAGGACCGCGCGGTGCATCGTCCGCCGGGGGTCGCGGGTCTCCTCGGCGAGCGGCGCCGCCGCCTCGAACCCCGCGAACGCCAGCACCGTGTACACGGATCCGGCGAACACGCCACCGAGCCCTGCGTAACCATCGGCAGTGTGTGAGGTGCCGAAGACCGACAGGGTGTTGGCGCTGCCCGCCATGCCGATGAGCAGGGCCGCGAACACCAGGAAGACCAGGACCTCGAAGATGCCGAGGACGGTGCCGAACCGGGCCGAGGCGCGGACGCCGAGGTAACCGGCGACGGCGATCACGCCGGTCCCCGCCAGGGACCACGGCCACCACAGATCCGCCGGATACGAGGACCACTCCTCGTGCAGTGTGCCCGCCGCCGTGAAGCCCAGCTGCAGCAGGAGCAACGGGGGGACCAGCATCTCCACGAAGACGTAACCCCAGCCGACGAGAAACCCGACGGCCGGGTGCAGTCCCCGCGCCGCGTAGGTGGCCACCGAGCCCGCGGCGGGCAGCTCCCGGGCCAGCTCGGCCACGCAGGACGCGGTGAACAGACAGGCCACCAGGGCGATCAGGACCGCCAGCGGCAGGCTGCCGCCGGCGAAGGCGGCACCGGCCGGAATCGACGCGGCCACTGCGGCGGCCGGTGCCATCGCCGTGACGCTCTGGAACAGCACCTCGCGCAACCCGACGGCGTCGCGCCGCAGCGCCCCGGTCGTCTTCTCGTGCATGTGTGTCCCCCGATGCGTGTCAGCCCACTGCCACCAGATGTGTGTGAAATACCGTCGATCGCTCGGCAGCCGCAGACGTTGACGATCCGTCGGCCGAGTGCCTCGCGTGAATCACGGTACGGCGCAGGCGGGTTGGGCAGAAGAGTGCGCGCCGGTTCCGTGGAGAAGCCCCCACTTGTGGAAAACCGGGCCACCCGATCGGGCGAACGGCGGCGGTCACCGGGCCGGTTTGTCCCCAGCCCGTTTCACAGCCCTGGGGTCCCACGAGACCCGGCAACGGGCCTCAGGACCGTTCCGCCACCACCGCCGGATCGTCCAGAACGGCCCGGACGACCGAATGTGCCGCGCCCAGCAGGGGCCCCTCCGGGCCCAGCCGGGACACTGTCACCGGGCAGGGCGGGCCCGCCGTGCGGCCCGCCAGCTCCGTCTCCAGGGACGGCAGCAGCCAGGGGGAGAGGCCGGCCAGAGCACCGCCGAGGACCACCGTCTCGGGGTCGAGGAGATTCACCGCCCCGGTCAGCGCGATGCCGAGCGCCGTGCCGGCGTCCCGCAGGGCGGCTCGTACGTTGTCGTCGCCCTGCTCGGCGCGCCCGGCGAGCAGGCCCACCAGATCCTCGCCCGGCTCCAGCCCCGCCGCACGCAGCACGGCCTCCTCGCCCGCGTACTGCTCCAGGCAGCCGCGGCCGCCGCACGGACAGGGCGGCCCGTCCGGCCGTACGGGCACGTGGCCCAGCTCGCCGGCGAAGCCGCGGGTGCCGCGCAGCAGTCCGCCGTCCACGACGACCGCGGCCCCGACTCCGATCTCGGCCGACACGTGCAGGAAGTCATGCGGCGTGCCGTCACCGAGCCACAACTCCGCGAGTGCACCGAAGTTCGCCTCGTTGTCCACGGTCAGCGGCCACGCGCCGGGCAGCAGGGCGCCGAGGTCGGTGTCGTGCCAGTCGAGGTTCGGGGCGCGTACGACCGTACGGCCGTCCCGTGCCACCAGTCCGGGCACGGCAACCGCCAGTCCGGCGGGCCACAGCGACTCCCGCTCCGCCTCCGCGACGACCCGGTGCACCAGCCCGGTCAGCTCCTCGACCACAGGTGCGGGCGCGCGGCCCCGGTTCGCTCCGTGCCGCACGGCCCGCGCGCGCACCGTGCCACGCAGGTCGACCGCGCACACCGCGAGGTGGTCGACGCCGATCTCGGCTCCGATCCCGGCCGGACCCCGGCCGCTCACCGCGAGTGCCGACCCGGGCCGGCCCACCCGGCCCGGACGCTCCGGGCCCAGTTCCTCCAGCAGCCCCCAGCGGATCAGCTCGTCCACGAGGGTCGACACGGCCGCCCGTGTCAGGCCGATGCGCGAGGCGACCGCGGCCCGCGACAGCGAACCCTCGGCGCTGACGGCGTGCATCACGCGGGCCAGGTTGCGTCGGCGCATGCCCTGCTGGGTGTCCGGCAGGGCGCGGCCGGCGCTCGACGGGCGGGCCTCGTGCAGCGGTGCGGTCATGCCTGAAGTCAGTCCCCGGTGTCTGCCGCCCGGCTCATCCGTGCGGCGTGGTGTCCGTCCCCCGCTCCAGCAGGGGGGCCGCGTCGGAGAGTACCCCGGTGATCCGCTCCAGGGTCTCCTGGTCCCGTTCCACGGCGTCCAGCACCGGGCCCGCGGCCGTGTTCCAGCGGCGGGCCACCGCTGCCGGGTCCTCGCCGGTGAGCAGGCCGGCGGCCTGTGCCGCGGCCCCGAGGGCGACCAGTTCCCTGGCCTCGGGGACCTGGACCGGCCGGCCCGACAGCCGCCGTACCGTCTGCTGCCACGCCGTCCCGCGTGCCCCGCCGCCGATCAGCAGCAGCGGGCTGCTGCGGTCCGCGTCCTCGTCCAGGACCAGGTCGAGGGCGCCGAGCAGCGCGTGAACGGCGCCGTCGTACGCGGCCTGCAGCAGCTGGCCTGCGGTCGTGTCATGGCGCAGGCCGTGCAGCAGGCCGGAGGCGTTGGGCAGGTTCGGGGTGCGCTCGCCGTCCAGGTACGGCAGCAGGGTCACCGAGCCGCCGGGCTCCACCGCGTCACGGTCCAGGCCCAGCAGCGCCGCGACGCGGTCCGCCGCGAGCGTGCAGTTCAGGGTGCAGGCCAGAGGCAGCCAGTCCCCGTGGGCGTCGGCGAACCCCGCCACCGTGCCGGTCGGATCGGCCGGGCGGTGCCTGGAGACGGCGTACACCGTGCCGGACGTGCCGAGGCTGAGCACCGGGGTGCCCGGCCGCAGCCCGAGGCCCAGCGCCGCCGCCGCGTTGTCGCCGGTGCCGGGGGCGACCAGCGTGCCCTTGGAGAACGGCAGGTCGTGGCTGTCGCGCACGGTGCCGGCCACCTCTCCCGGCCGCACCACACGGGGCAGCAGCGCAGGGTCGAGGCCGACGTGGGCGAGCGTCTCCGCGTCGTACGCCTCCGTCCCGGACGCCCACCAGCCGGTGCCGGACGCGTCGCCGCGGTCGGTGGTGCCCTGTCCGGTCAGGCGCTCGGTGAGGTAGTCGTGGGGGAGCCGTACCGCCCTGGTCGCGCGGACCGATTCCGGTTCGTGTTCGGCCAGCCAGGCCCACTTGGTGACCGTGAACGACGCGCCGGGCACGCTGCCGGTGCGCTCGGCCCAGGCCTTCGGACCGCCGAGTTCCTCCACCAGCCGGCGGGCCTGCGGCGCCGAGCGCACGTCGTTCCACAGCAGCGCCGGACGCACCGGCTCACCGCGCTCGTCCAGGGTGACCAGGCCGTGCTGCTGGCCGCCGATCGACACCGCGGCCGCCTCGTGTGCCGCGTCCCCGCACTGGCGCAATGCCTCGCACAGCGCCTCCCACCACTGACGCGGATCGCTCTCGCGGCCCGCGCCGGAGGACACGGTGTGCGGCGCCTGGCCGCTCGCCACCACCTGGCCGGTGGCCGCGTCCACGACCAGTGCCTTCGTGGACTGCGTTGATGTGTCCACGCCGACGACGAGCGGACCCTCGGCTGCTGACATCGGGCTCTCCCTTTTCCGCGACGTTCCGCGACTTGCGCGACGTTCCGCGACTCTGCGGGACATAGACATCTTGTCTCTTCCCGGAGGCGCGAGCGCATACTAATTTGTAAACGGCCATGACGAAATGGTCGCAACACAGCAAGGAGCCGCGGCATGAGCTACCAGCCCACCCCCGAGGACAGGTTCACCTTCGGCCTGTGGACCGTCGGCTGGCAGGGAAGGGACCCGTTCGGCGACGCCACCCGCCGGGCCCTCGACCCGGTCGAGACGGTGCGGCGCCTGGCCGAGCTGGGCGCCTACGGGGTGACCTTCCACGACGACGACCTGATCCCCTTCGGATCCTCCGACACCGAGCGCGAGTCGCACATCAAGCGGTTCCGTCAGGCCCTGGACGCGACGGGCATGACCGTCCCGATGGCCACCACGAACCTCTTCACCCACCCCGTCTTCAAGGACGGCGCCTTCACCGCCAACGACCGCGACGTACGCCGTTACGCGCTGCGCAAGACGATCCGCAACATCGACCTCGCGGTCGAGCTGGGCGCGAGGACGTACGTCGCCTGGGGCGGCCGTGAGGGCGCCGAATCCGGTGCCGCCAAGGACGTGCGCGCCGCCCTGGACCGCATGAAGGAGGCCTTCGACCTCCTCGGCGAGTACGTCACCTCCCAGGGCTACGACCTGAAGTTCGCGATCGAGCCCAAGCCGAACGAGCCGCGCGGGGACATCCTGCTGCCCACCGTCGGCCACGCGCTGGCCTTCATCGAGCGCCTGGAGCGCCCCGAGCTGTACGGCGTCAACCCCGAGGTCGGGCACGAGCAGATGGCCGGCCTGAACTTCCCGCACGGCATCGCCCAAGCCCTGTGGGCGGGCAAGCTGTTCCACATCGACCTCAATGGCCAGTCCGGCATCAAGTACGACCAGGACCTGCGGTTCGGCGCCGGTGACCTGCGGGCGGCGTTCTGGCTGGTCGACCTGCTGGAGAGCGCCGGCTACGAAGGCCCGCGGCACTTCGACTTCAAGCCGCCGCGGACCGAGGACCTCGACGGAGTGTGGGCGTCGGCCGCGGGCTGCATGCGCAACTACCTCATCCTCAAGGAGCGTGCCGCCGCCTTCCGCGCCGACCCCGAGGTGCAGGAGGCGCTGCGTGCCGCACGCCTGGACCAGTTGGCCCGGCCGACCGCGGCCGACGGTCTGCAGGCCCTGCTCGGCGACCGTACGGCCTTCGAGGACTTCGACGTCGACGCGGCCGCCGCGCGCGGCATGGCCTTCGAACGCCTCGATCAGCTCGCCATGGACCACCTGCTGGGGGCACGCGGCTGAACGCGAGGACGGCCGGGCAGCGGCACGCGCCGCCGTCCCGGCCGTCCGTCAGTCCGCTTTCCGGACTGACGGAGTCAGGGACGTCACAGTCCCTCGGGCAGCCGGACATACGTGACGGCCGTCCTGATCCCGCTGTCGACAAGCCGGCCCTGTGCGTCGAACGCGCCCGCGCCGTCGGTCATCCCGAAGTCGTTGTCGTTGATGAGGGCGAGCGTGTCGTTGTCCACGCGCGCGATGCCCTCGATCTTCCGCTGCACTCCGTCGACCTTGCCCAGATCCACCACGAGCCGCTTGGCCAGGACCGGTACGCCGGCGGACGCCGGGTCGTCCAGCTGTTCCAGGGACGGAGACGTCGTGTCGTCGTCCCAGGAGCCGCCCAGTATGCTCGACCGCCGCTTCAGTTCGACCAGTTGCAGCCGGGCCGCGTTGTCCGTGCGCTCCTCGACGAGCAGCCGGTCACCGCCCACGGCCACCACCGAGGAGATCTTCAGCTCGGAGGTGTCGTCCTCGCCCGGATCGACGACGTCCACCGGGTCGAACCGGTAGGCGTACTCGGCGGTGACGGCCTCCTTGCCCGGCGAGAAGCGCAGCAGCCGCGTGGTGCGCGAGGCGCTCCCGGCATCCGCGTCCGGCAGCGACAGCGGGCTCTGCAGGGCCAGCACCAGATCACCGCCGGGCAGCTGCGCCAGCCCCTCGAATCCCCGGTTGATCTTGCGGTGCAGGAAGACCGACGGGAGCGCCTCCACCACCGGGTAGTGCGCGCCCGTCGGCCCGAGCCCCTTCGGTACGTACCGGGTGAGCACCTTCCCGCGCGCGGAGACGTGGACGAGCGAGGGGCCGTACTCGTCGACGAGCCAGAACGTCCCGTCGCCGGCCTGCACGATGCCCTCGGTGTCGAGGCCGTTCGGGTTGTAGGAGAGCGGCGACTGCGCGTCGTAGGTGTACGGCGCCTCGTCGCGGCTCTTCTGGTCGGGCAGCCCGGTGACGGCCTGCCCGGAGGAGGTCGTCAGCGGGATTGCATCGATGACCTGGACCTTGTCGCCGCAGACCCGGATCTTCACGATCGCGGGGTCGAATCCCGGCACCGGGAACGTACGGCGCTTCGTGCCGTTCACCTTGATCTGCCCGTTGGGGCCGCGGTCGGTCACCGTCCAGTACTCGCCCTTGCGGCCCGCCGGGTAGATGTCACTGCCGATGCCGCCGAGCTTCACCCCGTGGTCGTCGTCGACACTGCCGGGCAGCAGCGCGTTGCTGAACGCGCCGAGCGGGATCTCGCCGAGCGTCGCCGTGCGGATGACGCGGGCGTCCTGGGACGGTGCCGCCTTAGCCGTCCCCGCGGCCTGCAACGTGGCGGCCAGGGCCAGGGACAGGCCCGTGGCAACGGAACGGTGGACGCGGCGCCGGCCGGCGGACTGCGGGGACATCGGGCCTCCTGGGGCAAGTTCATTGACAACGGCCACATTTGGGCCCCAGGAGGAACGTCGTAAGACCGCGGGGTGAACAGCCGGCGTCGGCCGTTCATCGGATCGCGACGATTCGAGCTGACGGCCTGTCAGCAGTCCTCTTCACCCTCCGGGCCGGTGCCGAGCCGCGCCGCGGCCAGTGCCGTCGCCGGATCAGCGTCCGGCCCGCCCGCAGGGGCCCAGTGCCCGGCCTCCTCACGGTACGGCCACCAGCGGCCGTCCCGGCCGAGGCGCAACTGAACCCCTCCGCCCGGGACGGTCCACCGGTTGCCGCTGCTGTGGAACTCCGGCCGCTCGTCCGGCTCCCAGGCCGCTTCGAGCGCCGCACGCGCGCGTGCCAGTGCCACACCCTCCACCTGCCATTCCTCGTCGAGCACGGCCAGGGCCGCGACACCACCGGCATGCCAGGCACGGACAGCCGTCGCCAGCCCCTGGCGGCCGCGGCCCGACCCCTCGGCGAGCCGTGCGACGACGTCGCCCGAGGGCGCTCCGCACGCGAGTCGTACGGCGTCCTGGGCGGCCGTGCGGGCCGTGCCGTCCCACGCACCCGAGCGCAGGACCACCGCAAGGAGCCGGTACGCCTCCACGGCGGTGCGGCCCGCCAGGTGCTCCAGCGCCACGGGATCGATGCCGGGCGCCGGTGCCGTTGCGGCCGTCAGGGACGGCGGTGCGCCCGGAGCCTGCGGGAGCCCGGGCAACTCCGGCAGCCCGGGCAGGATGTCCCCGGCCGCCCAGGCCTCCGCCGCGTCCACGCCCCTGGCCACGGAGCCCCCGGCCACGGATGTGGAGTCTTTCGTGCGGGACGCCGTACCGCGCACATGCAGCTCCGCCAGGAACGCATCCTTGCCGCGACCGCGCATCAGCAGCAGCAGAAACGGATCCTCATCCAGCAGCCGCGCCACCTGGTGACACAACGCGGCGGTGTGCCCGCAGTGGTCCCACGTTCCGCAGTCACACTCGGGTTCCAGATCACCCAGGCCCGGCAGAAGCTCGACACCGCCGACCGCGGCGTCCTCGACCAGCAGCGGCGGCAGCTCCCCGTCGAGGAGCGCGGCCATGTGCCCGGCCTGCTCCACGGTCACGTCCAGGAACCGCCGCCACTCCTCCTCGGACAGCTCCGGCACGAGGACATCGGCCCGGTGGGCCGCGCCTCCCGGATCGCGTACGACGGCGGTGACCCGCCCCGGCCGCACGGTCACCGCGCCCACTCCGCCCGCTCGCGCCAGCCTGCGGCCGGCCTTGACCGCCGCACCGTCCAGGGCCGCGTCCTCCAGCGCCTGCAGCCATGCCCGACCCCACCAGCTCTGCGCGAACCCGCGTCCGTGGACGGGTGGCAGTGCGGCAAGCGTGCGCCCCGCCGCACGGCCGTGCTCGTCGTCGTAATCGCTCATCGTGCCTCCTTGCGCAGCTCGACCAGCGCGGCCAGTTCCGCGTCCGTCAGTTCCGTCAGCGCGGCCTCGCCGGTTCCGAGCACCGTGTCCGCCAGCTCGCGCTTGCGGTCCAACAGGTCCGCGATGCGGTCCTCCAGGGTTCCCTCGGCGATCAGGCGATGCACCTGCACCGGCTGTGTCTGCCCGATGCGGTACGCGCGGTCGGTGGCCTGCGCCTCGACCGCCGGATTCCACCAGCGGTCGTAGTGCACGACATGCCCGGCGCGGGTGAGGTTCAGGCCCGTCCCGGCCGCCTTCAGGGACAGCAGGAACACCGGTGCCCCGCCGTCCTGGAAACGCCGGACCAGCTCCTCGCGCGCGCTCACCGGGGTTCCGCCGTGCAGGAGCAGCGAGGGCACCCCACGGGCCGTCAGATGGCGCTCCAGCAGGCGGGCCATGCGCACGTACTGAGTGAAGACGAGCACCCCCGAGCCTTCCGCGAGGATGGTGCCGAGGAGTTCGTCGAGCAGCTCCAGCTTGCCCGAGCGGCCGGCAAGCCGCGGCTCGTCCTCCTTGAGGAACTGCGCCGGATGATTGCAGATCTGCTTCAGGCCGGTCAGCAACCGCACGATCAGGCCCCGGCGGGCCATGGCGTCGGCGGCCGCGATCCGCTCCAGCGTCTCGCGTACCAACGCCTCGTACAGTCCTGCCTGTTCCGGCGTGAGAGCCACCGGGTGATCGCTCTCGGTCTTCGGCGGCAGCTCGGGGGCGATGCCGGGGTCCGACTTGCGCCGCCGCAGCAGGAACGGCCGGACGAGCCCTGCGAGACGGTGTGCGGCGGCGGGATCGAGGCCGGCCTCGACCGGTTGCGCGTAGCGGGCGCGGAAGGTGCCGAGGCGGCCGAGCAGGCCGGGAGTCGTCCAGTCGAGGATGGCCCACAGCTCGGTGAGGTTGTTCTCCACCGGGGTGCCGGTGAGCGCCACGCGCGCGTGTGCCCCGATGGACCGCAATGCCCGCGCGGTCGCCGAATAGGGGTTCTTCACGTGCTGCGCCTCATCGGCCACGACCAGGCCCCACGGCAGTGCGGCCAGCCGCTCGGCGTCCAGGCGCATCGTGCCGTACGTCGTCAGGACGAACTCCCCGTCCGCGACGGATCCGAGAGCGCGTCCGGGACCGTGGAACCTGCGCACCGGCACACCGGGGGCGAACCGTTCGATCTCGCGTTGCCAGTTGCCGAGCAGGGAGGCAGGGCAGACGACGAGGGTGGGGCCGGCGGCCGAGGCGTCCGCCTGCCGGTGCAGATGCAGTGCGATCAGGGTGATCGTCTTGCCAAGGCCCATGTCGTCGGCCAGACAGCCGCCCAGGCCGAGGGCGGTCATGCGGGCCAGCCAGTCGAGCCCGCGGAGCTGATAGTCGCGCAGGGTGGCGGCCAGCCCCGGAGGCTGCTCGACGGCGGGTGCCGTCCCGGGGTCCGTGAGCCGCTTCCTGAGCCCTTCCAGCCACCCGGACGAGCGTACGTCGACCTGCCGGCCGTCGACCTCCGCCGAGCCGGTCAGCGCGGCGGCCAGCGCCTCCACGGGGGAGAGGGCGCGGTTCCGGCGGGACCGGGCGCGGTGTGCCTGCCGCGGATCCACCAGCACCCACCCGTCCTGCAGCCGCACCAGGGGACGCTTGGCCGCCGCGAGCCGGTCCAGCTCCTGCCGGGACAACTCCCGCCCTCCGAGCGCGAATTGCCAGCGGAAGGAGACCATGGCGTCCGACGAGAGCAACGACGAGGGCGTCGCGGCGTCCCGCCGAGCGGGCGTGCCGTCATCCGTCGGCCCGACGGTCGCGTGCGACGCGAGCTCACGCGACAGCTCCTTCGGCCAGTGCACGTCGACCCCCGCCGCAGCCAGGGCCCGCGTGCCCTCACCGAGCAGTTCGGCGACCTCGTCGTCGGCGAGGGCGACGGCGTCGGGTACGGCGGCGGAGAGCAGCGGCGTCAACGGCGGCCAGGCGTGCGCGGCGCGGCGCAGGGCCAGCAACGCCTCGGCACGCGCGCGTGGAGCGGCCGTTTCGTGCACGGCTCCCGCACCGGCCCACAGGGCGGCGGCATCGATGACGTCCGTGGCCCCGCTCACGCCGTGCACCTGCAGCACCGCGCGGAACGCGACCGCAGCGTCGTCCCGCTGTACGGCGTCGTCGAGCCCGCAGACCTCCACGCGCAGTGACAGCCGCACGCCCGCGTCCTGGCCGGCGGCGATGTCATCGGCCCACGCCCGAAGATGGGGCAACCGCTGCGGCTCGGGAGCCGCGTAGGCGGGGCCGCCGGTCACCGACGGGGCGGCGGGGGAGCGTGGCAGTACGTCGGCGACCGCGTCCAGGAAAGCGTGCAGCAGCCGCTCCGGTTCGGGCAGCCGGAGCGGTCCCTCGGGCGAGAGCGGTACCGCATGGGCCTCCGGGGGCATGGAAGCGGCGACTTCGCGGACCAGCTCCGCGTCCCGGGCCGACAGCGGGCCCACCCGCCAGGCGTCGTGACCGCCGGGGGACAGACCCGGCAGCAGAAGCCCACGCGCCAGGAACGACAGGGCCAGTTGGCAGGCGGCACCCCAGAAGCCCGCCGAGCGATGCCCCTGCCGCAGTGCACGCGCGCGTGTGAGCAGCGGCAGAACATCGTGTACGGGCAGCAGGACCGCTGGCGTACGGACCGGCTCGACGCCGCCGTCCACCATGGGCATCACGATGTCCAGCTCTGCGGCGGAGCCTCCGGCGACGAGGGGGAGGGCCTCCCCGCCGTCCCGTTGCCAGAAGGCGATCCGGCCAGTGCGAGGCGGGTCGGACGGCAGGAACACCGCGCAGCAGCGGGTCAGTTCGGAGAGTTCGGAGGGTGGTGCCGTGGGGATGGTCTGCACAGCTGAGGCGCACTCCTCAAATTTGACTACTGAGTCGGAGTCGCCGAGAGTACAGCACGTCGGAGGTGGCCCCGGCATACTGACGACGTGATCCCGGCCACTTCACATTCTGTTCGAAAGAGAGAAGAGGGCGGCCCCGGCCAGTAGGGGGAGCGGCTCAGGGTTGTCTCGGGGTCGGGTTCCGGAACTGCATGGAGCGGGCGGCCGTTTTCAGGTCGGAGAGCGGCAGTGGCCGCGAAGGAGGCGACGCTCATGTCCAAGAACGCGAAGATCGCCGTCGGGGGTGTGGCGGTCGGGCTGCTCCTGCTGATCTGGCTGCCCTGGTGGGTGGCGTTCCTGATCGTGGTCGGGGTCCCGGTGGCCGCCTATCTGGCGCTGGACCCCTCACAGCGGCGCAGGCTGCGCAGGGTCACCCGCAAGGAACTCGGCCGCTGAGGCGACAGCGGATCCCCACGGGGAGGCGCGCCGGGCGCCTGTCGGGGGTGGCGGACCGCGCGGCGCCCTCGCCGAGGGGGTGCCCGGCCAGGGGCTTCGCGCCTGGCCGGGGGACGGCCTGCTCCCTCGGGCCTGTTCACCCGGCCCCACGTGCGGACCGCCCGGCCCCTCGCGCGCGTCCGGCTTCGGAGACGGCCTCGATCTGGCGGGGCGGGGGCCCGGTGTGCGCCGGCCGTGGTGTCGTGCGGGCTAGACGGGGCGTACGGCCATCTTGTCGAGTGCCTCCAGCAGGCCCGGCAGTTCGGGGCCCCGGCCCACCGGCAGCACCTCGCCGGGCTCCTCGTCGAGCAGGACGAAGGCGATGTCGTCGGTGCGGGCCACGATCGACCAGCCGGGGCCGTCGGCGCGCAGCATACGCGCGTCGCCCGGGGCGAACGCCGAGCGTACCCGGCCGAGCGGCGGCGGCGTGTCGACATAGGCGCGGGCCTCCGCCAGCACCCGCCTGACTCCCCGGTGGCCGCTCCGCGGCACGCCCTTCTCGCCCTCCGACGGCAACTCCTCGGCCTTCTCCTGCCGGTCCGGCTTCTGCTCCCCCTCGGGCACGGAGAATTCCGCGTCGTTGATCTGCTCCCGCCACGTCGCCCACTGCAGCGCTATCTCGTCGGCGCCCAGGCGGCGCTGGGCCGGCCCCCAGGAACTGGTGTCCGGCGGGCTCAGCGCAGGCCGCTCCGCCACCTCGGCAGCGGGGTCATGCGGCGCGGGGACGCCCGGGGCCGCGACCGAGACCGCCAGCGGCCAGCCCGGCAGGGCGGTCACGACGGCGCGCTCGTCCGGAGACAACTCGTACTCCATGCCGCAGTCCCAGGAGGCGATCGCCACGGCGACCAGCGAGACGTCGTCGATGACGACCGTCCAGCGGGCGCCCTCGCCGTCCTGGCCCAGTATCAGCCCGTACCCGTCGGCGAGGGGCGCGAGTCCCAGCGCCGCGCACGCCTCCGGATAGTCGTCGCCCAGAACGCTCGGGAACTGCGCCGGCGTCAGCAGCACTGCCGTCAGTACGTACAGCGCATCCTCCGCGGCGGCGACGGCCTCATCCTCGGTCCCGGCCATCCCTGCCTCCAGTGGTTCGTCCATCGGCGCGCACCCTAGTGCGAGCGGAAGCCGCTTGTCACGACTCCTCACACCACGCGGACCTGCAGGTTTCCGCCTGGACGGGGGCGAAACGACCACATCGAAGGGGATCTTCCTCAGCTCGTGGGCAGCCCGAGGAGATCACGGGCCACCGCCGCCGGAGACTCGTCGCGCTCCCGGGCCAACGCGACGACCGCCCGGCAGGCGAGTTCGCTCACCCCGAACGACAGGGCCTCCGGCGACACCCAGGCCGCCGCCTCCTCGATCCGCTCCTGATCGTCCTCCGCGCGGGCGACGACATAGGTGGCCGCCGCTTCGAACAGGTTGTGCGCACGTCTGTCCCGGGTGCCCGCCGGCTGAGCCTGTGCGGAGTCGCGGAGTCTGGCGGCCATCTTGCCTATCCGGCCGAACATGCGGACCACCCTCTCCCCCGAAACGGGGTCGTCGTCGATCGCTCATCTGCTGTCATTCAACGTAGAGACGGACCTTCCGCAGCAGAAGGGGGACGACGCGGTCAAACGGACTCCACCGGCGCACGGAACTGACCGAGTGTACGCAGAAGCGGTATGACGATACCGCGCGTTCGAGACCCTTACGCCCCACCCGACGCGCCCACCTGCGCGCTGGTGCGCCGCGCCCCGCACTTCGCACGCCGGAACCCGGAGATCAAGAGCTACCCGGACGGCTACGGGGTCGCCGACCGGGGCACCGCCCGGTCCTCGGGCTGCGTGG
Organism: Streptomyces sp. NPDC053069; assembly: GCF_044546895.1. Classification (NCBI taxonomy): domain Bacteria; kingdom Bacillati; phylum Actinomycetota; class Actinomycetes; order Kitasatosporales; family Streptomycetaceae; genus Streptomyces; species Streptomyces sp. NPDC053069. The sequence continues at coordinate 570,820 of NZ_JBITZN010000001.1, read as the reverse complement.
CTGCCCGGTGCGGCACTGCGACGGCTCAGCGGCCGACGGCGTCGAGTGATGCCAGGGTGTCGCGCAGCCAGGCCAGTTCCGCCCGGCTCGTGGCACGGGCGATGGTGAGGACACCGCGCCGGAACGGGTCGTCCAGCTCCTCGGCGGCCAGCGGCCGGTCGCCGTCGTAGAAGAAGCTCGCCGGCTCCTCCAGGAAGGCCAGCCGGCGGCGCAGTACGGCCGCCTGGGCGGCCGGGTCCTCCAGGTGCCGCAGAAACGCGAGCAGCGTGAACCAGTGGTTCTCGTCGGTGATCTCGCGCTGCGCGGGCTCGGCCAGCCGGCGCTTCAGTTCGCGCCCGCCCTCCTCGGTCAGCCGCAGTACGTGACGCGGTGCCGCCACCGCGCCGGGCTCGGTGGCGCGTACCAGCAGGCCCGCCTTCTCCAGCCGCTTGATCGCCGGGTAGAGCGTGCTCTCGGCGACGGGCCGGACGTGGCCGGTGAGGGCCGCGATGTGCCGGCGCAGGACGTATCCGTGCAGCGGGGCGTCGTAGAGGAAACCGAGGATGGCGAGTTCGAGCACGGCCGCATTCTCGCGCACGACGCTGTACCTCGTCACCTTAATACTTTCTTGCAGCTATACATCGGTGGCGATGTATAGTCCGGCTGTCGGAGGATGTGCAGGAGAGGGGCACCGTGAAGCAGGCCGTGTTCGACCACGAGGGAAGCCGGATCCGCTGGACCGAGGCGCCGGGGGCGGAGCGCGCGCGCGTGTATCTGCACGGGCTCGGCTCGATGTCCGCCGTCTATCACGCGCACATCGCGTCCCGGCCCGAACTCGCGGGCCGGCGCAGTCTGTTCCTGGATCTGCCGGGACACGGTCTCAGCGACCGGCCGAGTGCGTTCGGATACACGCTGGAGGAACACGCCGAGGCGGTGGCGGTCGCGCTGGACGAAGCCGGAGTGCGCGGCGCCGAGTTGGTCGCGCACAGCATGGGGGGCGCCGTGGCGATCGTGCTCGCCCATCGGCGGCCCGACCTCGCCTCCCGGCTCGTCCTCACGGAGGCCAATCTGGACGCCTACCCGCGGCCCACGGCCGGAAGCAGCAGAATCGCCACCTACGAAGAGGGCGATTTCGTCGAACGACAGCACGCGCGCGTGCTGGAGGCGGTCGGTCCGCTGTGGGCGGCCACCATGCGGTTGGCCGACCCGCGCGCCCTGCACCGAAGCGCCGTCGGCCTGCGCCGCGGCTCGGATCCTGTGATGCGCACGATCCTGGAGAAGCTGCCCGTCGAGCGCGTGTACCTGCAGGGCGAGCACAGCGGCGAACTGCCGGGCCGGGAGCGCCTGGAAGCCGCGGGGGTGCGCGTCGTGACCGTGCCGGGCGCCGGGCACAACGTCATGTTCGACAACCCCGACGCCTTCGCAGCAGCCGTCGCCGGAAGGGACTGACCCGCCCCGGCCTTCCGCGACGGGACGCTCAGTTCTCGCGCACCGCGAGCGCGAGGAAGCGGGCGTCCTCGTCGGCGTACGACGTCATGCTCCATCCCGAACGCGACAGAAGAGGGCCGAGGTTCCCCTCGGCGCGCAGGTCGTCGGGGGTGATCTGCCGCCCCTGCCGCGCCGCCAGGGCCGCGCGCCCGAGGGGATGGAACAGCGCGAGCTTTCCGCCGGGCCGCACCACACGGGCCAGCTCCCGCAGGTTCTCCTCCGGTTGCGGCAGATGCGCGATGAGACCGGCCGCGAACACGGTGTCCAGGGATCCGGACCGCAGCGGCAGCGCGGAGACGTCCGCGAGCAGCAGCCGCCCGTGCCGGTCCCGGCCCGCCCGTACGGCCGCAGTGAGCATCGCCGGGGTGAGGTCGGCGCCCAGCACCACCCCGGACGGACCCACGGCGGCACGCAGAGGCGGCAGGGCACGCCCCGTGCCGCAGCCCGCGTCCAGCACCCGGTCGCCCGGCCGCAGCCCGAGATCGCCGACGGCCGCCGCGTACGCGGGGCCGTCGTCGGGGAACCTGCTGTCCCAGTCGGCCGCACGGGCAGTGAAGAACTCCTGGACATGTGTGTGGTCGTCGCTCATGTTCCGCATGATTCCTCATCAACCCGGGGGACATGGAGGCGCACATGTTCGGGCCGGAGCCGATCGTTCCGTCGCATCTGTGTGTCATATTCCAACAGCTTTCGAAATGCGCCCCCTTCGTGCGCCCGTACCCCCCTAGCGTCCCGTGGCCATGGGACACCTGGACCACGCCGCCTTCGGCTGGCTGACCCCCGTACTGTCGTACGTCATGGCCTGCATCGGCGCCGCGCTCGGACTGCGCTGCACCGTCCGCGCGCTCGCCACCACCGGCCGCTCGCGCCGCAACTGGCTCGTCACCGCGGCCTCGGCCATCGGGACGGGCATCTGGACCATGCACTTCGTGGCCATGCTCGGCTTCCGCGTCAGCGGCACCGACATCCGCTACGACGTTCCGCTGACCATCCTCAGCCTCCTCGTCGCCATGGTCGTCGTCTGCGCCGGAGTCTTCGCCGTCGGCTACAGCCGCGACCGCAACCGGGCGCTCCTCCTGGGGGGTCTCACCACCGGGCTGGGCGTCGCCAGCATGCACTACCTGGGCATGGCGGCGGTCCGGCTGCACGGCGACATCACGTACGACCCCGTGCTCGTCGGAGTGTCGGTGCTCATCGCCGTCGTGGCGGCGACCGCCGCGCTGTGGGCCGGCCTCAACATCAAGTCCCCCCTCGCGGTCACCGTCGCCTCCCTCGTCATGGGAGCGGCCGTCAGCAGCATGCACTACACCGGGATGTTCGCGGTGAGCGTGCGTGTGGACCCCTCCGGCGCCACACTGCCCGGGGCCACGGCGATGCAGTTCATCTTCCCCCTCGCCGTCGGCCTCGGGTCCTACCTGTTCATCACCTCGGCCTTCGTCGCCCTCTCACCCACGGCCGGCGAGCGGGAGGCATCCGCCTCCGCCCAGCGGCCCGTCGAGAGCATCGCCCGCTAGCGGGAGCCCGCTCCGAGCATCCCGACCCACGTCCCGAGCGAGGAGGCCATGCGCCCACCCCGTAACGCCCCGAAAGCCGGCGCCCCGGCGCCCCCGCCACGCGGCCGCCGCGCCCATGCCGGACCGCCCGCCGACGAGGGCTCCGACCGCGGGCTCGGTACCGCACCGGCCACGGCACGCGCGCGTGGAAACCGCCGGCACCTGCGCCCCCGTACCGTGCGCGCCAAGGTGGTCAGTCTGCTGATGGTGCCCGTGGTCTCGCTGCTCGCCCTGTGGGCGTATGCCACCGTCACCACCGCCCAGGACGTCGCCCGGCTGCGGCAGTCCCAGCGGGTCGACGCCGAACTGCGCACCCCGGTGGCCGTCGCCGTCGCCGCCCTCCAGGCCGAGCGCACCGCGGCCGTGCGCTACGCCGGCGCGCCGGGCGCGGCCGACGGCAGCGACCTGCGAAGCCTGGCCGCCCGCACCGACCGGGCCGTCGCCGAGCTGCGGCTCGGCCGCGACAATACCGTCGCGGACAGCCAGGAGTTGCCTGCCGCTGTCTCCGGGCGCCTCGCTGCGTTCGTCACCGGCGCCGAGCACCTGCGCGCACTGCGTACGGCCGTACTCGGCCACAAGGCCGGCTGGGACACGGCGTACACGCAGTACACGAAGACCATCGGCGCGGCCTTCGCCGCGGACGGTGCCCTCACCGGCATCCAGCAGGCCGACGTCGGCTCCGACGCGCGCGTGCTGCTCGAATTCAGCCGGGCCGCCGAGGCGCTGGCCCAGGAGGACACCGTCCTTGGCAGTGCCCGGACCGCCGGGCAGCTGCGGGGTGAGCGGCTACGGCTGTTCGGCGCCGCCGTCGCCGCGCGCCGTGCCCTCACCGAGACGGCCGTCGCCGATCTGCCCGCCGCCCAGCGCGCCGCCTGGCAGGAAGTGGCCGGAAGCGACTCCTACACCGCTCTCGGTGCCGCCGAGGACAAGATCCTCGCCGCAGCACCGGGCGCCACACCGGCCGGCGCGGCACCGCAGGCTGCCTGGAGCGCAGCCCACGCGCGCGTGCGGGACGGCATGCAGGACATCGCGACGGACACGGGCCGGGCCGTCGCGGGCCGGGCCGATCCGGTCACGCACGGCCTGCTCAGCCCCGCGGGCGCCGCCGTACTCCTGGGCCTCGCCGCCGTCGGTGCCTCGCTCGTCATCTCCGTCCGCATCGGACGCGCGCTCGTCGTCGAACTCGTGAGCCTGCGCAACGACGCCCTGGAGATCGCCCGCCGCAAACTCCCCGAAGCGATGCGCAGACTGCGCGCCGGCGACGACATCGACATCCAGGCGGAGGCGCCCGCCGGACCACCCGCCGAGGACGAGACCGGTCAGGTCTCGGAAGCCCTGACCACCGTCCACCGCGCCGCCCTGCGCGCCGCCGTGGAGCGCGCCGAACTCGCCAGCGGCATCTCCGGCGTCTTCGTCAACCTGGCCCGCCGCAGTCAGGTACTGGTCCACCGCCAGCTCAGCCTCCTGGACAGCATGGAGCGCCGCTCGGACGACCCCGACGAACTGAGCGATCTGTTCCGCCTGGACCACCTCACCACGCGTATGCGGCGGCACGCCGAGAGTCTGATCATCCTTTCCGGCGCCGCTCCCGGCCGGGCCTGGCGCATGCCGGTGTCCCTGACCAACGTCGTACGGGCCGCCGTGTCGGAAGTCGAGGACTACGCGCGCGTGGAGGTACGCCAGCTCCCCGAGGCCCATGTCATCGGAGCCGCCGTCGCCGACCTCACCCACCTGCTCGCCGAACTCGTCGAGAACGCCGCCCAGTTCTCGCCGCCCCACACACGCGTGCGCGTCACCGGCGAACCCGTCGGCAACGGCTACGCCCTGGAGATCGAGGACCGGGGCCTCGGCATGGGCGCCGAGACCCTCGCGGAGGCCAATCGCCGCATCGAACAGTCCGAGGCCCTCGACCTGTTCGACAGCGACCGGCTCGGCCTCTTCGTGGTGAGCCGGCTCGCCTCCCGGCACGACGTCAAGGTGCACCTGCGGACCTCCCCCTACGGGGGCACCACGGCCGTCGTCCTGGTGCCCACCGCCCTGCTCCACAGCGGCGCGCCGGAACGCGCCTGCGACCAGGGCGAGCGGGCCCGTCCCCGGCAGGAACGCGAGTACGCGCGCGTACCCGGCGCCACCTCGCACCAGGAGGCCGTCACGGCTCGGTCGGACCGGCCCGCCCTCGCGGCCACCGCTCCCGAACCCCACGGTGCCGACGAGCCGAACCCGTACGGAAGCGTCGACGAACCCCCGCCCCCCGGAGTCACCGCCTTGAGGCTGCACCGACCATCCGAGCACTCCGAGACCGACGACGACCTCCCACGCCGTGTGCGCCAGGCCAGCCTCGCCCCCCAGCTCCGGCAGCGCCCCCCAGCACAGGCACCGGAAACCGCACGGCACGGCGACGAACGGCGCACCCCCGAGCAGGTACGGGACCGCATGGCGGCCTACCGCGACGGCTGGGCTCGCGGCGGCGGCAGACAGCCGGGCCGCGGCGTCGCCACGGAACCCCCGACGGGCAGTGACAGCAGTGAAGGAGACCCGGCATGATCCAGGACCCGAACACGAGGGCCGGCCAGCGCTCCGGCGAACTGGACTGGTTGCTCGACGACCTGGTGCTGCGCGTGAGCGAGGTACGACACGCCGTCGTGCTCTCCAACGACGGGCTGGCCGTCGGCGCCTCCAGCGGCCTCGCACGGGAGGACGCCGAGCACCTCGCCGCCGTCGCCTCCGGCTTCAACAGCCTCGCCAAGGGCGCGGGACGGCACTTCGGAGCGGGCGGCGTGCGGCAGACCATGGTCGAGATGGACGACGCGTTCCTCTTCGTGGCCGCCGCCGGCGACGGTTCCTGCCTGGCCGTCCTCACCGCCGTCACCGCCGACATCGGACTGGTCGCCTACGAGATGGCGCGCCTGGTCAAGAGGGTCGGCGAGCACCTGTACACCCCGCCGCGTGTCGCCGCGCAGCCGCCCGCCGCCGGATGATCCCGCAATGGCGGCATCGATGACCGAGAACCAGACCGGCGGTCCGTGGGAGCCGGGCAGTCAGTGGTACGACGGCGAGGCCGGACCGCTCGTCCGCCCGTACGCGATGACCGGCGGGCGCACCCAGCCGGGGCCCACCGGGGTGCGCTTCGACCTGATCGCGCTCGTCACCCTCGACCCCGCGGCACCGGCACTCGACGACGACACCGCGCTCGGCCCCGAACACCGGACGCTGACAGCGCTGTGCCGTACGGAGACACAGTCCGTCGCCGAACTCGCGGCGGACGCCGACCTCCCCGTCGGCGTGGTCCGGGTGCTGCTCGGTGACCTCCTGGAACTCGGCTGTGTGGTCATCAGCCGTCCCGTACCCCCGGCACAGCTGCCCGACGAACGGATTCTGCGCGAGGTCATCGCGGGACTGCGAGCGCTGTAGATGAACGTTCCGAACCCGCCGTACGCCGTTCTGCATCCGGTCCGTACCGGTCCTCCCGAGAGAAGTGATCATGGTCATCGAGCACTCCGACGACGCCGACGACACCTCCGCCCTGGCCCTGAAAATTCTGGTCGCCGGTGGATTCGGCGTCGGCAAGACGACCCTGGTCGGGGCCGTCAGCGAGATCCGGCCGCTGCGCACCGAGGAACTGCTCAGTGAGGCAGGGCAGTTGGTGGACGACACCGACGGCGTGGACCAGAAGACCACCACGACCGTCGCCATGGACTTCGGGCGCATCACCATCCGCTCCGGCCTGTCGCTCTACCTCTTCGGCACACCCGGACAGGACCGTTTCTGGTTCCTCTGGGACGAGCTGTCCCAGGGCGCCCTCGGCGCCGTCGTCCTCGCGGACACCCGGCGCCTGGAGGACTGCTTTCCCGCAGTCGACTACTTCGAGCACCGGCACATCCCGTTCGTGGTGGCCGTCAACTGCTTCGCGGGAGCCCGCAGCTACGGCGTCCACGACGTCTCCCGGGCCCTCGACCTGGACCACGGCACGCCCGTGGTGCTGTGCGACGCGCGGGAGCGGGACTCCGGCAAGGAAGTCCTGATCCGGCTCGTCGAGTATGCCGGGCGGATGCACACCGCCCGGCTGCTGGACTCGGTCGGCTGAGGCCGGGCGTGCCGCTCAGGCTGCCAGATCCCGCACGGCCACCACCTGGTCGATGCTGACCCGGACGAGCAGCTCACCCGGAACGCCGTTGCGGGCGCCGTACTCCTCGGCGCGGTCCTCGCCCATGTACCGGGCGGCGATCCGGGTGGCCCAGTGACGCAGCTCGTCCAGTTCCTCCGACAGCCGTGCGCGGCCGTTGAGCACCACGAAGTGGAACGGCGGCCGATCGTCGTCCACACACAGGGCGATCCGCCCGTCACGGGCCAGATTGCGTCCTTTCACCGTGTCCTTACCGGTGTTGAAAACGAGTTCGTCGCCGTCCAGCAGGAACCAGATCGGGGCCACATGAGGGCTCCCATCGGCGCGAACGGTGGACAGCTTGCCGGTCCGGGTGCCGTCCGAGACGAACGCCCGCCATTCCTCGTCGGTCATCTTCTGTGCCATGCGCCCATCGTGCTTGCCCGGACGCCGGTGGTGGGGAAGGCTGGCGGGGAGTTCCTCCAGCCAGGGGGAGACATCACACGGGGAGACGGAGATGGCGCAGAACCAGGGACTCGGCTGGCTCCTGGACGATCTGACCGAGCGGGTGGACCACGTGCGGCACGCGCTGGTTCTGTCCAACGACGGCCTGGTCACGGGCGCGAGTACGGGCCTACGCCGTGAGGATGCCGAGCATCTTGCCGCCGTGGCGTCCGGGCTGCACAGCCTGGCCAAGGGATCGGGACGCCACTTCGGTGCCGGCCGGGTACGCCAGACCATGATCGAGTACGACGACGCAGTGCTGTTCGTGACCGCGGCCGGCACCGGCAGCTGCCTGTGTGTGCTCAGCGGCGCGGAGGCCGACATCGGCCAGATCGCCTACGAGATGACCTTGCTCGTCAATCGTGTCGGCGAACACCTCGGCGTCGACGCCAGGCAGCCGGAGCGAACCCCCATCGCAGACGTCTGACCTGCGGCTTCTCCTTCGTTGGTGGAGTTGTCCACAGGCTCGGCGGGAACTGGGCCGGATTGGCTACCGTGTGTGCACGACGAACGCACAAGGCGTGAGCCAACGACTCCACGGGGGAGTACGACCATGTCGGCAAGCACGTTCAGCCAGCCCCGGTCCACCACCTGCACGCCCAGCCATGCCGCTCGGGAACTGGGCCTCAAGCGTGGCGAGTTCGACCTCGCCGTGCACCTCGGCCACATCCGGACCGTGCCCGACGAGGGCGGGGGAGGAGGCCGGAGGGTGGAGCGCGCGGAGATCGACCGCCTCCGCGCACAGGAGGGCTATCCGGAGAGTTTGCTCGACCGCGTGCGGGTGGTGGGCACGACGGAGGGCGCCGCGCTCATGAAGATCCCGGCCGCTCGGTTCACCCGCCTCGCCCGGCTGGGCCTGCTCGTGCCGGTGAAGTGGTATTTGAACCGCTACCGGGCCATCGTCTGGCTGTATCTCGCGGACGACCTGCGGAGCTTCACATCGGACACAGAGAACGCGACCCTGCTCAAGGGGCGCACACCCGAGACGTTGCGCGGCCAGCTGGCCGCCGGGGTGGACCTGCGCGCCCGCAACTGGCGGGCACGCCATCTCGGGTTCCTGTTGCGGCAGGCCGAGCAGCCGTGGGCCCGGGCCGGAGCCGTGGCGGGCTTCCTGTCTCCCGTCGAGATCGCCGACGTCGTCAAGGATCCGTATGCGCGTTCCTACCTGAACCGGTTCCGGCCGGCGCAACCCGGTCAGGGCACCCCGGGATCACCTGCCGCGCATCTGGCCGAGCGGATCGCGACGGCGCAGGACGCGGACGAGATCGAGTGGCTGCGCAGCGAGCTGTGCCAGCTGCTGGAGGAGGCCCGCACCCTCTTCCCGGCCCCGCGCCCGGCCGCCCGCCGCACCGCACCGACCCGGCGAGTGGCAGCACACCCCATTCCTCCGATGGCCCCCACGGTCACGCGACTCACGCAACCGACGGCGCGGTCGTCGGCAGAGCCCGCCGAAGATCCGGCCGTGGCACGGGTGCCCGAGCCGCAGAGTGGGACGGTGGCCGCAGCGTTCGGGCCGGACTGCGCCTCGCTGCTGGGGCCGGCCAAGCCGACGGACGAGCCGGTGACACGAGCGTGCCGGGCGCAGGCCGTCCGGGCAGGGGGTGCGTCGGTGGTGGTGCCGGCCGCGTCCTCCTCGGCCCGTCGCCGTCACCGCGGGCCCGAACAGGCCCCGCCGCAGCCCGATCGCGGCCTGCGTGCCTGGCTGCGGCGGAGAAACCACCGACCGGCGCGAGCCTGAACCACTCGGCCACGGACCCCGACCACTCGCTGACTACAGGGACCTGAAAAGGCCCCCCACGACCGGGACAAGCAGACGTTTGCTGCGCGGGTCCCGCCGGAGCCGCTGGCGGAGGCGGAGGTCAGGCCGTAGGCCGACTGCAGGTCGCTGGGGCCGTAGCCGGTGGGGAGTCCGCGGCGGCGTTCGGCCATGCACAGGGCGTTGCAGGATGCGTAGCCCTTGTTCGGGGTGCCGGTGCACTGCAGCATCTCCGAGGCGGAACCGCCGGCCCGCCCGGCGCTACGGCGTGGGGGGCCGCTGCGGGGAGCGGAGTACGAGCAGGGTGATCTCGCTCGGGGCGAAGACGCGGAAGGGCGGGCCCCAGAAGCCGGTGCCACGGCTGGTGTAGAGGAGGGTACGGGTGCCGTGGCGGCTGAGGCCGGCGAGGGCGGGCTGATCGATGCGGACCAGGTGGTGGAAGGGCCAGATCTGGCCGCCGTGGGTGTGGCCGGAGAGCTGGAGGTCGACGCCGCCGGCTGCCGCCCGGTCGACGAACTTGGGCTGGTGGGCCAGGAGCAGGACGGGCAGGTCGGGGTCGGCGCCGTGCAGGGCTCCGGCGAGGTGGGCGCCGTGGCCGGCGAGGCCGGAGGACTCGGCCGTGACGTCATCCACGCCGGCGACCACGAGGGTGTCGCCGCCGCGTTCGAGCAGCAGATGGCGGTTGCGCAGCGGCTCCCAGCCCAGCTCGTCCATCAGGTCGACCCAGCCCTGGGCCTCGCTGTAGTACTCGTGGTTGCCGGTGACGTAGACCCGGGCCCGGGTGGCCTGCACGGTGCCGAGTGGGGCGGCCTGGGCGCGGCGACGTTCGGCCGTGCCGTCCGCGATGTCTCCGGTGTGGCAGACCAGGTCGGCCTTCAGCGTGTTGACCGTCTCGCAGACCCGCGCCGACCAGCGGGCGCGGTCGAGCGGGCCGTAGTGGGTGTCGGTGATGAGGACGACGCGCGTGCCGTCCAACCCGGCCCCCAGGCGCGGGAGTTGTACGTCAAGTTCGCGCACGCGTGGCACGCGGCGGGCCTCGGCGTACCCCCAGGCGAGCAGTGCGGCGGTTACGCCGAGGACGGCCCAGGTGACGATTCGGGCCCGGTCCTGACTCTCGCCGACGCCGACCACGGTCAGGGTGAGCCGCAGGAAGACGCCGATCAGAACGGACCAGGTGAACAGAACCCAGCTGGTGCCCAGCAGGGTGTCACCGACGATCGCCGCCCAGTCCTGCTGGCGTCGGCCGTGGCCGCGCACCATCGCGAGCGGCATACCGATCAGGCCGAGGGCGAACAGGGCGGTGCCGGCGAGCGTGACAGGGAGCGGCCAGTGCTGGCCGGTGTGCAGCAGCAGCCAGCAGGGCACGGTCCACAGCAGGACGGGGGCGATCAGGGGGAGGTAGCGCATCAGGCGGTGCAGTCGGCTCTGCTGAGTCGCGTGCGCTGCACTGTCGGCGGATCGGGTTTCGCTGGTGTCGGTCACGCTTCCCCTCCTTGAGCAACCAGGTTGCCGTCGCGCGCACTGTATCCGGCCGTCCCGGTCCGGTCGGACGGGGTGCACATGGTGGGCAGCCCCATGGGGCGTGGCCTCCGAGTTGATGGGCCGTACTTGGGTGGCTTGACGGCCACAAGGTCAACGCGGCCGTGAGGGTGCTGTGAAGGAGGATGCCGCAGCGGAGGGACGGCCTCCATCCGGATCCGCTTCCGCGTGGTCCTCCTGGCGTCGGTCAGCCCGCCGCCCTGCGCGTATCTCACGCCTCACGACTTCCGGAAGCAACCGACCACCATCAATGAGTGGTTGTGACGTACTGGTCCGACGACAACTCGAACACCCGTACCCGCCGACCGCCGGTGGGGTTGACGGTTTCACGGACCGGACGCATCCCCAGTTTGGTCATGATCCGTTCGGAGGCGTCGTTGCCGACTTGAGTGATGCTGACGATCCGCTCCAGCCCTCGCTCTTCGAACCCGAACCGTACAGCGGCCGCAGCGGCCTCGGTGGCCAAGCCCTGCCCCCAGTGGGAACGTCCCAGCCGCCAGCCGACCTCAACCGCCGGCAGTACCTCCGGCAAGAAGTGGGGTACCGACAGGCCGGTGAACCCGGCCAGCTCGCCAGTGGACCGGATCTCCACGGCGAACAGGCCGAAGCCCTGTGACTCCCACTCGCTCTCCCATGCCCGGATCCCGCCGCGTGTCTGCTGTTCGTCACGGACGCTGCCGTCACGGATCCACCGCATGACCTCGGGGTCGGCATTGATGGCGGCCATGGGCGCAACGTCTTCCTCGCGCCAGCGACGCAGGATCAGACGTGGGGTCTCAAGCATGACCATCCCATCATTCTTCCCCACTATCTCCCCCCACCGCCGTGCGGCTCGATGAACTCCCGCTCTTCGTCCGTCAGTCGCGCGCGTCACGCACGAGGGACTACCGGGCCAGGGCCTGGAACGGGGCGAAACCCACGGATTGATCACGACCCGATCCGCGCCCTAGGCGGGCTGCGGGGCTGGTGTGACCGGAGCGGCCGCGGCCTTGCGGGTCTCGCGCATGATCAGCAGGCCGTTGACCACCATCAGTGTCGCGGTCAGGCCGTGGACGCCGAGCGCGGTGGCCACGGAGCCGTGGTGGGCCAGCACTGTGGTCATGTCGCCGTACGCGGCGAGGGCCTCCACCAGCAGCACCCAGCCCAGCGCCCGGCGGTGGCCCGTCACCAGCAGGATGCCCAGGACCAGAGCCAGGACGACGTCGCGGATTCCCTTGATGATCAGGAAGCCGTCGCCGTCGCCGGACGGCCAGCTCGGCAGGCCGAAGCTCGGCGCCGTCGTCTCCGGGCTCAAGATGAACTCCCCCCCCCCACCAGAGGATGAAGAGGATGAAGGCGGCGGCCAGAACGGTATTGATCTTCTTCAGCGACATCGTTCTTCTCCTTGCGAGTCTTCGTCGGCTCGGTGGGCTTCGTTGGAGCTTGCTGAGTGGGCGAACCAGCGCATGCCGGGGCAGTGGTGGTATCAGACGAGGGCGGAGGCGAGCAGGGCGAAGGCGGCGATGATGATGGCGACGCGGACGTAGTGGAAGCGCTCCCAGCGGTGCAGCTGCTCCTTCCAGTCGGCGGGCCGGCTCTCGGGGGTCCAGGTCTTGTTTCGGTTGTTGATCGGGACGAGCAGCAGCATCGACATGACCACGCTGACGATCAGCAGTCCGGCGGCGGTGGCGACGAGTCCGGCGCCGTGGCGGTGCCATCCGGCGACGGCCCAGATCGCGCTGAGGGCGACCGAGCCGATGTACCAGAACGGCATCAGGGCGCCGAGCATCCGGCCGCCGTGGGCATGGCCGAGCTGGCCGCTGTCCTCGGGAAGCGCGTCCAGGATCCGGTTCATGACGAAGGCGACGGAGAACTCCACCCCCACCATCAGGCCGACGACGACGGTGGTGACGACCTCAAGTGCGTTGAGCATGACGATCCCTCCGTGAACTAGCGTTGCTAGCTGATGAGGCAACGCTAGTGCTGCTGCCGCTCGATTGTCTAGCGGTGCTAGGATCGACTTATGTCGGTACAGGAACGCAAGCAGCGCGAACGGGCGGAGCGCGAGCGCCTCATCGTGGCGACAGCCCGCGAACTCGCCGAGCAGCAGGGCTGGGACGCAGTCACCACCCGCCGGCTCGCCGAGCGCATCGAATACAGTCAGCCCGTCCTCTACAGCCACTTCCGCGGCAAGCGCGAGATCATCGGCGCCGTCGCCCTTCAGGGGGCCGCCGAACTGGCCACCGAGGTGCGGGCCGCGACCTCCGCCGCGGACGGCCCGCGCGCCCGGGTCGCCGCCCTGGCCCGCGCCTACCTGGACTTCGCCGCACGCAACCCGGCGGTCTACGACGCCTTGTTCCAGCTCGACGGCGGCCTGGCGTACGCGCAGGAAGACACCCCCGAGCCTCTGAAGGACGCCTTCGCCGCCCTGCTGGAGACTCTCGGCGAGGTCGCCGGCGACGGCGTCGACCCGGGGCTGTTCACCGAGCTGTTCTGGGCGGCCCTGCATGGCCTTGCGACCCTGACCCGCGCGGGCCGCCTGCTGCCCGAGGACGCCGAGCCGAGGGTGGAGCTGCTGGTGGACCGGCTCGCCATGGTCTGACACACCGTCCCGGCGGCCAGGTCAGCCCAGCTTGCGGAAGAGTCCCTCCTGCACCACGGACACGATCAGTTGCCCTGAGAGGTTGTAGATGCGACCCCGGGCAAGACCCCGGCCGCCCACCGCGATCGGCGACTCCTGGTCGTACAGGAACCACTCGTCCGCGCGGAACGGCCGGTGGAACCACATGGCGTGGTCCAGCGAGGCCATGTCGAAGTTCCGCGGCCCCCACAGCGGTTCGACCGGGATACGGACCGCGTCCAGGAGAGTCATGTCACTGGCGTAGGTCAGCGCGCACGTGTGGACCAGCGGGTCGTCACCGAGCGGTCCGACCGCGCGCATCCACACGGCGCTGCGCGGCTCGGCCCCCTCGATGTCCTCGGCGTTCCAGCGCAGCCGGTCGACATAGCGGATGTCGAAGGGCTGGCGGCGCGCCATCCGCTCCAACTGTTCCGGCAGCGCGCCCAGGTGCTTGCGGATCTCCTCGGTGACCGTGGGCAGCGACTCCGGGTCCGGCACCTCGCGGGCCGGCGGCAGCTGATGCTCGAACGGTCCTTCCTCGGGCTTGTGGAAGGAGGCGGTCAGATTGAAGATCGTGCGGCCCTCCTGCACGGCCGTGACCCGGCGCGTGGTGAACGACCGGCCGTCGCGGACCCGTTCCACCTGGTACACGATCGGCACCCCCGGGCGGCCCGGGCGCAGGAAGTACGCATGCAGCGAGTGCACCGGACGGCCGCCGTCCGTGGTGCGGCCGGCGGCGACCAGCGCCTGGCCCGCCACCTGGCCGCCGAAGACCCGCTGCAGCGACTCCTGCGGGCTTCGGCCACGGAAGATGTTGACCTCGATCTGCTCCAGGTCGAGCAGGTCGACCAGTCTCTCGGCCGGGTTCGTCATCGGTGGGATTCTCCTTGGCTCACAACTGGCCGGAAGCAGCTCAGAGCTGGCCTACATCGGTGACGCGGACGACGGCACGGCCCTCGGCGTCCGAGGCCGCGAGGTCGATCTCCGCGCTGATGCCCCAGTCGTGGTCGCTGTTCGGGTCGTCGAAGATCTGGCGGACGCGCCACAGTCCGTTCTCCGGCTCCTCCTTGATGACCAGCAGCTTGGGGCCGCGGGCATCGGGACCGGTGCCCAGGTCGTCGTACTCGTCCCAGTACTTGTCCATCGCCTCGCCCCAGGCGTCGGCGTCCCAGCCCGACTCGGCGTCCATCTCGCCCAGCTCCTCGACCTGGTCGAGAGCGGCCAGTTCCACACGGCGGAACATCGCGTTACGGACCAGGACCCGGAAGGCGCGCGCGTTGGCGGTGACCGGCTTGACCTCGTCGGCCTTCTCCTGGGCCTCTTCGGCGGTCATCTCCTCCGGGTTCGCGAGCTGCTCCCACTCGTCCAGCAGGCTGGAGTCCACCTGGCGCACCATCTCGCCGAGCCACTCGATGAGGTCCTGCAGGTCCTCGGACTTCAGGTCGTCCGGGATGGTGTGGTCGAGGGTCTTGTAGGCGCTGGCCAGGTAGCGCAGCACGATGCCCTCGGTGCGGGCCAGCTCGTAGAAGGACACCAACTCCGTGAAGGACAAAGCGCGTTCGTACATGTCGCGGATGACGGACTTCGGCGACAGAGGGTGGTCGCCGACCCACGGGTGGCTCTTGCGGTAGGTGTTGTACGCGTGGAAGAGCAGCTCCTCCAGCGGCTTCGGGTACGTGATGTCCTGGAGCCGCTCCATGCGCTCCTCGTACTCGACGCCGTCCGCCTTCATCGCGGCCACGGCCTCGCCGCGCGCCTTGTTCTGCTGGGCGACGAGGATCTGCCGCGGGTCGTCCAGGGTGGACTCGACGACGGACACCATGTCGAGGGCGTAGGAGGGCGACTCGGGGTCGAGGAGTTCGAACGCGGCGAGCGCGAACGTGGACAGCGGCTGGTTGAGCGCGAAGTCCTGCTGGAGGTCGACCGTGAGCCGGACGATGCGACCCTCGGCGTCCGGCTTGTCGAGCTTCTCCACGATTCCGCCGTCGAGCAGCGAACGGTAGATCGCGATCGCCCGCCGGATGTGCCTCAGCTGCTGCCTGCGCGGCTCGTGGTTGTCCTCCAGAAGGTGACGCATGGCCTCGAACGCGTTGCCCGGGCGGGCGATCACCGACAGCAGCATCGTGTGCGTCACCCGGAAACGCGACGTCAGCGGCTCCGGCTCCGACTCGATCAGCTTCTGGAACGTGTTCTCGGTCCAGCCGACGAAGCCCTCCGGCGCCTTCTTGCGCACCACCTTGCGCCGCTTCTTCGGGTCGTCGCCCGCCTTCGCCAGCGCCTTTTCGTTCTCGATGACGTGCTCGGGCGCCTGCGCGACGACGAGCCCCGCCGTGTCGAAGCCGGCCCGGCCGGCCCGGCCCGCGATCTGGTGGAACTCACGGGCCCGCAGGGTGCGGACACGGCTGCCGTCGTACTTGGTCAGCGCCGTGAACAGCACCGTGCGGATGGGCACGTTGACGCCCACACCGAGCGTGTCCGTGCCGCAGATGACCTTCAGCAGACCGGCCTGGGCGAGCTTCTCCACCAGACGCCGGTACTTGGGCAGCATGCCGGCGTGGTGCACGCCGATGCCGTGCCGGACGTAACGGGAGAGATTGCGGCCGAACTTGGTGGTGAAGCGGAAGTTGCCGATCAACTCCGCGATCTGGTCCTTCTCCTCACGCGAGCACATGTTGATACTCATCAGCGCCTGAGCCCGCTCCACGGCCTGTGCCTGCGTGAAGTGCACGATGTACACCGGCGCCTGCTTGCTCTCCAGCAGGTCGGTGAGCGTCTCGGTGAGCGGCGTGAGCTGGTACTCGTAGGAGAGCGGCACCGGGCGGGTCGCCGAGCGGACCACCGCGGTGGGGCGGCCGGTGCGGCGGGTGAGGTCCTTCTCGAAGAAGGAAACATCACCCAAAGTGGCCGACATCAGGATGAACTGCGCCTGAGGCAGCTCCAGCAGCGGGATCTGCCAGGCCCAGCCGCGGTCGCCCTCGGCGTAGAAGTGGAACTCGTCCATGACGACCTGGCCGACGTCCGCGTCCTTGCCGTCGCGCAGCGCGATCGAGGCCAGCACCTCGGCGGTGCAGCAGATCACGGGAGCATCGGCGTTCACGGAGGCGTCGCCGGTGAGCATGCCGACGTTCTCGGTGCCGAAGAGCTTGCACAGCTCGAAGAACTTCTCCGACACCAGCGCCTTGATCGGGGCCGTGTAGAACGTGACCTCGTCCCGGGCCAGAGCGGCGAAGTGCGCACCGGCGGCGATCATGCTCTTGCCGGAGCCGGTGGGCGTCGAGACGATCACGTTCGCCCCGGAGACCACCTCGATCAGCGCCTCCTCCTGATGCGGGTAGAGGGTGAGGCCGCGCTCCTGGGCCCACGACTCGAAGGCTTCGTACAGGGCGTCGGGGTCGGCGGTCGGCGGCAGCTGATCGATGAGGGTCACGCACCCATCTTGCCTGGCCTCGTCCCCGAGAAGGGAATCGGCTGGGGGCACGAAGATCACGGCCGCTACGCTGTGACGCCGACGCAGGGTCAGCGCACCAGGTCAACTGGACAGCGGCACACGAGGAACGGGGCGGGAAGCGGCCATGATGGGACCAGCACACTCACTGTCGGGGGCCGCGGCCTGGCTCGGCGTCGGAGCGGCCGCCGCCGCAGCGGGGCGCCCGATGCCCTGGCCGGTGCTCCTCGTCGGCGCTCTGATCTGCGCCGGCGCCGCGCTCGCCCCGGACCTCGACCACAAGGCGGCCACCATCTCGCGGGCCTTCGGGCCGCTCTCGCGCTGGACCTGCGAGGTCGTGGACAAGCTGTCGTACGCCGTCTACAAGGCGACCAGGATGAAGGGCGACCCGCGCCGCTCGGGCGGCCACCGCACGCTGACGCACACCTGGATCTGGGCTGTCCTGATCGGGGCCGGCTGCTCGGCGGCAGCGATCACGGGAGGCCGCTGGGCGGTGCTGGCGATCCTGTTCGTGCACATGGTGCTGGCGATCGAGGGGCTGCTGTGGCGGGCGGCGCGCGGCTCCAGCAGCGATGTCCTGGTCTGGCTGCTGGCGGCGACCAGCGCATGGATTCTCGCGGGCATCCTGGACAAGCCGGGCAAGGGCTCCGACTGGCTGTTCACCGCGCCGGGACAGGAGTACCTGTGGCTCGGCCTGCCGATCGTCCTCGGCGCCCTGGTGCATGACATAGGGGACGCGCTGACGGTGTCGGGCTGCCCGATCCTGTGGCCGATCCCCGTGGGCCGCAAACGCTGGTATCCCGTGGGGCCGCCGAAGGCGATGCGGTTCCGCGCCGGGAGCTGGGTGGAGCTGAAGGTGCTGATGCCCGTGTTCATGCTGCTCGGCGGAGTGGGCTGCGCGGCGGCCCTCAACGTGATCTGAGGCAACCGTCACCCGACCCGGGGCACCGCTTCGGATCAGGTCACGTCGCCTGCGTCGGCCCCGCCGTACCGGCGCTCGAAGCGGGCGATCCGGCCCTCGGTGTCGACGGTGCGGCCGTGTAGAAGGGGTGGCTCTCCGAGGAGATCTCCACGTCGATCACCGGGTAGGTGCGGCCGTCGTCCCACTCGATGGTCTGCTCGCTCCGCGCGGTCGAGCGGGTCAGGAACGCGTATCCGGCGGCGCGGTCACGGAAGACCACGGGGTGATAGTCGGGGTGCTTGTCCTCCTGCATGGCGGCTCCTCCTGCGGGTCAGCCGGACAGGGAGTCCTCGTCGACGATGTGCATCGCGGCCTCCTCGGCGGAGGCGGCGGCACCGTCGATGCCGACGTCGGTGGCGACGAGGGCCGCCTCCTCGTCCTCGTGCGCTCCCTCGTCCGGGGCCACCAGCCGGCCGGAGCGGAGGTGGCCGACCTCGTTGTCCAGGAGTTCCCCGTCGGTTCCGGTGCAGTCGCCGAGGCCGTCGCCGTCAGGCGTGTCGAGGTCGGGCAGTTCCTCGGCAAGCCGCTGGTCGAGGCTCTCGCCCGCCTGGCGTTCGGCCGCCGTCACCCCGCGGTGCTCCACTGCCCAGGGGCGCTCCGGAGGGGACCAGCCGCGATCGAGCGGGTCGTTGACGCCGTCGAAGTCCAGTGTGTCCTCGACGTCGAGCACCCCCGAGTCCTCCCGGATCTCCGAGGGATCGGGCTGGTAGACGTCGTCCCCCCAGCCGTCGGCGCTGTCCACGAGTACCTCCAGGTGGTGAGGACGGCCATGCCACCGCGACGGGCGGCGGGCCGTCAGCACGCGCGACACGAGGGTCACACGCCGCGGACCGGATGGTTCCGTGGCGTTCCCCGAGCCTGTGCCGTTCTCCAGCCTTCCACCCTTGCTCGGCCCCGCGCAACGGCACGGCCGCCGCTCAGGCCCACCACTCGAACACCGGCACCCGACAGCCCCCACCACGCACCGGCCGGCCCTGCCCGACCCCCCAGACCGCGGGCGGCCTCCGGCGAACGCCGGGCGCGACCGCCGTCGGACTCCCGTGAACGCCGGGCGCGACCGCCGGCGGCCCTTACCGCAGGCAGCCCCGCCACAGCCCGCGCTTCCTGGGCGCTTGCGGAGCCCGCCGCACGCCGTGCCGCCGCGACCTGGCTGCCCAAGCGCCGGCAGGTCCCACGGCCCCTCGATCCGCTGGGCCCGGCCGCCACGCCCGCCGTCGGACTGCAGCGACCACCGGGCGCGCCCGCCGTCGGACTCCAGTGAACGCCGGGCGCGACCGCCGGCGGCCTTCACTTCACCGCACGCCGCCCCGCCACAGCCCCGTGCCCCCCAGCGCCGGCAGACCCTGCCGCACGCCGCCCCGCCCCGACGCGGCCGCCCCAAGGTGCGGCCGTCGCGGTCACCGCGCCCGGCGGTGCTGTTCCGGGCAGGGTCCGCGAAGCCCCCAGGGGAGCGCGGTGACCGGCGTTGTGGGTGGGTGCCGCGCTGCCGTACCGGTCGGGGGCGGATCCTCACCCGTGCCAGGACCGCCACAGCGCGGCGTACGCGCCGTCCGCCGCGACCAGCTCGTCATGGCTGCCCAGCTCGCTGATGCGGCCGTTCTCCACGACGGCGATCACGTCGGCGTCGTGGGCGGTGTGCAGGCGGTGGGCGATGGCGACCACCGTGCGGCCGTCCAGGACGCGGGCCAGGGAGCGTTCCAGATGCCGGGCCGCGCGCGGGTCGAGCAGCGAGGTCGCCTCGTCCAGGACCAGGGTGTGCGGATCGGCGAGCACCAGCCGGGCCAGCGCGATCTGCTGGGCCTGTGCCGGGGTCAGCGTGAGACCGCCGGAGCCGACCTCGGTGTCCAGGCCGTCGTCCAGCGCCCGCGCCCAGGCATCCGCGTCGACCGCGCCCAGGGCGGCCCACAGCTCGGCGTCCGTGGCGCCGGTGCGGGCCAGCAGGAGATTGTCGCGCAGGGAGCCGACGAAGACATGGTGTTCCTGGTTCACGAGGGCGACGTGCGAGCGGACGCGTTCCGCCGGCATCAGGGACAGCTCGGCGCCGCCCAGGGTGATCCGCCCGTCCCGGGGTGCGTAGATCCCGGCGAGCAGCCTGCCGAGGGTGGACTTGCCCGCGCCCGACGGGCCGACCAGGGCCAGCCGGGTGCCCGGGGCGACCTCCAGGGACACCTCGCGCAGCACGTCCACGCCCTCGCGATAGCCGAAGCGCACCCGGTCGGCGTGCACGTCGCGTCCGTCCGGCGTCAGCGAGGCGTCCCCGGCGTCCGGCTCGATGTCCCGCACACCGACCAGACGGGCCAGCGACACCTGGGCGACCTGTACCTCGTCGTACCAGCGCAGGATCAGGTTCACCGGGTCGACGAGCATCTGTGCGATCAGCGCACCTGTGATCAGCCGGCCCACCCCGATCCAGCCGTGCAGGACGAACACCCCGCCGACCATGAGGACCGAGCCCAGCACGATGACGTGCACGGCGTTGATCACCGGGAAGAGCACGGACCGCAGCCAGAGCGTGTACCGCTCCCAGACCGTCCACTCCTTGATCCGCCGCTCCGACAGGGCGACGCGGCGGTCGCCGAGCCGGTGCGCCTCGATGGTGTGACCCGCGTCCACCGTCTCGGCGAGGGCGGCGGCGACCGCCGCGTACCCGGCGGCCTCGGAGCGGTAGCCGGAGGGCGCCCGCTTGAAGTACCAGCGGCACCCTGCCACCAGCACCGGCACGGCGAGCAGCACGGCGGCCGCCAGCGGCGGCGCCGTCACCACCAGCCCGCCGAGCAGCAGCAGGGCCCACACGACGCCGATGGCCAGCTGGGGCACGGCCTCACGCATCGCGTTGGCCAGGCGGTCGATGTCGGTGGTGATGCGGGAGAGCAGGTCGCCGGTGCCCGCCCGTTCCAGCACGCCCGGCGGCAGCCCGACCGAGCGGACGAGGAAGTCCTCGCGCAGGTCGGCCAGCATCCGCTCGCCGAGCATCGCGCCTCGCAGCCGTACCTGTCGTACGAACGCCGCCTGCACGGCGAGCGCGAGCACGAACAGACCGGCGGTCAGGCCGAGATGAAGCTCCCGGGCGCCGTCGGACACTCGCTCGACCAGGCCGCCGAGCAGGTACGGACCCACCATGGACGCGATCACGGCCACCGTGTTGACCGCGATGAGCAGCAGGAAGGCCCGGCGGTGCCGGCGGAACAGCTCGGTGACGTAGGCCCGTACGGTCGCCGCCGCGCCGACGGGCAGGGTGGTGGCGGTCGTCGGGGCCGCCGGGTCGTACGCCGGTGGCGCAACGCCGATCATGCGCTCTCCTCGATCTCTTCCCGCTCCTGCCGCGCGCCCACCAGTGCACCCTGGTCGGCCGCGGCCAGTTCGTCGTCCGTCTCCCGCGTGACCACGGCCCGGTATCGCGGCTCGCCGTCGATCAGTTCGCGGTGCACGCCGACCGCCACGACCTCGCCCTCGTGGACCAGGGCGACCCGGTCCGCGCGGTCGAGCAGCAGCGGTGAGGAGGTGAACACCACCGTCGTGCGCCCGGAGCGCAGTCGGCGCAGTCCGTCCGCGATCCGTGCCTCGGTGTGTGAGTCGACCGCGGAGGTCGGCTCGTCCAGCACCAGCGCCTCGGGGTCGGTGATCAGCGACCGGGCCAGCGCGAGCCGCTGGCGCTGGCCGCCGGACAGGGAGCGCCCGCGCTCGGTGACACGGGCGTCCATCGGGTCCGCGGCGTCCAGCGATCCCTGGACGAGCGCGTCCAGGACGTCGCCGCACTGTGCCGCGTCCAGCGCGTCCGCGGCCCGTACGGTTCCGGAGGCGGGGACGTCGAGCAGCTCGCGCAGGGTGCCGGACAGCAGCACCGGGTCCTTGTCCTGGACGAGGACGGCGGTACGGGCGGTGTCCAGGGGGAGTTCGTCGAGGGGCACGCCGCCGAGCAGCGCCGAGCGGCCCGGTTCGGTGGGATGGCCGCCCAGCCGCTCCGCGAGCCGGCCCGCCGCGTCCGGGTCGCCGCAGACCACGGCGGTGAGACGGCCGGCGGGAGCCAGCAGACCGGTGCCGGGGTCGTACAGGTCGCCACCGGGGACCTCGGCCTCGCGGGTGCCCTCGGTGGCCGTGGACCGCTCCAGCGACAGCACCCGGGCCGCCCGTTTGGCCGACGGGCGCGAGAAGGAGTACGCCATGGCGATCTCCTCGAAGTGCCGCAGCGGGTAGTTGAGGATCATGACCGCGCTGTAGACGGTGACGAGTTCGCCCACGGTGATGCGGCCCTGTCGGGCCAGGTGGATGCCGTGCCAGACGACGGCGATGAGCAGCAGTCCGGGCAGGAGTACCTGGATCGCGGAGATCAGCGACCACATCCGGGCGCTGCGCACCGCGGCGTGCCGTACCTCCTGCGAGGCCCGGCGGTAGCGGTCGAGGAACAGCTCCTCGCCGCCGATGCCGCGCAGTACCCGCAGTCCGGCGACCGTGTCCGAGGCCAGCTCGGTGGCCCGGCCCGCCTTCTCGCGCTGTACGTCGGCGCGGCGCGTCGCACGGGGCAGCAGCGGCAGTACCGCGAGGGCCACCACGGGCAGTCCGACGGCGACGACCACACCCAGGGCGGGCTGGTAGAGGAGGAGGCCGGCACAGACCACGACGACCGTCAGCGCGGCCGCGGTGAACCGGGAGACGGCCTCCACGAACCAGCCGATCTTCTCGACGTCACCGGTGGAGACGGCCACCACCTCGCCGGCGGCCACCCGCCGGGTCAGGGCGGAGCCCAGTAGGGCGGCCTTGCGTGCCAGCAGTTGCTGGACGCGGGCGGCGGCCGTGATCCAGTTGGTGACGGCGGCCCGGTGCAGCAAGGTGTCACCGAGGGCGATGCCCGTGCCGCACAGCAGCATCAGACCACCCGTCAGGGCGAGCCGGGTGCCGGAGCGGTCGACGACCGCCTGGACGGCGAGGCCGACGCAGAAGGGCAGGGCCGACACGGAGACGAAGTGCAACAGGCCCCAGGCGAGCGACTTCAGCTGTCCGCCCAGCTGGTTCCGCCAGAGCCACCACAGGAGTCGGGGGCCCGAACGTGCGTCGGGGACGCCCGGATCGGAATACGGCAGGTCTTGAATCTGCATGACGTCCCAGTGGCTCGTGTCAGGGCAGGGGGAAGCGGCGATGAACGCGGACAAGCCGTGACAGGTTGGCGTCGCAGAGTGGTGAATTTCAAACGGTTTTCCTCGACCGCTATCTGAATCCACCGGCTTCAGGCCACCATGGCCCGGTGCACATGGAGATCGACAACGTACGGCGGCGTGGGACGGTCGCGGTGGCGGCCTTGGGAGCGCTCTTCGCCACCCTCACCGCGTGCGGCGGCCCCGCATCCGGCCCCGCGCGCACCGCTGGAGCGCCGGCGCCCGCCGGCCGGCCGGCGCAGAGCCCGACCGTGTCCTCGGTTCCCACGACCGACCCGACCCGTATCCCCGGCGTCGGCGCCCGCCTCCGCCGGCGGATCCCCGCCGGCTCCCGCCAGATCGTGGCCGTCTACGGCGAGGGCGCGAACTCCGCCGACTCCAGGCTGGTGCTGTACACCCGGCGTGGTGCCGGGTGGCACTCGACGGGCAGTTGGCCCGCCCACAACGGGCGGCACGGCTGGACCGCCGACCACCATGAGGGGGACCAGCGCAGCCCGGTCGGTGTGTTCACCCTCTCCGACGCGGGCGGTGTGCTCCCCGACCCGGGCGCCCGACTGCCGTACGACCACGACGTAAGCGCCTATACGCCGCCGGCCGACTGGGACGAGGCGCACCAGCACGACTTCGACTACGTCATCGCCATCGACTACAACCGCCTCCCCGGCACCCCGCCGCGCGACGCCGGCCGTCCCTGGGGTGCGGGCAAGGGGGGCGGCATCTGGCTGCACATGGACCACGGCAGCGGCACCTCGGCTTGCGTCAGCGTCTCCAAGCAGGCCATGGAAGTCCTGCTGCGCACGCTCGACCCGGCGCTCGATCCGGTCGTGGTGATGGGGGACCGGGCGGAACTGGCCGCCTAGCGCGCGGCCGGGTCGTCCGTGGGCGCCGACGGCGGTCCCGCCGCCGCAGAGGTACTGTCGACGATGTCCACGTCACTGGCCCTGACATAGGCGAGCCGGTGGCCGAACTGGATCTCGTAGTACCCCTCCTGGCCCTTCACCACCGGGTCGGGTGTGTCGACGATGGACGACCGGGGGACGTACGAACTGCGGACGAGGGCCTGTGTCACATACCGCTGTCCCGCCCGCAACCGGTAGGGCAGCGGCGATTCGGGCTCCCCCTCCACGCCCTCGGGGTAGGCGTCCTCCTCCGGAAGGGCACGCCCGTACACCGGGATCTCGTCCAGGCCTTCCCTCGGGGTCACCATGTGGCCGCTCGCACCGACGGCCGTCGGGTGTTTCGCCGGGTTCCTGAACCATGCTCTGTGGCCCTGGAACCAGATCGCCGTCCAGTCGCCGCTGCGGTCGGCGACGGCGAAGGACTGCCCTGCGGACACGCGGGAACCCAGGTCGTTGACGTCCTCCGTGGACGGGTCGCCGTCCGGCTTGCGGCCGGGATCCTGGATCAGCGGGGCGTTGTCGTCCGGTCGCGTGTGGAGGCGTACGGCGCTGGAGCCGTGCGGCGCACACGGCTGACCGCTGCCCTTGCACCCGGTGAACCGTGGCTTGTGGATGGCGTAGTCCGGCAGGATCATCACCATGTCGCTGTCCGGACCGGCCGAGGCCCGCAGCGGCGCGCCGAGCAGGTCGAAGTAGTGCCGCCAGTCCCAGAAGGGACCGGGGTCGTCGTGCATGTCGGGGATGGAGTCGTCGGTCGGCGCCGGTACGTTGTCGTGGCCGATGATGTGCTGCCGGTCGAGCGGGACCTGGTACTTCTTCGCCAGGTAGCCCACCAGGCGCGCCGAGGCCCGGTACATCGGTTCCGTGTACCACTTGCCGGGCTGGGCGAGGAAGCCCTCGTGCTCCACGCCGATCGAGCGGGCGTTCACGAACTGGTTGCCGGAGTGCCAGGCCTCGTCCTTGGTCCTCACATGCTGGGTGATGTGGCCGTCGCTGGAGCGGATCGAGTAGTGCCAGGACGCCTCCGTGGGATCCTGCACCGTCTTGAACATGTTCGGCAGATACGCCTCGGTGTCGTGGATGACGATGTAGTCGATCTTCTGGTCGACAGGCCGGTTGCCGAGGTCGTGGTTGCCGTAGTCGCCGTCCTCGTCGATCTCCTCGTACGGCGCGCTGAGCCAGTCGCAGGCCAGCTCCGCGGGGCACTCGACCTGCTTGGGCCGCGGCGGGGCCTGTGCCCGTGTGACGTGGGGGCGTACGCCGGGGTTGGGGGCGAGGGTGACGTCCTGTCCTTCGGCGGTGGTGCGGTGCGCCCCCTTGCGGATCACGTCGAAGACATCGTTCGCGTACGTGGTCGCCGCCGTGATGTCACGGGTGCCCGGGTAGTGCTGCACCGCCTCCCACCAGTCCGCCGGGTTGTCGCTGAGGGGCTTGCCGAGCTGGCGTTGCGTGGCGGCCAGGATCGCCGCGCCGCCGCGGATGTTGGCGGTCGGATCCGTCCGCAGGCGCTCGGCCGGGACCTCGATCAGGCGTGCGGCGCGGTCCAGGTCCGCCGGCTGGACGGTGTGACCGGGCGACGGGGTGGCCTCGGGTGCGGCAGAGGTTCCGGCCGCCCCCGCGTGCGGCCGGATGCCGGCGCCGTTCTCCGCCGAGCCGGCTGCCGCTGCGGGAGCCTCGGTCCGGCTGGGGTCCACCAGGTGCATCGGCCCGTAGCCGCCCGCGACGCTCGGGGCACCCGGATGGGTGTCCCAGCGCGTCTGCATGTAGGACACGCTCATGAGCACACTGCGCGGCACGTGGAACTCGCGGGCGGCCTCCGCGAAGGTGTTCTGCAGCTGCTGGTCCGGGGTTTCGTCGTCGGCCAGTGGGATGAGCAGCAGCGGCACCAGCACCGCCGCCGACGCGATCACGCAGGCTGCCCGGCGGCACTCGCGCAGGGAGTTGGGAACACGTGGGGCGGCGGGTCTTCTCATTGCACGGTTCTCCAGACATGTCGTCACCACCAGAACACAGGGGGTTGTCCTGGACGCCACCCCTGGTACGTTTCCGTGCCTTCCGCGCCGTGTCGCGCCAAGCGTCACCGGGGTGGCCGAGCGGCCGGGCAGGGGCCACTCGGTCGGCGGCGTGCCGGCTCAGTCCTCGACCGGGTCCACCTGCCAGTCGGGGTGGCCCGGCATGGGCGGGGTGTGCGGCCCGTACAGCCACGGGGTCAGGAACGGGCTCAGGTCCTCGCCCGCGACCTGCGACGCGAGTGCGATGAAGTCCCGGGTGCCGGCCGCCCGGCCCTGATACGCCGTCACCCAGGAGCGTTCGATCCGGCCGAAGGTCTCCGCGCCGACCTTCTCCCGCAGGGCGTACAGCACGAGCGCCGAGCCGTCGTAGCGCATCACCTTGAACAGCGTGGACTGCGTGGGCTCGGCGGGCGCCCCCTCGTCGTGCCGCCACTGGTCGTGCTGTTCGTAGGCCGCCCGCATCGCGTCCGTGAGGCTGATGCCGCCGTGCTCGGCCGAGTACAGACGTTCGTAGAAGCGGGCGTGACCCTCGCTCAGCCAGAGGTCGGCCCAGCGCCGGACGGCGACGCTGTCACCCGTCCAGTGGTGGGTCAGCTCGTGTACGAGGTTGCGCTCGGCGTCGACCCGGTCGCCCAGCAGGTCGTCCTTCGGTACGACGGACAGCGACTGTGTCTCCAGTGCCACCGGCAGGTCGGTGTCGCCGACCAGTACGCCGTAGCGGCGGAACGGGTACGGGCCGAGCCGCTGTTCCAGCCAGGCGAGATGCTCCGGGGTGAGCGAGCGGAAGCCTTCCGTGTCGCCGACCAGGTCGTCCGGGACCACGTCCCGGACCGGAAGTCCGTGCGGACCGGTGCTGTCGGCGAAGGTGAACCTCCCGATCGCCATCTGGACCAGCTGTGCCGCGATCGGCTGTTCGGAGTCGTAGGTCCACCGGACGCGTCCGTCGGGTTGCCGGACGGTGCCGACGAGGCGGCCGTTGGCCGCCGCACTGATTCCGGGCGGTGTGGTGATGCGGAAGGTGACGGGCGCCCGCAGGCTCGGGTGGTCGTTCGCCGGGAAGATCAGTTTCGCGCCGTCGGGCTGAGCGCAGACCAAGGTGCCGTCGGCGGTGGGCACCCAGCCGTAGTCCTGGATCGCATCGTCGCGGTGCCGGCTCTGCCTGGGGTCGGCGGTGTAGGTGACGTGCACGGTGAAGGTGCTGCCGAGGGGGATGGGGCGCGCCGGGGTGACGACGAGTTCGTCGCCGTCGCGTACCGCGGTGGCCGGCGCCCCGTCGACCGTGACCCGGTGCAGCGTGTTGCCCGCGAAGTCGAGGTCGAAGCGGGACAGGGACTGCGTGGCGGTGGCGCTGATGGTGGCGCCGGCGGCGAACGGCGTCCGCGGCGCCCGCCAGTCGAAGTCGAGCGTGTAGCGGCGGACCGTGTAGCCGCCGTTTCCGGCGAGCGGCATGAGCGGGTCGCCGATGCCCGGTGCGCCGGGGGAGGGCACCGGGCCCGAGGAGGCGGCCGGGCCGGGGGCGGGCGAGCGGTGGGCGCCGTGCGAGGACAGGGCGGCGAACGCGGCGGCACCGGTGACGGCAACGGCGAGGGCCAGGGACAGGGTCACGCGAGGGGTGCGGAGGACGGGGCGGGGGCGCCGGTGCCGGGACTCGCGGCGCGAGGACCCCGCTGGGCGGCCGGCGGGCATGATCTTCATGACCGCACTATGTCAGCGAGGTGTGCATATAGCACTAAATGTTCCGCTGTGCGGTCAGCCGGTATGCGCTCCCGCCGGACCGGCTCGCGCGGCGACTGTCGTCCGATCTCCTCATTGCGGTGGGTGGTCAACTCCCCGTAGAACACGGCCATGAGAAGACGGATAGTCATGTCCATGCTCGCCGGAGCGACCCTCTTGGCGAGCGCCCTGTTCGGCCCGGGAGCCGCTGCCGCCCAGGCGGCCGACGCTCCGGCCGAGTTCGGCACCGACTGGCACGACCCGGTCACCGCGGCGCCGCCCGTCGACCTGCCGCACACCCCGTCCTGTCAGGTCACGCTCGCCGACGCCCAGTTCCGCGACTTCACGCCGTACCGGGGCGCGTACACCCCGCCCCAGGACTGCGGCGACCGTTGGAGCAAGGTCGTCCTGCGGCTCGACGGCAAGGTGAAGGGCCGTCAGTACGACCGCCTGGGCTATCTGCATGTCGGCGGGGTCGAGATCCTGCGCACCTCCACACCGGAGCCCTCGCCCGACGGGATCGAATGGCACGTCGAGAAGGACGTCACCCGGTACAGCGACACCTTCCGCAGGGCGCAGGACGTCGAAATGCTGATCGGCAACGTCGTGGACGGCACCTACACCGGTGTCATCGACGTGCACGTCACCCTGACCTTCTACGCGGGCCGTCCCGCGGAGCGGACCCCCGACCGCGTGCTCACCCTGGCCGACACGCCCGACGGCACGACCCTCACCACGCCGCGCAACAGCGAACGGATCGTCGCCGAGGTGTACGCGACCGGTTCGGGCGGCGGCTGCGAGGAGTTCTGGTATCTGACGGTGGCCGACCCGGCGTCGTACTCCTGCAAGGCCGATCACGGCCCCTACCGCGAGGTGCAGATCAAGGTCGACGGCCGGCTCGCCGGAATCGCCGCGCCCTTCCCGAACGTCTGGACCGGCGGCTGGTCCAACCCGTTCCTCTGGTACGTCCTCCCGGCACCGGGAGCCTTCGACGTCCGCCCGATCGCATACGACCTCACGCCTTTCGCGGGTCTGCTCAACGACGGCCGTCCGCACCGTTTCGAGGTCTCCGTGGCCGGTCTGCCCGCGGGCCGGCCGGGCTGGAGCGCGCCGGTCAACGTCCTGGTCTGGCAGGACGCGCACCGTGACCGCGTCACCGGCGCGCTGACCGCGGACCGGGCGACGGACATCGCCAACTCCTCCGTGTACACGCCCGGTTCGGAGAACCGTGTCGCCACCGACGCCGGACACCGGCTCACCGTCTCGGGATACCTCGACACCTCGCACGGCCGTGTGACCACCACCGTCACCCGGGCGCTCGCCAACACCTCCGTCCACCGCTGGACCGACGGCGAGAACATGGACGGACTGGACGCGACCTGGTCCGACGACCAGACGGTCACCGTCGGCGGACACGGCCCCGCGCGGACGACGCACACACACCGGACGTACACCATGAACGGCGCGACCACCATCGGCACCGACGACCGGCTGCGCACCGTGCTGACACTCGGCGACCGCGCGTCGGTCGTGGAACTGCAAGGCGGCCGGCGCACCGCGTGGTCGCGGCTGGACGACACCTACAACGGTGACGCGGCGTACACCATGAACGTCCCGCGCGACCAGCGGCACGCGGTCGGCACGTCGAGCGAGCGCTACCGGCTGTACGGCTCCGACGGCTGCTACGACCGTTCGCTGGCCACGGCTCAAGGGGCGCTCACGGAGGACCGCTACCGCTGTTGAGCACGGCGATGTGGCATGCGCCACGGTGATGTGAGCGGCTGTGGCACGGGCGTCACCGTGGGGATCGAGCGGGCCTTCGGATGAACGCCCGTGCCGCAGTCCGCATCCGTCCCTGCCGCGACGCGTCGCACGCAAGCGGCCTCGGGGTCATCAAGAGCTGTCTGGGCACCAGTGGTGTACGGCCCGCCGCGCTGTACGCCGAGCCCGGGGCGGTGGGTTCAGCAGCGCTGGCCGCCGTCCCCCTCGATCAGGGTGTCCAGCAGGACACCGAGCACCTGGCGTTCCTTCTCCGTCAGCGGAGCGAGGATCTCCTCGGCCGCCGAGCGGCGCGCGCCGCGCAGCTCGCGCAGGGTCGTGCGTCCCTCGTCCGTCAGCTCGATCCGCGTCACCCGCCGGTTCGCCGGATCCGGCGCCCGCCGTACCTTCCCGCTCGCCTCCAGACCGTCGACCAGTGTTGTCACCGCACGCGGCACCACCTCCAGACGCTCGGCCAGGTCGGCCATGCGCGGCGGGGAAGCGTAGTGCGCGAGGGTGCGCAGCAGCCGGGACTGGGCCGGAGTGATGCCCAGGTCGTGGCGTTCCAGATGGCGTTTCTGGATGCGGTGCACCCGGCGGGTCAGCCGCAGCAACTGCTCGGCGAGCAGGCCGTCGGGGTCGGGGATGGTCATGCGGGAACAATATCAGGATGCCGTTCATTGTGAGTATAGGTAACAATGAGCTACGATCCGTTCGTCACCGTCGGCCGATCCCTGTCCGGCGCCCGTTCACCTCCGTAGGAGCCCATGCACCCCGACCGTGAAACGTCCTGGACCCCGCCTGCCGACGCCAAGGAACAGCCCCGGCAGGTGCGCCGCATCCTGAAGCTCTTCCGTCCCTACCGGGGCCGGCTGGCGGTCGTCGGCCTGCTGGTCGGCGCCTCCTCCCTGGTCTCGGTGGCCACGCCGTTCCTGCTCAAGGAGACCCTGGACGTCGCGATCCCCCAGGGCCGCACCGGTCTGCTCAGCCTGCTCGCGCTCGGCATGATCCTGAGCGCGGTCCTCTCCAGCGTCTTCGGCGTGCTGCAGACGCTGATCTCGACCACGGTCGGCCAGCGCGTCATGCACGACCTGCGCACCGCCGTCTACGGCCGCCTGCAGCGCATGTCGCTCGCCTTCTTCACCCGCACGCGCACCGGCGAGGTGCAGTCCCGGATCGCCAACGACATCGGCGGCATGCAGGCCACCGTCACCTCCACCGCCACTTCCCTCGTCTCCAACGCCACCAGCGTCGTCGCCACGATCGTCGCGATGGTCGCCCTCGACTGGCGGCTCACGATCGTCTCGCTGCTCCTGCTGCCCGTGTTCGTGTGGATAAGCCGCCGCGTCGGCAACGAACGCAAGAAAATCACCACGCAGCGGCAGAAGCAGATGGCCGCGATGGCGGCCACCGTCACCGAGTCGCTCTCGGTCAGCGGCATTCTCCTCGGCCGCACCATGGGCCGCTCCGACTCGCTGACCGCGTCCTTCGCGGAGGAGTCCGAGCGCCTGGTCGACCTGGAGGTGCGGTCGAACATGGCCGGCCGCTGGCGCATGGCCGTGATCACGATCGTCATGGCCGCGATGCCCGCCGTCATCTACTGGACCGCCGGTCTCGCCCTCCAGTTCGGCGGCCCGAAGGTCTCGCTCGGCACCATCGTCGCCTTCGTCTCGCTCCAGCAGGGGCTGTTCCGCCCGGCTGTGAGCCTGCTCGCGACCGGCGTCCAGATCCAGACCTCCCTCGCCCTCTTCCAGCGCATCTTCGAGTACCTGGACCTGCCGGTCGACATCACCGAGCGCGAACGGCCCGTCCGTCTCGACCAGGTCAAGGGCGAAGTCCGCTTCGAGGGCGTCGAGTTCCGCTACGACAACGACGACAGGACCCGCCCCGTCCTCGACGGCATCGACGTCACCGTGCCCGCGGGCGGCAGCCTCGCCGTCGTCGGTCCGACCGGCGCCGGCAAGTCCACGCTCGGCTATCTGGTGCCCCGCCTCTACGACGTCACCGGCGGCCGCGTCACCCTGGACGGCATCGACGTCCGGGACCTCGACTTCGACACCCTCGCCCGCGCGGTCGGTGTGGTCTCGCAGGAGACGTACCTCTTCCACGCCTCGGTCGCCGACAACCTCCGCTTCGCCAAGCCGGACGCCACCGACGAGGAACTGCGGGCGGCGGCCAGGGCGGCGCAGATACACGACCACATAGCCGCGCTCCCCGACGGCTACGACACGGTCGTCGGCGAACGCGGCCACCGCTTCTCCGGCGGTGAGAAACAGCGCCTGGCGATAGCCCGTACCATCCTGCGCGATCCGCCGGTCCTCATCCTCGACGAGGCGACCAGCGCGCTCGACACCCGTACGGAGGCCGCCGTCCAGGAGGCGATCGACGCCCTGTCGGCGGACCGGACCACGATCACCATCGCCCACCGCCTGTCCACGGTCCGCGGCGCCGACCAGATCGTGGTCCTCGACTCCGGGCGGGTCGCCGAACGCGGCAGTCACGAGGAGCTGCTGGAGCTTGACGGGAGGTACGCCGCGCTGGTGCGCCGGGACGCCCAACTCGAACCGACGAGCTGAGCGCAGATCGAACCTCGTGCTGAGCGCGGCCGGAACCCGTGAGCTGAGCGCGGCCGGAACCGACAAGCTGACGCTGTGCCCGACAACTGCATATGTACCGGATTTAGAGCGATATGCGTATTACCGTTCCCGCATGCAGACGAAGATTCCGTCACGAGGCACGATGCGACTGACACGCCGGGGCAGACTCGCCCTCCTCGCGGCCGGCGCCGTCTTGGTCGGCACCGCCGTGGCGGTGCCGCTGCTGACGCTGGACAGCGGCCCGAAGGAGCCGCCACCGCCCACCGCGCTGGTCGTCCCGGAAGGCTGGCGCGCAAGCCAGGTGTACGACGCGATCGACAGGGCCCTCAGGCTGCCCCCGGGCAGCACCCGCAAGTCCATCGGGAAAGCCGGCCTGCAGTTGCCCGGCGAAGCCCAGGGCAACCCGGAGGGCTATCTCTTTCCGGCGACGTACCGCATCGAGAAGGGCGCGACGCCCGAGTCGTTGCTGCGCTCGATGGTCGACACCGCCAACAGCGAGTTCAATGCGGCGCCAGTTGCGGCCGGGGCGCAGCGCAACGCGATGAACGTCTACCAGGCCGTCACCATCGCCAGCATCGTCCAGGCGGAAGCGGCGACGCAGGCGGACATGGGGAAGGTCGCCCGGGTCGTCCTCAACCGGCTGGAACGCGGGATGCCGCTGCAGATGGACTCGACGATCAACTACGCGATGAACCGCAGCACCGTCCGCACCAGCCAGGACGACACCCGGATCGAGAGCCCGTACAACTCCTATCAGCGCATGGGCCTGCCGCCCACACCGATCGACAACCCCGGCGAGGAGGCGATGCGCGCCGCGCTCAACCCGACGCCGGGCGACTGGCTGTACTTCGTCACGGTCAAGCCGGGAGACACCCGTTTCACCTCCGACTACCAGACGCACCTGCGCAACGTGGCGGAATTCAACGCCGTGCGCCAGGCCGCGGGGCAGGGACAGGGCCAGAGCCCGGGTCAGGGTCCGGACGGGTCCGGAGCCTCGCAGCCTTCGGTCCGCTGACCCGGCGGAAGGTCACGCGGCGACCGGCTGTTCCTTCTCCAGCAGCCGCCTGATGTCCCGGACGGCCGCGCGGCCCGCACGGTTGGCGCCGATGGTGCTGGCCGAGGGGCCGTAGCCGACGAGGTGGACACGCGGATCGGCCACCGCCCGGGTGCCCACGATCCGGATCCCGCCGCCAGGCTCGCGCAGCCGCAGCGGACGCAGATGGTCGAGCGCGGCCCGGAACCCTGTCGCCCAGAGGATCACATCGGCGTCGATGCTCCGTCCATCGTTCCACGCCACGCCGTCCGGGGTGATCCGGTCGAACATCGGCTGCCGGTCCAGGACCCCGTCGGCGAGCCCCTGCCGAACGGCGTCGTTGAGGGGTAGCCCGGTGACCGAGACCACACTGCGCGGCGGCAGCCCCTGGCGCACCCGTTCCTCCACCAGTGCGACGGCGGCCCGGCCCGTCTCCTCGTCGAAGGGCCCCTCGCGGAACACCGGAGGCCGCCGGGTGACCCAGGTGGTCGCGGCCGCGTACGGGGCCAGCTCCAGCAGGTGCTGGGTGCCTGAGGCGCCGCCGCCGACGACCACGACCCGCTGTCCGGTGAACTCCTCGGGTCCGGCGTACTGCGCGGTGTGCAACTGCCGTCCGTGGAAGGTTTCCTGGCCGGGGCAGTGCGGCCAGAACGGCCGGTCCCAGGTGCCGGTCGCGTTGATCAGGGCGCGCGTCGACCAGCTGCCGTCCGAGGTCTCCACGAGCAGCCGCCCGCCGTCTCCCTCCCGGACGGACTGCACATTGACGGGCCGTCGCACGCGCAGGCCGAAGGTGCGCTCGTACCGGTCGAAGTACGCACCGATCACCTCCGCCGAGGGGCGCGCGGGGTCGGCGTCCGTCAGCTCCATGCCGGGCAGGGCGTGCATCCCGTGCACCTTGCCGTACGTCAGCGACGGCCACCGGAACTGCCAGGCGCCGCCCGGCGCGGGGGAGTGGTCGAGGACCACGAAGTCGCGCTCCGGCTCGAAGCCGGTGCGCCGCAGGTGATAGGCGCTGGACAGCCCGGCCTGGCCGGCGCCGATGACGACAACCTCGACCTCACGCAGTTCGTTCACTCTTCTACTAACAGGGGTCTCGGTGCGGATCTTCCCGGGAGCCGGTTGTGGGTTTTCATCTCGTATGTCCTTTTCTCGCGGAGCATGGCCCATGTTCGGCCCAAAGGACAACGGGATGCATGTCGCGCGTCGTCTGGTCCTCGCCCATGCGGGATCATGTGATCATGTGATTACGAGTCGCGACTCGAGTTGACGCGCCTGCTCTACGCTGACTTCGACCGGAGCGTAACGGGCATCTGGGCCCAGCCGTTCCTGCTCACCGCCAAGGTGGATGTGCAAGAAGACGTCATGTCCCGGACTTTCTTGTTCGGCGGGACGGGCATGTGCCGCTGGTCGTCGATGTCAGACCATTTCACCTACAGGTCGGCCGCGGTCGGCCCGGGCCTTTGCCGCTCTCTGGCTCGCGGGCCCGGCTGTCGTTCTGGACGCAACCGCAGCGATGTGGTGGATGCCGCGTTCATCGGCACGCGTCCTCACGGACCCAGCGAGCGAGCCTGGGTGCCGCCCCGTGCCGGCTGCCCGCCTCCAGGTGCTCCGCGCTGCGCATCCGCCCTGCCACGCCACGAAGATGAAGGCGACACGCGGCAGTTCACCCGAGCGGGCAGCCACGAGCGACTCGGGGCAGGTCGGCGTCGCCCATACGGGTGATGCGCACACTGGCCGGATGGAACTCTGCCCCGGTCGCCGCACAGCCACCGATCACTGTGCATAGCGCCATCGGCGTGGGTGTGTGCTGGACATCGGTCGGGGCTGCGGAGTGGCACCGGCTTCGATGCACGGGGGCAGGGGAGCGGGGCCGGTGGCGAGAGCGCGTGCGTCGCCTGGTGCATTTCGGTCACCCCTGTTCCACCCCTTGCCACAGCGGAAGCGAGTCGGTCCAGGATCCGCGCATGCTTGATCATGGCGAGGTCGTAACGCCGCAAGGGCGTACCACCTGCAGCACCCACAGCGCGTGCCCGGCACCGAGCTGCCCGTACAGGACAAAGCGGTGCATATGACTGATGATCGTGTTATGCCCAGGAGTTCCCGAAAGCGTGGTTCAAGGACCGATCCGGATCGCTCCGCGCACCGTGTCTCTGATAGAGGGACCCTCTCGACCGCAGATGAGGAACTGCTGCGCACTCTGTACGCAGAGCACGCAGGAGCCCTGTTTCACTACGTGCTGCGACTGACCTCGGGAGACTGGCAATGGGCAGAGGACGTGGTACAGGAGACACTGCTGCGAGCGTGGCAGCATCCCGCCGCATTCGACCCCGCCCGCGGCCCGGCCCGGGCATGGCTGTATACGGTCGCTCGACACCTGGTCATCGACGCCCACCGGGCCCGGCAGTCCAGGCCGGCCGAGGCCGGCGGCGATGTGCTGGAGCGAGCCGCCGAGCAGAAGCCGGGCAAGGACGAGATCGAGCAGGCACTGCAGAGCTGGGCGGTTGCCGAAGCCGTCCGGTCACTGTCCCCGGACCACCGCGCCGTCCTGCTGGAGACCTACTACCGGGGCCGGACCATGGCGGAGGCCGCACAGGTGCTGGGCATCCCGCTGGGCACAGTGAAGTCGCGGACGTACTACGCCCTGCACGCCCTGCGGCTGGCGCTGCAGGAACGGGGGATCGAGCCATGACCGTGGCGGGCAGGAGGCGGCGACCATGAGTGCGGAGCACGACGCCCTCCGGCTGATGCTGGGAGGCTACGTCTTGGGCACGCTGCCCTCGGCGGAAATGGAACAGGTGCGCATCCACCTCGCGGCATGCACCGAATGCCGGGCCGAACACGCCCAGCTGGCGGGATTGCCTGCGCTGCTGGCGACGGTGACCGAAGCCGAAGCCTCGGGCCAGACGGTGCCGGCGGCCGAAACGGACCTGACCGACCGACTGATGGCACGGGCAGCCGAAAGCGCGCAGGGCTCCCCGCTGCCCGAACGGCCCGCCGCGCCCGCGGTGTCGAAGACCCCAGAGGGGGGTGTGCTGGAGAGGCTGCTCCAGCAGGCTGCGGCCAGGCGCCGCAGGTCTTGGCGTCTGCAACTGGCCGGCGCTGCAGTCTCACTGACGTTCATCGCGGCAGCGGCCGGTGGCACGTGGCTGGCGGCCATCGGATCCGTGGGCAGTCAGGCGAGGCCGCCCGGGCCGACCGCGCCGACCGTCTGGCGCACCTTCTCCGGGAGTGATCCCACCACCGGCGTCTCCGCCTCGGTGAAGGTCTCGCCCTCTGCCTGGGGCAGTGTCCTGCAGATCTCCGCAGGAGGGGCACCCGCCGGAATCACCTGTCGGCTGCAGGCGGTCGGGCCCGGCGGGGCCAGGACGGACGGCGCTACCTGGCGGGCAGGCGAGTACCCTCCCGGCACCACGATCCCAGGAGCGGTCGCCATGGCTCCGGGAGCCATCGAGCACTTCGAGATCCTCGCAGGCAACGGTCAGAAGCTGGTCACCATCCGAGCGTGAGGCCAGACCATGGCGGTCATGTCACTGGGCGGCCGGTCGCCCAGTGGCGTGACGGCAGCAGCGGGGCGTGAGGATTGGTGGCACAAGAGGCCAAGATGACGTCGCGCGCACAGGACGTCCAGCTGATGGTCATGGAAGAGGTTTCTGCCCGTGACACCGGCTGGACGGTCACGCTCGTGATCACCGTAGCCCCTCGATCCCGCCGGACCGCGTGGCTCCGGGATCGGCGGGACCGTCCGACAAGGGCTCGCGGCCGATGAATGTGGCGGCCTCGGAGGCCGGCACCGGCACCTGTACGGCCGAGGGGCTGAGCGGCAGCCGGCGCGCGGAGGCGGCTGATGGCCGAGTCGGCCGCCGCCAGCCGGGAATGATCACCCCCGCCAGGTTGATCAAGGCGAAGGCCATCCGGGTACGCGACCGGCTGGGGCTCTGGCCTGCTTCCGTCACGCGACCTCCGCAGGGGCCGGTCGGCCATCCCGCGCCGGGCCCCGCGGGTGCCGGCCGCGTACACGGGTGACCACGGCTGTGCGAAAGGGGTGCGGCGGCATACATCTCCGCTTCCGCCGGAGGAGGCGAAGACCGACACCCTGGCCCTTCCCACGACGCGCCGACGGTTTCCGGGCCGTGGTCACTCTCGCCCCCGCTCCGTCGAACCGGCCCAGTCCGCAGCTGACTTCATGCATGAGCGGGCCGACGGGGCGCGCACGACTCCTCTTTTTCCCGAAGTCCGTACAACCCGGAGAAGAGGATCCATCACGTCTGCACGCGGAGGACCGCGATCCAGCCGAAATGTAGGCAGGGAACAAAAAAGGCAATTAGCTCGAACCGTCCGGCATGTGTCGTCCGTGGAACTGATTGAGCGCGCCCACGCAGGATCAGGATCCGGCCTGCCGACCACCCCCGAATTGCTTGTGGTCACCCCGTTCCGGTCTCCGCACATCGACAGAAGAGCCAGAAGACCATGTTCGTGACCGACTCCCCCAGCCCGACTTCACTGCTCGGCCGGCCCTGCCGCCGCCATGCACTGCTCACCCTGCCGGCGCAGGAGGCGCACGTCTCCGCCGCTCGTCACTTCGCAGCCGATTTGCTGGAGACCTGGAGTGTGCCCGCGGGTGAGCGGGACTCCGCCGTTCTCATCGTCGACGAACTCGCCGCCAACGCTGCCCAGTACGGCCATGAGCGCATGACCCTGCTGCTCGCCCTCGACCACGAAACTCTGCACATCGTGGTCACCGACTCCGGCGCCGCCGTGGAGCGTCATCGCCCCGGCATCGCCTCCGACGAACACGGCCGTGGCACCGGCATCGTCCAGTCCCTTGCCCAGTCGACCGAGATTCGCCAGACACGCAGCGGCCGCGAAGTCCGCGCCTGCCTGAGGTGCTCGCCATGACCGGGCCGGACGCTCCGCACGAGCTGCCACCTGCCGGGGCCGGCACTGCAGCACAGCGACGGGCCACCGGGGGCGGCCGCGGCGAAGGGCCACCCGACACCCTCGCCGAGTGGTCCTTCGCGACCCACAAGCCGTGTCCCATCGACGGCTGCCCGGGCCCGGCCCAGGTGCCCATGCGGTCCGCGGCCCGCCCATCGGCACTCGATCGTGGCGGCACCCACCACGACACGGTGCTGTGTCAACGCTGCGGCGCCGGCCCCTGCGTACCGGCGGAGGTGTGAGCGTGGACGTCACCCCGAACAGCGGCAAGGGCATCGACGCCCCGCCCCCGCACGAGGCATGTACGCATGCGCCAGATCTGCGCCGCGAGATGCACCAAGTGCTGGCCCCCGGAGCCGAACGCGCCTGGCCGCTACGCCGGAAGGCCCTCATGGGCCGGAGGGCCCTGGACTACCCCGGCCCCGTCGCAGCTGCCGCGGAACCCGCCGGGCAACTCGTCCTCCACGACCGCCGCCATCTCGACCTGGCTGCCGGCTCGTACCACCCCGACACCATCACGCTCGCGTGGCCGACACAGATGAGCCACGCGCATGACCGCCAGTTGTCACAGCCCGCCACCAGCGACAAGGAGCCACAGAACATGGGTGGAAAGCAGAAGACACTCGCCATACTTGCCGGAGCCGCGCTGGCAGCCGGACTCGCCGGCCCGGCCTTCGGGTCCACCACCGCTCACTCGCCGGCCCCGCGCACCGCCGCGACGGGGGCAGGGATGTCGGTCGTGGAGTGGAACCGCGAGCTCGTCACCATCCTCAGCAATCCGAAGGCGCAGCCGTCCACCGTCCAACCCACGCGCAGCTTCGCGCTTCTGCAGGCTGCCGAGTACGACGCGGTGGTATCGATCACCCGGGCCGGCCCCGCCTACGTGTTCTCGGTGACGGCGCCCAGAGGCGCTCGTGCGGACGCCGCAGCGGACCAGGCGGCCCACGATGTGCTGGTCGCCCTTTACCCGGCCAGGCGTGCAGGCTTGAACCAGCGGCTGAGCAGCCAATTGTCCGCGATTTCCGACGGCCCGGGCAAGCAGGCGGGCATTGGTGTGGGAGCGGAGGTCGCCCGCCGGCTGATCGCCCTGCGGTCCAACGACGGATCCTCAGCCGAGCCGCCGCGGTTCCGCCCCGGCGACAAGGCCGGGGACTACCGGCCCACCCCTCCCAATTTCCCGACACCGGTGTTCACCGAATGGGGCTCGGTCAAGCCGTTCGTACTGGCCCACGGACGGCAGTTCCGCCCGGCACCGCCGCCGGCCGTGAGCAGCGCCGCGTACGCCACCTCCTTGAACGAGGTCAAGAGCCTGGGGAGCAAGACCAGCACCACCCGCACTCCCGATCAGACGGCAGCCGCGAAGTTCTGGGCGGCGGCACCCGTATGGAACGTCTGGAACCAGATCACGCAGAACCTCGTCACCTCCCAGAACGCGAACCTGGAGAAGGCGGTGAAGGTCTTCGCCCGGCTCGACCTGTCCCTCGCCGACACCGCGATCGCGATGTACGACGCCAAGTACGCCTACCGCGTATGGCGGCCAGTGACGGCCATCCGGCTCGGCGGTACGCACTACAACCCGAGCATCGTCGGGGATCCCAGCTGGACCCCTCTGCTGCCGACCGCACCGGATCCGTCCTATCCGGGCGCTCACGGCGCTCTCAGCCAGGCTGCGGCAACGACGCTCGCCGGACTCTACGGGGCGCGGCATCATTTTGCGGTGACCTCGAAGGGCGTCACTCGAACCTTCACCGGCTTCCAGGACGCCGCCACCGAAGCGTGGCTCAGCCGGATCTGGTCCGGCCAGCACACCTCCCTCGACAATCACGCGGGCCAGCAACTCGGCGCCCAGGTGGCCGACTTCGTGGCAGGTCGGCTCTGACCGCGCCGCCACGCTACAACCATGCACATGGTTGGGCCGAGAAGCCAGTGGTCCCGGCGCATCGGGTACCACTGGCTCGGGCCACGCTCAGAGGGCGGCCATCCTGCGCGCCGAGGCCCTTTTTCAAAGGTCCTGACGTCCATGCCGGGGATCGGCGTAAGGTCCGGAGCCGTTCTTCCTCTCCGCGTTCGCGTCGCTGGCCGACCCGGCCTCTAGGACCTACTACGACGAGTCGCTCCTGCCCCTGGAGCTCCTGCAGATCTGCATCGAAGTCGATCTTCTCCACCGCATGGAAGCGGAAGATCGCCAGCACCTCGGTTGACAGCCAGACACGCAGCTCAGGGCACTCGGCGTCGGCCGGGCGGGAGAGCACTGCTTCCGCCCTGGGCGCCGGCAGCAAGTGGTCAGCGGCCGCGGCGACACGCGGCGGAGCCCATCCGCGGCAGGTCGATGTGAGCGTGCGTGGTGAGCAGGGCCGTACGCAACATGCGGCCATACGTAGCCAGACGGCCGCTCCGTGGTCCATGGTCTCTCGCCCCATGGACCGCTCGTCTCTGCAATCGCCCGCGCCGCAGAGTATGAAGCGCGGCGTATGGGTCAGGATGGGGGCATGTCAGATGCCTTCACCACCCGAATGCTGGACGTCTCCACCGGCTCCCGGGAACGCGTCGTCGACCTCACCGCAGACTGCGAGGACTTCCTGCGGGAGGCGGCGGCCGGCCGCGACGGCCTGCTCAACATCTTCGTCCCGCACGCCACCGCCGGAATCGCCGTCATCGAGACCGGTGCCGGGAGTGACGACGACCTCCTCGCCGCCCTGCACACCCTGCTCCCCGCCGACGACCGCTGGCAGCACCGCCACGGCAGCCCCGGCCACGGCCGCGACCACGTCCTCCCGGCCATCGTCCCGCCCCACGCGACCCTCCCGGTCATCGCCGGCCGCCTGGAACTGGGCACCTGGCAGTCGGTGTGCCTGGTGGACACCAACCGCGACAACCCCGAACGCAAGGTGCGACTCAGCTTCCTCGGCTGACCCCGGCGGCGCCGACACCGGCCCGCTCCTGAGTCGGGGACGCTCGCCGCGCAGGGGGCCATGGTCCTGGTCGGAGTGGTGGTCGCGGACGCCTGAGTGCAGATGAAGCATGTCCGGCGGCGGGGCGCCCGGTGGCTCTCGCGGTGCGGAGCGGGCGACGAACTCGACACCACGCGCGAGGAGTTGGAGGCCGCCCGGAGCGACGGCGCCGGGGAAGAGGGCGCGGCTCCAGGTCCGGTCGCTGATCCCGAGCGGCCCCGGCAGCACGGTCGTCGTCACCAGCCACAGCAAACGCGGCGAACTCGTGGCAGTGGGCGGCGCCGCGGCCGGCCGCGCCCAAGGGAAGATCAGTCGCGCCCGGCGGCGCGCTCCTGCTTCTCCTGCTTCATCTGCTTGATCCGTGCGGCCTCCTTGCGGACGTCGGCCTGCGTGGCGCGCTCCTTCTCCAGCCACTCGGGCCGCTCCTGCTTGAGCGCCTCGATCTGCTCGGTGGTCAGCGGCTCGGTGACCCCGCCGCGCGCGAGGCCGGCGATGGACACCCCGAGCTTCGCGGCGACCACCGGACGCGGGTGGGGGCCGTTGCGTCGCAGCTCGCTCAGCCACTCCGGCGGGTTCGCCTGCAGCTCGTTCAGCTCGGCGCGCGAGATGACGCCCTCCTGGAACGAGGCGGGGGTGGCGGGGAGGTACACACCCAGCTTCTTCGCCGCGGTCGCGGGCTTCATCGTCTGGGTGCTCTGCTGCGAACTCATGAGGTCAAGGGTATCGGCCGCGTGCAGGGGGCCCGACCACGGCCGGTGCCGGTGAGCCGGCCACGGCCGGTAACCTGGCCTGGTGACAGGCTCGGAGGTATCACCGTCGTTCCGGCTCGCGTACGTTCCCGGAGTGACGCCCGCCAAATGGGCGAGGATCTGGGGCGAGCGCCTGCCGGACATCCCGCTCACCCTCGTCCAGGTAACGGCCGCCGAGGCGCCCGAGGTGCTGCGTGCGGGGGAGGCCGACGCGGGTTTCGTACGGCTCCCTGTGGACCGTACGTTCTTCAGCGCGATCCCGCTCTACACCGAGACCACAGTGGTCGTCGTCCCCAAGGACCACCTGATCACGGCTGTGGACGAGGTGACTCTCGCCGACCTCGCCGAGGAAGTGCTCTTCCACCCCCTGGACGACGTCTTCGAGTGGGACGGCGACGGCCCGCCCGGGGAGCCCGCCTTCGAGCGTCCCGCGACGACCGAGGATGCGATCGAGCTGGTGGCCGCCAACGTCGGCCTCCTGGTCGTGCCGCAGTCCCTCGCCCGGCTGTACCACCGCAAGGACCTCACCTACCGCCCTGTCACCGACGCCCCCCAGTCGAGCGTCGCCCTCTCCTGGCCCGAGGAGGCCACCACCGAGCTGGTGGAGGACCTCATCGGCATCGTCCGCGGCCGCACCGTCAACAGCACCCGGGGCCGTACGAAGCCCAACCCTCCGGCCTCCGCGCCGGCCGAGCAGCAGCGGAAGCGTGCCGAACCGGGTGGCACCCGGCAGAAGCCTGCGGCAAAGTCCACGGGGCGCACGCCACGCGCGCGGGGGGCGGGAACCAAGCAGACCCCCAAGCGGGGCAAGCCGCGCCGGAGGTCGTGAGACCCGGAGCGGCACCGCGACGGAACGCGGGCCGGCGCA
This sequence comes from Streptomyces sp. NPDC053069, assembly GCF_044546895.1. Lineage (NCBI taxonomy): Bacteria > Bacillati > Actinomycetota > Actinomycetes > Kitasatosporales > Streptomycetaceae > Streptomyces > Streptomyces sp. NPDC053069. The sequence continues at coordinate 528,229 of NZ_JBITZN010000001.1, read as the reverse complement.
CGAACCCGCCCTGCGGAATCGAGCCACGGCCGCGACGAGACCGGACCGCCGCCGTACGGCCCCGCGTCGCGGCGCCCCGCCTACGCCTCCTGCCGCGCGGTCTGCCTCGGCTGGTCGGGCTGGGTCCTGCGTTCCCGCAGGTCGGCGAAGGCCAGGCAGAGGGCCAGCAGGATGATGCCTACGCAGGTGAGCAGGCCGTACTGGAGTGCGGCGGCCGGGTCGCCGTGGTTGGCCAGGTGGGCGAAGAACACCGAACCCACCGCCGCGACACCGGCAGCCGAGCCGATGCGCTGCCCGGTCTGCAGCACCCCGCCCGCCGCTCCGGCCCGCCGCACCGGCACGAGGGTCAGGGTGAGCGTGGTGTTGGGGGAGGTGGTCAGACCCGAGCCGAGCCCGGCGAGCAGCATGGGGAGGGCTGCCGCCCAGGCCACGCCCCGGCCGGGTACCCAGTGCACGGCCGCGATGACGCCGAGGATCCCCACCGTCACCGTGCACAGCCCGGTGACGACCAGCTTGCGTCCGAAGCGTGTGACCAGGCGGCCGCCGACCGCGGCACCCACCGCCGTCCCCGTCGCGAAGGGCATCGACGACAGGGCCGCCGCCAGCGCGCTGTAGCCCATCCCGTTCTGCAGGAAGATCGTGTAGACGAAGAACAGCGTCGTGAAGCCGCCGAAGTACACCAGGCTCAGCAGTGCGCCGAGCGAGAAGGAGCGCAGTGCGAAGAGCCGTAGATCGACCAGGGGGGCCCGGCCGTGCCGCTGCTGGCGCCGTTCCCACGTCCAGAATGCGGCCAGCAGCCCGGCGCCGGCCGGAAGCAGGGCCCACTTCAGCCGCCCGTGCCACTGCTGCTCCTGCACCAGGGGCAGCATCAGGGCGAGCACACCCGAGCCGAGCAGCAGGACACCCGGCACGTCGAAGCACTCGCGCTTGCCCGGTGAGCCGGGGGAGCGGGGCAGCAGCCGCAGCGCCGCGCAGAAGACGACGACGCCGATGGGCAGGTTGACGTAGAACACCGAGCGCCAGCCGTCGTCCCCGCTGGCAGCGTGGATCAGCAGACCGCCCGCCAATGGGCCGACCGCCGTGGAGACGCCGATGGTGGCGCCCATCATGCCGAAGGCGCGGGCCCGTTCAGCACCCTGGAACATCAGCTGGATCAGCGCCGTGGTCTGCGGTGCGAGCATGCCGGCCGATGCTCCCTGCACCAGCCGGAACAGCACCAGCCAGGCCGGGCTGGAGGAGAGCCCGCAGGCCGCCGAGGCGAGCGTGAACAGGGCGAGCCCGGCCAGAAAGGTCTCGCGCTGTCCGCGCAGGTCACCGAGCCGTCCCGCCGGGACCAGGACCAGACCGAAGGTGAGCGCGTAACCGGACACGACCCAGGACAGGTCGGCCGGGGTGGCGGAGAGCCCGCGCTCGACCGAGGGGAGTGCCACGTTCACGATCGACGTGTCCAGCAAGGACATGAAGGCGGCGGTCAGGCAGACGGCGAGCGCTTTCCACCGTCGATCGCGCTGGGCCGGGTCGACCTGGTCTGTAGTCATACGATCACGCTATGCATCCGTGGCGTCCCCCGCACGGCGGGAAGAGCCGCCGAGCGCGCCGCTCCGCCCGGCCGCGCCCGCACTCGCGCGAGATCGAAGACGACCCGAGAGGGCGCCGGGATCGCGCAACCGAGCGTGCCAAGGGTCAGGCGCGGACCGCCCGGCCCACCGACTCCACCAGGGGCAGCAACCGGTGCGGGACGCGCTCGCGCAGCGCCACCTCCGTGCGGGTGCGCACGACGCCCGGCAGGCTGATCAGCTTCTGGATGACGTCCTCCAGATGGGCGTTGTCCCGGCCCACCACCCGGGCGAGCAGATCCCCGCCACCCGTGATCGAGAACGCCTCCACGATCTCCGGCACGGCGGCCAGCGCGTCCCCCACGTCGTCCAGATGGCCCTGGGTGACCTCGATGTGCACGAACGCCAGCACCGGATGACCCAGGGCGGCGGGGGAGAGGGAGGGCCCGGTGCCGGTGATCACACCGTCCCGTTCCAAACGGTCCAGGCGTGCCTGGAGCGTGCCACGGGCGACGCCGAGGATACGGGCGTACTCGCGCACGCTGGTGCGCGGCTGCTCCAGAAGCAGCCGCAGGATGCGGGTGTCGAGTTCGTCCACGGCCATGATGGACGACTGTACCAATGGCTCAGCATGCGTGCTGCCCTGTGTGCCGCCCGACCTGGTCCGTTGGCATTCCGGTCAGCACGACCGCCTGCCAGGAGTTGTACCAATGGCTCAGCGATTCGGATCACACTTGAGCCAGTGACCCGGGGGATGCTCTCATGGATCCGTCGATGGCGCTGCGGACCTCCGCGGCGCCTTTTCTGTGCCGGTGTTCCATGGGGAGGGCAGCAGTGGTGAAGAGGATGTTCGTGGCTCCGGACCCGGGGCGGGCGCGGTTGCGCTTCGCCGCGCGGGCCGTCCTCGGCATCGGCCTCGCGGTCGTCGTCTGCCTCCTCGCCGGGCACTCCCTCGCGGGTGCGGTCACCGGCGGCCTCGCCGCACTGCTCGCCCTGTTCACCGTCGCCGACCCGACCGTGCGCGGGCAGGTGGTCACCACCGCGCTGCTGCCCGCCGTGGGCGTGCCGGTGCTCGCCGTCGCGGCCGAGCTGCACGACGTACCCGTCGCGCGCGACCTGGCCTTCCTGGCCGTCGTCGGCGCCGGGGTGTACGCGCGCCGCTGGGGACCGCGCGGGCACAGCCTCGGCGTGTTCGCCTTCATGACGTTCTTCGTGGCGCAGTTCCTGCACACCGCCCCGGCACAGCTGCCCGAGCTGTACGCCGCCGTCCTGCTGTCCGTGCTCAGTGCGGCCGTGGTGCGCTTCGGCGTGTGGTGCTACGAGCGCCGGCTGCCCCCAGCCGCCGTACCTGCCCCGCCCGCCTGGCGCGGGCTGGCCCGGGTGACCACCCGGCAGGCCGTCCAGGCGACGGCGGGCGCGGGCTTCGCGCTGGTCGTGGGCCAGCTGCTGTCCGGACAGCGCTGGTACTGGGCCGTCGGCGCCACCTGGTGGATCTTCGTCAACACCGCATCGCGCGGCGAGACGCTGGTACGCGGCTTCCGCCGGGTCCTCGGCACGGTCATCGGCATCTGCCTGGGCTTCCTCGTCGCCGTCCCCGTGGACGGCGCGCCGGTCCCGACGGCCGTCCTCGTCGCCGTCGCGGTCTTCGGCATCTTCTACACGGCCGCCGTCTCCTACACCTGGATGATGCTCTGGGTGACGCTGCTCGCCGAGCTGCTCTACGGCCTCCTCGGCGTCCTCGAACCCGGCCTGCTCGCGCTGCGCCTGGCCGAGACCGGCGTGGGCGCGCTGGGCGCCGCGCTCGCCGTGCTGTTCGTGCTGCCGGTCACCACCCATGCCGTCACGGATGCCTGGATCCAGCGTGCCCTGCGCTGCGTCCACGCCTGCACGGCCGAGGCCGCGGCACGCCTCGCCGGCTCCCCGACGGCGGACCCGGCGCCTCGCGTGGCCGAACTGGAGCAGCTGCTCGGCCGGGTCCGGCTCTCGGTGGCCCCGCTGGTGCACCCGCTGAACCCGATGCCGGCCCGCAAGCGGCGCGCCCGCAGGGTCCTCGCCCTTCTCGACGACTGTGCTCGCGAGGTCCATGGCCTGGTGGCGGTCGCCGCCGATCCCGAGGCCTCCCACGACGCCCGCCTGGCCGCGGCCTGCTGGCGGGTGGAGGCCGCGGTCGAGGCGCTCACCGCGGGCCGTCCGGAGCCTGTCCACGGCCCCGCCGACCCGCCCTCCGAACCGGCCCTGGCCCACCTGCACGGCCTGGAACGCGCCCTCGCCGACCTGGCCGAACCCCTGAGGGCACCGTCGGGGTCGCGGTTGGTGGGGGCCTGAGCACATCCCCCAGTGACCGGCTCCGCTTCCCGGCAGTCGAATGCCCCAAGGTGACTGTGCGGAGCCGGCGCCGGAGGGTGCGTGCAAAACCTCCCTGCGTGCCCGCGCCTCTTGGTCTAGACCGGCCTGATCGACTGCTACCGTCGGCCCCGGACGGGCTCGACCGAGGACCGAGAGGGGACAGCGGTGGCAGAGGACGGCAGGCCCGGCAGGTGCCGGGCTTTCATCGGCTCGTTCACGGCCGCGGGCGGCCCCGGCCTCGTGACCGCCGAGGTCGCGCCGGACGGCGGCGCCCTCGCCCTCGGCCCCGCCGTGAACGACGTACCCGACCCGTCCTACCTGGCCCTGTCGCCGGACGGGGAGACGCTCTACGCGGTCAGCGAGACGGCCGAGGGCGCCGTCGCCGCCTACCGCGTCGACGGCGGCCGGCCGGTACTCGCCGGGCCCCCCGTACCGGTCGACGGCAGCGGACCGGCCCACCTCGGCCTGTACGCCGGACACCTGCTCACCGCCAACTACGGCTCCGGCAGCGTCACCGCCGTACCCCTGCTCCCGGACGGCACGCTCGCCGCCAAGCCCTCCGGGCAGCTGCAGCACACCGGCTCCGGACCGCATGACCGGCGCCAGCGCGGACCGCACGCCCACCAGGTGCAGGCCGACCCGAGCGGCCGGTGGGCCGTCAGCGTCGACCTCGGCACGGACTCGGTACGGGTCTGCACCCTCGCGGACGGTGCCCCCGCCCTGCACCGCGAGTTCGCCCTGCGCCCCGGCTCAGGCCCCCGTCATCTGGCCTTCCACCCGGACGGCGCGCACGCCTACGTCGTCAATGAACTCACCCCCACGGTGACCGTGTGCCGCTGGGACGCCGAGGCCGGCTCCCTCAAGCCGCTGACCGAGGTCCCCGTGCTGCCCGGTGCGCCCGCCGGCGACGCCTATCCGTCCGGCATCGTGGTCTCGCCCGACGGTCGCTTCGTGTGGACCGCGACCCGCGGCGAGGACGTCCTGTCGGTCCTCGCCACCGAGGGCGAGACACTCCGGCTGACCGGCACCGTGCCCTGCGGCGGGCACTGGCCACGCGCGCTCGCCGAGCACGGCGGCTTCCTCTACGCGGCCAATGAGCGCTCCGGCGAGGTCACATGGTTCGCCGTGGACGAGGCGACCGGGGTGCCCCGGTACGACGGTTCGGTGCCGGTTCCTGCGGCCTCCTGCATCGTCTTCGGCTGAGGCGAAGGGCCCGCTCCGGGGTGTGGAGCGGGCCCTTTGTCGTACGGGTGCCGTATGCCGGCGTGTGGTCAGCGGACCGGCATGCCCTGCGGCTGCTGCGGGGCGATGCCCAGCGCCGTCGTGTACTTGGCGAGGGCGAGCTTGCCGATCGCCGGGTATGCGCCGAGCGCCTCGGCCGTGGCGCAGCCCGCCTCCTCGGCGGCCGCCGCCAGCAGCGCCGGGTCGATCTCCGGGCCGATCAGATACGGCGCCAGGGCCAGCTGCTGCGAGCCCGAGGACCGCAGCTGCCCGGCGACGGAGGAGATCGAGCCCTCCTGGTCCAGGGCCGCCGCCATCACCGGCACGGCCAGGCGCGCGGCGAGCAGCATGCCGGTGATCCCGGCCGCCTGTACGGCCTCGTCGCCGCCCACGGACGCCAGGATGATCCCGTCCGCGGCGGTGGCCACGGTGAACAGGCGGGCGCGGTCGGCACGGGCCAGACCTGCCTCGGACAGCCGCACGTGCAGCGCCTCGGCGAGCAGCGGGTGCGGGCCGAGCACATCGGTCAGCTCGGCGGCGACCCGGCTGTCCATCACGGACTGGCGGATCTGCCGCAGCAGGGCGCTGTCCGGGCCGGCCAGCAGCGGCACGACGACCGCGACCGGGCCGTCGGGCTCCTTGACCCCTTCGAGCCCCGCGGCGACGGCCTGCTCGTAACGGGCCGTGCGCTGGTCGGCGGCGTGCGCGAGCACGGACCGGAGCGTGGGGAACTCGGCGTCGTCCCCGTCCAGGTATCCGATCCGGGCGTCCAGGCCGGGCAGCTCGGAGCGGGCGATGCTCACGACCTCCTCGGCAAGGGCGCGCGTGGCGGCGCTGGGTGCACCGGGCACCGCGAGGGCGAGCGCGGGCGCACCCTCGGGAGCGACCAGCGGTTCCGGTCGGCGGTGCCGTCCGGGCTGGCGGGGTCGCGGCATTCGTACGGGCAGGCCGGACTCGGGCCCAGTGGGGGTGCTCATGGCGCCGCATGTTACTGGCTTTGCGGGTTCCTCCGTTCGGGGAGGGTGCAGGTGAGCGGTTTCCGTCCGGTTTTGTCTGATGAGTGACAAGCGTATGACACATGTTCCGAGCACGTGCCGAGAACATGGGCTGACAAAAGGGCGGCAAGAGGGTGACAGGGGCACCAAGGGGGCGACAGGCAGTGAAAGGGGGGAACGATCCGCCTCGCGGGGGCCTCAGCCGGCTTGCACCGGGACCACGTGGAGCATGGTCTTTTCACCCGGCAGGGTGAGCCGCCCGACCGCCAGGTCGGCCGCGATCCTCACGGCGCCGTGCAGCGGATCGCCCTCGGCCGGCACCTGCCGGGCGTGCGGCAGCCTGCCGGCCAGCTCCTCGCGCAGAGGGTTGAGGAGTGGATCGCCCAGGCGGAACAGGCCACCGGTGAGCGCCACTCGGGGCGTGCCCTCCGCCGGGCACACGGCCGCCGCGGACTCGGCCATGTGCCGGGCCGCCGCGCGCAGGATGCCCGCGGCGGTCGGGTCCTGCGCGGCGCACGCGGCCACCTGGGGGGCGAAGGAGGCCAGTACGGCGGGTCGGTCGGAGCGGGGATAGACCAGACCCGGCAGGCCGCGCACCGGCCCGAACTGCTCCTCCGCACGGGCCAGCAGCGGTGCGGAGCCGCCGTCCCGGCCGTCGTGGGCGCGCAGCGCCGCCTCCAGGCCGGCCCGCCCGATCCATGCGCCGCTACCGCAGTCCCCGAGCAGATGGCCCCACCCGTCGGCCCGGTGCCAGGCGGTCAGGTCGGTGCCGACCGCGATCAGCCCGGTACCCGCGGCGAGCACCGCACCCGGGCGCGGCCCGAGGGCGCCGACGTAGGCGGTGACGGCGTCGGCGGCGAGCGCCACCTGCCGGACGCCCAGCTCCCGGGCGAGGGCGCCCGGCAGTTCGGCGCGCAGGGCGTCGCCCAGGCTGGCGAACCCGGCGGCGCCGATGACGGCCGTCTCCAGCCGGCTGATCCCGGCCTCGGCGGCGGACGCCCGGGCCAGCGGGACGAGTTGCGCCATCAGATGGGCGGGATCGATGCCCCGTGCCCCCGTGCGGACCGGTTCCCGTGACTCCCGCTCTGCGGCGGGCGCCCGGCCCGGCACGCCGACGGCTACCCGCAGGCCGGAGCCTCCCGAGTCCACCGCCAGACAACCGGGGACGGTCATGGCAGCCGCCTGTCCACCGGCCGGCCGCCCTGCCGGCTCGGCAGGGCGGCGGCCCGGCTGAGCGGGCGCGAGCCGAAGAACCCGTAGTCGGCCGAGCCGGGCGCCGGGCGCGCGGACTTCACCGCCGGCAGCGGGCGTACCTCGGGGGCGGCCGAGAACGACAGGCGGTGCTTGATCACTGGACGGAACAAGCTGCCCTCCTTCTCGGTGACCGGCTGCGTGACCCGCCCGACCGGATCGAAGGTTTCGACGAGGACGAAGAGTAGCGCCTGAGGGATGGCCCTCGGGCGGAGGCTTACCGGCGTATGCAGGGTGCCTGTGCGTGCCAGTAGAGTGACGCGCCGTGGCACCACGACCCTTGCACGAACTTGTTGAACCAGGCTGGGCGAAGGCTCTTGAGCCTGTGGCCGAACGTATCGCCGCCATGGGGGACTTCCTCCGGGCCGAGATAGCTGCGGGCCGGACCTATCTGCCGGCTGGACCGAACGTCCTGAGGGCCTTCCAGCAGCCCTTCGACGACGTCCGCGTCCTGATCGTCGGTCAGGACCCCTACCCCACGCCGGGTATGGCCATCGGGTTGAGCTTCGCGGTCTCCCCGGAGGTGCGTTCGTTGCCGGGCAGTCTGGAGAACATCTTCCGGGAGATGCACTCCGATCTGGGGCTGCCCAGGCCGTCGAACGGCGATCTGACGCCGTGGACGCAGCAGGGCGTGCTGTTGCTCAACAGGGCGTTGACGACGGCCCCGCGCAAGCCCGGGGCCCACCGCGGGAAGGGCTGGGAGCAGGTCACGGAGCAGGCGATACGGGCGTTGGCCGCGCGCGGCAAACCGCTGGTGTCGGTCCTGTGGGGGCGTGACGCGCGGAATCTGCGGCCGTTGCTGGGGGACCTTCCGGCGATCGAGTCCGCGCACCCGTCTCCGATGTCGGCGGACCGCGGCTTCTTCGGTTCGCGGCCGTTCAGCCGGGCCAATGACCTGCTGCTGCGGCAGGGTGCCCAGCCTGTGGACTGGCGACTGCCGTAACGCCACGGCTCCTCCGCGTCCGGGCGGCGTCCAGCCCTTGCATCGGCGGCGTGACCGTTGAGAGGCCGTCAGGTGCCGGGCCACAGCTGCTGGTCGATCACGAGGGCCGGCACTCGCTGTGGCACCTCCCGGGACACCGGTCGATCCGCTGTCCCGGGCCGCTCGCCGGGGTGCCACGGGCGTCACCTCCTGCCGCGGGCAGGAGGACGATCAACCGGTGGCCGAGCCCCAAAGCGCGACGCAGACGCCCTCGCGGCCCACCCGTGCGGCTCAGCCGATCACCGCCGCCCGCACGCACAGCACGTCCGGCAGATGGGCAGCCAACTGCCGCCAGCTGTCGCCGTCGTCGGCCGAGGCGAACACTTCGCCGTTGCGGTTGCCGAAATAGACCCCCGCCGGTTCGGCGTCGTCGGTGCACAGGGCGTCCCGCAGCACCGTGCCGTAGTGGTCCTCCGCCGGCAGCCCCGTCGACAGCGGCTCCCAGGTCCGGCCCGCGTCCGTGGTCCGGAAGACCCGGCAACGGCGCTCGGCGGGCACCCGGTCCGCGTCGGCGTTGATCGGGAAGACGTACGCCGTGTCGCCCCGGTGCGGATGCGTGGCCACCGCGAAGCCGAACGTCGACGGCAGATCCGCGCCGATGTCGGTCCAGTGCGCGCCCGCGTCGTCGCTTCGGTACACCCCCCAGTGGTTCTGCAGATACAGCCGGTCGGGGTCGCCCGCATCCTTGGCGACCTTGTGCACGCACTGGCCGAACTCCGGGTTCGGATCCGGCAGGAACACCGCCGACACCCCCGAGTTGGACGGCGCCCAGCTCGCACCGCCGTCGGTGGAGCGGAACACCCCGGCCGTCGAAACGGCCACGGTCACCGCGCGGGGGTCACGGGCGTCGGTGACCACGGTGTGCAGGCCCTCACCGCCGCCGCCCGGCACCCACTGCGAGCGCGTCGGATGCTCCCACAGCGGCCGGACCAGGGAGAAGCTCTCGCCGCGGTCCTCCGAGCGGTACAGCGCCGCCGGCTCCGTGCCCGCGTAGACCACGCCGGGCTCGGCGGCGGCCGGATGCAGCTGCCAGACGCGCTCCAGGGAGGCGCCGGTGTCCTTGGGGAACTTGACGGCCGGCTGCGCCGGTTCGGTCCAGGTGCGGCCGAGGTCGTCGGAGTGGAAGACCGACGGACCCCAGTGCGCGCTGTCGCCGCCCGCCAGCAGCCGGGGCCGGTCCTCCCGGGTGTCGATCGCGACCGAGTAGACCGCCTGAGCATTGAAATACGGACTGTCGTCGAACTCCCAGGCGCCACCGTCCCTTCGGCGCCCGATGAACAGACCTTTGCGGGTGCCCACCGCCAGCAGTACCTCGGTCATGCCGATCACCTCCGGGACGCCGTCGTCCAGGTAGTCGTGAGTCAGGTAGTCGTCAGTTATCGGCCAGTCTGCACCCCACCACTGACACTCTCCCCCGGAGAGCGTGTTTCTGCAGGTCACAGCGGTGTCGTCGGCCCGTGACGACGATCGGCCGGGGCCCGTTGCGGCATGCGCCTGCGCGAACGGGGTGTCTCGTGCGACCGTCGGGGAGACGGCTCGTCGTGAGCAACGGAGCGATCTCCCGCGTATGGGAGGGCGGTCCGGCCGGTCGGTGCGCTCGTGAGGAGGATGCCTTTGAAGGCGTTCCGTGGTCCGAAGGTGTGGCTGTGGCGCTGGCGGCGCAACCCGCTCAAACGCCGGGCCGACTTGGTGGAGGCCTGGGTGGTGCTCGGCGCTTGGCTGCTGACCGTCCTGGCCGGGGTTTCGGCCGGACTCGTGGCGGCCCGGTCGGTGGAGCACGGACTTGCCGGGGAGCGGGCGGCCTCGCGCCCCGTCGTGGCCCACGTCGCGGCACGCGTCCCGGGAAACCGGCCCGCGCACGGCCACACCTCCTCCGGTGATCAGGTCTGGGCGAAGGTGCGCTGGACGGCGGCCGACGGCTCCGCCCGCACCGGTCAGGTGCGGGTCGAGCCCGGCAGCAAGGCCGGCACGCCGGTCACCGTCTGGACCGACCCGCAGGGCCGTCTCGTCAGCCGCCCCGCCTCCGTCGCGGAGGCCGCCTTCCGCGGCACCCTGATCGGCTGCCTGGTGGGCGTGAGCACCGCGGTGGTCCCCTTTGTCGGGGGCCTTGCCCTGCGCGCCCGTCTGGAACGCCGCCGCATGGACGCCTGGGACACGGAATGGGCCCGGCTCGGCCCGCAGTGGGGACGCATGGTCTGATCACGGTCGCCGACCCGGCTGCCTGTACGGCCGGAAGAACCCGGCCGCCCCGGCACCGCCGCCGGGGATCATCCGGGCCGCAGCGCTGCCGCCGTGGAGCCGACCGGGCCGAGCAGTGCGTGGCGCACGGGACCGAGCAGCGGTGCCGCACCGGATCGAGCAGCGGTGTCACGCCGGGCCGAGTAGCGCGTGGAGCACGGGATCGAGCAGCGTCGCGGTACCGGGCCGAGCAGCAGATGCCGCACCAGGCCGAGCAGCGCATGGTGCCCCGCGCCGCGTCCCGCGCGTCCACCAGGGGGCGCAAGTGCGCGATCGGCTGACCCTCCGGTGCGCGCGGGGCGGGCAGCCCGGCTCAGGTGAGGGGGAGCCGGCAGTGCCTCCCGCGGTGGGTCGACCGCCTCGCTCCCGGAGGCGCCGGCCGGGCCAACGGGCCGGCTTCCAGGCCGGGGTGTCCGCGGCGCTGTGTCCAGGCCGAGGTGTCCAGGACCGTCGACCGTCTGCCCGAAGGCGGCGACTGAGTGGCGGGCGGCAGGGGGCCGGCGCAACCCGGCGTCGGACCGCACCCGCACCCGCTGGAGCGTCGCCCGTGTTGGAGGTGCACAGCCGCGTTCCCGAGCTCATCGGCTCGGGCAAGTGCCCGCCGTGACCCCCTACATCGCCGCCAGCGCCTCCCGGCACGCTCTCAGCAGCGCCTCGTCCTGCGATACGGCCTGGCCGCCGCGACCTCCCGGGTGGGCGGGGAGGCGACGCGGAGCGGCGAGTTCCGCCACCACCAGATGCCGTAGCGGGGCGGCGGCCGGGCCCATCGTGGTGAGGCACCGGGCGATCGGAGCGCGGGTGTGCGGGGTGTCCGTCCAGGCAGCCCGGAACACGGGCAGGACCGGCTCGGGATCCGCGTCGATGCGCCACAGCGCGCAGGCGGCCGACACCCGCTCCTGCGCCGGCCGGGAGGAGGCCATCCGGCGCAGCGCGGGGAGCGCGGAACGCGCGGCCGGCCCCAGTCTGCCGAGCTGCCCGGCGGCCCGGCACCGGCGTTCCGGATCGGCTTGGGCCAACTCCCGCAGCAGCGCGGGGAGTACGGCGGAGGCGTCCTGGTGCGCGGACCAGAGCGCGCCGGCCGCCGCGGCGGCGTGCCGGGTGCGCAGCAGTGCGTGCAGGAGGGGTACCGCCTGCGCGGCGGCGTTCAGCGCCTCCAGGGTCTCGACGGCGTGCCCCGCGACCGCCTCCCGTGCTCCCAGGCCGTCGGGAGCTCCCGACAGCAGCCGCAACACCTCGGGAACCGCGTCCTCGTCTCCGATCGCGCCGACCGCCGCCAGCAGCGGGGCGGCGAGCCGGGCGGCGGAGGGCGAGGCCGGCGGGATCCGGCCGAGTCGGTGCCGTACCGCGTGGGCGAGGGGGGCCGCGGCGGCGCCCAGGCGGGCCAGTGCGAACCCCAGGTCCACGGGTGCGGCCGGGCCGGCCAGCAGCTGGGCCAGGGCCGGGAGCGCGCGCGGATCGCCGCTCCCGGCCAGTGCCCTGAGCGGTCCGCCCAACGTGGGGGAGCCGCGTTCCAAGCGGTGCGTCCACAGGTCGGGGCGGGCACACACGAGCGCGTGCAGCTCGTCCGCGGCGGGTGCGGTGAGCGGTCCCAGTTCTGCGAGGACCGCGACCGCCGCGTCTCGTAACCGGTCCTCCTCTGCGGCCAGTTGGGCGCCGAGCAGCCGGACCGTGCCGCTGTGGTCGCCGCGCCAGCCGCGCAGCAGTGCCGCCGCCGTCCACACGGCGTTGCACCGGTCCACCGGATCCGGGCTGGTCAACTGCCCGCGCAGGAGCGCGGTCCGGTCGTCCACGCGGTCGCCGAGTCCGGTGTGCAGGGTGCGCAGCAGTCGGGAACCCTCCTCGTCGGACGGGCGCAGCCGCCGTAAGCGCCCCACGAGCGTGTCGGCGGAGGGCTCGTGGACCCGGTCACGGTGTGCGGAGCGCTCCCGGAGCAGCCGGACCGCCGTCGGCACGACATCGGCGGGCAGCCGGTCGGGTGCGACGAGCGCGAGCTGGCCGAGCGCGGCGAGCCGCAGCCCCGGGGAGTACGGCGGCGCACCCTGCTCGGCCAGGAGGTCCACCGCGGCGTCGGCGTGCGCGGGGTACCGGCGGACGAACAGACCGAGCGCCTCCGTGAGGGCGAGCAGAACGCGGTCGTCCCGCTCTGCCCGCAGCCGGTGCCGCAACAGGTCCAGTACCCGCGCGGGGGCGGTCAGGAAGTGCACGAGGGCCCCGGCGGCGGCCCGGCGCACCGCCGGGTCAGGGTCTTCGGCGAGCGGGACGAAGACCTCGGCGCCCGCGCACACCGCCTCCCGTGCGCGTGGATCCCCGTCCGTGTTCTCCGCGCCGATGACGACCAGCAGTTCCATGACGCCGGACCGGTCCGGCAGCTCCTCACGGGCCACGAGCGAGAGCAGGAAGGGGACGCAGGCCAGTGTCGAGTCGTACACACGCCCCTGGTGGTGCAGCGCGCCGTACATCCCGTCGAGCGCGGTCGCCCGCTCGGCGGTGTCGGCGGACGCCAGGGCCCGTAACCATCCGGGCACGTCCTCCGCCGTGCCGTACGCGTGCCGCAGCGAGGCCCAGTCGACCTCGTCGATCCCCGTGACCACGTTGTCCTCCCCAGACGAGTGCCACCTGATCGCGAGTGTGCACCACGGCACTGACAACGGTGGGGAACCGCGCGCTGACTGTGTGCGATCCGTCGGCTGTCACCGGCCAGGGAGTGAGCGGCCGGCGGGGGCGCGCGAGCGGCCCGCGCGCCCCCGCCCGGAGGTGTCAGTTCAGGCCGGGCAGGGCCCGAGCCAGGATCTCGTCGAGGCCCGCCCGGGCGGGCAGGGTGCCGAACGCGTGTCCCCAGTCGCCGCCCAGCCGGCTTGCGCAGAAGGCGTCCGCGACCGGGGTGGGGGCGTGCCGGACCAGCAGGGAGGCCTGGAGGGCGAGCGCCATCCGCTCGACCAGCCGGCGGGCACCCACCTGGTCCGTTTCGGCCAACTGGTCCTTGAGCGCGGCGACGGCCGTGTCCAGGCGGGCGTCCGCCCCGCGCGCGAGGGCGAGTTCGGCGAACAGGGCATCTGCGGTGTCCGGTTCCCGGCCGAGCGCGCGCAGCACATCGAGCGCGTTGACGTTGCCCGACCCCTCCCAGATCGACAGCAGCGGCGCCTCCCGGTAGTGCCGGGGCATGCCCGAGTCCTCGACGTACCCGTTGCCGCCCAGGCACTCCAGCGCCTCCGCGGTGAACGCGGGGCCCCGCTTGGTGACCCAGTACTTGCCGACGGCGGTCGCGATCCGCCGGAAGGCGCGCTCCCCGGCGTCCCCGCGCACCGCCCGGTCGGCCGCTCCGGCCAGCCGCAGTGCGAGCGTCGTCGCCGCCTCCGACTCCAGCGCGAGGTCGGCCAGGACGTTGCGCATCAGCGGCTGGTCGATCAGCCGGGCGCCGAACGCGCTGCGATGCCGGGCGTGGTGGCCGGCCTCCACCAGCGTCTTGCGCATCAGGGTCGCCGAGGACATCACACAGTCCAGCCGGGTGCAGTTGACCATCTCGATGATGGTCTTCACCCCTCGGCCCTCCGGCCCCACCAGCCAGGCCACCGTACGGTCGAACTCCGGCTCCGAGGACGCGTTGGACCGGTTGCCCAGCTTGTCCTTCAGGCGCTGGATGCGGAAGGTGTTGCGGGTGCCGTCCGGCAGCACACGCGGCACCAGGAAGCACGACAGCCCGCCGGGAGCCTGCGCCAGGACCAGGAAGACATCGCACATCGGCGCCGAGGTGAACCACTTGTGCCCGCGCAGCGTGTACACGCCGGGCTCACCGGTGGGCGTGGCCACGGTGGTGTTTGTTCGGACGTCCGACCCGCCCTGCTTCTCGGTCATGCCCATCCCCGCGAGCAGCCCCGGCTTCTCGGCCGGCACGCGCAGTTCGGGGTCGTACTCCCGGCTGGTGAGCAGCGGTTCGTAGACCTTGGCCAGATCCGGTTGGGCCCGCAGCGCGGGCACGGCGGCGTACGTCATCGACGTCGGGCAGCCGTGGCCGGCCTCCGTGTGCCCCCACACCAGGCCGCCCGCCGTACGGGCCACATGGGCGCCGGGCCGCTCGTCCGCCCAGGGGGCCCCGGCCAGGCCCTCGGCGACCGCCGTGCGCATCAGGTGGTGCCAGCTGGGGTGGAACTCCACCTCGTCGACGCGGTGGCCGTAGCGGTCGTGGGTACGCAGGACCGGCTCGTGCCGGTTCGCCAGCTCACCCCACTCCTGCGCCTCCGCGCTGCCGGCGCGCGCCCCCAGCCGCCGGATGCCCTCCTCGGCCCACCCGGCGCCCTCCCGGCGCAGCCCCTCCAGCAGCGCCGGGTCGTCGGAGGCGTCGTAGGGAGCCAGGGGCGGGGCCTGGTTGGTGACGTCGTGCGTGGCGTACGGCGGCTGGGGCCGCGGCTGCGAGGGCGACTGCGCGGGAATCGGGACCATGCCAGCATGTTGCACTCTTTCTGCGGTCGTAGCAATGATGCAATACGAGGGCGCGCGTACAGTACGTGCTCATGCGCATGAACGTCCCGCCCGAGCCGGAGGAGGCAGGCCTGCGGCCGCTGTCGGCGCGGTCGGTCGTGCTGAGCCTGCTCCTCGGCGCGCACCCGGCGGAACTGCCGGTGAAGGACCTGGTCCGGCTGGTGGAGCCGTTCGGCGTCGGTGGCTCCACGCTGCGGGCCGCGCTGAGCCGGATGGTGACCGCGGGCGACCTGCGCCGTACCGATGCCGTCTACCGGCTCAGCGACCGGCTGCTGGCGCGCCAGCAGCGCCAGGACGAGGCGCTGCGGCCCGGCACGCGCGCGTGGGACGGCGACTGGGAGATGGTGGTGATCACCGCGACCGGTCGCGGCCCCGCCGAACGCGCCGAGCTGCGCACCCGGTTGACCGCCCTGCGCCTGGCCGAACTCCGCGAGGGCGTGTGGCTCCGTCCGGCCAACCTCGACCGCGCCCTGCCGGACCTGCTGCACTCCGTGGCCCGGACGTACACCGCGCGCCCCGACGAGCCCGGGCAGGAGCTGGTCGCCCGGCTCTGGCTGCTGGACACGTGGGCGGCCACCGCCCGGACGCTGCTTGCGCACACGGCAGCCGCCCGCAGCCCGGCGGACCGGCTCACCGCCCACGCCGCGGCCGTACGCCACCTGCTGACCGATCCCGTTCTGCCCCCCGCCCTCCTGCCCGCCGACTGGCCGGGGGAGGCCCTGCGCACGGCCTACGCCCACTACCAGCGGGAGTTGGCCGCGTCGGTGGGGCTCGGGGAGCGTGCCGCATGACGGCGGTGGCTCTCGCACGGTTCCTGCGGGCCCGGTTCCAGGAGGAGGAGCGGGTGGCCCGCGACGCGATCGCGGGGGCGCCCGGCGCGGTCCGGGGCGTCATGGCGGACCACGTCGAGCAGGTGCTCACCTCCCGGGACCGCGGGACGACGCACACGCCACTGGTGCAGTTCGGCGCCGAGGACCCGGTGCGGCTGCTCACTCATGTGGCGCGTCATGATCCGGCGCGCATCCTGCGGAACGTCGAGGCGGGCCGGGCACTGCTCGCCGAGCACCGGCCGGGCGAGGACGGCCGCTGCCGCACCTGTGCCGCAGCCACCGGAGGAAGCCGGCAACCGGCTCCGTGCGCCACGCTCCGACTGCTCGCCCTGCCGTTCGCCGCGCATCCCGAGTACGCCGAGGCGGCCGGGGAGCGGGAGACCCCCGGCGACGGGTGAATGCCTGGATCCGCGCCCCGGCCACGTCGACGCGGTGATCGGCTTCGACCGGGCGGTACGCGATCCCTCGGCGCCGGAACGGCCCGGGTCTCCGGGGCGGGCCGGCGCTCGTGCGGTGCTGGGCCCTGTGGTGTGGATCATCCCGGCGTCGCGGGGTCTGGCGGTGCGGGTGGCGCCGAGGCGGTCCGAGGAGTTCCCTGGGAAGAGTGGCGCCCCCTGAGCGGAAACGGGGGATGACCAGCGCAGTGGCGGGCACTCGGTGGGGCACGTAAGGCGAACTCACCCGAGGAGAGTCATGGCTGAGCAGAAGTCGTCGTCGGCCCTCACGGCGCCCCTGCACGGCGCGGCCTCGGTGCTGCGCAGGGTGCCCGGGGCCGGGATGGTGAGCAGGGCCGCCGAGGGGACGCTGGACAAGGTCGGCGCGGTGTCGCCCCGTGGACGGCGCATCGCCGTGTACGCGGGGGCCGGAGTGCTCGGTGCGGCGGGCGTGGTGGAGTGGCCCGTGGCCCTCACGGGAGCAGCCGTGGCCTGGCTCACCCAACCGCGGCCCGCGCATCCGGCCGAGCGCGAGAGCGCGGCCTGGCAGGGGCCCGAACCCGCCCACGACCTCGGCACCGCGGCCCTCAGGTCCGGCCACGGCACGGGGTCCCGCAACGCCGGCGGCACGAGTGGAGCGGCGTCGGCGGGGGTGAGGGGCACGGCCGGCGGCACGGACCCGGCGGCCTCCGTCGAGGACGGGACGGAGGCGGCCGGAGACACCGAGGCCACGAGCGGGGCTCGGTCCGGCGCCGGGGCTGCGGCTGCCGGCGGTGCCGGGGCTTCCGCGGGTGATGCGGCGTCGGGTGGTGGCGGGAGTCATGGCGGTGGTGGGTCGCCCGGGAGTGCCCGGGTCTCTCACGGTGCCGGGGCTTCGGCGGGCGAGGCGGCGTCCGGTGGCGGCCGGAGCCATGATGGCGGGGGGTCGTCCGGCCGGGCACGGACCTCTCGCGGTGCCGAGGGTTCGGCAGTCAAGCCGTCCACTGGTCCGCTCGGTCCCACGGCGCGGCCTGACCGCACCACGCTCTGAGGAGGGCCATGGTGCTCGGACTGCTGGCGGTGCCCTCGGCCGCCGTACGGCTACTGCCCGCCGCACCGCGGCTGCTGGCGCGGGCGGCCGCGCCGGCGGCCGGAGCGGTCGCCGGTGTCGCCGCGGGCACGGCGCGCGCGGGAGTGCGCGGCGCGGATGCCGCCGTACGGGTGGCCCGGGTCGCCCGCAACGCGCTGCCCGGCGCCGGTGACCACTGGCGGGCCGGCGCCCGCACCCACCTGGCCCTGCGGCCCGTGGAACAGGAGCTCGCGCGGCGCGCGGGCGGCACCGCACATCTGGCGCGCCGGATGGCCGAAGCGCTGGCCGAGCGGCCCGACGTGCTCGTCGCCTACTGGGACCAGGGGCTCGCGCGCCTGGTGGTGACGGCGACCGGCGAGGAGGCCGCCGACCAGGTCGTGGAACACGCCGCCGAACTGGCCGAGCGGCACGGACTGGTGCTGTCCGCCCAGGACGTGGAGGAGACCACGCATCCCGCCGACCCGGCCGGGGTGCGCGCCGCCGTGGCCACGCTCGCCGCCGACGCGGTGGGCATCGCCGCCGCGCTCACCGCCTACTCGCTCCGGCTGCCCCCCTCCCCCCGCCTGGTCACGGCGGTCGTGACGCTGCTGCGGGAGAACCCGCGCTTCCGCTCCTGGCTGCGCGCCCGGCTGGGCGACGCTCGCATGGATCTCGTGCTGGCCTGCGCGAACGCCGCCGCCCACGGCGCCGGGCAGACCCCCACCTCGCTCATACTCGACGGCGTCCTGCGGACTTGCCAGGTGGCCGAGACGGTGGCCCGCGCCGCCGCCTTCGACGCGGTGCACGACAAGCTGTGCGGGCCGGATCGCGTCAGCCTCCCGGCCGACGGCGCCGCCCGACCGCCGTTGCGGGAGTCCCCGGCGCAGGAGTACGCCGCTCATGCCTCCGCGGGCAGCGTGGTGGGCGCCGCGGTCACCCTCCTGGTCAAGCACGACGGCAGCGAGGCGGCGGAGGCGGTGCTCGCGGGCTCGCCGAAGGCCGCCCGCTACGGTCCCGCCGCCTTCCACGCCGTCCTGAGCGCGGCGCTCGCCCGGACCGGCGTGCTGGTGCGGGCCCCGGAGCGGCTGCGCCAGCTGGAGATGGCCGGCACGGTCGTGCTGCACCCCAGCGTGCTGCGCACCGACGACGGCGAGGCCGACCCGTGGGCCGAACCGGTCCTGGACGCGGCCCGCCGGGCGGGCCTGCGGGTGGTGCTCGTGGACGACCCCGCCCTGGAGGACTTCACCGGCCTCGCCGACCAGGTCGTGGACGCGCGCCGGCCGCTGGACGACGTGGTGTACGAGGCGCGCGGCGACGCGGGCGCGGTGCTCGCCGTCGCCCGGGTGGGCTCCGCCGACGAGCACGGGGTCCTGGCCGGGCTGCGCGCCGCCGACATCGCCCTCGCCCTCACCGATCGCGACGGCGCGGTGGTCTGGGGCGCGGACCTGCTGGCCCTGCACGGGCTGCCGGATGTGTGGCGGGTGCTCACCGCGATACCGGCCGCCCGCACGGTCGGCCGGCACGCCCAGACCCTCGCCCGCTCCGGCGCCGCGCTCTCCGGTCTCCTCGTGGCCATCGGCGAGTCGGGCGGCGGTCACGGGCGCCTGGCCGCGCTGCCGGGGATGCGACACGCCCCCGTTGACGTCGCCGCCGTGTCGGCCCTGCTCTCCGGGGGCCGCGCCGCACTCGGTGTGGCGGCAGCCCGGCCCCCGCACCCCCGTCCGCGCGTGCACTGGCACGAGCTGGACCCCGAGCAGGCCCGGGAGCGGCTGGAGCACGAACCGGCCGCCGAGAGCACCGCCTTCGAGGGGCTGACCGCCCGCGTGCGCGAGGCCGCCGCCGGTGTCGCCCGGCACCCGCTGGCCGCGCCCGCGCGCTGGTCCTACCGGCTGGGCGGGGCCGTACGCGGTGAACTCCACGACCCGCTCACCCCGGTGCTCGCCGTCGGGTCGGCGGCGTCCGCGATCCTCGGCTCGGTCGTGGACGCCCTGCTCGTCGTCGGCGCCCTCGACCTGAACGCCCTGGTCGGCGGCATCCAGCGGCTGCGTGCCGAACGGGCGCTGTCCGGACTGGTCGCCGAGCAGCAGCAGAAGGCGCGTCTCGTGCCGCCGGAGACGGAGGCACCGGTCGGCGGCACGCGCACCGTGGAGGCGGGCAAGCTGCATCCGGGTGACGTGATCCAGCTGAAGGCGGACGACGTGGTGCCCGCCGATGCCCGGCTGCTGTGGCAGGACGGTCTGGAGGTCGACGAGTCGGCCCTGACCGGCGAGTCGCTGCCGGTGGAGAAGCAGACGGACCCGACCCCGCACGCCCCGGTCGCCGACCGTCGCTGCATGGTCTTCGAGGGGACGACGGTCGTGGCGGGGCAGGCCCGGGCCGTCGTGGTCGACATCGGTGAGCGCACGGAGGCCGCCCGCGCCGTCCACCTGGCCGCCCGTACGCCCCCGGCCGGCGGCGTCCAGGCCCGGCTGCAGGAACTCACCCGCAAGGCCCTGCCGTTGACGCTGGCGGGCGGCGCCGCGGTCACCGGACTCGCGCTGGTGCGCGGCACCCCCATCCGGGAGGCGGTCAGCGGTGGTGTGGCGGTGGCCGTGGCGGCCGTACCGGAGGGGCTGCCGCTGGTCGCCACGGTCGCGCAGCTGGCCGCGGCCCGGCGCCTCAGCCGCGGCGGCGTCCTCGTCCGCACCCCGCGCACCCTGGAGGCGCTGGGGCGCATGGACACCATCTGCTTCGACAAGACCGGCACGCTCACCGAGAACCGGCTGCGGCTGGTGCGTACCTCGGGCGCCGACGGCACGGTCCGCGCGGCGGACGACCCCGGGTCGGCCGGCATCGTCCGGTCCGCCGCGCGTGCCTGTCCGCAGCTCAACGGGGGCAGCGACCGCCCGGTGCACGCCACCGACGAGGCGGTGCTGGCCGCGGCCGGCGCCGACCCGGACTGGACCCAGCTCGCGGACCTTCCGTTCGAGGCGGCACGTGGATACGCCGCCGCCGTCGGCCGGAGCGGGGACGGCCCCCTCGTGCTCGTGGTCAAGGGCGCCCCGGAGACCGTGCTGCCCGCCTGCCCGGGTCTACCGGAGCACGCGGCGCAGGCGGCCCACGCGCTGGCGGCGGACGGCCTCAGGGTCCTGGCGGTGGCCGAACGGCGGCTCGACGCGGCCGGGCAGGATGCCGACGACATCCTCGAACAGCCGCTGCAGGAGCTGGAGTTCACCGGCCTGCTGGCGCTGTCCGACGTACCGCGCGAGACGTCCACGGCACTGGTGGAGGGGCTCAACGAGGCGGGCGTACGACCGGTCATGCTCACCGGCGACCATCCGCAGACCGCACGGGCCATCGCCGCCGAGCTGGGCTGGCCCGAGGAGACCGTCGTGGTCACCGGGGACGAGCTGGCCGCGGCGGACCGGGCGGCCAGGGCCCGGATGCTGCGGGACGCGGGCGTGGTGGCCCGGGTGGCGCCCGAGCAGAAGCTCCAGGTCGTCGAGTCGCTGCGGGACGCGGGCCGGGTCGTCGGCATGGTGGGCGACGGCGCCAACGACGCCGCGGCCATCCGCGCCGCCGACATCGGCGTCGGCATCAACGCCCGCGGCTCGGCCGCCGCGCGCAACGCCGCCGACATCGTCCTCACCGACGACGATCTGACGGTCCTGATCGACGCGGTCGGCGAGGGGCGGGCGCTGTGGCACAGCGTGGCCGACGCCATCGCCATCCTGATCGGCGGCAACGCGGGCGAGGTCGGGTTCGGCATCCTCGGCACGCTGCTGTCCGGCCGGGCGCCGCTGTCCACGCGGCAGATGCTCATGGTGAACCTCTTCACCGACCTGTTCCCGTCGATGGCGGTGGCGGTGACCGAGAAGGACGACGAGCCGAGCACCGTACGCACCCGCGGTGGATCGCCGGAGGACGCCTCCGCCGTGCTCGGCGCGCCGCTGCTGCGGCAGATCCGGCACCGGGCGCTCACCACCTGCCTGGGCGCGGTGACGGCGTGGCTGATGGGCCGCTTCACGCCCGGCACCGCGCGCCGTTCCGGCACGATGGCGCTGTGCGGGGTGGTCGGCACCCAGCTCGTGCAGACGTGGCTGGACCGGCGCGACAGCCGCCTGGTGCAGATCACCTGCCTGGGTTCCGCCGTGGCGCTGGTCGCGGCGGTGCAGACCCCGGGCGTCAGCCACGCGGTCGGGTGCACCCCGCTCGGCCCGGTCGCCTGGGCCGGTGTCCTCGCGGCGATCGCCCTGGCCCTGGCCGGCCAGCGGGCGCTGCCCCGCCTGGAGGAGACGGTCGGCCGCCTGCTGCCGGGCTGACCCACCGCGGAAGACGGCCCGCCGGCCACAGCGCCGCGCACCGGAGCCGACCGGTCGGCCAGTGCCGGTCGGGGCGACGGAAGTGACTGGGCCGGTGGTGAGGCTGCTCCGCCGGCTGCCGGGCGGGTGCCGGTCGGTGGAGAGACTGGTCCGCCGCCACGCCGCAGAGGGGCAGCTGCCGACTGGTCCGCTCCACGCCGCAGGTGGGCAGTAGCCGCTGGGCCGCTGCCGTCGGAGTCGGGCAACTGCCGTCTGACTCGCTGCCGCCCCCAGCCGGGCAGTTGCTGACTCGTCCGCTCCGCGCCGCAGCCAGGCAGTAGCCGACCGGCCTGCTGCCGTCGGAGTCGGGCAACTGCCGACTGACCCGCTGGCGACCGGCCCGCTGCCGTCCCGCAGTTGGGTCGGGTGTGGTCAGAGCGACCGGTGGTACTGGTCCGGTACCCGGACCTCGCCGCCCAGTTCGCGGGCGGCGTGCCGGGCCCAGGACGGGTTGCGCAGCAGCTCGCGGCCCAGCAGGACGGCGTCGGCCTCGCCGTTCTTCACGATCTTCTCGGCCTGCCCGGCCTCGGTGATCAGTCCTACGGCCGCGACGCGCAGTGGCGTCTCGGCCTTCACCCGGGCGGCGAACGGCACCTGGTAGCCGGGGCCGGTCGGAACGGTCACCCCGGAGACATTGCCGCCGGTGGAGACGTCGAGCAGATCGACGCCGTGGGTGTGCAGGTCGTGGGCGAACCGGACCGTGTCGTCCGCGGTCCAGCCGCCGTCCTGGAGCCAGTCGGTGGCCGAGATACGGAAGAACACCGGCTTGTCCTCCGGCCACACCGCGCGTACGGCGTCCACGACCTCGAGGGCGAACCGGGTGCGGTTCTCGTACGAGCCGCCGTAGGCGTCGGTGCGGTGGTTGGAGTGCGGGGACAGGAACTCATTGATCAGGTAGCCGTGGGCGCCATGGATCTCGGCGATCTCGAATCCCGCGGCGAGCGCCCGGCGGGCCGCGGCGGAGAACTGGCCGACGACCTCCTGGATCTGATCCACAGACAGCTCGGTCGGCACCGGATGCCGCTCGTCGAAGGCCACCGCGCTCGGAGCGAGTGGCTGCCAGCCGTGCGCCTCCGGTCCGACCGGCGCACCGCCCTTCCAGGGCCGGTCGGTCGATGCCTTGCGGCCGCTGTGCGCGAGCTGGACCGCCGGCACCGTGCCCTGGGCGCCGAGGAACCGGGTGATCCGGTGGAAGGCCTCCACCTGTGTGTCGTTCCAGAGGCCGAGGTCGTAGGGGGAGATCCGGCCCTCCGGCGAGACCGCCGTGGCCTCCATGATCACCAGGCCGGTGCCGCCCGCGGCGCGCGCCGCGTAGTGCGCGAAGTGCCAGTCGTGCGGGGCACCCGCGAGCGGACCCTCGGGCTCGGCCGAGTACTGGCACATCGGAGGCATCCACACCCGGTTCGGGATGGTCACTCCACGCAGGGTGAGGCTCTCGAAGAGCGTGCTCACTACAGACTCCGTTCGTCACGGGACCGCTGTCGGCTCGTACGATAACCCTCGTACTACGAGAAGTGTCAAACTACGATGCCTCTCGTACAATGCTGGCAGCCGAGAAGTACCGCGACGAAGGGCAGCCGCCGTGACCGAAACCGCCACCACCGGCCGCGCACTGCCGCACCCGGAGCGCGACGAAATCCGGCTGGAGTCCGTGCTGCACGCCCTCTCCGACCCGATGCGGCTGCAGATTGTGCGCGAACTCGCAGCCGCCGAAGCCGAGTTGACCTGCTCGCAGTTTGAGCTGCCGGTGACCAAGTCCACCACCACCCACCACTTCCGGGTGCTGCGCGAGAGCGGGGTCATCCGGCAGGTCTACCGGGGCACGGCCAAGATGAACGGCCTGCGCCGGGACGAGCTAGAGGGACTCTTCCCGGGGTTGCTCGACAGCCTCCTCGCGGCCGCCGACCGGCAGGCCGGCCGGCTCGGGGAGAACGTCTGAACCGGCCTTCGTAGACAGGCGGTTGCCCGCCGGAAGATGGTTGAACAGCAGGTTCAGCGTGATCGCGGACACACAGCCCGCGCTGATCCCGCTGTTCATCACCGTCTGGAACCAGTCCGGGAACTTCTCGTAGACCGTAGGCACTCCCACCGGCAGCATGCCGATCGCGACCGACACGGCGACCACGGTCAGATTGTTGTTGCCGCGGAAGTCCACCCGGGCCAGCGTCCGCAGCCCGCTCGCCGCGACCGTCCCGAACATGACCAGTCCGGCGCCGCCCAGCACCGGCGCCGGGATCGCTGCGACCACCGCGCCCAGCTTGGGCAGCAGGCCGAGCAGCACCAGCATGCCGCCCGCCGCCGCGACCACCCAGCGGCTGCGCATCCGCGTCATGCCGACCAGGCCCACGTTCTGTGCGTACGCCGTGTACGGGAAGGTGTTGAACACTCCGCCCAGGACGGTCGACAGCCCGTCCGCCCGTAGCCCGTCGGACAGGGAACGCGGTTCGACCGTACGCCCCGTCAGCTCGCCGACCGCGATCAGGTCACCGGTCGTCTCGGTCATCGCCACCAGCGCCACCACCAGCATGGCCACGATCGCCGACGCCTTGAACCGCGGCGCCCCGAAGTGGAACGGCGTGCTGATGCCCACCCAGTCGGCGTCGCCGACCCCGCTGAAGTCGGTGAGGTGGAAGGGCACGGCGACCGCGAGACCGACGGCGATGCCGGTCAGTACGGCGATCCGGCCGAGCAAGGCGGGCCCGAACCGCTGCACGGCCAGCACCACCACCAGCACGAAGGCGGCCAGCGCCAGGTTCTTCGGCGCGCCGAAGTCCTTCGCGCCGACGCCGCCCGCGGTCCAGTTGCCCGCGACCGGCAGCAGGGAGAGCCCGATGATCAGGATCACCGTGCCGGTCACCAGCGGCGGGAAGAAGCGCAACAGCGTGCCGAAGACCGGCGCGAGCAGCATGATCGCAAGGCCTGCGACGATCACCGAGCCGTAGATCGCGGGCAGTCCGCCGCCCGTCGTCCCGATGAGCACCATCGGCGAGACGGCCGCGAACGTACAGCCCTGCATGATCGGCAGCCGGACGCCGAACCGCCAGAAGCCGACGCACTGGATCAGCGTGGCGATCCCGCAGACCAGCAGGTCGGCGGTGATCAGATACGCCAGATCCGCGGGTGACAGCTTCATCGCGCCGCCCACGATCAGCGGCACGGCGACGGCACCGGCGTACATCGCGAGCACGTGCTGCAGTCCGAAGGCGGCCAACTGCCGTACCGGTGGGATCTCGTCGACGGGGTGGACGTCTGCGGTCGTGGTCATGGGGGCTCCGTCAGCGGCGGGGGAGTGGCATCCGAACAGGACGAGACCGTAAGGGACTTGAACAGTTTGTTGATTTCCGCTCTGTTGCCGGCGCGTGTCATGCCACCACGCCGTGTCACCACGTCGTGCCACCCGGCCGTGCCATTGAGGTGAACCAGCGGGCCGTACCACCAGGTCATGCCACCGAGTGGCCGGTCCCCGGCGCTACGCCGACCGGGCCGCCGTGAGCAGCGCGTCCCAGTCGGCCAGCTTGACCACGCTCCGCCCCAGCCGCGCCCCCAGTGCGGCCTCGGCCTGCTCGATCGCCAGCCACCCCGCCCAGGGCACGGGTTCGATCCCGGCCGCGCGCAGCGCCGTCACCGGATCCTCCGGCAGCTGCTTGCCGAGCAGTGCGGGCGCGTCCGTGAGCAGCGACGTCGCCGTCTCCTTGGCGCAGGGCCGGTTGGTGCCGATGACTCCCGTCGGGCCGCGCTTGATCCACCCGGCGACGTATTCGCCCGGGGAGGGGACACCGTCGCGTACGACGCGGCCGGCCGCGTTCGGCACCGTGCCGCTCGCCGGGTCGAACGGCAGCCCGTCCAGCGCCACTCCGCGATAGCCCACCGAGCGCAGCACCAACTGGGCGGGTACGTCCTCGAACCGGCCGGTGCCCGTCACCCCGCCGTGCCCGTCCGGCGCCGTCCGCTCGAAGCGCACGGCGCCCACCCGGCCCCCGTCCGCGAGCAGTTCCACGGGGCGCAGGAAGAACCGCAGCCCGATGTGCCGGCCGGCACCGGCCGGGGGCCGGGCGGCCCAGTCGCGCAGCACCTCCAGATTGCGGCGCTGTACGGCGGGCAGCGCCGTCGGGTCGACGGGATCCAGCGCCAGGTCGGCCGGATCGACGGTGACTTCGGACCCGGGCAGCGCGCCCAGCTCGCGCAGCTCCTTGGTGGTGAAGCGGGCCTGTGCGGGGCCACGCCGGCCCACCATGTGCACCTCGGTGATCCCGCTCGCCGCCAGCGTGTCCAGCGCCGCCTGCGGGATGTCCGTCGGGCGCAGCTCGGTGGCACCCCGGACCAGCATCCGGGTCACGTCCACCGCCACATTGCCCACGCCGATGACGACGGCCGACCGCACGCCGCGCAGGAAGCCGGCGTCGGCCGCGTCCGGATGCGCGCTGTACCAGGCCACGAAGTCGGTCGCGGACCAGCTGCCCGGCAACTCCTCGCCCGGGATTCCCAGCCGGCGGTCGGTGGCGGCCCCCACGCAGTACACCACCGCGTGATACGCCTCCCGCAGCCGCTCCACCGGAAGGCCGCCCGGGCCGCCCACCCGGACCCCGCCGAGGAAGCGCACCCGCTCGTGCTCCAGCACCGTCCTCAGGCTGCTCTGCAGCGACTTGATCTTCTCGTGGTCCGGAGCGACGCCGTAACGGACCAGGCCGTAGGGGCACGGCAGCCGGTCCAGGACGTCCACGCACACTTCGGGGTCGCGCTGAACCAGGGTCTGGGCGGTGTAACACCCGCTCGGCCCCGAACCGACGACGGCGACACGCAGCACAGCGGTACTCCTTGCCCGAAGGAGGGTGTGCGGACGGCTCCAGCATGGCATCCCCGGGCCCGCGGCGGCAGGGGCCGGCGGGGTGACGCCGACGCGTGTCCGTTCGTATGGAATGCGATCATGCGGTTACGTTGCGTGTGTGCTAGAAGCATCCTTTCTTGATCTTTCTGATCGGAACGCGGAGGACGGCGCCGTGTCCGTGTGGCCCGCGTGGAAGGTGCGGGAGCACGGCGGCACGACGTCCTGGTACCAGGTCCAGCTGGCCTTCCCCGACGGCGCCCGCGTCGACGCCCTGGCCGTCCTGCGCGACGGACGCGTCTCCATCGAGGACGTCAGCGCGCAGCCGGCCCTGTCCCTCACCGACCTGGCGGTCCTCGCGAACTGGATCGAGGCGCCGCTGCTGGAGTCGTGCGGGGTGGCGGCGGAGCGGTCGTACGAGGGCGGGGGCGACCTGCGGTCGGCAGAGCGGCGCGAACGGGGAGCCGCCGACCGGGGGCAGCAACGGGAAGCCGTCGGCGCGGCATACCCACTTCCACCCGTCGGCGGGGAATGCGCACCGCCACCCGCCGGTGGGGCATGCGCACCGCCACCCGCCGGCGCGGCGTACGCCACTCCACCCGCCGGCGCGGAGCCCGCCCCGGAACCCGCCGTCATGCAGCACACCATCACGGAGCCCGCCTCGAAAGCCGCCGGCAGGGAGCCCGTCCCGGAAGCCGGCCGTATGGAACACGCCGCGCATGCCGCCGTCAGCGAGCGCGCGCCTGAAGTCGACAGCAGGGAGAACGCACCGGAAGCTGTCGGTACGAAGCAAGCCCCGCATGCCGCCGCCGGCGGGCACGCACCGCAACCCGCCGCCAGGGAGCGTGCACCGCAACCCGCCGCCGGGGAGCGCGCACCGGCAGCCGACGGCAAGCAGGACGGCGTGCTGCACTACGTGGGGCCGCGCCGCGCCCGGCCGGGCTGGCCGCGGGGCAACGAGGGCCGGCGGCTCGTGGCGCAGGAGTACCGCGCCGCCCAGCAGCAGGGCTTCGACCCGGTGCTCGCCGTGATGGGCGCGACCGGACACAGCCGTCGCCGCTCCCTCAGGCTGATCGCCCAGGCACGGGACGCGGGATACCTGACGCCCCGTCATGCGCGCCGCGACTGACCGGAGTTCACGGAGGCGAGTTGCCGCCGCGTCAGGGATGACCGGGGTGGCTGGGGCGCTCTTCCGTGGCGAAGAACCGGGACAGGTCCTGTTCCCGCGCCTCACCGCCCGGCACGCTCTCCGGCGGCACTCCCGACTCCCAGTCGAGCCCGTACCGCTCGAACAGTTCGGCCCGCAGCGCCGGGACGGGCATCGGCACCCCCGGTATCAGCGCCGAGTACACCGCACCCATCAGCAGGGCCCGCAGCATCGAATAGTCGATGACGACGTCCTCGGAGCCGTACCGGGCGACGGTGTCGCTGAGCAGCTCCGACAGCCGGCGCTGCTCCGGGCACTGCACGAAGCCCTCCGCCTGCAGCAGCCCCGCCATGTGCTGGCGCATCAGCACCGGCCGGTCGCGGGCCAGTCCCAGGATCGCGTCGATGGCCCGGGCGAGCCGCTCCCGGCCGTCCTCGGTGTGCGGTTCCCGCTCCAGCGCCTCTTCCAGCGTGCGGTGCATCAGCCGGTGTACGGCGGACTGCACCAACTGGCGCTTGCCGGGGAAGTAATACGACACCAGTCCGCGCGCAGAACCGGCCCGGTCCGCGATGTCGCCCAAGGTGGTGGCCTCGTAACCGCGCTCGTCGACCAGTTCCACGGCGGCCTGCAACAGCCGCTCCCGGGAACGTCGCCGCAACTCTTCATTGACCGAGGCGCTGCGCGGGGACATCCTGTAACTCCTGCGTTGACTGGCTGCCAGCCAACTATACTCACCGCAGGGGGCGCAGCCCTGCGCGGGCCGCCCTGTCCAGGGTTGCCGTCCGTCTGGGGCGACGCGGGGGATCGTCTCAGGCGGACGGCACGGAAACGAGTCTTTTTCCCGCACTCCCAGCGCCTTCCGGCCAGATGCTCGGACGCCCGGACAGCTGCAGCGCGAACACGACCGGGCCGAGGGCTGCGAGAGCCGGCCGGTCCGTCGGCGGCCTCCGGGCGTCATCCCACCAGGTCCAGCACGGGAAGCAGCGCGTCGGGCCGGTCCGTCACCGGCAGGTGGTCGACGAAGTGCACCCGGCAGCCGAGCGCGGTCGCGCCGCCGTCCGCCTCCTTGCTGTCGCCGACCATCAGCACCTGCCGCGGATCGGCGCCCAGCGCCGCACAGGCGACGGCGAACAGCCGCGGGTCCGGCTTCTGCACGCCGTGCTCGTACGACAGCACATACGCGTCCACATACTTGTCCAGACCGTGCTCGCGGAAGACCGGCCGCAGGTCCCAGCCCACGTTGCTGACCACGCCGACGCCGATACCGCGCTCGCGCAGCGTGCGCAGCACCTCGGCGGCGTCCGGGTACGGAGCCCAGGCGGCCGGGGTCATGTGCCGTTCGTACAGCGCGTCGTGCAGTCCGGGGTCGGGCAGCGGCACCCGCCGGGACAGACCCGTGTAGGCGGCCCGGTGCAGCTCCGCGCTCTCGTCCCGCACCGCCCAGACCTCGGCCAGATCCTCCGGCAGCTCCACCGGGTCCGCGCCGCCCGCGAGCGCACCGGCCTCCTCCAAGGCCCGTGCGGCAGCCAGCAGTTCGGGCTCGGGCAGCGTCTGCCCCGTCTCGGCCAGCACCGCACGCAGCCAGGACTCGGTGGACTCGATGCGGAACAGCGTCCCGGAGAAGTCGAACAACACGGCAGTCATGCGCCCGACCCTATCGGGGTCCGCCGAGTGGCGTACCGGGGGCGTGGCGGCGGCGTGACCACTCGTGCACCACCACGGCCAGCGTGACGAGCAACGCTCCGAACAGCCACCCGCCGAGCACGTCCGAGGACCAGTGGACGCCCAGCCACACCCGGGTGACGCCCACGCCCACCACCGAGACCACGGCCGCCGCCACGGCCGTACGCCACCGGGCCCGGCCCGCGCCGAAGCGGTGCAGCAGCCACAGCAGCAGTCCACAGACCACGGTGGCCGTCATGGCGTGACCGGAGGGAAAGGCCGCGTAGTGGGCGGAGTCGACGGGGTCCGGCCACACCGGGCGTGGCCGGCCGACGGCGTCCTTGACCGTCTGCTGCACGATCGCCGCGAGGGCCACGGTGGCCGCCAGCCACAGCGCCGTCCACCAGGCGGCGTACCGCCACACCAGCCACACCGCGGCCACCACGCCCACCAGACGCATGGTCAGCGGATCCCAGACCCAGTCCGTCAGCACCCGGAAGACGTGCGTGAGAACGGGGTCGCGGACCGCCCAGCGGTGGGTCGTACGGGAGATGTCGCCGTCCATGCCGAGCAGCGGGTGCCAGTGGATCACGACCAGGATCGACAGCAGTCCGCAGCACATGCCGAGGGCGGCTGCGACGAACGCGGCGGTGCGCAGGGTGCGGGGCCGGGGCGGGGCGGTGCTGTGGTGCATGCCTGCGATCCTTGTCGGTCGGGCAGCCCGTGGCGACCAACCGGCCGGCTCGTGCGGTGTGGCGTACGGTCGGGGGCTCAGCCGAGCGCCCGCAAGCCGGGAACCAGGGCCACCAGCACGGGGATCACCGGCACCAGCGCCGCGACCGCCGTCAAACGCAGCCGGCGCAGTGCGGGGAGCCGGTCCGGGGGAGCCAGCAGTCGGTGCACACGCTGCGGTACATGGGCATGCGGCGTGGGACAGGGCCCGAACACGCCCCGTTCCTCGTTGAGTTCGACCAGCGCCAGCGCGGTCGTCAGCCGGCCGAAGCGCCGGGAGGCCATGTCGTCGGCGGCGAGCTCGACCAGCCGGTGCATCTCGTCGCGGAACGCGGCGAACACCGGCACCTGCGGGAACCCTGCCGCCAGCGCCGCCGAGCAGTGCAGCAGCCAGTCGTGCCGGGCCTGGGCGTGGCCCTGCTCGTGGGCGAGCAGTGCGTGCAGTTGACGCCCCTTCAGGCGACGCAGTGCGGCCGTCGTGATGACCAGCCGGGGTGCCGCACCGGGCAGCCACCAGGCATCGGGCCGTTCGCCCTCCAGCACCACCAGCCGGCCGCTCGCCGGCTCCTCACCCGGCAACAGCGGGGCCCGCACGAGGAGTTCGGCCCGCCGTGCGCGCCACCGGGCACGGGCCCGTACCACCTCGCGCACCAGCATCGCGAGGCTCCACAGGCCGCCGACGGCGAGCAGGACGGCGGTGGGCGCCGCCCAGGGGCCGGCCGTGCCCAGGGCGTAGGCATCGACGACGGCGCGCGGAGCCCGGGCGAACACCTGCCCGCGTACCGCCTGCCAGGCCGCCGACGCGCTGAGCGTCATCGACAGCAGACAGCACAGCAGCACGGCCGCCACGACACACTGCCACACCCAGAGGGCGACGACCGGTTCACGGTCCGGCCAGTCGGCCCGGGCGAGCAGCCGCGGGGCGACGACGGCGGTCATGGCGCCGAGCAGCAGCAGGGTCACGGGGACCATCATGGTCAGCACCCTATGAGGGCGAGGCCGCTCACGGGTACGGTCCACGCCGTGGAAGTGACGCAGACAACGCACCCGCGCCGGGCGCACCTTGCGCCCATGGCTCCCCTGACAGCGCGCACGGCTCCCGTGGCGTACGTGCTCACTCGCTCGCCGGCTCTCTGGCTCACATGGTGAGCAGCATGGCCACCATCCCGATCCCCATCGACAGCCGGCAGGCCCGCGCCAGCTCCGGCCGGTCGCCCCAGCCGGCCGGGGCGCCGACGGCCCCGGCCACCGCGACGGCGGCGGGCACCAGACGGGCGCCGGCGAGCAGCACGTACCCCGTGAAGTACGCGAGCAGCGCGCCGGTCAGCAAGGGCACCCCGGTGCCGCCGTGCGTGTGGTGCGCGCCGGGCGGGGCCGCGGCCATCACCACCGCCATGTAGACCATCGTGGCGGCGCCCACGAGGTGGTGCAGATGATGCCGGGCGGCGCGCACCGTCCACAGTGCGCGCAGGGCCGCGGCGGCGAACACGACCGCGTACACCGGCCACGCCCACCTCGGGGGCGTGAACACCGCCGCCGGCACGGCCATCACGGCCATGCCGAAGCCCATGAGCGCCTCGCCGCCCGCGGCCCGGCGCTGCTCCTCCACGCCGCTGCGCATGCGCATCAGGCAGTAGGCGCCGGTCGCGGCGCACAGTGCGACCAGCAGCCACGCTGCCGGCACCGGTCCGTGCACACGCACCTCCCCCGCTCGACGGTGGGTCGAGGATGCGATGCCCACGCCAGGCGGAGCGCACGCGAGCGCAAGGGTGTACACGGGGAGCACTCGCCGGAGCACGACAGGTGAACGCGCCGTGGAAGCGATTCCGCCATAGAATTTTACGAGTAAAACACATGCTAAATTAATGGTATGAGCAGTGCGACCCGTCCCCGACTCCCCCTCGCCGGAGTGCTCCGTCTCGGTCGGCCCTCCGACATCTGGTTCAAGCCCGCGCTGAGCGTGGTCGCCGCGGTCGCCCCGCCCAACCTGACCCTGCTGGCCCTCGGCCGCCTCGACCTCGCGATGTACACGATGGCCGGGTCACTGTGCGCCCTGTACGGCCACAACCGGCCCTACGCCGCCCGCGCCCGCGTCCTCGCCCGGGTGGTGCTCGGCATGGTCGGCGGGCTCGCCGTCGCCCTGCTCGTCGCGTCGCTCACCTCCGATCCCGTCGTCCTGGTCACTGTCGGCGCCGTCATGGCGGCCGTCCAGAAAACGGCGTGCGACGCGACCCGCCTCGGACCGCCCGCGAACGTGGTGCTGACCTTCATCAGCTCCGCCTCGCTGTTCGCCCCGCAGATCCTCGGCCAGGTGCCGGCCCACGTCGGTCTGGCCCTGGCGGCCGGCGCCTGGGCCTGGCTGGTCGGCATGGCACCCGGACTGCTCCGCCCGCACGGTCCCGAGCGTCGCGCCACCGCCCACGCCCTGAACGCCGCCGCCGGGTACGCCGACACACGCGGCACCGCCGACGGCCACGCCCGGGCCCGGGCCGCGGCCGCCGCCGCGATCCACGCCGCCCGGCAGTCGCTGCTCGCTGCCGGCGCCCGGCCCGACCGCACCCGGCGCGCCCTGGAACGGCTCCTCGTCCGTGCCGAGGTCGCCCTCGCCGCACCTGGCGACACCGACTCCGCACGGCTGCGCGCCTGGGCCCGCGACCTGCGCGGCACCGGCCGGATACCGCGCGCCGACTCCCCGCGCGAGTCCGCCGACGAACTCCTCGGCGTGGACACCGAACCCGCCCACCCCAGGCTGTCGTTGCGGCACCGCCTGGTCCCCCTCGTCCCGATCGCCGCACGGACCGCGATCGGCTGCGCCCTCGCCGGCTACGCCTCCCTCGCACTCGGGGTCGGCCGCCCCTACTGGGCCCTGGTCACCGCGGCCTCGCTCTACCAGGCCAACGTCACCCTCACCTTCAGCCGCGGCGTCCAGCGTGTCGTCGGCAACGTCGTCGGCGTCCTGCTCTTCGCCGCGCTCGCGCCGCTCGCCCATCTGCACCCGGCCGCCCTGGTGCTGTGCACCCTGGCCCTGAACTTCGGCGCCGAGGCGCTGATCGGCCGCAACTACTGGCTGGGCAGCGTCTGCGTCACCCCCATGGCCCTGCTCGTCACCGAGTTCGCCCGCGCCCAGAACCCGGCCGAGCTGATCACCCAGCGGGTCGCGGACACCCTCGTCGGCGCGCTGGTCGGCTTCGTCGCGGCCGTCGCCGTCACCAACCGGCGTGCGGGCGACCGTCTCGACGAGGCGCTGACGACCGCGGAACGCGCCCGCGAGGACGCCGCCAGGCTGCTCGCCGAGCCGCAGCCGGCACCCCGCGCTCTGGAGTCCGCGCGTCGTGCCCTCGCCGCCGCCCTCGTCGACCTGCGCGCCACGGCCGACGCCGCATCCGGCGAGTGGTGGCAGCGCGACCTGCCCGAGGAGCGGGTCGTGCTCGCCGAACAGTCCGGACACCGTACGCTCGCGGCGACGGTACGACGCCAGGGGTTCGTACCGCGGATCCAGAACCAGGGCCACAACCCGGGCCGGCCCCAGGACCAGGGCCGCGCCCCGGGCCGGCCCCAGGACCAGGGCCGCGCCCCGGGCAGGACGACGGAGGGCATACGGCCATGACGGCGAGGAACGGCGACCACACGCCGACGGACGACGCGTCCGACACGGGCTCCGCGTCCGACACGGGCCCCGCCCCCGGCGCGCCCGCCCTCGGGACCGCCCCTGGCGGGGGCACCGGCAGTGGCGCGGACACCGTCGGCCGCCGTGACACCGTCGCCGCCGTGGTCCGGCAGTGGCAGGCCGTCCACCCCGAGCTGGACACCGGGCCCATGGAGGTCATCGGCCGGATCAACCGCTGTGCCGCGCTGCTCCAGCAGGCCGAGGACGCGCCGCTGCGCCGGGCCGGGCTCAGCCGTCCCGAGTTCGACCTGCTGGGGGCGCTGCGCCGCACCGGGCACGAGCTGACCCCGGGGGAGCTGGCCCGGGAGACCTTCTCCTCCGGGGCCGCCGTCACCAAGCGGCTCAAGCAGCTGACCGAACGCGGTCTGGTCGAGCGGCGCGGCGACACCCGCGACCGTCGCGTCGCCCACCTCCGCCTCACCGACACCGGCCGTGAACTGGTCGACGGCATCCTCCCGGAGCAACTCGCCTACGAAACCACGGTGTTGTCCGGGCTGGCCCCCGAGGGGCAGCACGAACTCGCCGGTCTGCTGGCCGAGTTGCTGAGCCGTCTGGAGGGCCACATGGGCGCGCTGCGCGCCTAGGGGGTGTCGCCAAGCCGATGCGCCGCACCGAGCCGGCACAGCGCTGGAAGGCGACGCTTCAGGCCAATACACCTAGAGCACGTCGTGTGCCGTGCGCCGATATGTCGACCGGCGGTCCTGGATGCCGGGCCAGCGGTCACCGTAGACGTTGCGTGTGACGGGCGGCTCGCGCAGGAAGTCGTGCGGGAAGCCCAGCGGGACCGCGCTCACCTCGTCCAGCCGCTGCACCGCGTCCGCGTCCAGCCGGACCTCGGTGCTCGTGAGATTGTCGGCCAGCTGCTCCGGCTTCGTGGCGGAGATGATGGGGACGACGTTCCCCGGCCGGGCCAGCAGCCAGGCCAGGGCCACCTGCGCCGGACTCCAGCCACCCTGCTCGGCGACGTCCAGGACGACGCTGATCACGTCCTCCTCCCCTGTCTTCGGCCGTTCTCCCAGCACGTCCAGCCGGCCTCGCTCCCCACGCCGGTACTTCCCGGTGAGCTTGCCCGCCGCCAGCGGCGCCCAGGCGAACACGGCGAGGTCGAAGGCCCGGGCCTGCGGAAGCAGTTCACGCTCCGGGGTGCGCTCCAGCAGGCTGTAGCGCAGCTGCGAGCCCGCGAAAGGCGTCCAGCCCCTCAGTTCCGCCAGGGTGTTGGCCTGGGCGATCTCCCAGGCCGGCCAGTCCGACACCCCCACGTAGAGCACCTTGCCGGCGCGTACGACGTCGTCCAGGGCGCGCATCACCTCCTCCACCGGGGTGAAGTTGTCCCGGGCGTGCACCCACAGCACGTCGAGCCGGTCGGTGCGCAGCCGGCGCAGGCTCTCCTCGACCGACTGCACGAGGTTCTTGCGGTGGTTGCCCCCGGCGTTGGGGTCGCCGTCGTGGGTGGCGCAGGTGTACTTGCTCGCCAGCACGAACCGGTCGCGGCGCCCGGCCAGCAGTTCGCCGAGGATCCGCTCGGAGCTGCCCGAGGCGTAGTTGTTCGCGGTGTCGACGAAGTTGCCGCCCGCGTCGGCGTACGCGTCGAGGATCCGGGCGCAGGTGTCGTTGTCGGCACCCCAGCCCAGGTCCTCCCCGAAGGTCATCGTGCCGAGCGCCAGCTCGCTGACGCGCAGACCGGTCCGTCCGAACAGTGTGTACCGCACGTGTGCTTCCCTTTCCGGCAAGTGGTGCGTGCGACGCTAGGGGCTGGAGTGTTCTCGAAGGCAAGAGCGCCGCTCAGCCCTCCGCACCGGCCCGGTGCACCCGGAACGCCGCGCCCTGCGGATCGCGCAGCACCGCGATGCGCGGGCCGTCCTGCACGGAGACGGACGCCGGCGCGACGGCACCGCCCGCCCGCGCCGCGACCTCGGCCGTCGCGCACGTGGCCCACCGCGAAGTACGGCAGCCAGTGCGGGGGACCTCGGGCGGGAACCGGTCGCCCATGTCCGCCATGCCGCCGAAGTCCTCGCCGTCGATGTCCCACTGCGTGTACCACTGCGAGGCGCGGACGCTCCAGCCGAGCACCCTGGTGCAGAAGTCCCGGGCCCGCCGGGTGTCCCGGGTCGCCGGCTCCACCCGGCCCAGCGTGCCGGGCGCGTTGAACAGCCCGGCGCGCCACGCGACCGGCTGGGACTCCTGGTACCGCGGGGTGAGCGCGGCGACCGCCGCGTCCCCCAGGTGCGCACCGTGTATCCGCCCGCCTCCTGCCGCGGATCTGTCTCCGGCCGCCGGCCGAACAGGGCCGAAGCCCCTGTTCACCACGGCCTGCCTTCTCGCCGGACGCTAGAGTCCCGGCCGGTACCGCAGCGGATGGTCCGCGGGGACCTCCACCAGGGCGATGCGGGTGCCGTCCGGGTCGGCGATCCACATCTCGACCAGGCCCCACGGTTCCTGCACCGGCGGCCGGACGATGCCGACGCCCTTGGTGCGCAGCTCCTCGTGCGCGGCCGTCACATCGGGCACCTGCAACCACAGCCGGACCGGGGGCGACGGCGGTGTCTCGGACCTCCCCGAGAGCTCCAGGAAGCCGCCGCCGAGGAAGTAGACCGTCCCGCGCTCGGGACCGGTACCGAACTCGCGGTAGACGGCGAGCCCCAGCTGCTCTCCGTAGAAGGCCCGGGAGCGCTCGGGGTCGGTGGGGGTGAGCAGGGTCCGGCTGCTGAGTACGTGCACCATGCAGGCGGAGCCTAGAGCAGGGTTACTCTCGACCCTGGCTCTGCCACGCCCGAGA
Source organism: Streptomyces sp. NPDC053069 (assembly GCF_044546895.1). NCBI lineage: Bacteria > Bacillati > Actinomycetota > Actinomycetes > Kitasatosporales > Streptomycetaceae > Streptomyces > Streptomyces sp. NPDC053069. Next base: position 491,706 of record NZ_JBITZN010000001.1, on the reverse strand, counting down.
CCGAAAGGCCGCCTCATGGAAACCGCCGCCACCGGACCCACCTTCCGAGATGCCACCGACGCCGACGTCGACGCGCTGGTCGCGCTGATCGAGTCGGCCTACCGCGGGGACGCCAGCCGGGCCGGGTGGACCACCGAGGCGGACATCCTGGAGGGGCAGCGCACGGATCCGGAGGGTGTGCTGGAGGTCATCAAGTCGCCCGACAGCCGGCTGCTGACCGTGGAGCAGGACGGCCGGATCGTCGCCTGCTGCCAGCTCGAACACCGTGGCGACCACGCCTACTTCGGCATGTTCGCGGTGAGCCCCACCCTGCAGGGCGCGGGCCTCGGCAAGACGGTCATGGCGGAGGCCGAGCGCCGGGTCCGCGAGACCTGGGGCGTCACCGAGATGCACATGACGGTGATCTCCGTACGGGACGATCTGATCGCCTGGTACGAGCGCCGCGGCTACCGCCGTACGGGAAGGATGACTCCCTTCCCGTACGGCGATGAGCGCTTCGGCGTCCCGCAGCGCGCGGACCTGCAGTTCGAGCTGCTGGTCAAGAAGCTCGTGTGAGCGTTCCCGAGTGACCCGCGCGTCGGCGCGGCCCCCAGGGGGTGTCGTTTGGATCATCCCGGCGTCGCGGGGTCCGGCACGCCCTACGCGGTGAAGCGCCCGGTGCGCTTGATCTGCGGGAAGTCGGTCGCCGCGCCGTCGAGCTCCAGGGCGCGTACCAGGCGCAGATGCTCCTGCGTGTTGACGACCCAGCCGATGATCCGCAGCCCGGACGCGCGGGCGTGCTCGACGACCTCCAGGGTGAGCCGGCGGATGTTGAGGCAGACGGTCGCCGCGCCGACGGCGACCGCGCGCTCCACCACGTCCGTGCCGTAGCGGCTGGCGACCAGCGCCGTGCGCACGCCCGGCACCAGCCGCGCGATCTCGGCGACCGCGTCGTCGTGGAAGGACGACACCTCCACACGCCCGACCAGATCGCGCTGGTGCATCACCGTCGCCAGGGCCCGGGCCGCCGCCACGTCCTTGATCTCGGCCTGCAGCGGAGTGTGCACCGCGTCCAGCACCTCCTCGAACACCGGCACCCGCTCGCCCCGGCCCGCGTCCAGGGCACGCAGCTCGGCCAGGGTCTTGTCGGCGATCGGTCCGGTGCCGTCGGTCGTACGGTCCACCTCGGCGTCGTGCATGACGACCAGGGCGCCGTCCTTGCTCAGGTGCAGATCGAGTTCGATCAGGTCGAGGCCGGCGTCCTGCGCGGCGACGAACGAACGGAGGGTGTTCTCGGGCTCGACACCCATGACCCCGCGGTGACCGATGGTAAGGAAGTTCAAGGTTCAACTCGCTTCCGTCGACGGCGGCTCGGCGCGCGCGGGACGGGCGGACGCCGTCGTCCGCGGGCAGAGTCGCAGCCTAATGGCCGTGCCCCGCGATGAACCCGCACGTGCACGAGGCATCCGGGTGGGTGGCCGCCGTCAGCTGGCCGGTATCCGCCCCCGGCGTCACCCTGCCGTGGGCGAGTCCTCCACACCCTTGACTGCCCCGCGGCGCCGCGAGGCAGAAGCGGGCTCCATCGACGGAAGTGAGCGCCGTCACGGTTTACGGCAGGAAAAATGTCGGTGGCGAAGGGCATCGACAGAATAATTTCCTGAGCTTGCCTCTTGCTGGCTGAAACCGGGTATGCATACGGTGTCCTTACGCGAGCTTCTCCCGTGGAGGATGGGACATGACGGAAATTCTTGTGCAGGCGGGTGCGGAGGGACAGGTTTCTTCGCTGACCAGGGTGGTGGAGCACCCGGCCTGGCCCGTGCTCAAGGATGCCGTGGAGCAGATCCGGCCATGGCAGTCCCAGGACGGATCGATCGACTTCGCGGCCGAGGGTGCCCCGGCCGCGGCGGACGCCGAGGCCGCCGTACGGCGTGTCGTCGACGCCGTCGAGGAGCTGTCCCCGCTGCTCCCGCACGACGCGGCCTACCACCAGGCCCTCGTGAAGGACCTGCGCCGCTGGGCCGAGGGCGGCTTCCAGGTGCCGGACTTCCTGGACTCCCTGCTGGCCTTCCAGCCCGCCGCGAACCGCGCGGACGGCCTGCAGCACCTGGTCGTCTTCCCGATGTACACGCAGAACGGCAACCCGGACCGCAACCTGGAGGCGGTCGTGCTGCGCATGGTCTGGCCGGACTGGCTGGCCGAGCTGGAGCGCACGCGCTACGACAACCCGCTGTTCTGCGGCATCACCTTCGAGGACTTCACCTCCGGCTACGACACCAACTCCGCGGTCCTCTTCCCGGAGACCATCGCCGTACGCGAGGCGCCGGAACGATTCTCCTGGGGTGGCATCTTCTGCGACCGCGAGGCCGCCCGTTTCCGCCGGGTCACCGACGCCGCCGTCGGCATCCTGGGCCTTCAGCTGCCCGAGGACATCGCCGCCATGGTCCACGACCAGAAGCGCTGCGAAGAGGCCTTCGTGCTGTGGGACATGGTTCACGACCGCACCCACAGCCACGGCGACCTGCCCTTCGATCCGTTCATGATCAAGCAGCGCCAGCCGTTCTGGATGTACGGCCTGGAGGAGCTGCGCTGCGACCTCACCGCCTTCAAGGAGGCCGTGAAGCTGGAGGCGGACGGCGTACCGCAGGCCCGTGACGTGCAGTACGCGGTGCTCTTCGACCGCATGTTCCGCTTCCCGGTCACCGGCGACCGCAACCGCAACTACGACGGCCTCGGCGGCCAGCTGCTCTTCGCCTACCTGCACAAGCACGACGTCGTCCGCTGGACCGACAACAAGCTCTCCATCGACTGGGAGCGCGCCCCGCAGGTCACCAACCAGCTGTGCGCCGAGATCGAGAAGCTCTACAAGGACGGCATCGACCGCCCGAAGCTGGTGCACTGGTTCGCCGGCTACGAGCTGGTCCGCACCTACCTCGCTCCGCACCCCGGCTCCACCTGGGCCAAGGGCCCGGAGGCCCTGGACCTGACCCAGCCGCCGCGCAAGCTGGTGGACGACGTGCTTCCGGACGAGTTTCCGCTGAGCATGTTCTATGAGGCCCTGTCCAAGAAGCTGAAGAATGTGATCGCCTCCACCAAGGGCATCACGGCGGACAGCGCCGAGCCGGTCGCCGCGTGAGCGACCCGAACACTGCTTCACGCGTCCAGAACACTGCTGCAGAGGGGAAGAACATGGGGAACGGGGCGAACGGGCCGCTCAGCGGTGCCGTGATCGCGGTGGCCGGCGCGGGCGGACCCGCCGGGCGCGCCACCCTGCTGCGTCTGGCCGAGGCCGGAGCGACCGTCGTCGGCGCGGACAACGACCCGCAGCGGCTGTCCGAGGCCGTGGACGCGGCCCGGTACGCCTCCGGTGGCGCCACCGTCACCGGTGACACGGTGGATCTGCTCGACCTGCAGTCCACCCGGGACTGGGCCGCCCACGTCGAGAAGGACTTCGGGCGCGTCGACGGCCTGGTGCACCTGGTCGGCGGCTGGCGCGGCAGCGAGACCTTCACCAAGACCAGCCTCGACGACTGGGACTTCCTGGAGCTGCTGCTCGTCAAGACCGTCCAGCACACCTCCCTCGCCTTCCACGAGGCGCTGCAGCGCAGCGAGCGCGGCCGGTACGTCCTGATCAGCGCGGCCGGCGCGTCGAAGCCCACCGCCGGCAACGCCGCCTATGCGTCGGCCAAGGCCGCCGCCGAGGCGTGGACGCTGGCCATGGCCGACTACTTCCGCAAGGCCGGGGGTGAGGAAGGTCCCACGTCCGCGGCTACGATCCTGGTGGTGAAGGCGTTGGTGCACGACGCGATGCGCGCCGAACGCCCCAACGCGAAGTTCGCGGGTTTCACGGACGTCAAGGACCTCGCCGAGGCCATCGAGGGCGTCTGGAGCAAGCCCGCCGCCGAAGTGAACGGAAACCGTCTGTGGCTGACCGAGAAGCCGTGAACCCTCCCAAGACCGACGCGCGTCGCCACCACGACCCGCAGGTCCGCGGTTTCGCCAGTGACAACTACGCCGGAGCCCACCCGGAGGTGCTGGCCGCCCTGGCCCTGGCCAACGGCGGCCACCAGGTGGCGTACGGCGAGGACGAGTACACCGAGAACCTCCAGCAGATCATCCGCAGCCACTTCGGGGCCACCGCCGAGGCCTTCCCGGTCTTCAACGGCACCGGCGCCAACGTGGTCGCGCTCCAGGCGGTCACCGACCGCTGGGGCGCGGTGATCTGCGCCGAGAGCGCGCACATCAACGTCGACGAGGGCGGCGCGCCCGAGCGCATGGGCGGCCTGAAGCTGCTCACCGTCCCCACGCCCGACGGCAAGCTCACCCCCGAGCTGATCGACCGGCAGGCCTGGGGCTGGGAGGACGAGCACCGGGCCATGCCCCAGGTGGTGTCGATCACCCAGAGCACCGAGCTCGGCACCCTCTACACGCCGGACGAGATCCGCGCGATCTGCGAGCACGCCCACGCCCGCGGTATGAAGGTGCACCTGGACGGCTCCCGGATAGCCAACGCGGCCGCCTCGCTGGACGTGCCGATGCGGACGTTCACCAACGCGGTCGGCGTCGACCTCCTCTCGCTGGGCGGGACCAAGAACGGCGCCGTCTTCGGCGAGGCGGTCGTGGTCATCAACCAGGACGCGGTGCGGCAGATGAAGCACCTGCGGAAGATGTCGATGCAGCTGGCCTCCAAGATGCGCTTCGTCTCGGTGCAGTTGGAGGCGCTGCTGGCCAAGGATCTGTGGCTGCGCAACGCCCGGCACGCCAACGAGATGGCGCAGCGGCTCGCCGAGGGTGTCCGCGCGGTGCACGGCGTGGAGATCCTCTACCCGGTGCAGGCGAACGGCGTCTTCGCGAAGCTCCCGCACGACGTGAGCGAGCGGCTGCAGAAGCGCTTCCGGTTCTACTTCTGGGACGAGGCCGCCGGGGTCGTGCGCTGGATGTGCTCCTTCGACACCAGCGAGGAGGACGTCGACACGTTCGTGGCCGCGGTCAAGGAGGAGATGGCCCGCTGACCGGCGATGCATAGATATGCGGCCGCTCGAAAAGTCATTGACTGTCGAGCGGTCGCATTCCTATGCTCTGCGGGCATGGAGCTGATCCAGAACACCGCCGATCTGTCCGCGTACTTGACCGCCGACGAGGTCATCGACCATGGCCATCCCGTCGTGCGGAAAACCGCCGCCAGGCTGGCCGAGGGCGCGGCCGACTCGTATGAATATGCGCGAGCCGCCTATGAGTTCGTACGGGACACCGTCCCGCATTCCCAGGACTCCGGCGACATGCGCGTCACCTGGCGCGCCTCCGACGTCCTGCGGCTGGGCACCGGCATCTGCCACGCCAAGGCCCACGCCCTGGCCGCCCTGCTGCGGGCCGAGGACATCCCCACGGCCCTGTGCTACCAGAGGCTGACGCACGACGACGGCAGCGGTCATGCCCTGCACGGTCTGGTCGCCGTCCGCTTCCACGGCGCCTGGCACCGGCAGGACCCACGGGGCAACAAGCCCGGCGTGGACGCCCAGTTCTCCCTGGACGGGGAGCGGCTGGCCTGGATCCCCGACCCCGGGGCCGGCGAGCTGGACCATCCGGTGCTGTACGCCGCACCGCATCCGGTCGTCCTGGACGCCCTGAAAGCCGCCCCGGACCGGCCGTACCTGTGGAAGACGCTCCCCGACACGCTATGAGGCCGACTACAGCTTCCCAGGGGCGCGGGGAACTGCGCGATCAGCCGCGACCGGCCCGCAGGTGGACACATTGCTCAAGCCCCGAGCCCCACCTGGCCGAAGCGACGCAGGTCAGCGCGCCTCGGCGGTGCGCAGCTGCTCCACCGTCGGTGCCGTACCGCCCAGGTGGGCGGGCAGCCACCAGGAGTCCTCGGGGCCCTTGGGGCGGCCCGGGTAGGCACGCTGTGCGGCCTCCAGCAGCTCCTGGACGGCCTCGCGCAGCCGGCGGGTGATGGCCCCGGCGTACTGGTCGCGGGGTGCCTCGACCGCATCGCCGACGCGGATGGTGACGGGCAGGTGGTCGCGCTTGAAGTTGCGGGCGTGGCCCTTCGTCCACAGCCGCTGGGTGCCCCACACCGCCATCGGGATCAACGGGACACCGGCGTCCTGTGCGAGGCGGGCCGCACCGGACTTGAAGCTCTTCAGCGTGAACGACTGGGAGATGGTGGCCTCCGGGAAGACCCCGATCACCTCGCCGGAGCGCAGCGAGTCCAGCGCGTGCGCGTAGGCCGCCTCGCCCTGGTTGCGGTCCACCGGGATGTGCTTCATCCCGCGCATCAGCGGTCCCGAGATCCGGTGGCGGAAGACGGACTCCTTCGCCATGAAGCGCACCAGACGCTTCTGCGGCAGGGCTGCCAGGCCGTTGAAGACGAAGTCCAGGTAGCTGATGTGATTGCTCACCAGGACGGCGCCGCCCGAGCGCGGGATGTTCTCCGACCCCTGGCAGTCGATCTTCAGATCCCAGGCCTTGAACAGCGTCTTGGCGAGACCGATGACGGGACGGTAGACCAGCTCTGCCATGGGCGGGGTGGGCCCTTTCTGCTCTGCTCGGGAAAGGGGCTCCCGGCGGGAAAGTTACGCAGCCGTAGGTTTACGGCGTCTCGCAGATCGTGCCCGAAGAACGGACGGGTAGCCAGTCCTGGTGCCCCGCGGCGGCGAGATCCTCGTCACGTCGGCCCATATCCCGCCTCCGATATTCAAGTCCTCTTTACTCCGCTTGCTCGGTCCGCACCGTGACCCTCTTCAGGAGCAGGAAGAACTCGCATCCCAGGCAGTACCCGAACGCCGCGTTCAGGAAGGCTGCGGCGAGCGCCGCCCCGGTCGCGGCCAGTCCCAGCCACTGGGGTCCCACCGTGAAGCCGACCAGCCCCAGCCCCGCGAACACCAGACCCACTGCCTGCGCGAACCGGGGCGGTTCCGGCGCCTCGAACTCCCTCGGCGGTCCGAGTCGCGGCCGCACGGCCGTGCGGAACGCCCAGCCGTACGGCGAGTGCTGCACACCCGCGGCGGCGCCGAGCGCGAACGCCACCGTCTGCCAGCCCAGCACCCAGGTGTTCTGCAGGCTCAGCGCCACGGCCAGTACGGCCGTCGTCACGGCCGCCCCGAAGCGCGGCCCCCTCACGTCGATGTTCATGAAGCAAGCATTCCGCAACGGGAACCCCCGCGGGAGGCGGGAATCTTTGCAGTCTCATGAATGCTGGTGCAGATGATGACCGGACTGGTGGTGTGCGTGGCGGTGCTCGTCGTGGCGGGCGCCTTCGGAGTGCTGCACAAGCGGCGGAGCGGGAGAGTACGGGTGCGCGGGCGGGACGGGGACAAGCGGCTGGACGCGGCCGAGCTGGGCGGCGACCTCGGTGAGCGGGCCACGCTGGTCCAGTTCTCCAGCGCCTTCTGCGCGCCCTGCCGGGCCACCCGGCGCATCCTCGGCGAGGTCGCCGGGATGGTCCCCGGAGTGGTTCACGTCGAGATCGACGCCGAGGCCCGTCTGGACCTCGTACGCGCACTGGAGATCCTGAAGACGCCCACCGTCCTGGTCCTGGACGCCGACGGCCGCGTGGTGCGGCGCGCCACCGGACAGCCCCGCAAGGCCGATGTCATCGCGGCCCTGGGGGAGGCCGTGTGAGGGGGCCTCAGGAGACGGAGCGGCGACTTCCGTATCCCGGAACGCGCTTGACTGGGCGCACCACCTATCGTCAGCCTGACCGTATGCCGATCGAACTCCTTCTCCACGGCCGGGTCCACGTCGACCTGGCCCGCACCGCGAGCGCCACCTGTCCGGGCTGCTGAGCACCGACGGCCCAACTCGTGACCTCCATCAGAAGGACAACTCCATGACGGCCTCGCCCGACCTCGGCACCGTTCAGCTCGCTTCTCCCGACCTGTTGCGCTCGACCTTCCGTCGGCATGCCGCCGGTGTGGCGGTGATCACCGCACGTGGTGACGCCGGCCCGGTCGGCTTCACCGCCACCTCCCTCACCTCCGTCTCCGCGGAGCCCCCGCTCGTCTCCTTCGGTATCGGCACGGGCGCCTCCAGCTGGCCCGCCATCGCCGAGACGGAGCACATAGGCGTCCACATACTCGGCGAGCACCAGGGCGAGCTGGCAGCCACCTTCGCCCGCAGCGGTGCCGACCGCTTCGGCGCGCCGACCGTGTGGCGCGAGGGCCCGGAAGGCGTACCGGTGCTCGACGACGTGCTGGCCTGGCTGGTCTGCCGGATCGTCGGGCGTGTTCCCGCCGGTGATCACCGCATCGTGCTGGCCGAGGTGGTCCTGGGCGACCCCACGGGCGCCGGCCGTCCCCTCCTCTACCACCAGGGCCGCTTCAACGGCCTGCGGGATTGATCACGCTCCCCGGTCCTGCGAAGCGGTCGAGTTCCGGTTACGCTGCGTTGCGAAGGTCACAGTTCAAAGCGCTTGCTTAGCGGGCATGAACTGGGTGTACTGACGAGTAATATTTCGGTCGGAGCGCGCGGACGCCCCGACCGGGATCGGCCGCTTGAGGCGCCTATGCTGCCTGCAAGAGGCAGCCCGGAAATGACGATGCAGTAGGAGAGCCGGCGTGAGCTTGAGGATCGTTGTCACTGTGAAGTACGTGCCCGACGCCACTGGCGACCGGCACTTCGCCGATGACCTGACCGTCGACCGCGACGACGTGGACGGTCTGCTCTCCGAACTGGACGAGTACGCGGTCGAGCAGGCGCTGCAGATCGCGGAGGACGCGGACGACGCCGAGGTCACCGTTCTGACGGTCGGCCCCGAGGACGCCAAGGACGCGCTCCGCAAGGCCCTCTCGATGGGTGCCGACAAGGCCATCCACGTCGAGGACGACGACCTGCACGGCACCGACGCCATCGGCACCTCCCTGGTCCTGGCCAAGGCGATCGAGAAGGCCGGTTACGACCTGGTCATCTCCGGCATGGCCTCCACCGACGGCACCATGGGCGTCGTTCCCGCCCTGGTCGCCGAGCGCCTGGGCGTCCCGCAGGTCACCCTGCTGTCCGATGTCTCCGTCGAGGGCGACGTCGTGAAGGGCCGCCGCGACGGCGACGCCGCCTCCGAGCAGCTGGAGGCCTCCCTCCCGGCGGTCGTGTCGGTCACCGACCAGTCCGGCGAGGCCCGTTACCCGTCCTTCAAGGGCATCATGGCGGCCAAGAAGAAGCCGGTGGAGTCCTGGGACCTGTCCGACCTGGACATCGAGGCCGAGGAGGTCGGCCTGGACGGCGCGTTCACCAAGGTCGAGGCCGCGAACGAGCGCCCGGCCCGTACGGCCGGCACCATCGTCAAGGACGAGGGCGAGGGCGGCAAGCAGCTCGCTGAGTTCCTCGCGAGCCAGAAGTTCATCTAAGGGCTCGCCCCCGCTGACCGCCCCTCAACTTCGTTACGCAGGAGAGCAATCCCATGGCTGAAGTCCTCGTCTACGTCGACCACGTGGACGGTGCCGTCCGCAAGCCGACCCTTGAGCTGCTGACCCTGGCCCGCCGCATCGGCGAGCCCGTCGCCGTCGCGCTGGGCAACGGCGCCGCCGACACCGCCGCCACGCTCGCCGAGCACGGCGCGGTGAAGGTCCTCACCCACGACGCGTCCGAGTACGCCGAGTACCTGGTCGTGCCGAAGGTGGACGCCCTGCAGGCCGCCCACGAGGCCGTCTCCCCGGCCGCCGTGCTGGTCCCGTCCTCCGCCGAGGGCAAGGAGATCGCCGCCCGTCTGGCGCTGCGCATCGGCTCCGGCATCATCACCGATGCCGTCGACCTGGAGGCCGGCGACGAGGGCCCGGTGGCCACTCAGTCGGTGTTCGCCGCGTCCTTCACCACCAAGTCGCGGGTCATCAAGGGCACCCCGGTCATCACGGTCAAGCCGAACTCGGCCGCCGTCGAGGCCGCCCCTGCCGCCGGCGCCGTCGAGGCCCTGTCCGTGACCTTCTCGGACAAGGCCACCGGCACCAAGATCACCGGCCGTACGCCGCGTGAGTCGACGGGCCGCCCGGAGCTGACCGAGGCCGCGATCGTGGTCTCCGGTGGCCGCGGTGTGAACGGCGCCGAGAACTTCTCGATCATCGAGGCGCTCGCCGACTCCCTCGGTGCCGCCGTCGGTGCCTCGCGTGCCGCCGTCGACGCCGGCTGGTACCCGCACACCAACCAGGTCGGCCAGACCGGCAAGTCGGTCTCCCCGCAGCTGTACATCGCCAACGGCATCTCCGGCGCCATCCAGCACCGCGCCGGTATGCAGACCTCGAAGACCATCGTGGCCGTCAACAAGGACTCCGAGGCCCCGATCTTCGAGCTGGTCGACTTCGGTGTGGTCGGCGACCTCTTCGACGTCGTGCCCCAGCTGACCGAGGAGATCAAGGCCCGCAAGGGCTGAGCGCCTCCCTGGCTCGACGAGGCCCCTGTGACCGGCGCGGTCACGGGGGCCTCGGTGCATCCTGGTGACGACCGGCCGGCTGCCGACCAGCGTCCGGACGGGGTGTTGACCAGCGAGAACCGCACAGATAACTTCGTTCTACGGATTGTTGATTCCGTACAGCGGAAAAATGGAGGGTGTGGGATGGGTCAGCAGGAGAAGGTGGCGACAAGCCTCGCGGGCGCCGTCAGCGAGGAGATCAGCGCCTCCCTCGCACCGGTCGACGCGGAGCTGGAGCGCCGCTATCCCGGGGACCCCGGCACCAGGCAGCCCGTACACACCGTCTACGTCCCCGGTGACGCCTTCGCCGCCGACACCATCCGTTCCTGGGGCGACCAGGCGCTCGCCGCCCTCGACGCACACGCACCGGACGCCGCCTCCTTCGCCGCGGTGCTCGGCCTGCCCGGCGAGCTGGCCGAGCCGGTCTACTCCCGCGTCCGCGCCAAGCTGGAACACGAGCCGATCGAAGACCTGCGCGTCGACTTCGAGGACGGCTACGGCCCCCGCCCCGACGCCGAGGAGGACGCGGCGGCGGCCCGCGCGGCCCGTCTGATCGCGGAGGCGTACGAGAACGGCACGGCGGCGCCCTACATGGGCATCCGCATGAAGTGCATGGAGGCCGCGGTACGCGACCGGGGCATCCGCACCCTCGACGTCTTCCTCACCGGTCTGATCGAGGCGGGCGGACTGCCCGAGGGCCTGGTCCTCACCCTGCCGAAGGTGACGTACCCCGAGCAAATCTCCGCCTTCGTCCGCCTCCTGGAGGCCTTCGAGAAGGTGCACGGCCTGGACGCCGGCCGGCTCGGTTTCGAGATCCAGATCGAGACCAGCCAGTCCATCCTCGCCACCGACGGCACCGCCACCGTCGCCCGGATGATCCAGGCCGCCGAGGGCCGTGCCACCGGGCTGCACTACGGCACCTTCGACTACAGCGCCTGCCTCGGTGTCTCCGCGGCCTACCAGGCCAGCGACCACCCGGCCGCCGACCACGCCAAGGCGATCATGCAGGTGGCCGCCGCGGGCACCGGCGTGCGCGTCTCCGACGGCTCGACGAACGTCCTCCCCGTCGGCCCGACCGCCAAGGTCCACGACGCCTGGCGCCTCCACTACGGTCTCACCCGCCGCGCCCTCGCCCGCGCCTACTACCAGGGCTGGGACATGCACCCCGGCCACATCCCCACCCGTTACGCCGCCGTCTTCGCCTTCTACCGCGAGGGCTTCGAGCAGGCGGCGGGCCGCCTCGCCCGCTACGCCAACCACGCCGGCGGCGACGTGATGGACGAGCCCGCCACCGCCAAGGCCCTCAGCGGCTACCTGCTGCGCGGCCTGGACTGCGGCGCCCTCGACATCGCCGAGGTCGCCCGCCTCACCGGCCTGACCCGCGCCGACCTGGAGGGCTTCGCGTCGCCCCGGCGCGGTGATCTCACCGCCTCCGCGAAGTGAGGGACTGCCGAGAGCGCCTCGGACGGCAACGATCCCGGGAAGATCAGTGACGGCAGCCGGCCCAGATCAGGTCAGGACCGGGCTGCCGGCCGTCGGCGTACGGCTCCAGACCCGACTCCGTCACCCACTTCTGCTCGGCGAACAGCCGGGTACCTCGCGCGCACAGCGCGGCGTCGCGGCGGGCCCGCATGCAGAACTCCTCGGGCGTGACCCCGAACAGCTCGCGCAAGGGCGCCGATCCCGCAAGGAGTTCGGTGATCAGGGCGCGCTGGTCGCCGGGGTGGCGGCGCGGCGTGTCGGAGCCGTTGTGCAGCACCCCGTGCCGGTTGACGTAGGCGTACGCCCCCGGGAGCACGGAACCGTCCGGCAGCTCGATCCGCACGTCCGGCGCGGGCAGCCAGGCCCGACGGAAGTTGCCGTCGCACAGTGGCACGCCCTCGCTGGCGTCGATCACCTCCAGCTGGCGCCGGTCCAGCCAGATGACGAACAGCTCATGTAACGCGCGCGGGGACTTGACGGGGGAGGCGGAGACATAGCCCAGCCGGCTGACGTGCGCGGACACGCCCACATCGAGGCCGGTCACCCGGGTCCGCACCATGGGCAGCGGGGAACCGATGCCGAACTCCGCCATCTTGTGCCGCAGCTGGCCCGGACAGGCGTTGGAGCCGACGGCGAGGACCGGCACCCGGTCGTCGTACACCAGGCGCTCCAGCGGCAGCATCCGGTCGCCGTGCAGCAGTCCGGAGTCGGCCGGCCAGGCGCCGGGACAGGTCATCGGATGGTCGCGGGGCGCGCCGGCGAGACCGAGCTCCTCCAGGGTGCGGCCGGTCACGGGCGGCTCAGTCGGCCGGCGGCAGCTCGCCCGAGCCGCGCGTGATCAGCCGGGTGGGCAGCTCGATGCGCTCCGGTGCGACGAGCCCGCCGTCCAGTTGACGGAACAGGCGCTCGGCGGCCGTATGGCCGAGGGCGGCCGCGTCCTGGGCGACGACCGTGACGCCCGGCTGGAGCAGATCGGCCAGCTCGATGTCGTCGAAGCCGACGAGGGCGACCTGGCGGGCGTGCTCGGCGAGGACCCGGATCACGGTGACCGTCACCCGGTTGTTGCCCGCGAAGATCGCGGTGACGGGGTGGGGCCCGGAGAGCATCTCCTCCGCCGCCCGGCGCACCCGCTCCGGATTCGTCTGCCCGAGGGACATCCAGGCCTCGTCGACCGGTATCCCCGCGTCCTCCATCGCCGCCCGGTAGCCGCGCAGCCGTTCGGCGGCGGTGTGGATGCGCGGCATGTCGCCGATGAACCCGATCCGGCGGTGGCCGTGCGCGATCAGATGGGCGACGCCGTCCCGGGCACCGCCGTAGTTGTCCGAGAGGACCACGTCGGCGTCGATGCGCCCGGCCGGACGGTCCACGAACACCGTCGCCACGCCCGCCCTGATCTCCGGTTCGAGATAGCGGTGGTCGTCGCCGGCCGGGATCACCACCAGGCCGTCCACCCGCCGTGCGCACAGGGCGAGGGCCAGCTCCTGCTCGCGTTCCGGGTCCTCGGCGCTGGAGCCGTTGATCAGCAGGGCGCCATGGGCCCGCGCCACCTCTTCTACGGCGCGGCTGAGCGGGCCGTAGAAGGGGTCGGCGAGGTCCTCCAGGACCAGGCCGATGCTCGCCGTACGGCCCTTGCGCAGCACCCGGGCGCTGTCGTTGCGGCGGAAGCCCAGTGCCTCGATCGCCTCCTGCACCCGGCGTTCGGTGTCCGGGGTGACTCCGGGCTCGCCGTTGACCACCCGGGAGACCGTCTTCAGACCGACCCCGGCACGCGCCGCCACGTCCTTCATCGTCGGGCGGTTGCCGTAACGGGTGCCGGGAAGGCTGTCTGCGCGGCGGGTGGTCTCGGGCACGATGCGGCGTCCTGTCCTGTCGTACGACTTGTCCGACTTGTCAACGGGATGATGCGTCGATCCTCGGTTTGTATGAGGATGTGGCGTCGAGCATAGAGCCTGGACAACGTTGTCAGATGCGAGAGACACTGTCCACCGCTGTCTCCGGCCTGCGCCCCCACCGCTTGACCGGCCTGTCTTTCCTTGGTTTGCGAGCTTCAACGGGGAGTCTGACTCTGATGCACACCGACCTCGTGGCGGCCCTCGACATCGGCGGTACCAAGATCGCCGGCGGTCTCGTGGACGGCCACGGACGGATCCTGGCCCGAGCCCAGCGCCCCACACCCGCCCAGCACGACGGCGAAACGGTCATGCGGGCGGTGCAGGACGTACTCGCCGACCTCTCCGGATCGCCGCTGTGGGGGCGTGCGCACTCCGTCGGCATCGGCAGCGCCGGACCGGTGGACGCCTCGGCGGGCACCGTCAGTCCGGTGAACGTGCCGGGCTGGCGCGACTTCCCGCTGGTCGAGCGGGTGTGCGTGGCCGTAGGCGGTCTCCCGGTCGAGCTGATCGGCGACGGCGTCGCGATCACGGCCGCCGAGCACTGGCAGGGCGCCGCCCGCGGCCACGACAACGCGCTGTGCATGGTGGTGTCGACCGGTGTCGGCGGCGGGCTGGTGCTGGGCGGCAAGCTGCACCCCGGGCCCACGGGGAACGCCGGGCACATCGGGCACATCAGCGTCGACCTCGACGGCGACCCGTGCCCGTGCGGCTCGCGCGGCTGTGTGGAGCGGATCGCAAGCGGGCCCAACATCGCCCGCCGCGCTCTGGAGCGGGGCTGGCGCCCCGGCCCCGACGGTGACGCCTCGGCCGCCGCGGTCGCCGCCGCGGCCCGCGAGGGCGATCCGGTCGCCGTGGCCTCCTTCGAGCGGGCGGCCCGGGCGCTGGCCGCCGGCATCGCGGCCACCGCGACCCTGGTCGAGATCGACATCGCGGTGATCGGCGGGGGCGTGGGCAAGGCGGGCGACATCCTCCTCACACCCCTGCGGAAGGCGCTCACCGACTACGCGACGCTGTCCTTCGTGCAGCGGCTGACGGTAGTGCCGGCGCAGATGGGCACGGATGCGGGACTGGTCGGCGCGGCAGCGGCGGCGCTGGCGCGCCGACCGGACGCGGCGGGGGTGTGAGGCGGGGGTTCGCCGTAGCGCCGGGTCGGGGCGGAACAGGGCGCTGCTCGCCGGGAGGTGCCGCTGCCAAGGCGACGGCACTGCAGCTCCCGGGGGGCGCGGGGAACTGCGCGACCAGAGCCCCCACGCACCCGCAGTCGCGTACGGTCTCAATCACCCCGAACGGCAGGCGCAGCCCCTCCGCAGCTGACGCTCGCGTTCGCCCAGTCCGCATGGTCGGAGTCGTTGCCGTCTCCCGCGTCGGTGACGACCAGGTCGACGACCTGGGCACCGGTGATGTCGGCGGTGAGCGGCTGGGCCGGCATCGCGTTGGTCAGGACGCCGGTCGAGGCGACCTTCGTGCCGTCCGCCCGGATCTCGAAGGCCACGGTGCCCTTGGGGCCCTTCTCGTCGTCGACGCCGACGTCCGCGGTGACCTTGGTGCAGGCCTTGCCTGTGTAGAAGGAGACGTCGCTCGGTGCATGGGCCCCGAGGCCCCTGGCATACACCGTGCCGCCGATGGTGATCGGGTGGCCGTCGCCCGCGGCGCTCTCCCCGTTGCTGGTGTCGCGTTCCACCGGCCCCCAGCCGCTCGTCGCCGACAGCCACGTCAGGCCGCTCAGGTACGACGTTCCGGCGGGCGGCCGTACCACGACGGACGCCGCCAGCGGGAGGGCACTGGTGACGCGCTCTCCGGCCGGTGAGCGGTAGTCCGCCCGGAGTGTGAGGGCGTAGGACCCGGTCGGTGTCCCCGGCGGGGCGGTGACCTTCCAGGCGGTGCGCAGGGTCCGGTCCGTGGCGAGGGTGGCGGCCGTGGTCGCCGAGGCCGGCTGTACGGTCCACCCGTCGGGGCCGGTCAGGGACACGGACACGCGGCGCGCTGAGGTGCGGCCGAGGTCGGTGACGGTGCTGGTCAGTGTGGCCGGGGTGGCGGCCTCCAGCAACGGGCTCGCGTCCAGGCCGAGTTCGGCGGCGGGCGGGTTGGCGGACCAGTGCGGGTCGGCCGAGACGCGCAGGAGGACCGTGCCGTGGGCGGGGACAGTGGCCGCGATGGTACCCGCGGTGTTGTAGCCACGGTGCTGCCACAGGTCCCGCAGGGTGTAGGCGGGGGCGTCGGACAGGCCGACGGCGGCCGCGGTGGTGGCGATCCGCTGGGCGGTGCCCGACTCGTTGAACAGGGCCACCGCGCGGCTGCCGTCCGTCATCTCCTTGGCGATGACCCAGCGTCCGCCCGCGGAGGAGACGACCGTCCCCTGCCTGCCCAGCGGGTCCTGGTCGACGGCGATGACCTCCTTGTTGTCAAGGATGTCGAAGGTCGCAGGCGAGGCCTTGCGCAGATCGGTGCCGATGAGCAGTGGCGCAGCCATGACCGACCAGAGGGAGAAATGCGAGCGGTACTCGGTGTCCGTCATGCCGCCGTTGCCGACCTCCAGCATGTCGGGGTCGTTCCAGTGACCGGGACCGGCGTACGGCGCGAGGGGGAGGTTCTGCTTCAGGATGGAGAGCATCGAGCCCCAGTTGTCACTGATGTCGCCCGTGGTGCGCCACAGATGACCGACGCCCGACGCCCACTCCCACGGCTTGTTCTCGCCCCATTCGCAGATGCTGTAGACGATGGGCCGGCCTGTTGTCCGAGAGGCGGCCTTCAGCGCGTCACGCATGGTCGTGTACCGCTGCTTGGCGTCGACGCCCTGGTTGTTGCAGTTGTCGTACTTCAGGTAGTCCACGCCCCAGTCGGCGAACTGCTGAGCGTCGCCGTACTCGTGTCCGAGCGCGCCCGGAAAGCCCGCGCTGTTGCAGGTCCTGGTGCCGGCGCTGGTGTAGATGCCGAGCCTCAGCCCCTTGGCGTGGACGTAGTCGGCGACGGCCTTGATGCCGTGCGGGAAGCGGGCCGGGTCGGGCACCAGCTTGCCGTCGGCGTCGCGTTGCGGCAGCGCCCAGCAGTCGTCCAGGTTGACGTACTGGTAGCCGGCGTCCTTGAGGCCCTTGGCCACGAACAGGTCGGCGATGCCCTTGACCATGCTCTCGTTGAAGTCGGCGCGGCAGTGCGTGGAGTTCCAGTTGTTGAAGCCCATCGGCGGGGTGAGGGCGAGACCGTCGGCCAGGCCGGGAACGCCGGCACGGGCCTGGGCGGGGGCCGCCGGGGCGGCGGTGGCGAGGCCCGCCGCGCAGAGCAGTCCCGCGGTGAGCGCTCCGAGCACTCTGCGGCGGGTGGTGCGGGTGTGAGGGTGACGCATCGTTGACGTTCCTCCGACTCGCGAAAGGTGGATCACGGCATGCGGCCACGAGGGCGGCATGTACGTGTCATTGGTGCGCGTTTACGGTAGGACGTGTCGGACTATGTTGGAAGAGCTGTGTCCCGACTGTGCGACATCCCGTCAAATCCCTTGACGGCTGCGCTGTGTGGCCCCCCGACGACGAGAGGGCGTTCGGATGTGTTCGCTTCCGGGGCTCACGCGCCGTCGTCGACGCGACCCCAGCCGGGCAGCGGCGGCCGGGGCCAGGCGGGCGGGCGGGGCAGCAGCCGTGCGGGGCGGTCGGCCGTCAGCGCGTCCGCCGGAATCCGTCCGCTGAGCCAGCCGAGCACCTGGTGCCCGGCCCCGGCGACCGAGGGGCCGTCCGCCGACACCGGCCAGCAGCGGCCGAGATCGACGGCCTCCACCGAGGTGAGGGGGAAGCCCTGGGCGCGCAGTGTGGTGAGGGTGTCGTCCAGCGCCCAGCGGACATAGCGGTCCGGCCACTGCGCGGTGCCGTGGCCGACGCCCAGGTCGAGGTGATGTGTCTCCAGCTCCCGCAGACAGCGCAGCAGCAGGTACCAGGCCGGGTGCCGCCAGCCGGCCAGTGCCGGGACCAGACGGTCCCAGGCGGGGGCGGGCATCGTGCGCGCCTGGGCCGCGAACCGGTCCAGGCTCGCCCGCAGCCGGGTCACGAGCGCCTCGGCGGCCAGCGCCGCGTCCCGCTCGGCCGCCGCGGACAGCGCCGTCGCGTCCGCGCGCGGGCCCGGTGCGCGGCCGGTGCGCGCGAGCCGCAACAGCCACACGTAGGCGTCGACACTGTGCACGACATGGGCGAGCACATGCCCGCGCGTCCATCCGGGCAGCCCCGACGCGGCGCGCAGCCCGGCGTCGGACAGACCGGCCGCGGCGCGCACGAGCAGGGCGCCCGAGCGTACGACGTCCTCGACGGGATCGTCTGGTGTGCCGAGGGACGGGCGTCCGCTCACCGGAACTCCCGCACGACCTCGATGCGGCCGACGATGTGGTCGTTGAACTCGTCCAGCTCCTCGGCGGGCACCCACAGTTCCAGGATCGTCTCGCCGCCTGCCTGCCGTACCGGATACCTCGCGACGAACTCCGTGTCCACCTCGAAACGGGTCACGAAACCGGCGCCGTCGTGCTTGACGTTCCAGTCCCGGGCGATCCGGACGGCGTAGTCCTCGTTGAGGACCGGATAGAAGATCGGCTGTTCCGGGAGCCGGGGCGGCCACGCCCGCCAGTCGAGTGCGCGGACCAGCTCCAGCTCCTTGGGCCCGGTGGGGCGCCAAAGGGTCGTCGTCAGGGTCCGGCTCGTCATGACGTCGCATTTCTGGTCGTGCCTGCCGCTGGAGCCGGCAGGGCGGGATGCCGGACGATACCGGCGCCCCCGCAGAGGGGGCCAGTGGATTTCGGCACGGCGGTCCCCCTGACGGGGGCGCGAAGCGCCGCACCAGGACCGGTGCCGGACGGCTGCCCGGATGCCCGCGTGACCCCTGGGCGGGTCCCGCAGTTGACCAGCGCATGAAGAAGCGCAGCATGCTCGCCATCGCCAGCCTGGCCACCGGATTCGTCGTGGCCGCCGTCACCCCCTCCCACGGGGCGGGCGACCGCCCCGTGGGCGACCTCAAGGTCTCGGACACCGTCGACTCGGCCGGTCACCCGGTCGGGGACGGTCCCGCCGCCGACGACGCCCCCGAACAGGAGTAGGTCCAACGGCCCCCGGCATGTGTGCCGGTGCCCCCGCCGAGGGGGCACCGGCACTCCCGTCCGGCGCCCTCACCGTGGCGGCGTTTCCGTGGCAGGGTGGAGCGGGCAAGCCTCAGGGGGCCAACACAAGAGGGGGAGTCCGTGACCGTCGTCTGGATCAACGGCGCGTTCGGTGCGGGAAAGACCACCACCGCACGGGAACTGATCGAACTGATCCCGAACAGCACGCTCTTCGACCCCGAGATCGTCGGCGGAGCGCTCACGCACCTGCTGCCGGCCAAGCGTCTCGCCGAGGTCGGCGACTTCCAGGACCTGCCGATCTGGCGCCGGCTCGTGGTCGACACGGCGGCCGCGATGCTCGCCGAGCTGGGCGGGACGCTCGTGGTGCCGATGACCCTGCTCCGCCAGGAGTACCGCGACGAGATCTTCGGCGGCCTCGCCGCCCGCCGAATCGCCGTGCACCATCTGCTGCTCGCCCCGGCTGAAACGATCCTGCGCGAGCGGATAGCAGGGCGGGAGGTCCCGCCCGCCCTGCCCGACGGCGAGATGCGCGTGCGGCAGTGGTCGTACGACCACATCGAGCCCTACCGCGCCGCCCTCGCCTCCTGGCTCACCACTGACGCCCATCCCGTGGACACCAGCGCCCTCACCCCCCACGAGACCGCCGTCCGCATCGCCGACGCCGTCGGCAGCGGAGCCGTACCGCCCTGCGACATCGTGCAGACCCCCGAGCCGACCGCCGAGACCCTCGCCGCCGGGGTGCTGCTCTTCGACGAGCAGGACCGGGTGCTGCTCGTGGATCCCACCTACAAGCCCGGCTGGGAGTTTCCCGGCGGGGTGGTCGAGCGGGGCGAGGCACCGGCCCGCGCCGGGATGCGCGAGGTCGCCGAGGAGACCGGGATACGGCTGCGGGAGGTGCCCCGGCTGCTCGTGGTGGACTGGGAACGGCCGGTGCCGCCCGGCTTCGGCGGGCTGCGGTTGCTGTTCGACGGCGGCCTGCTGGAGTCCGGCGAGGCGTCCCGGGTCCTGCTGCCCGGCCCGGAGTTGCGCGGCTGGCGCTTCGCCAGCGAGCAGGAGGCGGCGGAGATGCTCCCACCGGTCCGCTACGAGCGGCTGCGCTGGGCCCTGCGTGCCCGCGAGCGGGGCACCGCGCTGTACCTGGAGGCGGGGGTACCGGTCGGCTGAGCCGCCGCTACGGCACGGCCGCCGATGCCGGGGCCGAACGGTCCGGCGGTTGCCAGGGCCTTGGCCGACTCCTCGTCGCTGAGCCGGTGCACGAGGTCTGCGAGGCGGGTGTGCGCGGTGGGACGACGGGGGAGGGGCACCTCTCCACGGTCAGCCCACGGCCGCCGCTCCGCGCAGAGCGGGTGCGGCGTCTCCCACCACCGGGTCACCATGCCCGAAACAGGCGACCTCCGCGCCGAGGTCCGCCAACGTGCCCAGGGAAGCGAGGAGCCGGGGCCGGTCGAGGTTGAACACGCCCGGGATCACCGTGCCGTCGAACGGTGAGGCGGCCACCGTGTCGCCGGTGAACAGCACGCCCTCCTCGGGCAGGAACAGGGCGATGCTGCCGTCGGTGTGCCCGGGGACGTGGATCACCCGGGCGCCACCGCCGAAGTCCAGCACTTCGCCGTCCGACACGCCGGTGACCGCGGCCGGCGGTACCGGCGTGCCCTCCGGAAGGCGCTGGGCCGCGGCCGCGTGGATCGGCAACTCCCACTCCTCGAACAGCGGCGGCGGGCCCGTGAGTTCCCCGCGGACGAAGGGCGCGTCCAGGTGGTGCGCCAGCACCTCCGCGCCGCTCAGCGCGGCGAACTCGCCCGCCCCGCCCGCGTGGTCCTCGTGGAAGTGGGTCAGCACGATCCGCCGTACGTCCCCGGGCGTGTGCCCCAGCGCCGTGACCGCGTCGGCGATCGCGCGGCCGGCACCGATCGTGCCCGCGTCGACGAGTGTCAACGCGTCGTCGTCGCGCCAGAGGTACGCCTGGCCGACGGGAAAACGCAGGAGGTGGAGCCGGGGGAGCAGCGTGATGACGTCCATGCGCCGACCGTAGGCGGCGCCCCCGCCCGCGGGCGAGGGCGCTCTGCCGGGGGCAGAAGGGTTCAGCCCGCCGCGTAGTTGCGCAGGAACAGCGCCTCGGCGACCGACAGCCGCTCCAGCTCCTCGGGGGACACGCTCTCGTTGACCGCGTGGATCTGCGCCTCCGGCTCGCTGAGCCCGATGAGCAGGATCTCCGCCCGCGGGTAGAGCCCGGCGAGGGTGTTGCACAGCGGGATGGAGCCGCCCTCGCCGGCGTACTGCATCGTCTCGCCCGGGTAGGCGACCGCCATCGCGTCGGCCATCGCCTGGTAGGCCGGGCTGGAGGCGTCGGCGCGGAACGCCTGGCCCTGGCCGATCTGTTCGGTGGTGACCCGGGCGCCCCACGGGGTGCGCGTCTCCAGGTGCGCCTGCAGCAGCTTGGTCGCCTCCGCCGCGTCCACGCCCGGCGGCACCCGCAGACTGATCAGCGCGCGGGCGCTCGCGTGCACGGACGGGGTGGCGCCGACGACAGGCGGGCAGTCGATACCGAGGACGGTGACGGCCGGACGGGCCCAGAGACGGTCGGCGACCGAGCCGTCGCCGATCAGACCGACCCCGTCGAGCACCTTGGCATCCGCGCGGAACTGCTCCTCGGTGTACTCCAGGCCGTTCCACGTACCCGTTGCGTCCAGCCCGTCGACGGTGGTCGAGCCGTCCTCGGCGCGCAGCGAGTCCAGGACGCGGATCAGCGCGGCCAGCGCGTCCGGGGCGGCACCGCCGAACTGGCCGGAGTGGAGGTTGCCCGCGAGGGTGTCGATCCGCACCCGGACCAGGGTCATGCCGCGCAGCGTGGTGGTCACCGTCGGCAGGCCGACGCGGAAGTTGCCCGCGTCGCCGATGACGATGGTGTCGGCCTCCAGCAGCTCCGGGTGCTCCTCGGCGTACCGCTCCAGGCCGCCGGTGCCCTGTTCCTCCGAGCCCTCGCAGATCACCTTGACGTTCACGGGGACGCCGCCGTTCGCCTTCAGGGCGCGCAGCGCGAGCAGGTGCATGATCACGCCGCCCTTGCAGTCGGCGGCCCCGCGCCCGTACCAGCGGCCGTCGCGCTCGGTCAGCTCGAACGGCGGGCTGGTCCAGCCGGCCTCGTCGAGCGGCGGCTGGACGTCGTAGTGCGCATAGAGCAGAACCGTTTTCGCACCCTCCGGGCCCGGCAGGTAGCCGTAGACGGACTGCGTGCCGTCCGGGGTGTCCAGCAGTGCCACGTCGACGAAGCCCTCGGCGCGCAGCGCGTCGGCGATCCAGCTCGCGGCGGCCTCGCTCTCGCTCTTCGGGAACTGGTCGAAGTCCGCCACCGACTTGAAGGCGACCAGCTCGGCCAGCTCCGCCTGCGCCTTGGGCAGCAGCGAGGCGACGGTCTGTGCGACCGGATTCGACGACATGGGCACGCTCCTCGTAGGTGCGACGTTGTACGGGGTGTACCCCGATACTCCCACAGTGGCCTGCGACGACGGCCGCCGTAGGATGCGGGGGACACTACGGCAGCGGCTTGATCGGAGCGGTAGACCATCGTGAGCGGCGAGAACTCTTCGGCGGACGGCGTGCAGCGGGTGTGGGACGTCGTCGTGGTGGGCGCGGGACCCGCGGGGGCCTCGGCCGCCTACGCGGCGGCTGTCGCGGGACGGCGCGTGCTGCTGCTGGAGAAGGCCGAGCTGCCCCGGTACAAGACCTGCGGCGGCGGCATCATCGGACCCTCGCGCGACGCGCTGCCGCCCGGCTTCGAGCTGCCCCTGCGCGACCGGGTGCACGCGGTCACCTTCTCGCACAACGGCCGCTTCACCCGCACCCGCCGCTCCAAGCAGATGCTGTTCGGGCTGATCAACCGGCCCGAGTTCGACCAGCAGCTGGTCGAGCACGCGCAGAAGGCGGGCGCCGAGCTGCGTACGGGCGTCACGGTGCAGCGGGTCGAGCAGCACGGCTCGGCCGTCCCCGACCGGCGCACGGTCGCCGTGATCCTGCAGGGCGGCGAGACGGTGCTGGCTCGTGCGGTCGTCGGCGCCGACGGCAGCGCCAGCCGCATAGGAGCCCACGTCGGAGTGAAGCTGGACCAGGTCGACCTCGGCCTGGAGGCGGAGATCCCGGTGCCGGAGCCGGTCGCCGAGGACTGGAAGGGCCGGGTCCTCATCGACTGGGGCCCGATGCCGGGCAGTTACGGCTGGGTGTTCCCGAAGGGCGACACCCTGACGGTCGGCGTGATCTCCGCGCGCGGTGAAGGCGCCGCCACGAAGCGCTACTTGGAGGACTTCGTCGCGCGGCTCGGCCTTGCGGGCTTCGAGCCGAGCATCTCCTCCGGGCATCTGACCCGCTGCCGCGCCGACGACTCGCCGCTCTCGCGCGGCCGGGTGCTGGTCTGCGGGGACGCGGCGGGCCTGCTGGAGCCGTGGACCCGAGAGGGCATCTCCTTCGCGCTGCGCTCGGGCCGGCTCGCGGGCGAGTGGGCGGTGCGCATCGCCGAGGCGCACGACGCGGTCGACACCCGGCGCCAGGCCCTGAACTACGCGTTCGCGATCAAGGCCGGGCTGGGCGTCGAGATGAGCGTGGGCAAGCGCCTGCTGACCGCGTTCGAGAAGCGTCCGGGCCTCTTCCACGCGGCCCTCACCGGCTTCCGTCCCGCCTGGAAGGCGTTCCGGGACATCACCCAGGGCTCGACCTCGCTGGGCGAGATGGTCCGCTCCCGCCCGATCGCCCAGCGCGTCCTGACCGCGCTGGACCGGGGGCAGGCGGTTCCCGCCGAGGAGCCGGCCGGTTCCTGACCGCACCGGACGAGGGACCGGGTGTCGCGGCCTTGGGGGAGGCCCGGTGGCTACGGCACGGACCGCGCAGGAGGGTGGCTGCGGGGACCGGGCCGTTCGAGGGCGACGAAAACCGGGCCGGCAGCACCTGTGAAGACCGCGCGGGAACAGAGCAGTGCGGGGCCGGGCCGGTCGCAGGCGGCCAGGACCGGACCGGTGGGGGGCGGCGGTCCTTGGCGTGGCGGGACCGGGTAGGGCCGCCCCTTGCGCAGGGCTCCGGTCAGTTCGTGACCGTGATGCGGAAGACCGGGTGGTCGGGAGCGATGCGGCGCAGGTCCTCGTCCGCGGAGTCCGGCCCGACGCCGTCGAAGAAGACCCCGACCTCCGCTTTCCAGCGCTTGAGGTAGGCCCGCAGCAGCGGGACCTTGTCGTCGTCGGCGACCTCGGTGGCGGTGAAGACGTCCACGGCCTTGCCGAGCCGCAGCTCGCCGCCGCCGGCCGCACGCATGTTGCGCGTCCACTGGACATGCCCTCGCGGGGCGAGCAGGTACTGCTGCCCGTCAACCGTCAGCAGGTTCACCGGAGTGGTCCGCCACTGTCCGCTCTTGCGTCCGCGCACCGCGAGGACCCGGGAACCCCAGATGCTGACGCCGCGCCGGGTGAGCCAGCTGACCGCCCGGTTGAAGACGTTGACGGTGAACCAGCCCGGCTTCTTGACGTGTGTGGACACGGTGACCCCCGTGATTTGGGAGAGCGGTGCTCTCGCTTGACTTCAGTGTGGGGGAGACAGGTGCTCCAGAGCAAGAGCGGTGCTCTCTTTTGTGTGCGCTGCTCTCGGTGCGTGGCACACTGCTGGCATGAGCACCGCACAGGGCGCCCGCGCACGGGCCAGGACGGAAGTCACGGCAGCCATCAAGGAAGAGGCGCGCAGACAGCTCGCGAAGGAAGGCGCGGCCAAGCTCTCCCTGCGGGCCGTCGCCCGCGAGCTGGGCATGGTCTCCTCGGCGCTCTACCGCTACTTCCCCAGCCGCGACGAGCTGCTCACCGCCCTGATCATCGACGCCTACGACTCCCTGGGCCGGGCCGCGGAGACGGCCCACGCGGCGGCCGCGGGCGCGGACCACGTGCGGCGCTGGACGGCCGTGTGCGAGGCGGTACGGGCATGGGCCCTCGCCCATCCGCACGAGTACGCGCTGATCTACGGATCTCCGGTGCCCGGCTACTTTGCCCCCGAGAGCACCGTCCCGGCCGCTTCGCGCGTCGGCCTGCTTCTCATCGGCATCGTCCGCGACGCCCACCAGGGGCCCGGCCTCGCGCCTCTGCCCCTGCCCGCCGAGTTGCGTCCCGAGGCCGAGCGGATGGCGGCGGACCTCGCACCCGACCTGCCTCCCGAGGCGGCCGTGGCGCTGGTGGCGGCCTGGTCCCAGCTGTTCGGGCTGGTCGGTTTCGAGCTGTTCGGGCAGTTCCACCGGGTGGTGGAGGACCCGGAGGCCTTCTTCCGGCATGCGGCGGCCCGGCTTGCCCAGGGCGTGGGGCTGGTCGGCGCCTGACGCGCGCGAGCGGGGCCCGGCTCCCGGCCGCACCTATGCACCGGGAATCAGGACGACCTTCCCGGTCACCGTGCCGGACTCGGCCAGCCGCATCGCCCCCGCGACCTCGGTGAGCGGCAGCCGGGCGGCGATCCGAGCGGTGACCTCGCCGCGCTGCAGGGCGTGGAACACCTGGGTGAGGTCGGCGCGCAGCCGGGTTCGGAAGCGGTCCTTGTTCAGGCCGCGCCCCGCCCAGACGTTGAAGAAGTATGCGTGGCGGCCGTTGGGCAGCGCGTTCCACCACCACACCCGGCCGAGGATCTTCAGAACGGGCCACTGCTTGGAGCCCGAGTCGTCCCGGGTCGTGGCGCTGCCGTAGGCGACGAGGGTTCCGCCGGGGGCGAGCAGCCGCCAGGAGTCGGTGACGCTGCGCCCGCCCAGGTGGTCGAAGACGGCGTCGACCCCCTCGGGAGCGAGTTCCCGGACCCGGGCCGGGACGTTCTCGGTGCGGTAGTCGACCGGGGTGACGCCCAGGTCCCGCAGGGCCTGGTGGTGGCGCACGGACGCCGTACCGATCACCTTGAGGCCGGCCGCCCGCGCGAGCTGGACCAGAACCGTGCCGACACCGCCGTTGGCGCCGTGGACCAGAACCGTTCCGCCGCTGCGCACCCGGGCCTTGCGGTGCAGCATCTGCCACGCGGTGATCCCGTTGACCACCAGTGTCTCGGCCTCCGCCGCGCCGATGCCGACGGGCACCTCCATCGCGTCGGCCGCGTCCAGCACCACATGGCTCGCCCAGCCGCCGACCTTGACCAGCGCCGCCACCCGCTTGCCGACGAGGTCCGGCGCAACGCCGGTGCCTGCCGTGAGAACCGTGCCGACCAGGTCGTAGCCCGGCACGAACGGGAAGGGCGGCTGGTCGTAGTAGCGGCCCCGGCGCATCTGCTGCTCGGCGAAGGACACCCCGGTGGCCTCCACCCGCACCACGACCTGTCCGGCACCGGGCAGCGGCACGTCCCGGTGCCGGAGCTGCAGCTCCTCCGGCTCGACCGTGCCCGGCAGGACGACCTCGACGAGTTTCGTGCTTTCCATGACGACCTCCGGGTGAAAGGGGGTTGGCGTGCGCCACTCTCGGCTAGAGAGCTTCGCTTGCGTTAGAAGTTATAACTAAAATGACCTCACCTAGCTTGAGTGTCAAGGCTTCGCGACGCTTTCCGTTATGCCCTCTCTCGACAGTGATAGGGTGAAACCGAGGAGCCGGTGAGGGGTGATGGCGATGGCGGCAGGCGCGGCGAGTCCCCGCGAGCGGTACCGCAGCCAGGTGCGGGCGGAGATCAAGGCGAAGGCCTGGAAGCAGATCGCCACCTCGGGCGCATCGGGGCTGTCCCTCAACGCCATCGCCAAGGAGCTGGGCATGAGCGGCCCGGCGCTCTACCGGTACTTCGGCGGCCGGGACGACCTGATCACCGAGCTCGTCCGGGACGCCTACCGCAGCCTCGCGGACACCTTCCGCGCCGCGGCCGACGCGGGCTCGGGGCTGTCCGGCCTGGCGCGGGCGATGCGCCGCTGGGCGCTGGAGGACCCCCAGCGCTACTTCCTCGTCTACGGCACACCGGTCCCCGGCTACCGCGCCCCGGCGGACACCACCGCTGTCGCCCAGGAGATCATGGCCGCCCTGCTGGACGTCTGCGCGGCCGAAGAGCCCCGGGCCGTCCCGCTCGACGCGATCGAGACCCACCTCGCGGACCATCGCGGCTGGGCGGGCGACCACCCCGCCCCGCCGCCCGTGCTGCGCCGGGCCCTGGCGTTCTGGACCCGCCTGCACGGGGTCCTCTCCCTGGAACTCGCCGGCCACTTCACGGGCATGGGGTTCGACCCGGAGCTGCTCTTCACCGTCGAGGCGCAGTCACTGGCGGACACCGACTGAGCTCATGGGCGGGCGTACTCCGCGGGGAGTATCCGTGATCACCTCGTCCGGCTGACGCCCGCGCGGCCGGGCGACGTCTACCGTGGCCTGCATGGAAGAGCAGCGCCCCCCATGGCACTGGTGGCGGCACGGCCCGCCGTGGTGGAGCGCGCCGGACGCGGCGGAGCCGCACCGGCCCCGGTGGCCCTGGCGATCCACCGTGCTGTTCACCGCGTTCGTGCTGATCGGCAGCCACTTCGCCGCGCAGGGCGAGCACCACCGCGTGCCTCTGGACGGCTACGCGCGTGTGCTGCTCGTCGTCGCCTGCGTCACGCTGCTCTGGCGCAATCGGTACCCGGTGGCCGTGGCCTTCGGCACCGCGACGGTGACCCTCGGCTACCTGGCCGCGGGCTACCCCTACGGCCCGGTCTTCCTCACCGTCGCCGTCAGTTGTCACAGCGCGGTCGTCGCCGGCCACCGGCGGGCCGCCCGGGCGTCCGTGGCCCTGTTGTGGGCCGGACACGCCGTGGTCGCCCTCTGGCTCTACCGCTGGCTGCCGCCTTCGGGCGACAACAGCGGGGGCCTCACCCAGGAGATCGTCATCGCCACCTGGCTGCTGGCCGTCGTCGCCCTGTCCGAACTGGCCCGGGTGCGGCGCGAACAGTGGGCCCGGGAGCGCGCCGACCGGGCGCAGG
Source organism: Streptomyces sp. NPDC053069 (assembly GCF_044546895.1). NCBI lineage: Bacteria > Bacillati > Actinomycetota > Actinomycetes > Kitasatosporales > Streptomycetaceae > Streptomyces > Streptomyces sp. NPDC053069. Next base: position 463,954 of record NZ_JBITZN010000001.1, on the reverse strand, counting down.
CGGCGCGGCGCCGAGCGGACGAGGAACGGCTGCGGATCGCCCGCGAGTTGCATGATGTCCTCGCGCACAGCATCTCCGTCATCAACGTCCAGGCCGGCATGGGGCTCGCGCTGCTCGACAGCGATCCGGAGCAGGCGCGGGCCGCGCTCGCCACCATCAAGGCCGCCAGCAAGGAGGCGCTCGGCGAAGTGCGCCAGGTCCTCGACACCCTGCGCGCCTCCGGAGACGCGCCCCGTGCCCCCGCTCCCGGCCTCGACCGGCTGCCCGAGCTGGTGGAGCAGGCGGCGGCGGCCGGACTGGCCGTCGACATCGAGGGTCCGCTGCCCCGGCTGCCGCCCGGCGCCGACCTCGCCGCCTTCCGTATCGTGCAGGAGGCGCTGACCAACGTCGTACGGCACTCCGGATCGCGGCACGCGCGCGTGCGGTTCGCCGACGACGGCGACGCACTGCGGCTGTGCATCGACGACGACGGTCCGGCCACCGGCGCCGACGCCGGGGGCAGCGGCAACGGCCTGGCCGGCATGCGGGAGCGGGCCGCCGCGCTCGGTGGCACCATCGAGGCGGGCCCGCGCCCCGACGGCGGCTTCCGGGTGCTCGCCGTACTGCCGTCGCAGCCCAGGGAGGACCAGTGATCCGGGTACTGCTCGCCGACGACCAGTCGCTCGTGCGGGCCGGTTTCCGCGCGTTGCTCGACGCGCAGCCGGACATCGCGGTGGCCGGGGAGGCGGCCGACGGCGAGCAGGCGCTGCGCCTGGTGCGTGAACTGCGCCCGGACGTCGTCCTGATGGACATCCGCATGCCCCAGCTGGACGGTCTCGCCGCGACCCGGCGCATCACCGGCGAAGCGGAGCTGCAGGACGTCAGGGTGGTCATGCTCACCACCTTCGAGCTGGACGAGTACGTCTTCGAGGCGATCCGCTCCGGCGCCTCCGGCTTCCTGGTGAAGGACACCGAACCGGACGAACTCCTGCGGGCGGTACGGGCGGTGGTCCAGGGCGACGCGTTGCTGTCACCGGGTGTCACCCGCCGGCTGATCGCGGAGTTCGCGGCCCGCTCCAAGGAGCCCGCGGCGGCGGACGCCCTGGCCCGGCTCACCGAACGGGAGCGGGAGGTGATGGCGCTGGTCGGCATCGGCCTGTCCAACGAGGAGATCGCCCGCCGCCTGGTGGTCAGCCCGCTGACGGCCAAGACCCACGTCAGCCGCACGATGGTGAAGCTGGGAGCGCGGGACCGCGCCCAACTCGTCGTGCTGGCCTATGAGTCGGGGTTGGTCAGACCCGGCTGGCTGGGCTGAACCGCCCGCTGGAAGCGGACCAGCACGCTGACCACCCGGACCACGAACACGACCGGTGCGACCGCCATGCCCAGCCACAGCAGGGCCTTGGACAGCAGGCGCGGCAGGTCGAAGAGCAGCGCGGGCCCGGCCACCGCCCCGAACAGCACCGCCGCCGCGAAGGCCGCGCTCACCAGCGCATAGCCGATCTCGACCGTCGCCGCGTCCTGTTGGGCCCTGCTGCGGCGTCCCCCGTATGCGTGCATCCCTCCAGCTTCACCGACGGGAGCCCGGCGGAGCAACCAGCCCCGCCGGGCTCGACAGCGCCCGAGGGCGCGGGGCTGTGCCGACATCCGGCTGCCGCCGCGTGGGCGCGAGTCGCGACGGACGCGCGCACGGCCGACGGCCCGCCCCCCCCGCGGAGCGCTCAGTCGCGGACCGGCACGCGTTCCGCTTCCGCCTCCTGCACGGTGGACCTGGCGACCACGAGGGACGGCTCGGTACGGCGGCTGCGCAGACCGGTGAGGGTGATCAGCAGGCCGGCCGCCGCGACGCCCGTGACGACGAGGAAGCCGGGCCGGTAGCTGTCGAGGACGGCCTGCGGGGTGGCGTGCGCGGGAGCGCCCGCGGTCACCACGGCCGTGACCACCGCCAGGAAGATCGCGCCGCCCACCTGCACCGAGGTGTTGAGCAGCCCGGAGACCATGCCCTGCTCGTGGTCCTCGACCCCGTTGGTGGCCTGGATGTTGAGCGACGGGAAGACCAGTGCGCAGGCCGCGCCGATCAGCAGCATGGACGGCAGGATCACGGCCGCGTACACCGGGTCGAGGTCGACGCGCAGGAACAGCGCGTAGCCGAGGACCATGAAGGCGAAGCCGGTCGCGATCAGCCGTGGCGTACCGAACCGGTCGACGATCGCACCCACCTTCGTGGAGGACACCGCCACCAGCGCGCCCGCCGGCAGGAAGGCGAGCGCGGTGTGCAGGGCCGACCAGCCGAGCAGCGACTGCATGTAAAGCGTCGTCAGGAACTGGAAGCCCACATACGAGCCGAAGAACGCGACCGCGCCGAGCTGGGCGCGGACCTGGCTGCCCGAACGCAGCACGCCCAGCCGGATCAGCGGGCTCGGTGAACGCCGCTCGACCAGCACGAAGGCGGTCAGCAGGAGCGCCACGGCGAGGAACGACAGCAGCGTGCGGGCCGAGGCCCAGCCGGCCTCGGGAGCCTGGACGACGGTGAAGACCAGCAGCAGCATCGACGCGGTGCCGAGGACGGCGCCCGGTATGTCGTAACCGTCGTGGTGCTCCTCGCGGGCGCTGCGCGGCAGCAGGCGCAGGCCGGCGAGGAGTGCCACGAGCGCGATCGGCGCGGGCAGCAGCATGGTGAAGCGCCAGCTGGCCTCGGTGAGCAGGCCCGAGAGCACCAGGCCCATCGAGAAGCCGGTGGCGGCGCAGGTGGTGTAGATGGAGAGGGCACGGTTGCGCAGCGGGCCCTCCGGGAACGTGGTGGTGATGATCGACAGACCGGCCGGTGCAGTGAAAGCCGCACTCAGGCCCTTGATGAAGCGGCTGGCGATCAGCAGCGGACCGGAGTCCACCAGCCCGCCGAGCAGCGAGGCCAGCGCGAAGACACCGAGGGCGACGAGGAACACCTGCCGCCGGCCGAGCAGGTCGGCGGTCCGGCCGCCGAGGAGGAGCAGGCCGCCGTAGCCCAGGATGTAGCCACTGACGATCCATTGCAGCGTCGATGTGGACAGATGCAGGTCGGAGCCGATGGACGGCAGGGCGACGCCGACCATCGACACGTCCAGCGCGTCCAGGAACATCGCCGCGCAGAGCACCAGCAGGGTGCCCCACAGCCGGGGAGTCCAGCGCACCGCAGAGGACGGGGGCGCGGGGGTGGTGAGCGGAGAGGTCATGCCGACGACACTGCATGCACATGCATTGAATGCAAACGCATTTAATGCCGACGCAATAAACTTGTTTCTCTGCTACGGTGCGCTCATGGCGTCCAACAGAGCTGAGCAGGCGCTCGTGGAACAGTGGCGCGACATCCTCGCGCTGCACGCGCACACCCAGTGCGAGCTGGACCGGGCGCTCGGCGGACACGGCCTGTGCGCCAGCGACTTCGAGGTTCTCGACCTGCTGGCCGAGGGCACGGCGGACGGCGGCTGCGCCTACCGCGTGCAGGAGATCTCCGAGCGCGTCCACCTCAGTCAGAGCGCGCTGTCCCGGCTGATCGGCCGCCTGGAGAAGGACGGCCTGGTCGAGCGCGCCATGTGCGCCGAGGACCGGCGCGGGGTGCGCGTGGCGCTCACGGCGAAGGGGCGCGCGCTGCACGGCGAGGTACGGCCGGTGCAGCGCGCGGTGCTGGCCCGGATGCTGGGCGACGCCGGCTGATCAGGCGTGCTGATCAGGCGTCAGATCCCGCCCTTCTCCCGCCAGAGCGCGGCGAGCGCCTGATCGCCGGACACAACCGGCACGGGCCTGCGGTTCCACAGGGCCAGGTACAACTCGTCGGCGGGCCCGGACAGTTCGGCCTCGGCGGCCCCGGTCTCCTCCCGCACGGCCACCGGCGGCTCGTCCGTGAGCCGTACGGTCCACACCGCATCCGTCCCCGCGCCCAGCGCCCGCACCCTCAGCAGGCGTGGCTCCGGCGTGCGCACGCGGCTCTTGGGCCGGGCGTGGAAGCCGCGCAGCAACTCGTCGATGCCGTCCACCGCGAAGTCCGGCGCGATCGGCGACGCCGTACCGCCGCGCGCGGCCTCGGCGTCGTAGCGGTGGACGGTCGTCTCGTGCGCCTGCCGGCGGGTCCAGAACGCCAGCGGTGAGGGGTTGGGCGCCGGATGGAACGTCCAGCACCGCACGTCCGCGGGCGCGGCGGCGAGGGTGTCGACCAGCAGACGGTGACTGTCCAGGTACCAGTCCACCAGTTCGGCGCCGTCGAGGTCCGGCGGGTCACCGAAGGGCCGCGGCTCCGGGTACGCCTCGGCGACGAAGGTCGCGGCCCAGCGGTGCACCGCGCCGGTGTGCCGCAGCAGGTCGCGCACCTGCCACTCCGGGCAGGTCGGCACCTTGGCATCGGTCCCCGCCGCGGCGGCGGCCGCCGCGAGCAGCCGGCCCTCCCGGTCGAGGGTCTGAAGGAAGTCGGCAGTGTTCATGGGGTGAGTGTGCCGGATGGCGCGCGCTCCATGACCGGCACCTTCGAGTCGGCCGACGGCCCGTCGTACGGCGCCGGGTGAGGCGTACGCGACGCGCTCGCGCTGAGGCGCGCCGGCATCCGGGGCCGCGCTGTGCGGTGGCGTGGCCGAGGGCCGGCCGACTGCGGCGTGCGGGTCGGTCGCGGACGCCGGCGTCCGGACGCCGGTGGTGCCGTGGCGTGACCGAGGACCCGCCCACCGCGATTCACGCGTCGCCGCCCGTGCTTTCCCTGCCGCGTCAGCCGCCTGTCCTTCGGCTTTCGCGTCAGCCGTGTCTTTTTCGGCTTGCGCGTCAGCCGCCGTGTCCTTTGGCTTCGGCGTCGCCGTGTGTCTTCCGGCTTGGGCGTCGGCGGCCTGTCTTTCGGCTTCGGCGTCGCCGTGTGTCTTCCGGCTTGCGCGTTGGCCGCCCCGTCCTTCGGCTTCCTCATCGCCGTGTGTCCTTTGGCTTCCGCGTCAGCCGCCGTCCCTCCGCTTCCGCGTCAGCCGCCGTCCCTCCGCTTCCGCGTCAGCCGCCCATGGCCCGCCGCGTGGACGCGCCGATGACCGCGGCGAGGGCCGCCAGTGCCGCGACGCTGGTGAGGGCGGTCGGGAGGGAGAACCAGTCGGCCATGAACCCGATCGCGGGCGGCCCGAGGAGCATGCCGCCGTAGCCCAGTGTCGAGGCGACGGCCACGCCGGACGGGCCGGTCAGCGCGCCGGCCCGTTCGACGGCGACCGGGAAGAGGTTGGCGAGGCCGAGCCCGGTGACGGCGAAACCGATCAGCGCGGCCCACACGGAGGGCGCGAGCGAGCCGAGCAGCATGCCCGCCGCCGCGACGGTGCCGCCGGCGATAACCGTACGGGCGCGGCCGAGTCGCGCCAGCAGGGTCGTGCCGGTCGCCCGGCCCACGGTCATGGCCAGCGCGAAACACGCGTACCCGGCCGCCGCCACGCCGGACGGCGCCGCGAGGTCCTGCTGGAGGTGGAGCGCGCCCCAGTCCGCCAGGGCGCCCTCGCCGTAGGCGGTGCACAGCGCGACCAGTCCGAAGACGACGACCAGCCCCCGGCCACCGGTTCGGTGCGGCATGGCGCGGTCCGGTGCCGCCCCCGGTGAGGCAGGCCGGTCCGCCGGCGCCGGCGGCTCCTGCCGCAACAGGCTGCGTCCGGCGACGGCCGTGACGAGCAGCCCGATCAGGGTGAGGCCGAGCAGATGCCGGGTGGGGGAGAGCGCACCGGCGACCAGTCCGCCGAGACCGGCGCCGATCATGCCGCCGAGGCTGAACGCGGCGTGGAACGTGGGCATGATCGGCCGCCGCAATGCGGCCACCAGGTCGACGGCGGCGCTGTTGAAGGCGACGTTGACGCCGCCGTAGGCGGCGCCGAAGAGGAGGAGTACCGCGCCCAGGGCGGGTGCCGAGTGGGTCAGCGGGGGCAGGCTGACGCTGACGGAGAGCAGGACTGCGCAGACCACGGTGACCGGATGGCTGCCGTAGCGGCGGCAGAGACGCCCGATGAGCGTCATGGTGACGACGGCACCGGCGGAGACACCGAGCAGGGCGAGCCCCAGGTCGCCGGCGGAGGCGTCGGTCTGCTGCTTGATGGCAGGGATACGGACGACCCAGCCCGCGAAGACGAAGCCGTCGAGGGCGAAGAACGCGGTGAGCGCGACGCGGAGGCGGACGAGGTCATGGCTGTCACCCGGCACCACGATGTGCGAACGGGTTTTGTTTAGTTGCGGCACAAACTCAGGTTAGGCGGGTGCGCGGGGTTGAGGCAAGAGGGGTGCCGCTGGGGGCGGGCTGCCCCGGATGCCGCGCCGAGCTGCCGGAGTTCGTGCGCTCCTGGACGGGCCGATACGGCCTTGAGGTGCACCTGGTTGTGCTTTCCCGTGGCGACGGCGGCGTCAACACGGTGCACCGGCATGCCCCGTTGCGGGTGTTCCCGCGGTCTGCGGGCCTGTCCCGCCGCCGGATACAGGTCGGTTAATGCTTACGCACGAGCTGGTTGCCGAGGGGTGAGCGGTCCATGATGGCCCCATGACGTTGGCCTCGCGCGCGCTCGCGCAACTGGCGACCTGGCCCGACCTGAGGCAGGCGGTCCCGAGCTGTGGCCTGGGACAGGCGGTGAGTTCGGCCCAGGGCGAGATCGCCCACTTCCACTCGGACCGTGATGTCGATCTGCGGCTGACCGACCGGGCCGTCCGCCGGTTCGCCAAGGACTTCAAGGGCTCGGGGGCGATCAGGATCGTGCCCGGCTCGCAGTGGGTGACCCTGCGCCTCGACGCCGCGAGCGACGTCGACCTGCTGCTGACCCTGGTGAGCGTGGCGCTCCAGGCCCAGCAGGCCTGGCCCGACCCGGCCGACCGGCCGCTGTTCGGCTGCAACGACCAGCGGGGCGCGGGATTCGTGAAGACCGACCTCGGCGCCTTCTGAGGTCGCCGGCCGTCACACCGCCAGGACCCGGATGCCCGCTTCCTCGAAGCGCCGTACCGTGTCCTGCTCCACCGCCGTGTCCGTCACGAGCGTGTCCACCAGTTCCGCCCCGCAGATGCGGGCGAACGCCCGCTGGCCCAGCTTGCTGGAGTCCGCGGCGACCACCACCCGCTCGGCGCGTTCGCACATCAGCCGGTTGATCGCCGCCTCCGCCTCGTCATGGGCCGCCGCGCCGTGCGTGACGTCGAAGGCGACGACACCCAGCACCGCCATGTCGAGCGTGATCTGCCCGAGCACCCTGTCGGCGAGCGGGCCGATGAGTTCGTACGACTGCGGGCGTGCCACCCCGCCCGTCACCACGATCTTGAACTGGGGCCGCACGGCAAGCTCGTTGGCGATGTTGAGCGCGTTGGTGACGATGGTCAGCGCGGGTGAGGCGCTGGACAGATCGCCGCGTACGGCCAGGGCGCGGGCCACCTCCGTGGTGGTCGTACCGCCGGTCAGACCCACCGCCTCGCCCGGTGCCAGCAGATCGGCCACGGCCTTGGCGATGCGCTGCTTCTCCGAGGCGCGGCGGGCCGTCTTGTAGCGCAGCGGGAGTTCGTACGACACCCCGTGCACCACCGCTCCGCCCCGGGTGCGCACCAGCATCTGCTGCTCGGCGAGCTGGTCGAAGTCCCGGCGGATCGTCGCCGCCGACACCTCCAGCTCGGCCGCCGCCTCCTCGACCTCCAGCCGGCCGCGCTCCACGAGCAGGTCCAGCAGCGCCTTCCAGCGGGCGTCCCGGGACATCGGCAGCCTCCGTTCTGAAGTGTTCCCGGTGACCCTAGCGCACCTCGTTCTCCGCTCGAATGCTTGATTGTGCTTGAAAGCTCGCTATATCTTGCAGGAAAAATCAGATAGGGGGAGGGTGTGAGCATGACGCATGTCGAGAACGAGCTGAACAGCCAGCCCGAGTGCTGGATGCGGGCGGCCGAGGAGGCAGGGCGGTACCGGGACGCGCTGCCGGGGCCGGGGGAGCGGATCGCGATCGTGGGGTGCGGGACCTCGTACTTCATGGCGCAGGCGGTGGCCGGCCTGCGGGAGGGCGCCGGCCAGGGCGAGACCGACGCGTTCGCGGCCTCCGAGTTCCCGCACGGGCGGTCGTACGACCGGGTGGTGGTCCTCACCCGCTCCGGCACCACCACCGAAGTGCTGGAACTGCTGGGTGAGTTGAGCGGCAGGACACGCACCACGGCCGTCACCGGCGATCCGGACACCCCGGTCGCGAGCAGCGCCGACGACCTCGTGGTGCTGGACTTCGCCGACGAACGCTCCGTCGTCCAGACCCGGTTCGCCACCACCGCCCTCACCCTCCTGCGCGCCCATCTCGGCCTGCACACCGACTCCGTCGTCGCCGACGCGCGCACGGCCCTCGCCACTCCTCTTCCCGAAGGACTGGTCGCCTGCACCCAGTTCACCTTCCTCGGGCGCGGCTGGACCGTCGGGCTGGCCCACGAGGCCGGGCTGAAGATGCGTGAGGCCTCGCTGTCCTGGACCGAGACCTACCCGGCGATGGAGTACCGGCACGGCCCGATCAGCATCACCACCGCGGGCACGGCCACCTGGATGCTCGGCGAGGCACCCGAGGGGCTCGCGGAACAGGTCCGGGCCACCGGCGGGTCGTGGATCGACGGCGGCCTCGACCCGCTCGCCGAACTCGTCCGCGTCCAGCGGCTCGCGGTCGCCGTCGCCGCCGCCCGCGGCCTCGACCCCGACCAGCCGCGTCATCTCACCCGCTCGGTGATCCTCGCCCCCTGAGCTCCGACCCGCGCCCCGGAAGGACACCTCACGTGCCCCTCACGTCCACCGGCGAGCTGGTCACCGCCGCCGCCGAAACCCGCTCCGCCGTCGCCGCGTTCAACATCATCACCCTGGAGCACGTCGAGGCCGTCATCGCCGGCGCCGAGTCGGCCGGCGCGCCCGTCGTCCTCCAGGTCAGCGAGAACGCCGTCAAGTTCCGCTACGGGCGGCTGCTGCCGCTGGCCCGGGCTGCCGTGGCCGCCGCCGAACGCGCCGCCGTCCCCGTCGCTCTGCACCTGGACCATGTGCAGAGCGACCACCTGCTGCGCCAGGCACCCGATGCCGGGTTCAGCTCGGTGATGTACGACGCGGCCCGGCTGCCGTACGCCGACAACCTCTCCGCGACCCGCGCCGCCGCCGACTGGGCGCATGCCCAAGGGCTGTGGATCGAGGCCGAGCTGGGTCAGGTGGGCGGCAAGGACGGCAGGCCGCCGCTGGACGCCCATGCACCGGGCGCCCGCACCGATCCTCACCAGGCGTGCGACTTCGTGGCCGGCACCGGCGTCGACGCGCTCGCCGTCGCCATCGGCAGCGTGCACGCGATGACCACCCGCACCGCCGCCCTCGACAACGGCCTGCTCAAACGGCTGTCCGCCGCGCTGTCCGTCCCGCTCGTCCTGCACGGTTCCTCGGGCGTACCGGACGACGGTCTGGTCGCGGCGGTCGCCGGCGGCATCGCCAAGGTCAACGTCGGCACGGCGCTGAACATGGCCATGACCGGCGCGATTCGCGACTTCCTCGCGGCGAATCCCGAGGCGGTCGACTCCCGTAAGTACCTGAGCGTGGGGCGGGAGGCGATGGCCCAGGAGGTGCGCCGGATCATCGGGGTTCTGGCCGGCTAGAGCACCCCGAAGGGCGTCTTCGGCAAAGCCGAGAACTCGGGGGAGCGACCAGCCGCGACGACGCCGCGGACGATCGACGCGCTCAGCCCTTCCTGACCGCCCTCAGCACCACGAACTTCGGGTCGGAGGCGACCAGTTCACAGGTGCCGAACAACCGCCTCAGCTTCACGTGGTACCCCAGGTGCCGGTTCCCGATCACCCACAGCTCACCGCCCGGCCGAAGCGAGCGCAGCGCCCCCGTGAACATGCGCCACGCCGTCGCGTCGCTCGTCGCCTGGTGGGAGTGGAACGGCGGGTTGTTCAGCACCAGGTCCACACTGCCCGGCGCCACCCCGGCCAGCCCGTCCCCGACCCGGAACTCCGCATGCCCGGGCACCCCGTTCGCCTTGTACGTCGCCTCCGCCGAGGCCACCGCCTGGAACGACTCGTCCACGAACAGCACTTCGGCCGTCGGGTCCGCCAGCGCCACCGCCGTACCGACGACACCGTTGCCGCAGCCGAGGTCCACCACGCGGCCCGCGCCCGGTCCGGGCAGATGCCGCAGGAAGAACCGGGTGCCGATGTCGAGCCGGTCGGCGCAGAACACGCCCGCGTGGTTGACGACCGTACGCCCGGAGACCGCCCCGATGCCATCCGGGAGCGCGTAGCTGTACGGCCACGGGTTCTCGGGCCGGGCCTGCGCCGGGTCCGGCGTGCAGAAGATCAGCCGGGCCTTCTGCCGGGCCAGTGAGGTCCGGGTCGGCCCGAGGATCCGCTCGAACAGCTGGAGCGTGGAGGTGTGGATCTCCTTCACCATGCCGGTGCCGACGACCACCGTGTCCGCGTGCACGGCGGGCGCCAGCCGCAGCAGTTGGTCCTCCAGCAGCGCCAGGCTCTTCGGCACCCGCACCAGCAGCACGTCCACCCGCTCCGGCGGTGGATCCTGGGTGGTCAGCAGCCGTACGGCACCGGGCTCGACACCGGCCCGCGCCAGGTTCGCCCGGGTCGCCTCCTGGCTCAGGAAGGAGTCGGTGATCTGCGTCGGCCGGTGCTCCGCGAGCGCCGTGACCAGCGCACCCCAGCGGTCCCCGAGCACCACGACCGAGCCCGTGAGCGGCACCCCCTCCTCCGCCAGGTGCCGCAGCAGGTACGCGTCGGAGGCGTCCCAGGCGCGCAGCCGGTCGCGGGGATCCTCGGGGAAGCGGGACAGCTCGATCTCGCCCCACGGTGTCGTCATACGGTTGCTCATCGTGCCTCCCAGGCTAGCCGAGCCGCAGCTCAGGAGTGGTGGGGCAGGATGGGGGTGTGGACGTGGAGCTGTTTCCCAGGGAGCGCGCGGAGGTCGCGCCGGGCGCCGTGCACGTCCCGGACTGGCTGGCCGCCGACCGGCAGCGCGAGCTGCTCGCCGCCTGCCGCGCATGGGCGCGGCCACCGGCCGGCCTGCGTACCGTCCGCACCCCGGGCGGCAGCACGATGACCGCCCGGCAGGTCTGCCTGGGCTGGCACTGGGGTCCCGTACGCCGGTGCCCGAACTGCGGTCGGGCGGTGCGGCACAATCCCGAGTGCCCCGGTCGGCACTGGTACCCGTACGCCTATGCCCGCACGGTCGTCGACGGCGACGGCGCCCCCGTGAAACCGTTCCCGGCCTGGCTCGGCGAGCTGGGCCGGCGCGCCGCCGTCACCGCCCTCGGCCCGCAGGAGCCGTACCTGTACGACATCGCACTGATCAACTTCTACGACGGCGACGCCCGCATGGGCATGCACCGCGACAGCGACGAGAAGGCGGACGCGCCGGTGGTGTCCCTCAGCCTCGGCGACACCTGCGTCTTCCGCTTCGGCAACACCGGGACCCCCACCAAGCCCTACACGGACGTCGAGCTGCGCAGCGGGGACCTGTTCGTCTTCGGCGGTCCCTCCCGGCTCGCCTACCACGGAGTACCGCGCGTACACCCGGGCACGGCCCCGCCAGGGCTCGGTCTGGCCGGACGGCTGAACATCACCCTGCGGGTCAGCGGCCTGTAGGACCTGTCCGGCGGATGCAGGGCCGGTCCGGCGGACCGTGTCCCGGACGCGGGGACCTGCACGCCCTCCTGCGTCTTGCATCAGGCCGCACCAGCGGGACAGGCCCAGCCGGTGGCGCCGGCCACTCCGGGTGCGGATCATGGGAGACTCGCCCTCATGAGCGGCAAGGCGGATCCCCGGACAGCGGGGGAGAGGACCACCTCGAGAGCGCGGTTGGACCGGGGGCGCGGTGCGCTCGGACCCGCGCTGGAGCTGGTGCACACCGGACGGGCACCGACCCGGGCCGTGCTCACCGCGGAACTCGGGGTCACCCGGGCGACGGCGGGGGCGGTGGCCGCCGAGCTGGAGGCGCTCGGGCTGATCCGGGTGGACGCCCGGCCGGGCGCCGCGGCCGGCTCCCAGGGCCGCCCCTCGCACCGGCTGGAGGTCGCCGAGGACGGCCCGGTGGCCCTCGCCGCACAGGTGCACGCCGACGGCTTCCGGGCCGCGCTGGTCGGACTCGGCGGGCGGATCGTGGCGACCGCGCCCGGCTGCGAGACCGTCGACGCCGACCCGGCGAAGGTGCTCGGCTCGGTCGTCGAAGCGGGCGCGGAACTGCTGCGCACGACGGGCCGCCGCTGCGTCGGCGCCGGACTCGCCGTGCCGTCCGCCGTGGCCGAACCGGACGGCCTCGCCCTCAACCCCCTGCACCTGGCCTGGCCCGTCGGCGCCCCGGTCCGCCGGACCTTCGCGGAGTGCGTCCGCGCCGCGGGCATCACCGGCCCGGCCTTCGCGGGCAACGACGTCAACCTCGCCGCGCTCGCCGAACACCGGCACGGCGCCGGGCGGGGCGCCAGGGACCTGCTGTGCGTGGCCACCGGTCACCGGGGCGTCGGCGGTGCGCTGGTGCTGGACGGCCGCCTGCACACCGGCAGTTCGGGTCTGGCCCTGGAGGTCGGTCACCTCACCGTCAACCCCGAGGGCCGGCCCTGCCACTGCGGCAGCCGCGGCTGTCTGGACGTCGAGGCAGACCCGCTGGCCCTCCTCGTCGAGGCCGGCCGCGAGCCGGGCCCCGAGGTGTCCCTGCTCCAGCAGGCCGACGACCTGCTGCGCACCCAGTACGCCGACCCGGCCGTCCGTGCCGCTGCCGAGGCCCTGATCGACCGGCTGGGCCTGGGCCTGGCCGGCCTGGTCAACATCCTCAACCCCGACCGCATCATCCTCGGCGGCCTCCACCGCACCCTCCTGGACGCCGACCCCGGCCGGCTGCGCGCGGTCGTCGCCGACCGCAGCCTGTGGGGCCAGAGCGGCGGCGTACCGATCCTGCCCTGCACGCTCGACCACAACAGCCTCGTCGGCGCGGCCGAACTGGCCTGGCAGCCCGTGCTCGACGACCCGCTGGGGGCGCTGCGGTGACCGCTTCCCCCGTGGAGATCCTGCCCGCCGGGCGCATCCGCCTGGTCGAGACGGCCCTGCCCGAGCTGTCGGGGCGCCACCGCTCGGCGATGGACCGCGCGTGGGAGGAGGCCGTACGAGCCAACCCGGCCCTGTTCGACGGCCCGGTGGCCGCGCTGACCGGACTCGAACGTGACGGTGCCGACGGCCTGGTGCTGTCCTGGGCACGGGCCACCTACCGGTACCGGGCCCTGCGCCAGGTGCCCGACGCTCCCGCGTACGCGTCCCTGTTCGTGTCCGTGGCACAGCCGGCCGACGACGGACGCCTGACGGTGGGCCGGATGGCACCCTCGACCGCGGCTCCCGGCCGCTGGCAGCTGCCCGGCGGCACCATGGAACCACCCGACCACGGCGCCGAGCTGGACCTCATGACGCTACGGGCGCACGCGGCCCGCGAACTGGCCGAGGAGACCGGCTCCGACACCCCCGCCGACGCCCTGACGCCATGGCTGACCACCCTCGGCGGGCGCGGCAACGTCGGCGTCATGTTCACCGCCCCGCCGCGCCCCGCAGAGGAGTTGTACGACCGGTACGCGGAGCTGGTGAAGACGGAGACCGCCCAGGGCCGCGACCCCGAGTTCGACCGGATCGAGCTGCTCGGTTCGACCGCCGACCTGGAGTCGCTGGACGGACCGCACGTCGACTATCTGCGACCGGTACTCGGCGCCTACACGCACGCCTGAGAGACGCGCCGTCCAGGGGCGCGGGGAACTGCGCGACAGGCCACGGCGACCCGCAGCCGCCGAACGGCACAACCACGCAGGTGCTCAGGCGAGGACCGTCACGGCCAGTCGACCGCGAACGCCCGACCGGGATGCTCGGTGAGCATCCGCTCCACCAGCTCCGCGCCCAACTCCACCTGGAGTCGCGCCCGAGCCCTGCGCAGCAGATACGGCATGCCGGGCCCGCCGTCGACCGAGCGGGCGCCGGCGACCACGGTGTCGCCGCCGAGCAGCAGCCGGTCGCCGAAGCCGGCCTCCGCCAGGGCCCGTACCGCCTCCGGCATCCGCCAGTCGGTGGCATGGTGGGCGCGGGAAGGTCCGTCGAAGGCCAGCCAGCAGCCCGACGCGGCGGCCTGGCGCTGCACCACCGGGTCGGGGGAGCGGTTCAGATGGCCGAGGATCACCCGCTCGCCGGGCACGCCCAACTCGCCGCACAGCAGGTCGAGCACGTCCAGTGCACCGGTGCCCAGCTCCAGGTGCACGGCGATCGGTGCGCCGGTGGCATGGTGCGCCTCGGCCGCCGCCGTCATGGTCCAGCGGGCGTGCGCGTCGAGGGCGTGGAAGCCGCCCGCCACCTTGATCAGACCGGCGCGCACCCCGGTCGTGCCGATGCCGTCGGTCAGCTCGGACACGAACAGCTCGGCAAGGCCGGTACCGCGCAGCCCGCCGAGCAACTCGGCGTCGTAGTGCGCGGCTTGGTGCAGTCCCGTGGCGCACACCAGCCGCACACCGGTGGCCCGGGACAGCTGGGCGAGCTCCGCCGTCCGCCGGCCCATCCCGTACGGCGTCCACTGGACGACCGCCGCACCGCCCGCCGCCCGGAACGCGGCCAGCTCGGCCCGCGCCGCCGCCACATCGTCCAGCTCCTGCCCGGGCAACTGGGCGCTGCGCAGGAAGAGATGGTCGTGCGCGTCGCACACGCCCAGCTCCCCGGGCGGGATGTCGCCGAGGACCGTGCGGACCCGGTTCACCACTGCCGACCGCGCGGGAGCCGGTCCCGGCCGGGTGCGGACAGGTGCAGCACCTGGAAGAGGTCGCCGTCGGCCTTGGGCGTGTCGTGCTCCCAGAGCGAGAAGTGCACCAGCTCCCAGGCCCGGGTGTCGACGGCGGCCGCCGCCAGCACCGCGCCGTCCTCCGCCGCCAGCCGCCCGGTCTCGGCCGCCGCGTCCGCCATGAAGGCCGCCAACTCCACGCCCTCCGGCACCGGTTGGCGTCGGCGCACGGCGTATGAGGGCGCGGAACCGGTGGCGGATCCCTCCTCGAACGCCAGGCCGGTCCACTGTCGTATCGCAGGCCGCCCGAAGTCGTCGACGGGCCCCTGGAAGGCCCCTCCCCACAGGAAGCGGTTCATGCCCTCCATCGTGTTCCAGAGGTAGAACGGCCCGTACTGGTTCACCGGCGAGCCGTGCACCCCGCGTTCGCGCAGAACATACGTCTTGATGCCGAGACCGTCCCAGTCGTCCAGCAGAGGGGCGACACGGGCGACGCGCGAGCGGATGACGCCCATGTCGAAGTCCGCGGGCAGGGTGAACTCGTACTGCATGGCGTGCATGTACAGGATCCTTTCTCGGGCCTCAGGCGGGATAGTCGTCCACGTGCGCGTGCCACTCGGTCGTCGTGCCGTCCTCTGCGGCCTCGACGACCGCGAGGTGGGTCATGAAGGCGCGGGGCGCGGCGCCGTGCCAGTGCCATTCGTCCGGCTCGATCCACACCGTGTCGCCCGCGCGGATCGCCTCCACCTCGCCGCCCCTGCGCTGCACCAGCCCCTCGCCCTCCAGGACGTGCAGCACCTGACCGTGCGGGTGCCGGTGCCAGGCGGTGTGGGCGCCCGGTGCGAAGTGGACGTTGAACATGCGCAGCCGGGACGGAGCGGCGGGCGCGGCGATCTCGTCCAGCCAGACCGTGCCGGTGAAGTTCTCCGCCGGGCCCTGCCGGGTGTCGGGGCGTCGTCCGGTGATGTGCACGTGACTCAGGTCTCCTGTCCGGGAGTTCGGGGTGCGAGCAGGGAGAGCAGCCCGCGGACACCGGCGTCGAAGGCGGCGGGCGTGCCGGAGGCGCGGGCCAGGACATAGCCGCCCTGCACGGTCGCGAGGACGGCCGCGCCGATCTCCTGTCCGTCCAGCGAGGGTGCGAACTGCCCCTGTCGCTTGCCCTCTTCGACGATTCCGGCGATCCGCTCCCGGATCCACGCGATCGTCTCGTCCACCGGCGCGCGCAGTTCGTCACTGGCGATCACGTCCGGATCCATGGTCAGCCGGCCGATCGGGCAGCCGCGCAGTACGTCGCGCTCGCGCCGCAGATACGCCTCGATCCGCTCGTACGGCGTGCCCGGCCCGTCGAGGACGCGTTCCGCCGCGGCGCGCAGTTCGCCGGCGGTGCGCCGGATCGCCGCCAGGGCGAGGTCCGGCTTGCCCTTGAAGTGGTGGTACATGCTGCCCTGGCCGGCGCCCGCGCGCTCCAGGATCGCCTTGGGGCTCGTGCCCACGTACCCGCGCTCCCACAGCAGCTCACGGGTGGACTCGATCAGTCGTTCCGGGGTGCTCATGCATCCACTGTACATACTAGTAGTTACAGTCCGCCAGTCCCGAGGGAGCAGGCGCACCCCCACCGTCGTACTCCCGCGGAGGTACGCGCACTGCCGCCGGCCGCACGACGACCGGGACCCCTCGCCGGAGGGAGTCTCGTGGCATCCCCGGAAGACCGGGGAGAACCGAGCCGACAACGGAGATGACCCGAGATGCAGAACCTGGCCGACTGGGGCGGCGGCGGACCCGGCCCGTGGATCCTGTTCCTCCCGCTGATCTGGGCGGCCGTCGTGATCGGCGCCGCCACGGTCCTGCGGCGCACCGGCCTGCGCGGCCGCGGCGGCCCCTGGCGTCCGACGGACGGCGGACGGCCCGCGGGCGACTCGCCCCTCGCGGTGCTCGGCCGCCGCTTCGCCTCCGGCGAGATCGACGAGGACGAGTACTGGCGCCGCCTGTCCGTCCTGGAGGAGCAGTTCGGCCGCACGGGCAAGGGAAGCGCGGCATGACCACGACGACGGCAGTGCGGGCCGCGGCCCGCGTGGTGGACGCGGTCAAGGTGTACGGCGGCGGCGACACCGCCGTACGCGCCCTGGACGGCGTCGACGTCTCCTTTCCCGCCGGACGCTTCACCGCCGTCATGGGCCCCTCGGGCTCCGGCAAGTCCACCCTCATGCACTGCGCGGCCGGCCTCGACACGCTCACCTCCGGCGCCGCCTGGATCGGTGACACCGAACTCGGCGCGCTCGACGACCGCCGCCTGACCCTGCTGCGCCGCGACCGGGTCGGCTTCGTCTTCCAGGCGTTCAACCTGGTGCCGACGCTGACCGTCGCCGAGAACATCACCCTGCCGCTGGACCTGGCCGGGCGGCGCGGCGACCGGGAGTGGATCGACGCGCTCGTCGACGTCGTCGGGCTGCGCGACCGGCTGCACCACCGTCCCGCGGAACTCTCCGGCGGCCAGCAGCAACGCGTGGCCGTGGCACGGGCGTTCGCCGGGCGGCCCGACGTGGTCTTCGCCGACGAGCCCACCGGCAACCTCGACTCCCGCTCCGGCGCGGAAGTCCTCGGCCTCCTCGGCTCCGCCGTGCGCGACGGGGACCGGACGGTCGTCATGGTCACGCACGACCCGGTGGCTGCCGCGCACGCCGACGAGGTGCTCTTCCTCGCCGACGGCCGCCTGGTCGACCGGATGGAGTCGCCCACCGCGGACCGGGTCCTGGACCGTATGAAGGCCTTCGAGGTGCGGACATGAACGCGTCGCTGCGGCTCGGTCTCACCTCGCTGCGCGCCCACCGGCGCCGGTTCGCCGGCACCTTCCTCGCCGTGTTCCTCGGCGTCGCCTTCCTGACCGGCACCCTCGTCATGGGCGACACGCTGCGCGCCGGCTTCGGCAGCATGTTCGGCGAGGCCACCAGCGACACGGACGCCGTCGTGCGCGGCGCCGACGCCATCACCACCCCCGGCGAGGCCCAGGGTGTACGGCGCCCCGTGGACACCTCGCTGGTGAGGGCCGTCGAGCGGGTCCCCGGCGTGGCCGCCGCCGCCCCGAACATCCAGGGCGCGGGCCAGCTGGTCGGCTCCGACGGTAAGCCCGTCGGAGGTCAGGGACCACCCACGCTGGCCGGCAACTGGATCACGGACGCCCGCCTCAACCCGTACCGGATCGCCGAAGGCCGCGCGCCCGCGAAGCCCGGCGAGGTCGTGGTGAACCGGGGTGCCGCGAAGAAGGGCGGCCTGAAGATCGGCGACACCACCACCCTGCGCACCCCGGACCCGGTGCAGGTCACCGTCGTCGGCCTTGCCACCTTCGGCGGCCAGGACGGCATGGCCCAGGTGACGTTCACCGGCATGACCCGGGCCGACGCCGAGAAGTACCTCGCCGCGCGCCCCGGCCAGGCCGCCGCGATCGAGGTGCGGGCCGGGCCCGGAGTGAGCCAGCGGGAACTGGTCCGCAGGCTGACTCCCGTGCTGCCCAAGGGGGTTGAGGCCATCACCGGTCAGCAGTCGGCGCAGGAGAACACCGACATGATCTCCAGCCAGTTCCTGACCGTCTTCACCACCTTCCTTCTCGTCTTCTCCGGCGTCGCGCTGCTCGTCGCCACCTTCTCCATCCACAACACATTCGCGATCGTGGTCGCCCAGCGCACCCGCGAGCACGCCCTGTTGCGGGCTCTGGGCGCGGCACGCCGCCAGGTGACCGCCGCCGCACTCGCCGAGGCCTGCCTGGTCGCGCTCACCGCGTCGGTCACCGGACTCGCGGGCGGCATCGGCATCGCCGCCGGCCTGCAGGCGCTGTTCCCGGCGATCGGATTCCCGTTCCCCGACGGCGACCTGGTGATCAAGACGCTGTCGATGGTGCTGCCGCTCGCGGTCGGAATCGCCGTCTGCCTCGGCTCGGCGCTCCTGCCGGCCCGGCGCGCCGGACGCACCGCGCCGCTCGCCGCCCTGCGCGAAACGGCCGTCGACACCTCGGGCGCCTCCCGCGTCCGTGCGATCGCCGGAGGTGTCCTCGGCGCGTCTGCGCTCGCCGCGACCCTGACCGGCGTCCTCGTCTCCCCGTCCGTGTGGCTTGCCGGAGTCGGCGCGCTGCTCGCCCTGGCGGCGTTCGTCGTCCTCGGCCCGGTCGCCGCCACCACCGCCGTACGACTGCTCGGCGGCCCCCTGGACCGGCTGCGCGGCGTGACCGGCTCGCTGGCGCGGCGCAACGCCCTGCGCAGCCCGAAGCGGACGGCGGCCACGGCGGGCGCGCTGATGATCGGCGTGGCCGTCGTGTCGCTGTTCACCGTCTTCGGTGCCTCGCTGAAGGCCACGATGGACCAGACAGTGTCCCGGTCCTTCGCCGGTGACCTCGCCGTCAGCAGCCCGTCCTTCGGCGCGGGCGGCAGCGGCCTCAGTCCCCGGCTCGCCCCCGCCCTCCAGCGTCTGCCGCAAGTCGGCACGGCCGTGGGGCTCGGCCGCGGCGTCGCCGAAGTGAACGGAAGGGGACGGGCCTTGACCGTCACCGATCCGGCGGCGCTCGCCCGTACCTTCGACCTCGGCACGGTGACCGGCTCCCTGCGCGGCCTCGGCGCCGACGGCATCGCGATCACCCGGACGGAGGCCGGCCGGCAGCATCTGCGCACCGGTGACACCACCCGCCTGACCTTCACCGACGGCCGGAGCGAGACCTTCACCGTCCGGGCGGTGTACGGCCGGTCGGAACTCGCCGGCGACTACGTCATCACCCGCGCCGCGTGGGCTCCGCACCGCACCCAGGACGCGGACACCCTGATCGCCGTCACCTTCAAGCCCGGGGTCGGTGCCGACGCGGGCAGGGCGGCGGTGCGGCGGATCGCCGCCCGGTACGGCAACCCCGAGGTGCAGACCCGCGACGAGTACGCGCAGTCGTCGGCGGGTGGCATCGACATGATGCTCACCCTCGTCTACGCGCTGCTCGCCCTCGCGGTGGTCATCGCCCTGCTCGGCATCGCGAACACGCTGACGCTCGCGCTGCACGAACGCACCCGGGAACTGGGTCTGTTGCGGGCCGTCGGCCAGACCCGCGCCCAACTGCGGGCCATGGTCCGCTGGGAGTCGGTCCTGGTCGCCGCGTTCGGCACCGTCGGCGGGCTCGGCCTCGGCGCCTTTCTGGGCTGGGTGCTGGTGCGGGCCTCGGACGGCGCGAGCGACACCGCGTTCGCGTTCGCCCTTCCGCCCGCGCGGCTGGCGGTGGTGGCCCTCGTCGGCCTCGCCGCCGGCGCCCTCGCAGGCCTCCGCCCGGCCCGGCGCGCGGCCCGGCTGGACGTGCTGCGGGCCATCGCGACGGAGTGACCGCGTCGCTGTGGCCGAGTGCCCGGGCCGGTCGGCCGTGGCGCCTACTACCGGCACTGCGCGGCGGTGCGGCATTTGCTGGTCGTCCTCGGTGGGGTCGGCGCGGTCGTGGCGCCTACTCGTGGGGTCGTGCGGGAGCGTGCGGGTGTGTGCCTGGCTGGTCGCGCCGTTCCCCGCGCCCCTGGGGAGCTGCAGGCGGCTGCGCCCGCCATGCGCTGTAGCTGGGGGCCGGCGTGGTCGCTGTGGCCGAGGTGCCCGGGTCGGTCGGCCGTGGCGCCTACTCGTCGGGTCGCGCGAGGCGTGCCGCCGGGGCTGCGCCCGCCCCGCCCGGCAGCGGCGCTCGTACCCGCGTTGCCGCGGGCGGTCGTACCGCTGGGGCGGCACGGGTCGGCGCAGCGGCACCCTGTCGGCGCGGGTGAGCGGACCGACCCCCGGCCGGCAGGGTCGTACCGGGGTTCGACGGGCGCCGGCGGGCGCGGTCGGGACCTGTCCGTCGCACCGGCGGGGCGCCGCCCGGTCAGCCCGAAGCGGCCGGCCGGGCGGCGCCTATGTCGCGGGCACGCCCGAGGCGTGCGCCACCGCCGGAGCGGGAGCCGCGGCGCCGACCGGAGTTCCGGCGGCACCCGGCGCTACGGCGACCACAGGCGTTCCGGCAGCCACGGGCGTTGCGGCAGCCGCGGGCGCTGGTGCGCCGACCGGCGCTGCCGCGGCCACCGGTACCGCGGAGCGGACAGGGGCGGTCTTGGCCGCCGGCCGCGGCTCCGTGGTACGGCGCGGCACACTCGCCGGATGCGGCCGCACCACCGCCGGGGCGGGCAGCGTGAACCAGACGACCTTGCCGTTCTCGCCGTCCGGCCGAGCCCCCCAGCTCTCGCTGACCGCCGCCACCATCGCCAGCCCCCGACCACAGGTGGCCAGCGGGCCGGTGTCGGGCGCGTCCGCGGCGGCGGCCGGCACCGGAAGCCGCGGATCGTTGTCGCGCACCGAGACGGTGAGCCGGTCCGGCGCCAGCTCGAGCTCGACCGTGCACGACTTGTCGGGCCTTGCGTGCCGGTGAACGTTGCTCAGCAGCTCCGTCACACCGAGCGCGGCCCGGTCTATCAACGCGTCCATGTGCCAGTAGCGCAACTGCGCAGATACGATTCTGCGGACCTGGCCGATCCGTGACGGCAGGGCCTGGAGCTCCACGGTGCAGTGCCTGCTCGGGTGACTGATCACGGCTGCGACTCCCCGATGTAGAGGTCCGAACGGACCGGAAGAACACGGAGAACAACGGATCCAGCAGGGTGCTTGCGTCCAAACGTCCGCCTGCTGTCATGGCCGGCGGGCTGGTTCGCAGCGTTATCGCCGGTAAACCCAGAGTGACGTGAGACCAGAGTGACGCAGCGGATGGCCGCCCGCAACTCGCCGCAACGGACCGCTGCTCCCAGGTGTGCGCCGTACGTCCTCAGCCGCCGCGTCCGGCGGCGCGGCGCACCGCCTCGATGAACCGCCGTGCCGCAGGCGGACCCGGCTCGCCCGGAGCGGGGTCGTGCTCGCCCAGCGTCAGCAGGTACCGCTTGCCGTTGAGGTCGGCCAACGCCTTGTCGTCCGGCCCGAACCACGGCTTGGACGCGCGCACCGCCTGTACCGGAGCGCTGTCGATCTCGCTGCCGTAGCTGGTGAGCAACTCCAGCCTGCCGTCGTTGATCCGGACCTGCCCGGCCCGGGTGAGCGAACGCAGTCGTTTGCCGATCCGCACGCCCTTGGCCGTGAACTCAGGCTCCGCCATCCTTCGCCGCCCCCTTGCCCGTGTGCTTCCGCGATCCAGTGTGCGCCCCCGTCAGGGCCTGTCCGACGGACGATCGTCCCGTCGCGTGCAGTCTGCCTCCGTGCGGCCGGGAGCACCAGTACACGCGGGACGCCTGCGACAGCCGCCCGGAGCACTCCCGCCAAATGCGCCCCCGGACGCCTCGCTCGCTCGTGCCCCAGGGCGGCTTTGGATGGCTCAAAGATGCGTTTATGCAGGTGGGAAGCGGTGCAAAAGATGCCTATGCTCAAAGTGCCGACGCGCGAGGCGTCGTCGGCACCCAGCGTAAGGAGCACCGCCGTGAGCACCACCGACCGGACCCGGACCGGCGCGACCCTCGATGTCGACCGCAGCGACGCCGCGTATCGCGACTGGCTGAAAGAAGCCGTCCGCAAGGTCCAGGCCGACGCCAACCGCTCGGCGGACACCCACCTGCTGCGCTTCCCGCTCCCCGAGCACTGGGGCATCGACCTCTACCTGAAGGACGAGTCGACGCACCCCACCGGCAGCCTCAAGCACCGCCTCGCCCGCTCCCTCTTCCTCTACGGCCTCTGCAATGGCTGGATCCGTCCCGGCCGCCCCGTCATCGAGGCCTCCAGCGGCTCGACCGCCGTCTCCGAGGCCTACTTCGCGAAGCTGATCGGCGTGCCCTTCATCGCGGTCATGCCGCGCACGACCAGCGCCGAGAAGATCCGCCTGATCGAGTTCCACGGCGGCCAGTGCCACTTCGTGGACGACTCCCGCAAGATGTACGAGGAGTCCGCACGCCTCGCGGTGGAGACCGGCGGCCACTACATGGACCAGTTCACCTACGCCGAGCGGGCCACCGACTGGCGCGGGAACAACAACATCGCGGAATCCATCTTCCGCCAGCTGGAGTTGGAGCGGTTCCCGGAGCCGGCGTGGATCGTCGCCACGGCCGGCACCGGCGGCACCTCCGCGACCCTCGCCCGCTACGTCCACTACATGCAGTACGACACCCGCATCTGCGTCGCCGACCCGGACAACTCCTGCTTCTTCGAGGGCTGGACCACCGGCGATCCGGACGTCACCTGCGACTGCGGCTCCCGGATCGAGGGCATCGGCCGCCCGCGCATGGAGCCGAGCTTCGTGCCCGGCGCGATCGACCGGATGATGAAGGTCCCGGACGCGGCCAGCGTCGCCGCCGTACGCGCCCTGGAACAGGCCATCGGCCGCAAGGCGGGCGGCTCCACGGGAACCGGACTGTGGAGCGCGCTGAAGATCGTCTCCGAGATGGTGACCGAGGGCCGCACCGGCAGCGTCGTCACCCTGCTGTGCGACCCGGGCGACCGTTACCTCGACAAGTACTACTCCGACGTCTGGCTCGCGGAGCAAGGCCTGGACATCACGCCGTACGCGGCGGCGATCGAGACCCTGCTGACGACGGGGGTGTGGCCGGACTGAGCCGGCGGACGGGTCAGCCGAGGCGCCGGTCCAGCTTCGCGACCGCATCGCGGAAGGCGCGGCCCACCCCGGGGCGGACGAGAGCCCACAGCAGGCGGAACGCCGCCGTCCCGTCGAGCGCGAAGGTCATCTGCACCCGGGTCCCGGTGCCGGCCGGGGCAAGTCGCCACTCCTCGACCCAGGCCCGCGCTCCCGGCATGTTCGTCACGTCGACGCGATAGGCGTAGAGCTCCGGTGCCCTGGCCACGACCACCGACTCCTCGAAGCGGCCGCCGCCGCGCAGCCGCACCTCGCGACCACCGCCGGCCGGCCGTACGGAGGCCACCCCGGGGAACCATTCCGACCAGCCGGCCAGGTCCTCGGCGAGCGACCGGAAGACCGCCTCAGGGGCTGCGGAGATCTCCCGGGCGAACACCAGGCGTACAGGGGCGGTCTCGACGAAGTCGACACCGACCGGGCGTAGACGGTGAGCCATGGTGCGAAACCCCCTCATGAGTCCCTTCGCGGAACGGGGTGGTGCACCGTCAGCCTAACTGACGCACCGTCAGATGTCGTCGGTGTCCCGGTCCTCCGGCTCCCACTCGCCCGCGACCAGCAGCCGCGGCAGGTGCTCGGAGATCTCCGTCCGGGCCTCGGCCGGCAGCCCCGCGTCGGTGACGAGCGTGTCCACCTGCTCCAGCGTGGCGAAGGAACTCAGGCCCACCGTCCCCCACTTGGTGTGGTCGGCGACCACCACGACCCGGCGCGCCGAGTGCACCAGCCGCCGGTTCGTCTCCGCCTCCGCGAGGTTCGGCGTGGACAGACCGGCCTCCACCGATATGCCGTGCACGCCGAGGAACAGCACATCGAAGTGAAGGGCCGCGATCGCCTGGTCGGCGACCGGCCCGACCAGCGAGTCCGACGGGGTCCGCACGCCGCCGGTGAGCACCACCGTGGCCGCGCCCTGCCGCTGGCCCGAGGTGCGCTGCGCCGCGTGGAAGACGTCCGCGACCCGCACCGAGTTCGTCACCACGGTCAGGTCGGGCACCTCCAGCAGGTGCTGCGCGAGCGCGTACGTCGTCGTACCACCGGACAGGGCGATCGCCGTGCCCGGGCTGACCAGCTTGGCGGCGGCCCGCGCGATGTCCTCCTTGGCGGTCAGCTCCAGACCGGACTTGGCCTCGAAGCCCGGCTCATGGGTGCTCGCCTCGACCACGGGCACCGCGCCGCCGTGCACCTTCTCCAGCACACCCTGACGGGCGAGGGCGTCCAGGTCACGGCGCACGGTCATGTCCGACACGCCGAGCTTGCGGGTCAGTTCGTTCACCCGCACACCGCCCCGGCGCCGGACCTCGTCCAGGATCAGGGCGCGGCGCTGCTCCGCGAGGAGGTTCTGATTCTCACTCACGTACGCTCCGGTCCTTTCGCCGCCATCCGTCCGACACGCCCCGGCGCACCGCCCCCGACCAGGAGGTTCCATCCGGCCGGCGATGCGCGGGCGTCCCATCCTTTCACGGGTGGGTACGGGTTGCGCCACCTCCTGTCACCACCCGTACATGCCACATTCGCCACAGAGACCCCGGCGGTCCCGGCGCCGTCACCCGGATCGGGGAGATTCCGTGACGAGTGGTGCGCGCGGTCGGCGCACCCGGGATCCTGAAGCCCGCATCGGCACAGGCCTTCGGGCACGTCACGGGGGTGCGACAACAGTGGACCGCGCACAGGAACGCCCCAGCGGGCAGCGGACGGGCAAGGCGGCGAGGCCGCCGGCCGGCCGCCCCGACCGGCTCACCGCGCCGGAGGCCGAGCTGGAGCTGCTGGTGCACGGGGTGGGCGGGACCACCCCCGAGAAGATGCTCGGCGACCCGCGTACCGTCCGGATCACCGGTGACGACACGGCCGCCGTCTTCCGGCGCGCAGAGGACACGCCGGAAGGGGAGGGGGCCCGGGACGAGCCCGTTCGGGAGGCGTACGTCTGGTGCAACCTGACATCCGGCGACCGCAGCCGCGCCCTGTGGCTGGTGTTACTGCCGTTCATGGTGGTCAACCTCGCCCACTGGATGCGCCCCGCCGCAGCCGGCCGGCACCGCACGGTCCGCCTGTACGGCCTCCTGGTGCGGCTGGCCGCCCTCACCCTGACCGTGCTGCTGGTGGCCGCCGTCTGCGAGGTGGCCCTCGACCTGGTGGCCTGGCAGTGCGCCGGCGTCCATGACTGCGTCCGACGCCACTCCTGGCTGGCCTTCCTCGCCCCCGATGCGCCCGCGCCCTTCGGCAGGCACGGCAGCTGGTGGAGCCTGCCCGGCCGCCGGCTCGCGCTCGCCGCGCTGGTACCGGCCGCGCTGACCGGACTCCTCTGGTATCTCTCGCACCGCACCTGGAGCGCGTACGAGTCCCACCAGCCGATGTCCCACGACCCGGAACCGGACACCGACCGCAGCGCGCTGGCCATGCCCGGCTTCTGGTACGGGCGCCGCCTCGTGGCCCGGCTGCGCGCCGCGCACACCGCGGCAGCCCTGCTGACCGTCGCCGCCGCCCTGGCGATCCCGGCGGCCCGCTTCGACCACCAGCCAGGCGGCCCCGCCGCCCTGGAGGCCGTGAGCCGGCTGCTCACCGCGGCCCTGCCGGCCTGGGCGGCGCTCGTGGTGGGTGTCGTCTGCCGCCGGGGCCGCAGCGAGAACCGCCTCGACCAGCGGGCCGACCGGCACCTTGTACGACTCCTGCCGCTGGGCGCGCTCGCCCTGCTGCTGCTCACGGCGGTCTACGCCGGCTGGGCCCGCCCCGGCTGGCGGTCCACCGGACGGCTGCCGGGCGACCCGGCCTTCGGCGCCCTGATGCTGGCCCAGGGACTGCTGATCGTCGCGCTCGCCGTGGTGGCCCGTTGTCTGTACCGGCGCACTCCCGATCCGCGCGCAGGGATGCGCGGCCTGGGCGGACCGGCCGTCGCGCTGCTCGCCTGCGCGCTGGGCGGTGTGATGTCCGGCGGGCTCGCGCAGCGCGTCGCGGACTGGCTGGACGGCACCTGCGCCCGGCTCCCCGGCCCGCCCCTCCTGCTGACCTGGCAGGCGTCCACGATCCCGCCGGTACTCGCAGTCCTGCTGCTCCTCGCCGCCGGGCTCGGGACGCACACCGCCCGGCTGGCCCGCGCCGAACGCGCCCGAGTCCGCCACGAGCACCCCGGCGAACCCGAGGACCCGGTCCGTACCCGCGCCATCGCCCATGTCCGCGCGATGGCCGCCCTCACCGACCGGGCACCCCTCGTCGTCGCTGTGCTCACCGCCGCCACCCTGCTGCTCGGCGGTGTGGCGCTGACCGGCGCGCTGATCACACGGAAGACGCCCGACGGAGCGGCCCGCCACACCTTCGACGCCCTCCAGGCCGTCGCCGAGATCTCGCAGGCACTGGGCTCCTGGCTGGTCGGACTCGGTTTCGTGCTCTTCGTGACCTGGGGCAGGCGCGCCTACAAGGACGCCTCGGCACGGCGCAGCATCGGCATCCTGTGGGACGTCGGCACCTTCTGGCCACGTGCGGCGCATCCCTTCGCACCGCCCTGCTACGCCGAGCGCGCGGTGCCGGACCTGACCTGGCGCATGTCGACCTGGACGCACCGCACCAAAGGCCGTCTGGTCCTCTCCGGTCACTCCCAGGGCAGCGTCCTGGCCGCGGCCGCCGCCTGGCAGCTGCCCCCGTCCGTGCGCGGCCGGATCGCGCTGCTGACCTACGGCTCCCCGCTGGAGCGCCTGTACGGCCGCTGGTTCCCGGCCCACTTCGGACCGCCCGCGCTCGCCGCCCTGCACCGCGATGTCGCCTGCTGGACCAACCTCTACCGCCCGACCGACCCCATCGGCGGCCCCGTCCGCGTCCCCGACGACGCCACGCCCGAGGTCGACCACGCCCCGTTGCAGGACCCGCTCGTCTACGGCCGCACGCCCGAGCATCCGCTCCCGGCGCCCATCCTCGGCCACTCCGACTACCAGGCGGACCCGGCCTTCGCCCGCGCACGGACCCGGCTGCTGAGCCGGCTGCGCCCGGAGCTGCCGGGCCCCCGCCCTGAGCCGCAGGCACCGGGGTGAGGCCCGGCCAGGCCGTGCCCTCGCCGTACTCGACACGTGTGCGACCGGACGGTCAGGGCAGCTCCGGCAGGTCCTCGGCGAACAGCAGGGTCAGGTCGTCGGTGCTGGGGTCGTCCAGCTGGGCGACACGGCCCGCGTGCCGTTCCACCATCGCCTCGAAGGTCTGCCGGGCGGTGCGGCCGTTGCCGAACGCCGGGCCCTTCGGGATGGCCGTGAAGTACGTCAGCAGCGCCTCGGACGCGCCGGGCGCCAGCCGGTACTCGTGCTCGTCGGCCTGCTGCTCCACGATCCTGAGCAGCTCCTCGGGACCGTAGTCGCCGAAGGTGATGGTGCGCGAGAAGCGGGAGGCGACACCCGGGTTGACGGACAGGAAGCGCTCCATCTCAGCCGTGTAGCCGGCGACGATCACCACCACCGCGTCCCGGTGGTCCTCCATCAGCTTCACCAGCGTGTCGATGGCTTCCTTGCCGAAGTCCCGCCCGCCGTCCTCCGGGGACAGCGCGTATGCCTCGTCGATGAACAGCACCCCGCCGCGTGCCTTCTCGAACGCCTCCTGGGTGCGGATCGCCGTGGAGCCGATGTGCTCACCGACCAGGTCGACCCGGGACACCTCCACCAGATGCCCCTTCTCCAGCACACCGAGCGAGGCGAGGATCTCGCCGTAGAGCCGGGCGACCGTCGTCTTGCCGGTGCCGGGAGAGCCGGTGAAGACCAGATGCCGCTTGACCGACGCCGCCTTCAGACCCGCCTGCTGCCGCCGCCGGCCCACCTCGATCATGTCGGTCAGCGCCCGCACCTCTCGCTTGACGCTCTCCAGGCCCACCAACGCGTCGAGTTCCCCGAGCACATCCTTCGACGTCCGCGCCGGCGTGTCCGGCGCGGCAGCGGCGATCAGCGGCTCCTGCTCCGTGCTGCGCTGCCCGGGGATCGAACCGAGCAGCCCGGGGGAGTGCGACACCGTCTGTACGGCGGTCTCGCGGGCCGGGGACGGACGCAGACCGCCGCTCTCGTCGCTGGTGCAGTCCTCCACCACCGGGCCCGTCCCGGATCCGGCGTCCGGGCCCGGCTCGGCGAACTCGTAACCACCGCGGGCACAGCGCTCCGTGCGGCACTTGCGCAACGTCGCACGGCAGCCGTCGATCACATGGAAGCCGTAACCGCCGCTGCCGCTGACCCGGCAGTTCAGGAAGCTTCCGCGGCCGCCCGCGGAGACGTAGAAGCCCGCCTCGGCGGGGGAGTCGACCGTGCACCGCTCGATGGTCGGGTCGGCGCCCTTGGTGACGATCACACCGGTCTGGGTGCCGTCCAGCGTGCAGTTGTTCAGCGTGCCGCCGCTGCCGTGGTCGCGGAACCACGCTCCGGTCGCCGCCTCCCGGATCCGGCAGTCGTCGAGCTGCGCGGTGGCCCCGTCGCTCACAGACACCGCCGTGTTGCGCACCTGCCACAGGTCGCTGTCCACGACGTCCGCGCGCGAACCGCGGTCCAGCACGAACAGGGCGTCCGGCACATCGTGCACCCGGCAGGAGTCGAGGACGGCGGTGGCGCCGTCGCTGACCCACACCGCCGGATAGTCCCCGGTGCTGTCGAAGATCTCGCACTGGTTGGCGTCCACCCGGGTCCCCGGGTCCCACACCGACAGGCCGTTGCGCCCGAACTGACGCACCGTCGTCCGGGTCAGCGTGAGCACCGAACGCGAGCGCAGATCGACCGCGTTCTCCGGGATGTCGTGGATGCGGCAGTCGGCGAGCGTGAGCACCGCGTCCGTGTCCAGGGTGACACCGTCGGTGGTGGTGCGGTGCACATCGCAGTCGGTCAGATGTGCCGTTGCCCGCTGGGTGACCTGGACGCCGGAGCCCCGGACCTCGTAGATCTCACAACCCACCGCCTCCAGCGACGAGTTCTCGCCCGTCGCGGTCAGCCCGGTCCCGGCGGCATGGTGCACCCGGCAGCGCTCCAGGCGCGGGCGGGCCCCGCCCCGCACGGCCACGCCCGCCTGCCCGGCCGCGACGACCTCGCACTCCTCGAACACCCCGCTCGCGCCGTCGAGTACGGCGATGCCGATGCCGGCCGGGTTGTCCACGGTGCACCGCCGCACGGTCGGGCGGGCGCCGCCGCGCACTTCGATACCCGCCGCGGACCGGGTGACGATCCGCACGTCCATCAGCTCGGGCACGCCCTCCTCGACCAGCAGTGCGGGCGCCGCCGCGTCCTGTCCCTCCACGTGCAGGTCCTGCACCACGGCCGAGGCGCACACGGTGAGCGGCACGCCGTCCACCGGTGCGATCCGCACCGAGCCGGGGGACCCCTCGGGGCCACGGAGCGTCACCGCCCGCCGGACGACGAGGTTTTCCCGGTAGGTGCCGGGGGCGATGGTGAGGACGTCGCCGTCGGTGGCGGCCTCCAGGGCGGCGGCGAGCGAAGCGTACTCGCCCGTGCGGCGCCGCCACCGCGACGTACCGGTGTGCGTCACCTGGACCGTGCCCTGTGCCATGGCGTTGCTGTGCCCCCACCTCGTCGTACTGACGGCTCGCTGCCGCAGGGGCCGCGTCGCCGGTGCCGGGACCGCGACCGTGCTCAGCCCCTGGGGCTGGTGCGCGTCGCGCTCCCGAAGCCGCGTGCCTCTGCGGTTCGCTCGTCCGCGGGTTGTCGCCGAAAGCGCTTCGGCCGGTCCACCGTAGCGTGTGCGTGCAGGATGGGTTGACCAGAGCCGTAAGGCCGTCAGCTGCCGGTGCCCGCCTTGCCCCAGTCCGGACCGGCCCGGTCCCAGGCCTGGTCCCAGCGTGCGTACCGCCTGCGGACCATACGCCAGACGGTCAGCCGCCGGGCGGCTTCCACCAGGCCCGTGGCCAGCAGGGCCGCGCCGGTCCCGGCGAGCACCGCGTGTGTCGTCGCGGTGGGGGAGTCCAGCGGACGGGTCGTTATTCGGCCCTGCGGGTCCGTCCAGAGTCTGAAGTGGTCTCCCCTGTGCGGCGACTTGAGGGCCGCCAGGGTCGGGCCGTGCCGATGGCTGCCGTCCGGTGCGGTCCAGTCCGCGAGGACACGGCGGTGGCTGTCGCGCGCCGTCGAGGTGTCGGGCTCCGTCTCCACCGGGACCCTGCCCAGGTCACGCACGACCGTGGCGGTGACGAGGTGGCGCGTGCGCTGCTGCTCGCGCACGGACCGCTGCAGCGAGTGCTGGGCGGCGGCGCCGACCAGCCATCCGGTCACGGGCGCGGTGACGGCCATGAGTACGAGTGCCACGAGGGCCACCCATGCCTCGGCCAGATCGGTCGTGCGGCGCAGCGGATTGCGCCGCCAGCGCCACAGGCCACTGATCACCCGCATGTCCCCACCCCCTTCCGCTCCGTCATATCCCCCGGCACGGGCGCGCATCCGC
Source organism: Streptomyces sp. NPDC053069 (assembly GCF_044546895.1). Classification (NCBI taxonomy): domain Bacteria; kingdom Bacillati; phylum Actinomycetota; class Actinomycetes; order Kitasatosporales; family Streptomycetaceae; genus Streptomyces; species Streptomyces sp. NPDC053069. The sequence goes on along the minus strand of NZ_JBITZN010000001.1, from coordinate 433,256 downwards.
GGACCGTGGCGAGAGAGAGCGACATCACGTCAGCCGCGCACGATCACGCACGCGGCTTCTCAGGAAACTCTCATGTCCTCCCAACGACCGGGACCCGCCCCCGGTTCCCCCGTCGTCGGGCCGAGACCGCTGCTACTCCAGCACCCGGACCGGGTCCCCGACCCTGATCGTGCCGGTCGACAGGGGCACGAGGTTCTGGCCGAAGATCAGCCTCGCGCCGACCTTGCGGTGGCGAGCCAGGGTGCGCAGGGGCTCCCGGCCCCGCACGGCGGTGTCCTGGTCGACGGTGGTGACGACACAGCGTCCGCTCGCCTTCGCGACGCGGAAGACCACGTCGCCGACGGAGATCCGCGACCAGTGGTCCTCCGCCCAGGCCTCGGTGCCGGCGACGACGACGTTGGGCCGGAAGCGGTTCATCGGCAGCGGGCCCTCCTGGGCCTGGGTGCCCTCGGCCATCAGGGAGTTCAGGGCGTCGAGTGAGGCGGTCGTGGCGACCAGCAAGGGGTAGCCGTCGGCGAAGCTCACCGTCTCGCCGGGCAGGGCGTACTCGGGATCGACCGGGCGGCGGGTGGCCGGATCGTCCATGTGGACCAGGCGGACGTCCGTCCGCAGATAGGCGCTGCACCAGGCGTGTGCGGCCGCAGCCGCCGGGACCGCCTCGACCTTGGTGCCGAAGACGCTCACCGGCACGGTGCCGGCCGGCTCGGGCACCGGCACCGTCAGCGGTGCGTGACCGGGCGCGGACAGACGAACGCCGCCGCCGGGCAGAAGCTCGGCGGCGGCCAGCGCGAGGCGCGGCTGTTCGCGTTGTGTGACGACCTTTCCCCCGTCGTCGATCAGTGTCCAGCGCCGGTCTCCGGCCAGGCCCCAGGGCTCCACCACAGCCTCCCGGGGTGCCTGACCCCGGAACGCCTTGACCGGATGGACGTGAATCGACTGCACTTCGGCGTTCTCCATGACGCCATGGTGCCAGGGGCACCGACAGCGCCGGTGCGCCGGTCAGTAGCCGCGGTACTGCTGGTTGTTGTAGGGGTCCTGGTAGGGGGCGGGCGCAGGCCGCGGCGCGGCCGGACGCATCGCCTCGTATCCCGTGCCCATCCCCATCGGGCGCTGCTGCTGCGGGGCCTGCGGGCCGGGATAACCCCGAGGCGCGCTCGCCTGCTGCGGGATGTACGCCGTGGGTGCCTGCTGCAGCGGCGCGGGCTGCGGTGTCTGCTGCGGATAGCCGTAGGCGGGGGCCTGCGGGGAGGGGGCCGCCGGGAGGGCGGGCAGTGCCGACGGCAGAGCGGGCAGGCTGCTGCCCATGTCGTAGGCGGCGGGGACCCGGATCGGGGCGATCTGCGGGGTGCCCCGCTCGGCCACGAGCGAGTCGTAGATCGGGGTGTCCGGGAAGGAGGCGGAGTAGTAGCCGCCACCATAAGTGGAGCGGGGGGAGGTCATGGCACATAAGTTAAGCCCACGATGTGCTCGTTGGGGAGACCGATAAGAGGGTTGTTTTCCGTGCCTGCAGTGACCGGGGATCCCCAATCCGAGCGAACTCGGCAAAAATGGACGTCGGGCGACGCTTCAATCGTGTAAAGAGCGAGGTCCTGCGGGGTTACCGCCAGTTGGCCGACGATCTTCCGGCGTCGGTCATCGGCGTGCGCCGTACCCGGGATTAGGTTGTGCGGGTAGGGCTCACCCGGACGACCCGGGGGTGCCCGGAGGCCGACACGGATGGGGGCGGACATGTCAATGTCGAAGGGGTCGAACACGCCGGTGCCGACCACGGCCCTGCGCGTCGAACTGGGCTGGCGCTCGGGACCCGGGGTGCCCGACGCGGACGCCTCCGCGCTGCTGCTCGCCACCGGAAAGGTCCGCTCCGACGCCGACTTCGTCTTCTACAACCAGCCCGCCCACACCTCGGGCGCGGTGCGCCACGAGGGCAAGAGGGGGACCGGCGAGGGCGTGACGGACACCCTTTCCGTCGACCTCGCGCGCGTGGAGGGCGTGATCGAGCGGATCGTCCTCGCCGCCTCCGCCGACGGCGGGACCTTCGGACAGGTCCCCGGCCTCTACATCGAGGTGACCGAGGCCGTGACCGGGCGGACGCTCGCCCGCTTCGACAGCCCGGGCGCGACCGTCGAGACGGCCTTCGTACTCGGTGAGTTCTACCGCCGCCAGGGCGCGTGGAAGTTCCGCGCCGTCGGCCAGGGCTACAGCAGCGGACTCGAAGGCCTCGCAACGGACTTCGGCATCACCGTGGACGAACCCCAGCACGCCGCACCGCCCACCGCGGCGGCCCGGATCACGCCGCCGCCCGTGGCGGCCCCGCCACCGCCGCCCGCGCCGGTGGCACCCGCGCCCTTGCCGCCCGTGCCCTCGGCCCCTCCCACGGCTGCTCCGGCCCCCGCGCCCCAGCCGGTCCGCCTGTCCAAGGTCACCCTCACCAAGACGGCGCCGTCCGTCTCGCTCGCCAAGCAGGGCGGCACCTCCGGAACCATGCGCGTGAACCTCAACTGGCAGATACGCAAAGAGCTTTCCGGCTGGGGCAGGTGGGGAGGCGGGCAGGGAGACCTCGACCTCGACCTGTGCGCCCTGTACGAACTGGCCGACGGCCGCAAAGGCGTCGTCCAGGCCCTCGGCAACGCCTTCGGGTCGCTGCACCGGCCGCCGTACATCCACCTCGACGGCGACGACCGCACCGGCGCCACGGCGAGCGGCGAGAACCTCACCATCAACCTCGACCGCACCAAGGAGTTCCGGCGCATCCTCGTCTTCGTCACCATCTACCAGGGCGCCGCCTCCTTCGCCGGCCTGCACGCCACCGTCACCCTCCAGCCGCAGCACGGCGCCCCGATCGACTTCTCGCTCGACGAGTGCACCGTCCCCTCCACCGTGTGCGCGCTCGCCCGGATCACCAACACGGGCGGCGACCTCATCGTGCAGCGCGAGGCGCGGTACCTGGTGCCGGAGCGCGGAGTAAGCCCGCAACGCACCATGGACCGCGCCTACGGCTGGGGCATGAACTGGACGCCCGGCCGCAAGTGACCGGGTTCAGCCCTCCTCGGGCACGGCGTCGGGACGCGCGTACGTGCGGCCCTTCCAGGCGGCCCCACGCCCCCGGTGGTGCTGCACGGCCGAGTCGACCGTCATCAGCAGGTACAGCAGCGCGGTGAACGGCAGCAGCGGCGCCAGCCACAGCGGCTGCCGGTAGTAGCGCAGCATCGGCAGGTACGTCCCCGCCATCACCGCCCACGCCACGGTGCCGGTGACGGCCGTCGCCGTGCCGCCGCCCGCCGCCCCCACGGCCACCGCGGCCGGCGGCAGCAGATAGACCAGCGCGAGTCCGGCGACCGTACCGAGAAGCAGCAGCGGGTTGTGGCGCAACTGGGCATAGGCGCTGCGCGAGACCATCCGCCACAGGTCGTGCAACCGTGGATACGGCCGCACGCTGTCCACCCGGTCGGCCAGCCCCAGCCAGACGTGCCCTCCGGCGCCCTTCACCGCACGCGCGAGCGCCACGTCGTCGATGACGGCGTGCCGGATGGCCTCCGGGATGCGCGCCTGCTCCGCCATCCCGGTGCGCAGCAGGACACAACCGCCCGCCGCCGCGGCCGTACGCGAGCTCTTGCGACCGATCCACCGGAAGGGATACAGCTGCGCGAAGAAGTACACGAACGCCGGCACCACCAGCCGCTCCCACAGGCTCGCCACCCGCAGCCGCGCCATCTGCGACACGACGTCGAAGCCTCCGGCACGGGCCGCCGCCACCAGCGTGCGCAGGCTGTCCGGTGCGTGAGCGATGTCCGCGTCCGTCAGCAGCAGGTACTCGGGGTCACGCGCGCGTGCCAGGCCGATACCGTGCCGCACCGCCCACAGCTTGCCCGTCCAGCCCGCCGGCGGCTCGCCCGGCGAGCCCACGGTCAGCGGCAGCCCGCCGTGCCGCCGGGACAGCTCGCGCGCCAGCTCCCCGGTGCCGTCGGTGCTCCCGTCGTCCACCAGGACCACCTCGGCCCGGCCCGGATAGTCCTGCGTCAGCAGCGACGGCAGGCTCTCGGGCAGTACGGCGGCCTCGTCGCGGGCCGGTACCACCACACAGACGGACGGCCACGCGTCCGGATCCCGGCGTGGCGGCAGCCGGACGTCCGTGCGCCAGAAGAAGCCCCGGCACAGCAGCAGCCAGCACCAGGCGGCCAGCGACACGACGGTGATCCACAGCAGGGCGCTCACCCCCGCAGTCTGCCCCACCGGAGAGGACCCCGAGGGCCGATCGTCTATCGTGGCCGGGTGAAGATCGCGCTCATGGACTCCGGAATCGGCCTGCTCCCGGCCGCCGCCGCGGTACGGCGGCTGCGGCCCGACGCGGATCTCGTGCTCTCCTGGGACCCGGACGGGATGCCCTGGGGGCCTCGCACTCCGGAGGACATTACGCAGCGGGCCCTGGCCGTGGCCGGGGCCGCCGCCGCCCATGGGCCCGATGTCCTGATCGTCGCCTGCAACACCGCCTCCGTGCACTCGCTGCCGCAGATGCGGGCCCGTTTCGAACCGGATCTGCCGATCATCGGCACCGTGCCGGCGATCAAGCCGGCCGCGGCGGGCGGCGGCCATGTCGCGATCTGGGCCACCCCCGCCACCACGGGCAGCGCCTATCAGCGGAACCTGATCGAACAGTTCGCCACCGGGGTGGCGGTCACCGAGGTGGCCTGCCCCGGCCTCGCGGACGCGGTGCACCACGCGGACGAGGCCGCGATCGAGGCCGCCATCGCCTCCGCCGCCGCGCGCACCCCCGAGGACGTGACCACCGTCGTCCTGGGCTGCACCAACTACGAGCTGGTCGGCGAGCGCATCCGGCGAGCCGTCCAGCGGCCCGGCCGCCCGCCGCTCATACTCCACGGCTCCGCCGGGGCGGTGGCCGCACAGGCCCTGCGCCGGATCGGAGCGGAACCGGATCCGGCCGCCGTCGCCGACACGAGCCTCACGGTGCTGCTCAGCGGGCGCGAGGCCACGCTCCCGGACACGGCCCTGTCCTATGAGGAAGGCCGATTCCTGCAGGCGGTCAGCCCCGTCCGCTGACCGGCCGCGCGACCGGCAACCAGGCCCGGATCCGCCCTGGCCCACTCGGGTCAGTCACCGTCCGCCACTCCCTACCCGCGCAGCGAAACCTGAGTAACCTCATAAACATGAGGGACCACGTCCACGCCGACGACAGCCCGAATCCCGATGTCTGGACCGGGCGCGCCACCAACCGGGTCCAGTGGCTGCTGGCGCTGGTCGGCGCGGCCTGCATGGCGCTCGGTATCGAGCTGGCGGTGGACTCGGCATGGACCTCCGGCGTCGCCCCGCTGGCGATGTCCGTCGTGGGCTGCATCGCCGCCGGCCTGCTGGTCCTCTTCGGCACGCTCGCCTTCGTGCACGTCGACCTCAAGCTCGACAAGGAGTCCCTCGAAGTCCGCTGCGGCCACATGGGGCTGCCGCGCCGCCGCATCCCGCTCTCGCACGTGGCCGGTGCCGACTTCACCGCCCTCGTCACGCCCAGGCACTGGGGTGGCTGGGGCTACCGGTGGCGCCCCGAGAAGGGCACCGCCGTCGTCGTACGCCGGGGCGAGGGCATCGTGCTGCGCCTGTGGGACGGCCACACCTTCACGATCACCGTCGACAACGCGGAGTCGGCGGTACGGGTCATCAGGGCCCGGCTGCGCACCACCGGCCGGGGTTCGGCCCGCTGAGTCCGCGCGCCGCGCGCCGGCGCGCGGCATGCCCTCGCTCAGAGCCGGGGCTCTTTGCCGGTGCGGGGCCACGGCCACGCCGTCGCCCAGCCGGCGAGCAGCCCCGCGCCCACGGTCACCGTGGTGAAGCTCAGCGCGTTGCTCACCGTGGCGCACGCGGCCAGCGCCGTGAGTGCGGCGCCGGCGGTGAGGGCGACCGGGGTGGAGCGGGGCGAGCGCCACAGCGCGTGCAACACCCAGCAGAACACGGCGGCGACCAGGAAGACCCCGACGAGGCCCTGTTCCGCCGCCAGCTGCAGCAGGGCGGAGTGCGGCTTGCCGTCGGCGGACAGCGTCTGCGGCGCCGTGCCGCCCAGCTCGCCCAGCCGTCCCGGACCGACCCCGAGCCCCGGATTCCGGCCCGCCAGCCGCAGGGTGTCCTGCCAGAGTGCCGCCCGGTGCCCGGCCGGCCGGCCCTCGATCACCCCGGCGAGGCCGTCCGGCAGCAGGTCCGAGGCGAGCGCCCAGGCCGTCCCGGCCACCAGGGCCGCCGCCACGGCCGCCAGACCCAGCAGGCACCTGCCACGGCGGGACACCGAGCCCGCGGCGAGCGAACACAGCAGTACGGCCGCACTCGCCACGCAGCCGGCCGCCGACCCCAGCACCGCGCCGGCCGGCACGATCCCGGCGGCCAGCACCCGCAGCACCAGCCGCAGCCCCGGCACGGACGTCGACCAGGCGGCACAGCACGCGGCTCCGGTGGCCAGCGCCAGCAGGGCGGCGGTGCCGCCGGCGTGTCCGAGCGGAGCGGCGTACCGGGGACCGGCGGAGAGTCCCGGCAGCGCCACGGCCAGCGCAAGCCCGGCCGCCGCACCGGCGCAGGGCGCGGCCACCGGCAGCAGTGCCCCGGACACCCGGCCGGCGGCGTGACCGGCTGCCACGGCGAGCACCGCGAGCAGGACACCCTCGGGCCTTCCGTCGTGGGCCGCCGCGGTGATCAGCGACCATGCGGCGCAGGCGCCCAGCAGGATCATGCCCGTGCCGTCAGAAACGTTTCGTCTGGCGTTGGCCGCGTCTCCGTCCAGCCCGGCCGCGGGCCTGGTCTCGGTCGCCCCCACTGCCACCCCTCGTCCCCGTCCCCGCCCTGTCTCCGGCCACGGCCGGGCACGGCGCCGGATCCGGCCGCACCGCCGAGGCTGGGCACACCGTAGCGGCTGATGACCGGTTTGGGGACGAGGTGCGACGGAACGGTTCTTTCCGTGCAGGTGCCCGCTGCCGGTGCCGGCCCTTGGTGCGCGGAGGGGGCCGAGGAGCGCGCAGCAAGGCGGGCAAGCGCTGGCGACCAGCAACGACCGAGGCCGGCGGAGCGGTACGGTCCCCGTACCGCGCTGTCGGCGGCACAGGCCCCGCCGTACACTCACCCGGGTGACCGTCACCGCAACTTCCGTGGACCAGCCGGACCAGCTCCGGTCGCCCTCCGCCTCCGGCGTGCACGGCGGCCGGCTGCTGCGCCTGGTCCCGGCCGTCGCCTCCGCGCTCTGCGGAGTGCTCCTCTACCTCAGCTTCCCGCCGCGCCCCCTGTGGTGGCTGGCGCTGCCCGCCTTCGCCGGTTTCGGCTGGGTGCTGCGCGGCCGCGCCTGGAAGGCGGCCCTCGGCCTCGGCTACCTCTTCGGGCTGGGCTTCCTGCTGCCGCTGCTGGTGTGGACCGGCGTGGAGGTCGGTCCCGGTCCCTGGCTGGCACTCGTCGCCATCGAGGCGGTCTTCATCGCGTTGGTCGGTGCCGGTGTCGCCGCCGTCTCCCGGCTCCCCGCCTGGCCGGTGTGGGCGGCCGCCCTCTGGATCGCGGGCGAGGCGGTACGTGCGCGTGCGCCCTTCCGGGGCTTCCCCTGGGGCAAGATCGCGTTCGGGCAGGCGGACGGCGTCTTCCTGCCGCTCGCCGCGGTGGGCGGCACGCCCGTGCTCGGCTTCGCCGTCGTGCTGTGCGGATTCGGCCTGTACGAGGCAGGCCGGCTGATCGTCGAGCGGCGCCGCACGCGTGCCCTGCGGCGCGGGGCCGCTGCCGCAGCGCTGCTCAGCATGGCCGTTCCGGTGGCGGGCGCGGTCGCCGCCCGGCCCCTGGTCAGCGACAAGGCCGAGGACGGCACCAGGACCGTCGCGGTCATCCAGGGCAACGTGCCGCGATCGGGACTGGAGTTCAGCGCCCAGCGGCGGGCCGTCCTGGACCACCACGTACGTGAGACGCTCAAGCTCGCCGCCGACATCAAGGCGGGGAAGGCACCGAAGCCCGACTACGTGCTGTGGCCCGAGAACTCCTCCGACATCGACCCCTACACCAATCCTGACGCGGCCGCCGTCATCGAGGGCGCGGCCAAGGCGGTCGGTGTGCCCGTCTCGGTCGGAGGCGTCGTCGAGAAGGACGGCAAACTGCTCAACGAGCAGATCCTGTGGGACCCGGTCAAGGGGCCGACGCAGACCTACGACAAGCGGCAGATACAGCCGTTCGGCGAGTACCTCCCGCTGCGCGGGCTCGTCGGCGCGGTCAACAAGAACTGGACCGGCATGGTCCGGCAGGACTTCAGCCGGGGCGGCACGCCGGGCGTGTTCGACATCGACGGCGCCAAGGTGGGCCTCGCCACCTGCTACGAGGCCGCGTTCGACTGGGCCGTGCGGGACACCGTGACGCACGGCGCGGAGATGATCTCCGTCCCGAGCAACAACGCGACCTTCGACCGCAGCGAGATGACCTACCAGCAGCTCGCCATGTCCCGGATCCGCGCCGTCGAACACAGCCGCACGGTGACCGTGCCGGTGACCAGCGGCGTGAGCGCGATCATCATGCCGGACGGGAGGATCACCCAGAAGACCGGCATGTTCGTGCCCGCCTATCTCGTGCAGAAGGTGCCGCTGCGCACGTCGAAGACCCCGGCGACCGAGCTGGGCATCCTGCCGGAGGTCGCCCTGGTGCTGGTCGCAGCGGGCGGGCTCGGCTGGGCGATCGGGTCGGGGCTGCGCCGTCGGCGCGCGGGTGGCGTGTAGCCGTACGACCGGCATCCGCCTCCGAAACGGTGCGTATCCTCCCTGAACGGCCGGGGGAGCGCGTGCCCGGCCGGTTAGGGTCGGGCCCATGGCTACTCCTGACTTCATCCGCACGCTCCGGGCCTCCGCCGGCCCGCAGTTGCTCTGGCTTCCCGGGATCACCGCGATTGTTTTCGACGACGAGGGCAGGGTGCTTCTGGGCCGACGGTCCGACACCCGAAAGTGGGCGGTGATCGCCGGCATCCCGGAGCCGGGTGAGCAGCCTGCGGCCTGCGCCGTGCGGGAGGTCTTCGAGGAGACGGCGGTGCACTGCGTGGCCGAGCGGGTCGTCCTGGTCCAGGCCCTGAACCCGATCACCTACCCCAACGGTGACTGCTGCCAGTTCATGGACATCACCATCCGCTGCCGGGCCGTGGGCGGCGAGGCCCGGGTCAACGACGACGAGTCCCTGGAAGTGGGCTGGTTCGAGGTCGACGCGCTGCCCGATCTCCAGGAGTTCGGCCGCTTCCGGATCAAGCAGGCCATGTCCGAGGCCCCCACATGGTTTGACCCTACGGCTGTGGGCTGAAGTATGGGTTGCCACCACATGGGGTGACGGGTGGCTTCCGCTTAGGGTCGGCACATGACCTCGCCCAGCCGGCTGCCCGGCCTGCGCCCGCAGCCCCTCTCTCTCGACCTCGGCGGCCGCACCGCCCTCGTCACCGGTGCCGCCAGCGGCATCGGCCGCGCCTGCGCCCTGCGGCTCGCCGCCGCCGGTGCCCAGGTGCGCGCCGTCGACCGGGACGCGACCGGTCTGGCCGAGCTGGCCCAGCACGCGGAACGCACCGGCGACCTGGTGGGCGCCGTCGTACCGCACGTCGTGGACCTCACCGACCTGGACGCCGCCGAACGCGCCGCCGCCGGCACCGACGTGCTGGTCAACAACGCCGGACTGCAACTGGTCCGCCCGCTCGACGAGTTCCCGCCCGAGGTCTTCCACACCGTGCTGACGGTGATGCTGGAGGCGCCGTTCCGCCTCATCCGTGGTGCCCTGCCGCACATGTACGCACAGGGCTGGGGCCGGATCGTCAATGTGTCCTCCGTCCATGGGCTGCGCGCCTCCGCTTTCAAGTCCGCCTATGTGGCCGCCAAACACGGTCTGGAGGGCCTGTCGAAGACGGCCGCTCTGGAAGGCGCCGCCCATGGGGTGACCTCGAACTGTGTGAACCCGGCCTATGTGCGCACGCCCCTGGTCGAGAAGCAGATCGCCGACCAGGCGCAGGCGCACGGCATTCCCGAGGAGCGGGTGCTGTCCGAGGTCCTGCTGAAGGACAGCGCGGTGCAGCGGCTCATCGAACCGGAGGAGGTCGCCGAGGCGGTGGCCTACCTGTGCAGCCCGCAGGCGTCCTTCGTCACCGGTACCTCGCTGGTGCTCGACGGCGGATGGACGGCCCACTGAAGGGCCCGGCGGCGCCCGGCCCCAGAGTTTTCCACAGGCCTGACGGGCCGGGCGGCCGATACGGAATCCTGTGACCATGTCCCGCGATCACGTTCAGTCGGCACCCAGCGGCAGCGCCGAGGCCGCGTACCTCGAACTGCTGGCCCGCGACGCCTCCCCGGAGGCGTACGAGCAGCCGGTGCTGCTCGCCCGTGCCGAGGGCAGACCGGCCGACCGCATCGCCGCGCTGGAACGGGCCAAGCGGCTCGCCCTGCGCGTACGGGCCGAACTGGAGGGACGCCGACGGCGCGAGGCCGAACTGTCCGCGCTCTTCGAAACGGCCCACGACCTCGCGGGCCTGCGCGATCTCGACGCCGTCCTGCAGGCCATCGTGCAGCGCGCCCGCTCCCTGCTCGGCACGGACGTCGCCTACCTCACCCTGAACGACCCGGCGCGCGGCGACACCTACATGCGGGTCACGGAGGGCTCCGTCTCCGCCCGCTTCCAGCAACTGCGCCTCGGCATGGGCGAAGGGCTCGGCGGCCTGGTCGCCCAGACGACCCGGCCGTACGTCACGGACGACTACTTCAAGGACGCCCGCTTCCAGCACACCCTCACCATCGACGCCGGCGTCCGCGACGAAGGCCTGGTCGCCATCCTCGGCGTCCCCCTCATGCTCGGCCCGCACGTCATCGGCGTCCTGTTCGCCGCCGACCGCCGGGAACGCGTCTTCGAACGCGCCCAGATCGCCCTGCTCGGCTCCTTCGCCGCGCTCGCCGCAGCCGCGATCGACACCGCCCATCTGCTCACCGAGACCCGCGCCGCCCTGGCCGGCCTGGAGCGCGCCAACGAGATCATCCGGGACCGCAGCGCCGTCATCGAGCGTGCCTCCGACGTGCACGACCGGCTCGCCGAACTCGTCCTGCACGGCGGCGGGGTGCACGACGTGGCGGCCGCCGTCTCCCAAGTCCTCGACGGCACCGTCGAGTTCACCGAGGCGGAGGCAGCACCGGCAGAGGCACTGGAGGCGTCCCGCGCCGAGGGACACGCCGTACGGCTCGGCAGCGACTGGATCGCCGCCGTCGCAGCCGGCGGCGAACTCCTCGGCGCGCTGGTCCTGCGCGGGCACCCCGGCCTCGACCCCGTCGACCAGCGCACCCTTGAACGCGCGGCGATGGTCACCTCGCTGCTCCAGCTCGCCCGCCGCTCGGCGGCCGAGGCCGAACAGCGCGTGCGCGGCGAGCTGCTGGACGACCTGCTGGACGCGCGCGACCGGGATCCGCGCCTGCTGCGCGAACGCGCCGCCCGGCTCGACGCCGACCTGGACGCCACCCATGTCGTGCTCGCCGCCCGCCTCGACGGCCCGGCGGCCGACGCCGAGGAGGAGGCCGCGGCCCGCCGTCGCCTGTGGTCGGCCGCCTCCCACCTCGCCGCGACCCGGCAGGGCCTGGCCGCCGCACGCGACGGCGGCACCGTCCTGCTGCTGCCGCTCACCGCCGGCGACACCGCCACCGAGGTGGCCCGCCGCACGGCCCGCCATCTGGGCACAGCCGTCCACCAACCCGTCACAGTCGGCGCCTCGGCCCCGGTCACCGACCTCACCGTGCGCCCCGAGGCCGTCGCCGCCGCCTACGCCGAGGGCCGTCGCTGTCTGGAGGCGCTGCACCTGCTGGGCCGGGCCGGGGACGGCGCGGCGGCCGAGGACTTCGGCTTCCTCGGTCTGCTCCTCGCAGGCGACCGGGACGTCGCCGGCTTCGTCGACCGCACCATCGGCCCGGTCGTGTCCTACGACGAGCGCCGTGGCACGGAACTGCTGCACACCCTGGACGCCTACTTCGCCTGCGGGATGAGTCCCGCCCGCACCAAGGACGCCTTGCACGTCCATGTGAACACGGTCGCCCAGCGGCTGGAGCGGGTGGGCCGGCTGCTGGGGGAGGACTGGCAGACCCCGGCCCGCGCCCTGGAGATCCAACTGGCCCTCAGGCTGCACCGGTTGGCGGCCTCGGACAGACACTGATCCCCGTACGGACTGCCGTACGGGGATCACGGGTGCAGCACTCCCCGGTCAGACCGTCCGCGCCTCGGCGGCAGGACTGGCACCGGCGGACTCGCCGCTCTCGTCCTCGACGCGGGCGAGATCCCGGTGCCGCGTCTCCCGGGCCACTCCCACGGCAACCAGGGTCAGCACCGCGGCGGCGATCACGTACAGCGCGATCGGGGTGGAGCTGCCGTAGTCGTCGAGCAGTGCGGTGGCGATGAGCGGGGCCGGCGCGCCCGCCGCCACGGAGGCGAACTGGGCGCCGATGGACGCGCCCGAGTACCGCATCCGGGTGGCGAACATCTCGGCGAAGAAGGCGGCTTGGGGTGCGTACATGGCGCCGTGCAGTACGAGCCCGACGGTCACGGCCATGACCAGGTACCCGAACGAACCGGTGTCCGTGAGAGAGAAGAACGGGAACATCCACAGCCCGACTCCGGCCGCGCCGAACAGATACACCGGCCGCCGGCCGACCCGGTCGGACAGCGCGCCCCAGGCCGGGATGACGGCGAAGTGCACGGCGGAACCGATGAGCACGGCGTTGAGCGCGGTCTGCTTGGAGACGTCGGCCGAGGTGGTGGCGTAGACCAGGATGAAGGCGGTGATGACGTAGTAGCTGATGTTCTCGGCCATGCGCGCGCCCATCGCCACCAGTATGTCCCGCCAGTGGTGCCGCAGTACGGAGACGAGCGGCAGCTTCTCCGGCTCGTCCGCGCGCCGGGCCTCGACCCGCGCCAAGGCTTCCTTGAACACGGGCGATTCATCGACGGACAGTCGAATCCACAGGCCGATGAGCACGAGCACGCCGGAGAGCAGGAACGGGATCCGCCAGCCCCATGTCCCGAAGGCGTCGTCGGAGAGCACGGCGGTCAGCAGCGAGAGCACACCGGTCGCGAGCAACTGCCCCGCCGGCGCGCCGGTCTGCGGCCACGAGGCCCAGAAACCACGCCGCCGGGCATCCCCATGCTCCGACACCAGCAGAACGGCACCGCCCCACTCACCGCCGAGCGCGAACCCCTGCACGAGCCGCAGCACGGTGAGGAGTACGGGCGCGGCGGACCCGACGGTGGCGTGCGTGGGCAACAGCCCGATGGCGAACGTCGCCCCGCCCATCAGCACCAGGCTCAGCACCAGCAGCTTCTTGCGCCCCAGCCGGTCACCGTAGTGCCCGAACACGAGCGCTCCCAACGGACGGGCCGCGAACCCGACGGCATACGTCAGAAACGACAGCAACGTCCCGACGAGCGGGTCGGAGCCCGGAAAGAACAGTTTGTTGAACACCAGCGCGGCGGCCGAGCCGTAGAGGAAGAAGTCGTACCACTCGATGGTGGTGCCGATGAGGCTGGCGGCGACGATGCGGGGGAGGTTGGACGGGGCTGGCGGAGCGGTTGCGGGGGAGGACATCGGCACCACTTCCTGGCGTTCGACGGGGACGTTTGCGTGTCGCCACACCGTAGGAACGTGCAGGTCAGAGGCGTATGTGGTGGGACACCATAGTTTTGGGACTGGGAGTGCGTGCGCACCCCATGGGGGGCGCTGCCGGGGCCTCGGTGACGGCCTCAATGGGACTGAGGCGGGCGCTGTCCGAGTTGCGCTGTTCGGGCATGATTGGGAGGCGACGCACAGACCTGGCGGTGTCCGCGGCGCCGGCCCGTCGGTCACCGCGGCCGGTGGTGCGGTGGTCCGTGCCGATAATCTTGTGCTCGTTTGGGGGCCGAGCGGGGCCCCGGTGGTCTGCGGACCACGGGCGCGCAGCGCACGCGGCCCGGCGGGCGAGGGGGATGTTGAGACCGATGGGTGATGACACCACGGGTGAGGCGGGTGCCGGATCGCGCACGGTGGGCCACGGCCGGTACATGCTGCAGCGGCTACTGGGCCAGGGCGGGATGGCGACCGTCCACCTCGCACACGACTCCGTGCTGGGGCGCCTGGTGGCGGTCAAGACGCTCCACACCGGCCTGGGGCACGACCCGTCGTTCCGCGAACGGTTCCGCCGCGAGGCACAGGCGGTGGCGCGGCTGAGCCACACCAACATCGTGGCGGTGTTCGACAGCGGTGAAGACGTCGTTCCGGACGTCGGCCCGGTGCCGTACATCGTCATGGAGTACGTCGAGGGCGCGTCGCTGTCCGCACTGCTCCGAGAGGAGATCGACAAGCACGACGCGATGACCTGCGACCGTGCTCTGAGGATCACCGCGGATGTGCTCGCGGCGCTGGCCGCCTCTCATGAACAGGGACTGGTTCACAGGGACATCAAGCCGGGCAATGTGATGGTCACCCCGCGCGGGGTGGTGAAGGTGATGGATTTCGGCATCGCCCGCGCTCTGGAGTCCGGTGTCACGTCCATGACGCAGACGGGTGCGGTGGTGGGCACGCCCCAGTACCTTGCACCGGAGCAGGCGCTGGGCAGGAGCATCGACGCCCGAACCGACCTGTACTCGGTGGGGTGCATGCTGTTCGAACTTCTCACCGGGCGGCCGCCGTTCGACGGGGACACCGCCTTCTCCATCGCCTACCAGCACATCCAGGAGCAGCCGCCGGCGCCGTCCAGCATCAACCAGGCGATCAGCTCGGCGGTGGACGCGCTGGTGGCCCGGGCGCTGAGCAAGGACCCGGCGCTCCGCTTCCCTACCGCCGAGGCGATGCGGGATGAGGTGGAGAGGGTGCTCTCGGGCCTGCAGAGCGGCGTGCAGTCGCCGCATGGAGCGGTGCCGGGCCTCACGGGTGTCACACCAGCGAAACACCCGCGGCGCCGACGTGTCGCATGTGCCGCCGGTGCGGCCGTGGTCTTCGCGGCCGGTGGAACGGCCGCGGCCCAGCTCTTGCCGGACCACACCGGGCCCGCCAAGGTTTCGCAGAGCGAGCCGTCCGGGAAGAGAAGCAGCCGCGCATCCGAAGGCTTCACCGCAGCGTCACCGTGGCGGCTCGTCGTCAGCGACCAGATCGGGGGCCGGGACAATGGCTGCACCGTTACGCTGACCAACACCGAAACCGGTCAGCAGCAGGAATTTGAGAACTACGGCACCAAGTCGTTCCTGGTACACACCTCAGGACCGTTTCGCTGGGCGGCCAACAACTCGGGCTGCCAGGTGATCCACCGATCCGGAGCGGGAGCGGCGGTGCCGCCCTTCACCCGCCAGTACGGCACGGGCGACACCGAAGCCTTCAGTCCGCGGGGGCCGATATCCGTGAGAGTGATGGACTTCAACGGCGCTGGCGACTGCAGGCTCGATCTACGCGACGCTACGAACGGAGAGGCCGTCGACCTGGGAACAGTTTCCAAAGGCGGCGGCCCGCTCAAGCTCGACCCGAGCGGACACACCCAGGTATACCTCGCTGATCTGCAGTGCAGCGTGAAGGTCACCGCAGCCCGCCGATGAGAGGGACGGACGAACGCGCACGGCACCCCGGACAGGACCCGCACGAGTCTGCGGGTGTGCGGGCCTTGAGCGGAGCCATGAGGAACTGGTGCGCTTAGTGGGGCCGGGCCATGACGTATCGCTGCCGGAGCCAGGACCGTGGAGTCGTGCAGTGTGTTCGAGGTCCCAGTCCAGCGACGCCGAGGAAGACGGGCCGCAGTCCCAGAGCTGGTCCGCGAGAGGAAACTGGTCTTCGAAGGTGGGACAGCACTCGTGCTCGCTGCGTCATGCCCAGCAGGCGTTCAGCGCATACGGGCGTTGGTGTCGAAGAGTGCCAGTTCGTGGGGGAGCAGGCGATGCTGGGCGATCACGCTGCGGCCGGCCACCTTCCACAGGCCCACGGCCTCGGTTGAGGCGAGCGACGGCGTCTTGCCCGGGCGGCCAGGGTGTTCCGGCGGTACGAACTCCCCGGGCGGAACGGTGCGTGGGCGGTACTCGGCGCGGCCGCCGTCTTCCACGGCCGCGCCGAGTGGTTTTCCCTGCGAGCCGGACGAAACCTGCGGTTCGCCGGGTGTTGCGAGTGGCGCGTCCCAGACTGGGCGGCCAGGGACCGAGGGCCACCGGCCAGGGACCCGTCGGTCGTCAGAGGGGCTTGATGACAACCTTCTTGAGGAACGCGTAACCCGGGAACCTGAAGACTTGGCCCTCGCGGTTGAGGTCCTTGTCCTTCTGCTCGCCCATCGCGGTGACGTAGGTGACGGTCACCTGCATGGGCTTGCCGTCGGCGGGCTTGAGGTTGATCGCTTCGAACGGGGTCAGGTTCTGGACGTCCGTCGTGGTGCCCTGGCCGGTGAAGCAGAGTCCCTCGTCACCGGTCTGGAGCCGGACGAAGAGGTGGCTCCCGGGAGTGGTGTGGTGCGCGTCGCAGCGGTGGATGACGGGGGCCGCGGGAGCGGCCGCCCCGGCGGGGGCGGCGAGAGAGACAAGACCGAAGCCGGCCGCGAGTGCGGCCAGTCCGACTACCGTCTTCTGCCTGATGGTGATCACGAAGTTCTCCTTCTGGCGACAGTGGTGTCGAGAGCCCGGGATCAGTTCAGGACCTGCTGCTGGACCACGATGTGGCCGGCGTCGGGGTTGAGGCTGCCGCCGAGACGGCCGAAGGCACCGTCGGTCAGGTCGAGGCACTTCGGTTCCTGCGGCGTCTGCTGGAAGGTGCCGCGGTCGTTGATGCGCACGACGAGGGACTTGCCGTTCGCGACGTTGGTCACCTTCACACGGGTCCCGAACGGCAGTTGCGGATTGCGTGTCAGTGAGGTCGCCGCGGTGTTCTTGTTGTTGTCGAAGACCTCGCCGCTGGCCGTGAGGGCCCCGGGGGGTATGGGACCGTAGTGCGTCGCCCAGCAGGTCCCGGCCTGCGGGGCCCTGGGCGCGGCCGAACTCGCCGGGGAGAGCGCCAGTACGGCGGCCAGCGCGACGGCCCCTGCGGCCAGTGGGACGTAGAGCTTTCGCTTGCTCATGCTCGTTCCTCGTTTCATGTGGCTTCGTTTCACGGCGTGGTGGACCGGTGAAGGGAGCGTTGTGTTCCTTGTCCGTGGCGGCATGCGTGCGCCCGGCCCGGCTGTTGCCGGATGAAGGGGGGCTGTTTCTCAACCGGCCGCGCGATAGGCGGCGCCCACCTCGTTGGCCGTCGCACCGTTGTAGAGTCCGGTGCCGTCACCGCGGCTGGTGGAGAGGGTGAACCATGCATACCGTTCGACGAACGGCAGCCCCTGCAGCATGGCGGTCGACTGCTTCACGAACGCGGCCTGCTGTGCCTGTGTCGGATACCTCGGGGCGCCGGTGGAGAAGTCGATCAGTGCGTACTCGGTGAGCCAGATCGGCTTCTTGTAGCGGTTGTAGGTGGCCTGGAGGTAGTTCCGCAGCTGGGCTGTCGCATGCGTGGCGTCGAAGTCCCCGCCGTACCAGTGCAGGGGAATGAAGTCGACCTTGTAGTGACGGCCGGCGGCGCCCTTCATGAAGCGGTCGAGCCAGCCGTCCGCGACATCGGCGCCGGTGGCGACGGCGGGCGCTCCGAGCCGCATGCCGGTCGACTGCAGCCGGGGCCACAGATCGAGCGCCTGCGGCACGGTCATGTCGGCCTGCCCCGGCATATCGGGTTCGTTGAACCCGAGCAGGGTTTTGCCCTGCTGTTCGGCCTGACCGAGTTCCGTATCGGTCACCGAGCCTTTGCCCCAGATCATGGGCACGAATTCGACCCCGGACGGCGGTGTGATCTGCTGCTTGCCCGAGGACCAGGTGTAGAACCAACCGGCTTTCGAGTCGGCCAGCGCGTTGGTGACGCCGGTGAAGTTCCAGGCGCTGACACCCTTCTTCTTCACCGTGGCGGAGGACGCGTTCACCGCACCGGTGGGGGTGCCCGCATGATTGCCGAACGCGAGCAGGGTCAGAGCCGCCAGAATCACGGCGAGACCACGTAAGTCGGGTGTTTTTCGCATGGCTTCTTCCTTCCTTTTCATCCGGCCGCTCGTCGAGCCGCATTCACGGCCAGGGGGCCGCGTGGTCTGCGGTCACGAGGCGCGGTGGAAGGTCACGAGGAAGCCGCTGCACTTGCTGCACTGCTGCATCACCTTGTTGCCCGGCTCCTGGTCCTGCCGGGACCACCCATAGGCTTTCGGGCAATGGGAGGCGATCATGTCGCTGTAGGCCGTCCTGGCGTCCCGGTTGGGGTTGGTGCACAGCATCGGCTTGCCGTCCGCCCAGCGCGTCAGATTGTCCGCGGGACAGTTCGGCAGCAGGTTGGTTGCGCAGCCCACCGTGTCGCATCCGCCACCGCCGGGGCTCACGTTCCGGGGGGCGATCGTGATCGGCACCGAGAACGCGTTCACGTAGCTCACGTCGTACCAGGGAGCGACAGCGTCCTTGGAGTCGAAGTTGAACTCGGCGAGGCTGACGGGCTGTTCTCCGGTGCCCTTGGCGCAATGGTCGGCGAACTTGCCGCAGTCCCCGACCGCACAGTGGAAGGTGCTGCCTGGTGTCCCGGTACATCCCATGCGCGCGAAGAACTTTCCGCGCCAGTGGCCGGGCGCCGTCGTCTCGGGAATGGTCACCGTCGCCGACTGGCCGGGCTCCAGGATCGGCAGCTTGTCGAAGTTCTTCGACTCGTCGGCGTTGACAGCGCTACCGATCCAGATCTTCCTGCCGCTGCTGTTGACGAACGTGACCGTGTGGTCGACCGCCGCCGCGGCAGCCGGTGCGACGGAGCGTGGAGCAACCGCACCCGCGCCCGTACTCGGTGTGGCCGCCAACAGCGCTGCTGCGATCGCGGCGACCAGGCCGGTCAGTAGGGTTGTCAGGGAAAGTCGCAGGGGGATTTTCAGAGGTGCTCTGCGCATGATTCCTCGCCGGATGACGTCAACGATCGGGTTCTGGAGGGCGCGAGAAGGCGACCGCGGCAAGGCGGAGGGGAGGCCGGTTGTGTGCCGGCTTCCTGGGGCCAAGGGCGTCGCCTGCCGGCCAGGCGCCACGGTGGGTGCGACAGCGTGCGATGCGGCGTGGTGGTGGCGGACCGCCGCCACCGGCGCGATCAGCAGGTCAGCTTGTCTCCGGGGGCGACATTCAGGGTCTGCGTGAACTGCCGGTAGAGGTTGACACGGTCCTGCATCTCGGCGGGGTTCTGGCCGTTGCACTCCAGCGCGCCGTTGATGCTGCGGATCGTCTCACCGAATCCGGCACCGCTGACCATCGCCTTGTGCGGCGTCATGGAGCCGGGACCCGACTGAGTGGTCCAGTACCACAGCGCGGTCTTCCACGAGATCGTGGCGTCGGTCTCCACGAGGTTCGGGTTGTGCAGCAGATCGATGCCCAACGCGTCACCCGCTGCCTTGTAGTTGAAGTTCCAGCTCAGCTGCATCGGTCCGCGGCCGTAGTAGGCCGCCTGGCCGGCCGGGCAGCCGTACGGCTGGCTCGCGTCGCAGTAGTGCGGGTAGTTGGCGGGGTTCTGCTCCTTTGTGTATCGCAGGCCGCCGGTCTCGTGGCTGACGTTGGCCAGGAAGGCTGCCGCCTCCTGCTTCTTGACCGTGTCGCTGCCCGTGTGGGCGAAGGCCGGGAAGGAGTTCATCGCGTTCCGCAGCCCGGCATAGGTGTAGAACGGGTTCTTGTTCGGGAACATGTGCTGGAACTGGGCTTGGCTTACGACGAAGTCGGCCGAGGCCGCCGCGGGCTTTGCGGTCACGGCTGTGGCAGAAGTGGCGGGAAGGACAACCGTCGATGCGGCGGCCACCACGGCTGCGGCGGCCACGGCCATATGTGTAGTGGACATGGCAATGCGCACGGAGAACTCCTCGAAGAGTGCCTGGATGGGGGGCGATCCGCTTCCGGCGCGACCGCCGCTGCACGCCCGCATGGGCACGGACAAGGGCGGCGTCGCATCAGCAGGCGGGCCTCTTCCTTTCGGTCACCGCCACGGGATCGAACTGCGCATACAAGAATCCTCAGCCCGGAGAGCCGCCGCATCGGCAATGCCCACCGTTACGCCGACGTGACGCGGACACCGGTCTCGTCTCCTCCGCCCCGTCGCGCTGGACATGGGAAATGCGGCCTCCGAGCGGGCCCCGCCGCCGGTGGCACAGGACGGCGGCTCGGGGCCGTGGAGGAAGACATGACGGGTCGGCGGATCGGGCGGCCTCGCAGCCTTGGCGTCGGCTACGGCGACAACGGCACGACGTGCGAGCGCACAAAAGGCGCCGCCAGGGGTCACTCATCTCTCCTGGCGGCGCCGGCCGCCGTGCCTTCCTCACCCCGGCGGCGCGGATGCCGCTCCGGCTCGTCAACGGCGCATCAGCGGACGTGGTTTGCGGTGACGAACACCGTTACACCACGGACCCTGCCCCGGCCCCTCCTTCGGTGCGTGTGGGCACGGCCTGCGCCCGCCGTGCGGACCATGCGGCGACATGGGTACGGGAACGCAGCCCGAGCGTGGTGCGGACGTTGCGGACGTGGGTCTCGACGGTGCGAACCGACAGATACAACCGGGCCGCTATCTGTCGATTGGTGAGTCCGGCGGCCACCAGGTCGATCACTTCCCGTTCGCGCGGGCTGAGCGGGTCGTCCCCATCGGGTGCGGTTGCCGGCTGTTCGTCCCGTGCATAGTGCATGATCTGCCGTGGACCCAGCCGGCGCCCTGCCGCAAGCGCACCCTCGGCCCGTTCCTTGGGCAGCGCCCTCAGTGCTGTGGCTGCTGCCTCCTCCACCCGCGCCCGGAACCAGGGAGGCAGTACGAGGGCCGCGGACACGTCGTACCTTTCGACGGCCGCGAACAGCCGCAGCGCCCGCTCGAACCGACCGCCCCGCGCCGCGCTGACAGCCAGGCCCCAGAGCGCGGGACCGGCTGCGCCCAGGTGAGCCGCGTCGCTCACGTGGTTCGTGTCTCCCAGCGCCTCGGCGAAGTACGCCTCCGCCGCAGCGCAGTCGTCCCGTTCCAGGGCGAGGACGCCGGCCGTGTGCAGCATCACCCGGAGCAGGACCGGATTGGCCTCGCCCCGCAGGATCGGGAGGGCTTGGTCGACCAGCCGAACCGCCTGGACCGTATCGCCGGCGCCGAGCAACTGCCAGGCGAGGAGGATCAGGCAGAACGCGGTCATGACGCGATCGCCGACCCGGTGGCTGATCTCCAAACACTCCTCGAGATCGGTCCCCGAGCTCTGGTCGCCGTGTTGCGTCCGGGCCAGGCTCAGCACCAGCAGCATGCGACAGATCAGATGATCGCGGCGCTGCGGGCGCCGGCGTTCGAGCGTCACTGCCCGCAGCGCAAGCTGTACCGCTTCGCCGGTGTTCCCCTCCCACGCGATGAGCAGCGCCTGCATGCACAGAGCGATGCTGCGGTCGCCCGCCCCCGGATCCGTTCGGTCCAACGCCCCGGCCAGCATCGTCCTGGACTCCGCCGCGTACCCCCGGTTGATGTCCACGAGGGCCAGCGCCCCGGCGAGGAGGAGCTGGCGTGGGTCGCTTCCCACGCTCAACCACTGCAGCAGAGACGTGAGATTGTCGCGTTCCTCCTCCAGCCGTCGGCAGGTCCTGGCAGGGGTGAGTGCTGCGTCCCGGAACGGGCGCGCGAGTTCCGCAAGCCAGTCCACGAGACGGTCGTAGGCCCGTATCTCCTCACCTTCGGCACGGAGCCGTTCGTGCCCGTAACACCGGATCGACTCCAACATCTGGAACCGGGCGGAACCCGCCCGGTCGGCACCGGGGACGATGAGGGACTTGGCTTCAAGGCCGGCCAGCAGCTGCGGCACGGCCGACGGGGGTATGCCATGGTCCGCGGCGACGGCCGCGGCGGCATCCGTCCCGAATCCGCCCGGCAACAGCGACAGTGACCGGAACAGCGACCGCTCCTGAGGCGTCAGCAGGTCATAGCTCCATTCGATGGCCGAGCGAAGACTCTGATGACGTCGATCCGCCGTACGCCATCCGCAGGTCAGGAGGGAAAGGCGGTCGTCCAGCCGATGGTGGATCTCGCCCGGCGGAAAAGCCCGAACGAGACCGGCCGCCAGCTCCAGCGCCAGCGGCAGCCCGTCCAGCCTGGCGCATAACGCGACGACGTGTACGGCGTTGTCCTCGGTGAGCTGGAATCCGCAGGAGACGGCCTGAGCCCGGTGGACGAAGAGCCGGACGGCGTCCGAGCGCAGCAAGCCGTCGAGCGATCCGCCGCCACAGGGATCCGGCAGGGAGAGACCGCCCACCGAGTACACCGTCTCGCCCGGTAACCGTAAGGGTTCGCGACTGGTGGCCACGACGCGCAGGCCCGGACAGCGAGGGAGTAACGCGCTGAGGGCCAGCCCGCAGTCGTCGAGCACATGCTCACAGTTGTCGAGCACCAGAAGCCGATCGCGGTCGTAGCCCGTCCCGCTCCGTGCCCCCACCATGGGGGCACGCCCTTCCCTGGTTCCCATGAGCGCTTCGGTGATCCGCTGCCGCGCTTGCTCCCCCGTGGTCGCCGACGCCAGTTCGACAAGGCTGACTTCACAGCGTCCGCCGCGCTGTTCAAGGGCCGTCAACTCCACCGCCAGGCGCGTCTTGCCCACACCCCCGGGCCCTGTCAGGGTCAGCAGTCGTGTGGTGCGCACCAGCCGCTTCAGCTCGACCAGCTCATCGATGCGGCCGATGAAACTGCTCAAACGGGATATCCCGGTCGTGGTCGACGCACTGATGCCGTCGTTCTTGAGCCGCTGACGGTAGGCGCGCTGACGGCAGGCGTTCGAGCAGTATCGCGAACGCTTCTTGCCGGTCCCGATGTCATCTGCGGAGCCTCGGCGAATCGGTCTGCCGCACATACCGCAAGAGAACGTGGGTGATTCAAGTCGAATCCCATGAGGATCTACGTCGCGCTGCACCTGATACTCCTTTCGAATTACGGCGGGAGTTCCTGCTTCTCCGTGGCGGCGTCTCAGCAGTGGGCGGTGGTGTGTCCAGGCGGCGTTCACCTGCAGCGGTCGATTGTCACTCGGACTCACCGGCGCTGAACGCTGTTGGATCTCGGGCGGGGCAATGGATGGAGGGCGGCATCGCCGACGGGACTTTCGGGGGCCTCTCCACTGCCGCGTGCCGACTCGGCGGCCGGCGGCACGAGTGAAGCACAGCAGCTGACGGTTCTTCAACCACTGAAGTTTTTAAGCCACTTAAGAATTTGCATCGCTGTGGAACCTGTTAGGTTCGACGTGTGACTGAACCGAACCGTTCAGTGCCCGGCCTGCGGCAGCGCAAGAAGGCCCGCAGCCGCCGGGCACTGGCCGACGCGGCCTTGCGGCTGTTCCTCGAACGCGGCTACGACGCGGTCACCGTGGCGGAGATCGCCGATGCCGCCGATGTCTCGGTGCCGACCCTGTTCTCCTACTTCCGCAGCAAGGAAGCGCTGCTCTTCGACCTGGAGCCGGAGATCGATGCCGGCCTCGTCGCCGCGGTCGGTCAGCGCTCTCCTGGCCGTGACGTACTCGACGCGGTGCAGGAGTACCTGATGTCACTGCCTGCAGCGGATCCGCGGGAGCGGGAACAGTTCGAGGCATTCCTCGCGCTCGTGCACGGCACCCCGGCACTGCGCGCCCACTGGCAGCAGATGTGGCTACGGCACGCGGACACCCTGGCCGACGCTCTCGCGGCCGACCGTGGCCTGGAGACCCCCGATCTGCGGATCCGCGCAGTGGCCCGATTCATCATCGACGCGGTGATGCTCGTCACGCTCGAACCGGATCCGCCGGCGGCGCTGGCCGACCTGCTCACCCTTCTGCGCTCCGGGCTGGACGCCGCCGGCCTGCCCTGATCGACCATCGACCTGCCAGTCACCCGGGGAGCCTTGGAGCGCCTGCAGTGACCCCTGCAGAACGTCGTCGCCAGCGGACGGGCCGGGCTGCTGTTCGTCATTCCGGGGCGTACTACGACGCTCAGGGTGAACGGCCGGGCCTGCGTCTCCACCCGCCCGAGCTGCTGTCGCAGCTGACCGCCGTGGGCAAGCCGCCGGCCAGTGCGCCGGTGCTGGAGATCGAGGAGGTCTACCCGCACTGTCCCAAGTCGCTGCTGCGCAGCGCGGCCTGGAGGCTGTAGGTCACCAGGTCACGCTGGATTCGCCTTCGAGGCCGACCACTACCGCACTATCCCGGGCTGCGCGGCGCTAGCCGCTGTGTGATCCGGTTGAACAAGTCCGTCAGCGGCTCGCTGACGTCCTGACCGAACTCGGACAGCCCGTAGGTGACCTGGGGCGGCGTCGTCGGCTCTACCTCCCGCCAGATCAAGCCGTCCTGGACCAGCGCGCGCAGGGTCTGAGCGAGCATCTTCTCGCTGATGCCCTGGATGCTGTCGCGCAGCTCGTGGAACCGAAGGTCGTTGCTCCGCAAGGAGATCAGCACCCAGATACCCCATCTGCTGGTCACGTGGTCGACCACGTTTCGCGCGGGGCAGTCGGTGTGAAACACCTCATACCGATTGCCTGTCCCAGCCTGCGTCAGCTGCGCACCTTCCTTCATGTCGGGAGCTTACCTCTGGGTATGTTCTTACGAAAAGTAAGCCCGCCTCCTAGCGTCAATTACCGCAGCGCACAACGGACTAGGAGCTGAACGTGATCGTGGTGACCGGGGCTACCGGGAATGTGGGCCGACCTTTGACGCAGGCCCTGGCCAAGGCGGGCGAGCAGGTGACCGCGGTGTCGCGGCACGCGGTGGCGATGCCGGACGGAGTCCGGCATGTGGCGGCCGACCTGGCCGAGCCGGCAATCCTCACACCCGCGTTGGACGGGGCGAAGGCCCTGTTCCTCCTGCTGTCCGGAGACCTGCACGCCCCCGAAGCCAGGCCGGCCGACATCATCGGCCTGGCCGCGGCCAGTGGGGTCCGCCGGGTCGTCCTGCTGTCTTCGCAGGGTGTGGCGACCAGGCCGCTCGGCGCGTCACGGGTCGCGATGCGCGCGGTGGAGGACGCGTTGCGGGAGTCCGGTCTGGACTGGGCCGTCCTGCGACCGGGCGGTTTCGCCTCCAACGCTTTGGCCTGGGCGGAGTCCATCCGCACGCAAGGGACGGCCGCCGCGCCCTTCGGCGACGTAGGGGTGCCGGTCATCGACCCGGCGGACATCGCAGAGGTCGCGGCGGCCTGCCTGCTGGACGACCGGCACACCGGCGGGGTGTACGAGCTGACCGGGCCGGAGGTCATCACGCCGCGTCAGCAGGCGGAGGCGATCGCCGCCGCGCTCGGCTCGCCTGTACGCTTCCACGAACTCACCCGCGACGAGGCCAAGGCCACGATGACCCGGTTCGTGCCGGCGGAACTCGCCGACGACACCCTGGACATCATCTCCGCCCCGAACCCCGCCGAACTGCGGATCAGCCCGGACGTGGAACGAGTCCTCGGCCGCGCCCCGCGCCCCTTCGACGACTGGGTCGCCCGCAACATCGCCGTTTTCCGCTGAGGCACAACCCAACCGAAGCCCCAGGGCGGCCTCGTACGGCTGCGGCCGCACGAGGCCGCCCGCCTGCGTAGTGCCACCGCCGTCGACGCGCGCGGTACAGGGCCGCGCAGGCGGCCCTCAGGGCAGGCCCTGCAGAACAGACCGCCGCAGGGCCAGGGTCCTCGCGGACGAGCCGTTCCTGCTGGGGGACCTGCACGCGCACGACGCGCACCCGACTGGCGCCGCCGACGGACGCATCGAGATCCGGCTGGACGACGACGAGGGCGAGCATGGCACCCTCTATGTGGCCAATCGCATTGTTCGGCGCCGAGCAGATCTTTCGGGTGCCGGAGGAAGGCCCGAGGTCGGTGTCGCCGATGCGCAAGTTACGGCGTGTCGGGCGCGCCGCTGTACCGGTTGTGGCCTGCCCGTGTGTCCTACTTTTCTTCGGTGACGCAGGTGGTGTGGTTGAGGACTCCGATGGTGTCCGTCCCGCAGTTGTTGCTGAATCCGGAGGCGTTACGGGAGTCGGTGTTGGAGAGCAGGCCGCCGCTCGGGCCGGTCACCTGACGGTCGTTGTCGTGGCGGTGGTGGGAGTCGTACCGGGTGACACAGGTCCGGTCGCTGAGGAGCCCCACCCTGCTGGCGCCGCACAGGTTGGAGTGTGCCGAGGCGTTCCGGCCGTCGATGTTGGACAGCAGGCCGCCCGCCCCGAGGTCGATCGTGTCGGCGCTCGCTGCCGCGATGGACGCGGGGGAGGCCAGGACTGCCACCGCCATACCGGACAGAACTACGAATCGCTTGAGTGAACCCATTGGTCCGCCTTGTCTTTTGGAAATGGGATAAGGGACGGGGGAAGCGCGGCCCACTTCATGTGGTACTACCGCCTCTCGCCCACCTGGACTAACGGAATGGAGTGATCCGAGTTACGGTCCGAAGAAACGCAAAGCGGCAAATGGTTGCCCCTGATCGGGAATCAGCTCTCATCGGCCGCTTCCGCCAGGTCGATCAGAGCCCACAGGTTCCGCCACCACTGTTCGAGGAAGCCGTAGTGACGAACGGTGTGTGCCACGAAGTAGAGCCCGAAGCGGTTGACCGCCAGGTCCCTGAGGGCGAGGCGGTACCCGGATTCCCACTGGGCCCTGTCGACGGCGGTTCCGGCGTGGATTTCGAGTGACCTGCGATGGAGTTCGGAGAGTTCTCCGACGAGCGTCGCGTTGATGTCAGCGGGGTCGAGGGCGGTGCACAGCAGTTCGGCCAGGTCGTGTTGGGGGATGTGCAGGGTGGCGAGTTCCCAGTCGTACGCGCACAGCCTGCCGTCCGCCCGGATGGCGAGGTTGCGGGGATTGAAGTCGTTGTGCACGAGGGTTCTGGGCATCGCCTCGATCTGCGGCCACCAGCGGTCGATGGTTCCGATGTAGGAGACCAGCCGATCGTGGTGGCGTCCGTCGACGATTTCAGGAAACTCCTCGACCGAGTGGTCGGCCAGGGCCAGCCACAGGTCCCTCATCCCGATCATGTCGGCGGCATTGGGGACGTGCCCGATCCACGGCATCCGGAGGAGCGCCGGTTCTTTGCGGTACCAGATGGAGTGGAGCTTTCCGAGGTCGCGCAGGGTGATGCCGATATGTCGGCGTGACCATCCGCGGGCATGCTCCGATGTGTCCATCAGTTCCATGTCGCTCAGGCACTCCATCACGATGACGTACGCCTCCCTGCGGTCATCGCGATAGGTCCGGTAGGGGCGCGGCACCAGGCTGGTGAAACGGGGATCGGTCTGCTCGTACAGAGCCAATTCCCGTACATCGCACCCGACGAAGCCGAGACGTTCCTCGAATCTGCGGTAGTGGGTTGCCACCGGGCCGCCGCACAGTCCGGCCGCCAGTCCGGCCATCTTGATGACCTCCCGGTCGGTGGGCTTGATCTTGACCATGACGTCCAGCTTTTCCTCGACATCGCCGCGGTCGACCCTCAGTTGCATCGGAAAGAGCCCGACGGCCTTCTTCACCGTGCGCGACGTCAGCTCCGACAGGACGCTGGGCCCCATGGGAAGGTGCAAGGCTTCGACGCTGGTGACCTTGGCACCCGGCGACTCGGAGGTGCCCAGCGCCGACTCGAAGAATTCGGGGTCGAGTTCGTCGAGCTGGAACCAGCGGACTGGCCTGTTGCGACCGAGGCGTTCATGGGCGCTGGCGAACTGCCCGGAAACGGCAGCCGAGACCGTCGAGAGATCCAGGGCCAGTGCGAAGCCCGCGATGATTTCCGCCAGTCGAGCCGTGCTTCCCCGGCCCGTGCACCCCATCGCTTCCAGCAGCTCGTGCTGCGCAGGCAGGTGGGTGCCACCCCCGACCGTACCGATCGCCAGGCTGGGGAGGGTCATGCTCGCATAGACGCCGTCCGGCCTGCGTTCGAGGATGAACTGCCCCACACTCGACTCGTGCACGCAGGCGATGTCCTGTCCCGTCGCGGTGAAGATCGCCGCCACCATGTTGGCGGTGTTGGCGTTCGAGCCCAGCACGCCGCTGTGAACAGCTCCCGCTGCGATGTGCTGATAGCCCCTGACCAGCTCGTCCGGGGTTGTCTTCAGCACCCGCTCGACAACGCCTCCTGGCAGGAGACAGTCAGCGGACACCCGGGTTCCACGGCCTTCCGCCATCGCCTGGGCCGACGCTTTCTTGTCGCCGGAGGTGTTGCCCTCGATGATGAAGGATTCGAGCTCCTCGTCTCCGGTCAGGTGAGGCTGCTTCAGGATCCATTGGCAAGCGTGCCAGGTGCAGGCCGTGGTCATGTTCTGCCCAGCCGCGTCCGCGGTGGTGTACCTGAACCTCAGATGAACGGTCCTGCCCAGCACCACGGGTTCGATCGAGACGAGTTCGGCGTGGTGGGAGACCTGCCGGACAGCCGCGCGGAGGTCGCCGAGATGCCGGGGGATCGCCGACGCGAAACGGCCGGCAGCCGACAGCCGGTAGAAGGCGAAGACAGGCGCGCGCGTCATCGCCTGGGAGACGGCCCGGGTGGTGCCCCCCCCTGCCATGGTGACGGCCAGGGCGCCCCGCGTGGCCGACGAGACAAGGGCGCCTTCGGTGGCCGCCATGGGGGCATAGATCTCACCCTGGACGTTCTCCCCGCAGAACAGCAGGGGCCCGGCGATGCCGACTGGGATCTCGACGGCACCAACGAATCCCTCGATGTTCCCGGTCAGCTTGCCGGCGTCAAGCTGTGTGTGCTGCAGGGAGCTCAGCCCCGCCCGGGTGACGGAGCGAAGCCAGCCGAGCCGCTGAAGGCGGGCCGACTCCGTGTAGATGCCCCTGGCAGGAACGTACCGGCCGACGGGGCGCGATGGACGGGTCTGGCCCGGAAATCCTCCGGAGTTCATGCGGCATCACTTTCATTGTGCGGGCATACGCTTGCCCGATCGGCTTCTTTGGAGACGGCGGTGCTCTGAGGCACATCGACAAGCGAGGAAGATCGCAGGACGAGGAACGGGACGGCCAGGGCGAGGGTGCCGACGGCCAGGCCGTTCCACAGCCCCAGCCAGGTCCCGACAGCGCCGGCCAGGAGGGCGGCCACCGGCTGGGAGCCGTAGACCACCCAACGACTCGTGGCGAGCATGCGACCCTGCAGAGCAGGGTCGCAGACGGCCTGACGGATGGTGCGCTGCGTGGAGCCCTGCGCGACGGCGCACCCCAACTGGACGAACATGGCGACAGCGATGGCGATGTGCCAAGGGCGACCGGGCGTGGCGAGG
Organism: Streptomyces sp. NPDC053069; assembly: GCF_044546895.1. Lineage (NCBI taxonomy): Bacteria > Bacillati > Actinomycetota > Actinomycetes > Kitasatosporales > Streptomycetaceae > Streptomyces > Streptomyces sp. NPDC053069. The sequence goes on along the minus strand of NZ_JBITZN010000001.1, from coordinate 404,049 downwards.
AGGAGCGGCACCTCAGTGAACGGGGCCAGGGCGAGGGAGGTGAGCATGACGCGCACCGGCCCGTACCGCGCGACCACCCGGCGGACGACGAGCGCGCCGCAGAACCCGCCGAGCGCCGCCACGCTCAGCGTCGTGCCCAGCACCGCGCTCGAATAGTGCAGCTGACGCAGAAGGAAGACGGACCACAGCGTGCTCAGGAAAGCCATGACGGAGACGTACGCGGTGGCGGCGAGCACCAACGGCCGGATGGTCGGATGGGACCACACATAGCGCATTCCCTCGGCGATCTCGGCGCGGAAGGTCGTATGCGTCGAGGGCCGCGCCGCAGCCGCTTCGGGGGTGTGGACGCGGGCGAGGAGAAGGGCACAGGCCAGGTAGGAAGCGACGTCCAGATAGATGGCAGGGGCAGCGCCGAGGACGGTCACCACGGCGCCGCCGAGCTGGGAGCCTACGCTGTCGGCCAGCGAATTGATGCCACCGAGCTTCGAGTTGGCTTCCAACAGCCGTGGACGAGGCAACAGCGACGGAAGGAAACTGATACGAGCGGTGGAGCCGAGCACCTCCGAAACCGCGCTCACCAGCGCCACGCCGTACAGCAGCGCCAGAGACAGCCGGCCCATGGCGTCGGCAAGCGGGACGACGAGGAACGCAGCGCCGCTCGCCAGCGCCGCACCCACCATCACGGGCCGCTTGCGGTACCGGTCCGCGAGGGCCCCGGCCGGCAGCGACACCAGCAGGGGCGGGAGCTTCTGCGCGAACGACAACAACGCGACCTGCCAGACCGAGGCATGCAGCACCACCACCGCGATCAGCGGAAGCGCGACCTGCGTGACACCGCTGCCCACAAGATCAACAGCGTTCGCACTCCAGTACTGGACAAAGCCCCGATGCCGCCAGAGGCTGCCCTCCACCATGGCGTCACTCACCACACCCCGCTCCCAGCCACCCCTCGCCCATCCCACCGTCGTACCGTCATACCTACGACAACGATCAGCGCAGCAAAGGGTTCGCGAGATCACGCCATCGTGGCCTGCCGGTCGGGTAGTTGGACGCAGGTGGACGGGAAGCGGCCCTCCTCGGCACCGCGGTACGGGCCGCGGCCGACAACCCGCCCCCTTCAAGGGGATGCGCGGCCGAGGTGGGCGGCTGCCTTGCTGAGCGGCTCGACAGGCCGCCGCCGGAGGGCTTTCCTTTGAGGACTACTTCTCGGCGATCCCGGCGCTTGGCGAGGATTCTCGCCAGTTCGACAACGAGCGACCGAAGAACAGAGGCCTGGAATCGGCGTCAGAGCCGATGGCCGTCGGTGTGCTGGAAGCTGACGTCCTCGGCCGGCTTCAGCAGGTACAACAGGCCGCCGACGGTCCGGCCGTCGATCTGCTGGGTGAGGCGAGCGCGGGCTTCCTTCAGCAGTTCGGGACCAGCAGATCACACAGGACGGCGAGGCTGAGACGGCCGGGCAGCGAAGACGGCGGCAAAGTCCGCGAACACGTCCGTTTTGCCTCCGTCGGTCGCGCCAGGGGCGCACCCCTGGCGGACATGGCCGAATGGCTCGGTCACAGCGATCCCCACACGCCCTGCCAAACCTGCGCCGGGTGGCGACGGCTCCGAGCGGATGGGCGGTGACCTCGGGCCAGAAGGTGCCGAGCGGCTGGTCGAGGCCGAGCGCCCTGTCCTTCCACGGGCCCCGGTGGACGACCATACGGCGAGGATCTCGGTGAGGCCGGTGGCGTCGCCGACGGCCCGGCCGGCTCGGCGTGGGGTAGCCGTACCGCGTGCTACGGGCATCAGCCGGTGTGTCCCAACGCCTCGTCGGCCGGGATGCCGTGTGATGCCCAGGAGGATGGCGTCTGAGCTGCGGACGTTCGTCTAGGGTGAGCGGCGTGCGTGAGATTGCCGGCGTCAGGGCCGCTCCCGGGGGACGTGTACGTGTCCAATTCCATGACCACGGTTTCGTCGTCAGACGTGACCGGCTCGCAGGCCGTGTCGCTGAAGCGCTCCTCGGTGACACGGCCGGATGTCTCACGGTCTTGGTGCTGCTCGCTTCAGTGGGTCTCTACAGCCTGCTGAACAAGGTTGGTGCGCCGCACGTCGTCGCCGTTGGTTGCCTCTGGGTGTTCATCGTCTCGGCCTGCTACGCGACGCTCCTGGCGCTGCTGCGGTGGGCGGCCGGGGTGGTGGGGAACATCGTGGCCTTCGTCATCGTCGTGGTGACGCTCCCGGGTCTGATGATCCCGGGTTATCGGCGGAAGGTGCTGCGCCGATGGCGCGCGGGCGGCCCGGAGTCCGAGCCGGGGTGGGTGCCTGCCACCGCCCTCGGCGGAGTGTGGCTGGGCCAGGAGAATCCGGGGAGCGGCGCCGTGGTGACGATCCAGCGCGTCGACGGATCCGTCGTCGCCTACACCGCCCGGCCCGACAGGGCCCGCGAGTTGCACGCCGGGTTCGAGGCGCTTCTGCGCACCCACCGCCCGGTCCCCACGGCGATGCCGCACCAGCAATCCGCGCCAGGAGCCGTGCCATACCAGGCCTGGCATCCGGGGCCACCCCGCAGCTGACGACGACGGGCGTTGCCGTGCGTGATTACCATCAAGCTCTCCCAGCACCGTATGGCCGACAGCCCGTCCGGTCCGATGCGGGTCAGCTACGACCGCTGGCCCTCCGTGATCGCGCTCGTCCGCCCGGCAGCGGCTCTCCCGCGGCGACGGCGCCGAAGGTGTGCGCTTCTACGACTGGCCGGTGCGAAGCCCTGACCGGACGGAACAGGCGCCAACGTCCGCACCCACCTCCCACCACCACCGCGTACAGCCCGAGCATTACCAGGAGTGCTCCGGCGGGTCAGATGCTCCACCCGCCGCAGCGGCCCCTCGTCCAGGCTGTCCCGCTCTCCTGACCTGCACGTACTCAGGACAGGAGAAGTTTCAGTGCTCGCAGAGGGAGAATTCTCGTTCGTAGAGCTGCTCGTTGTGTTCGTCGACGAAGAACTTGCGTTCCTGCATGAGTTGTTCGCGGTAGTTCTTGGCCTGTTCCAGCGTCATGGTCGACGTGTCGGACCATGGTTGTTGCGGCGGCACGTCGGATGTCGAGACGATCCTTTCCGACGGGTCGACCAGAAAGAACGCGAGAATTTTGCGATGTCCCGGGCGGGTGGGGTCCATGAGGCGGAATGATCCGACGCGGTGTTGCAGGATGTTCGGGAACGCCAGGCAGCGGCCCGCTGGCGTCGACGTCGATCCCAGTACCTGGTTCAGTGCGTCTTCGTCCTCCAGGCCGTAGACCTCGCGCACACCGTTGTCGTCGTTCTGCTCGTAGTGCGGGTCGTCGAGTGCCGCCCGGAAACACAGGCGGCTTTCGGTGATGTTCTCGCTGTCCCAGTAGTAGATGCCGGTCGAGACGATCCGCTCGTTCAACATCCCCTCGACATGCCAGGAACCGCCGGGGTACTCGGGCTTGTCCGGGGTGAGATGAATGGTGGCGAGTTTGACGATGACCTGGAGACGGCGGCCGCGCAGGTCGACTCGGGCGGATTCATCGGGCAACTCGGGCGGGGTGAAGGCCGGGGCGTCCGGGATGACCGGGCGGCGGTTTTCCCACCAGTCGTCCTGGGCCTCTTCCCATGCGCGGAGGGCTTCTGTGTAGGCCTCATCATCACTGTAGGAGGATTTGTCCGGGTACTCCGGCTCCGAGTCGTACCACCCGTAAGGATCGGCCTCGATCCGAAGGGGCCGCGGATGACGCAGATCGGTGAGCACGTGCTCCAACAGTGGGCGAAAGCGTGCGAACAAGTCCGGCAGGACAGAGGCAAGTTCGCGGTGCGTCTCGGGGTGGACGTTGTTGACGTACGAACGGAAGGTGACATCGCCGTCCTCGCTGACGTCGACGTCCGTGGGCAGCCACTGGAACTTCTCCGAGAATTCGTACTTCGAGTAACGGTCCGTCGGGTTCTGCCAAGCCCGCTCGGGCGCGCCGCTCACCTCTCTCACGAGGCAGAAGAGTGAGGGATGAACCAGATCCAGTACCTGGCCGTCGGATCCGGGATGCCAGTCCTGTTCTGCTTCGGGGTCCTGTTCCAGAACCCGAACCGCCTCGCGCAGCCGGGATCTGAGCTTTTCGTCGACCAGCGTGTCCGACTGCCACACCCCGTCGACAGCGGACACCTCGATGCCGGTCCGTCCGTCCCGCAGCGCGGCGTAATGCACGAGTTCCGCGAGCACGTAACGAACCTGCGCTTCGGTGAGACCCTGAGCGACCGCTTCTTGTGTCCACCTGGCGACGATGTCGGCATCGTTCATCTTGTCGAACCACCCCGGCTTCGCCCGGATGTGTGAGCTGCACTGCATCATCTGAAGTTCCCGCAGCGTTCGGGGTGTCGCGAACGATATGGAACGGGAAGCGTGAAAGGGCAGCGGGAAAGCAGACAGGTCAGTCAATTCTCTTGGTCCTCCCAAGCGGTGTGCGGTGGCGGGAAGGATACTTCAGCGGAGTGACAGCGCAGCAGCTGAACAGTTCTTGGTGAAGGCGGTCGCGGAGTCGGGGTCGGCCTTGCGGGGGTGGGGGAGCGGTTGCTGCTGCGGAGGCCATGTGCGCCACCGTAGAAAGGTGCAGGCGGACTCCTGGCCTTCTGCCCCTGGTCATTTGGTCCGCAGCATGAGGGCGAAGCGTGTGTTGTCGCCGTAGACCCCGCTCTCATCGCCGCGGACTCCGTACCGCTTCTGAAAGAGAGCCACGGCCGCTCCGACCTCCGCGTCGTAGCGGCCGTCGATCGCGCCGCCGTCGTAGATGTCCGGTATCTGTCGGAGACGTACCTGCAACTCGTAGACCCCATGGCCGCTGTCGCCTTGGCGCAGGACGCCCGTGCCCGGTATTTCGGGGAGCGGCGGGTCCGGTGTGCCGGGTTGCGGGCGGTCGGTCTGCCCTGGAGCCGCGGGAGGGGGTCCCTTCGGTGCGGGACTCAGGGGGGCTTGCGTGTGCCCGGGGAGCGAAGAGGAGGTGGCAGGCTCGGCGTTGCGGTCGGTCAGCAGCCAAGCGGCGAGGATCAATCCGTTCGCCGCGCCCAGCGCCAGGACTCCGGAGACTCGCAGGTCCCTGCGGCTCGTGAGTCGCCGCCGTCTGCCATGGGTCCTGCCCGGCCGGGGACTCCCGGTCCGTCCGCTTTCCGGCCAAGGAGCCGGACTGGCGAAATCCATGGTTGGTGAGACAGCCTCCGGGCCCGGTCCGCCCGTCGACTGCGGCTTTTCCAGCGACGGGGGCGGGACGGCCTGCAGCCCTCGGGGCAACGCCGGTGGCTCCGGCACGGCAGCATGCGGGGTGTCGGCCTGGTGCGGCCCGCCAGTCCGCAGCGATTCGGCGGCGGTTGACCGGTGGGGCTCGGGACGTTCTGGTTGCGTGACCGACGGCACACGTCTGACCGGAAGCGCCCGGCCGGATGTGGCGGAAGCCGGAGCCGAGGACGGGGACGGGGTCGGCTGGGGAAAGCGGGCATCCTCGGCCGGGTGACCGTGCCGGCTCTCGGGCTGAGGCGGGCTCTCGACGCGTTTCGGCTGCTCGTCGCCCAGGAGGTCGGCGCGTGCGGCATCCAAAGCCTCCAGCACGGCTTGGAAGGAGTCCCTGATCTCCTGCGCGATGTCAGGGCCCGAGGCGGGAGTCCGCTCAGGGTTGGCGTCGTCGCTGCGCACCCGGTCCTCCTCAGCTTGTCTTGTTCCTGACGGGCCAAGGGCGCCCCGGTGGCGGGTCTCCCTGCTTCTTCTCTCTGGGAGGGCAATACGTAGGCCGCGCGGCCTTGTCTTCATCTGGCGCCGGTATGTAACCCACGCCTCAGTCAAAGCCCGGCCGGTGGTCCAGTTGCATGTCTCGGCCTACCGGGCCCGGTCGCCTTCACGGAGCGGGTGGGCTGCCGCGGGCACGTGTGATAGCCCACAGTTACGTTGTGCACAATCAAATTGCGTACTAGCGTCTGTGGACACTGCACCACGACAGGGAGGCGGCATCATGAAGCCCGTCCGCTACGAGGAATACCGTCCCACCGAACGTCCGTCCTACGAGGAGGAGATGGAGGCAGTTGTCGCCCAGGTGGCACGTCGTACTCGCGCCTCGGTCGAGCGCGAAACCGTCGGCCGAGCTGTTCGCGCCGCTCACGCAAAGACCTACGGCCTCCTCAAGGCCACGGTCACGGTCGGTGACAACCCTGGCTTCTACGGGCAGGGAATCTTCGCCCGGCCGACCGCGTACGACGCCGTCGTCCGCTACTCGAACGGCTTGGGCCACGACCGCCCCGACCACCAGCTGGGCGCGGCGTGCGGAATGGGCATCAAGCTGTTCGGGGTTGCCGGCCCCTCACTGCTGGACGACGAACGAGACAGCGGCACCTTCGACCTCAACCTGATCAACAACGAGGTCTTCTTCGCGAACACCGCCTACGACTACATGGTGATCGAGGATTTGTTCGCCGAACTGCCCGAGGCCCTGGTGGACCCGGCCCGCCGCAAGACCTGGATGGCGGATTTCCTGACCCGCCGACAGACGCTCACCGATCCCGACAGCTGGCTGTGGGACGAACTGCTCGCCATGCTGTCGTTCACTGCCGTTCCGCGCAGGAACCTGCTGTCGTACACCTACAACAGCATGGGCGCCTTCCGGTACGGCGACCACATCGCCAAAATCCGTACCGTGCCGACGGCCGCGTCCCTGGCCTCCCTCACGCACCCGATCGTGGATGTGCGCGCGGACAACGAGGCATTCCGCCGCACCCTGGTGGCCGAGGCCGCGGAGCGAGACCACTCCTTCGAGCTCCAGGTCCAGCTCAACACCGATCTGGCCCGGATGCCGGTGGACAACACGTCCGTCAAGTGGCCCGAGGACCTGTCCCCCTGGGTGACGGTCGCCCGGGTGGATCTCCCGCGCCAGGACATCGGCGGGCGCGACAACCTGGCGGCCGCCGACGCCACGTCGATCACGCCGTGGCGATCACGCGAGGAACACCGGCCCATCGGCGAGATCCAGCGGGTGCGGCAGGAGGTGTACCGGCGCTCGTCCATCGAACGGCACCGCATCAACGGACAAGAACGGCGTGAACCGGGCGGCAGCGCTGAGCTGCTGGGCTGAGCTTTTCGCCGCCACGCCGGGGCAGCCGCCGTCGTCGGGCCGCAGGAGCATCCTGTCCACCACGACATGCGATCGACTGCTGCGCCGCGACGATCGCGTTCACCGGCTGCTCTGCCCGGCCGTGGCACGCAGCTCCGCGACTCCCCGGAGCTGCGTGCCCGATGCGCCGTCGGAGCCACGCTCAGGCGTGGACGGCCTTGGTCTGCAGAAACTCCTCCAGTCCGTAGCGGCCGAGTTCGCGGCCGTTGCCGGACTGCTTGCAGCCGCCGAACGGAGCGAGCAGGTCGATCTGCGTGCCGTTGATCTGGATCTGGCCGGCGTGGACCCGGCGGGCGATTGCCGCGGCTCTTTCGGGGTCGGCGGACCAGACGGCTCCGGAGAGCCCGTAGATGGAGTCGTTGGCGATGCGTACGGCGTCCTCCTCGTCGGTGTAGGGAAGGATGCAGAGCACGGGGCCGAAGATCTCCTGGCGGGCGATGGACATGTCCGGCCGGACGTCGGCGAAGACGGTCGGCTGCACGTGGTAGCCCGTGTCGAGTCCGGTGGGAGCTTCCGGGCCGCCGGTCACCAGGCGGGCTCCGTCGGCCATGCCCTCGGCGATGCAGCTTCGTACGCGCTGCCGCTGCTCGTGGGAGATCAGCGGTCCCATCGTGGTCTGCTCGGACAGCGGATCGCCCACGACGCAGTCGTCGGCGGCCCCGGCCGCCAGGTCGACGGCTTCGTCGTACTGGCTGGTGTGCACCGCGGGTCGAGCGTGCGAGTGAACGCGCGTTCCCTCCATGCCGTCTCCTCTGTACGGGTACGGGTGCTCGCCCACCGCGGGCATCCGGAGTACGACGTCGGGGGACGAGGGGTGAGGACGGCATGCGGGTTCTGGTCGTGGAGGACGAGGAGATGCTTGCCGACGCCATTGCCCGGGGACTGCGGCAGGAGGCGTTCGCAGTGGACGTCGTACACGACGGAGAGGCGGCCCTGGAACGCCTGGCCGTCAACGCGTACGACGTGCTGGTGCTCGACCGTGACCTGCCCAGGCTGCACGGCGACGAGGTGTGCCGGCGCACCGCCGACTCCGGCAGCGACGTGCGGATCCTGATGCTGACCGTGTCGACGACCGTCGCCGAGAAGGTCGCCGGGCTCAGCATCGGTGCCGACGACTACCTCGCCAAGCCCTTCGCCTTCGCGGAACTGGTCGCTCGCATCCGTGCACTGGGCCGCCGCGCGCGGCCCCCGCAGCCGCCGGTACTGGAGCGCTCCGGCATCCGGCTCGATCCCCATCTGCGTGAGACGTACCGGGACGGCCGCCACGTCGCCCTGTCCCGAAAGGAGTTCGCGGTACTGGAGGAGCTGCTTCGCGCGGCCGGCGCTCCGGTCTCGGCGGAGACGCTGCTGGAACGCGTCTGGGACGAGAACGTCGACCCGTTCACCACGATCGTCCGAGTCACCGTACGAGGACTGCGCCGCAAACTGGGCGAACCGCAGGTCGTGGAGACCGTCACCGGTGTGGGATACCGCGTCCGATGAGCCCACACGGTTCGCGGACGGATCCCGCCGCACGACCCGGGCTCCCTTGGCGCGGGAGTCTGCGACTGCGCCTGACCGCGGTGTTCGGCCTGCTGTTCTTCGTCGCCGCAGCGGCCGTTCTCGCGGGGGCCGTGATTCTGGTGCGCAACAGCATGCAGTACAGCCTGGACATCGTCTTCTCGCCCGACCACGCCTCCGACAGTGACGCAGGCACCAAGAGCATCCTCATGGATTCGATGCGCAGGAACCTGCTGACCAAGGGCGGTCTGACCGTCCTGGTGGTGGGTGTGCTCGCCACGACGGCCGGCTGGCTCGTGTCCGGACGGTTGCTGCGCCCCCTGCACCAGATCACGTCCACCGCCGAGCGCATCGCCGGGCGGACCCTCCACCGGCGCATCGCCCTCGACCTTCCTCCGGGCGAGGTGAAGCGGCTGGCCGACGCCTTCGACCAGATGCTCGACCGGCTCGACAGTGCCTTCGCGGGCCAGGAACGCTTCATCGCCAACGCGGCTCACGAGCTGAAGACTCCGCTGGTCATCAACCGGACCCTGGTCGAGGTCGCGATGAACCAGCGCGACGTGCCGCCCGAAACCCGGCAGCTGGGTGCCCATCTCCTCGCCGTCAACGCCCGTCACGAGCGCCTCATCGATGCTCTGCTCACTCTCGCCCGTGCCGAGGATGCGCTGACCGACCGCGTTCCGCTGGACCTGGCGGACATCTGCGCGGCCGTCATCGAGGCGGCCGGACCGGAGGCGGCACAGGGGGAGGTGCGCATGGCACAGCGGCTCGCTCCCGCGCCCACCGTCGGCGACCCGATCCTGCTGGAGCAACTCATCCGCAACCTGGTGGAGAACTCGGTGCGCCACAACCGGCGCGGCGGCCAGCTGGAGGTCACCACGCGGCACGGCGCGCGGGGAGTGCAGGTCGAGGTGACCAATACCGGGGCGGTGATCTCCGCGCATGAGATCCCCGTGCTCTTCGAGCCCTTCCGCCGCCTCACCGACCGGATCGGATCGGCGCGCGGCAGCGGCCTGGGCCTGTCCATCGTACGGGCCGTGGCCCAGGCCCATGGCGGCGATGCGGCCGCCGTGCCACGCCCCGGGGGAGGGCTGACCGTGTGCGTGACGCTGCCGGCCAGAGAAGGCAGCGCCGGGACGAGGCGGCCGTGAGAGCCGACGCTCACGCCCGGTTCACACCGAGGTCGGTGCAATGGCCGTATGAGGCACCGCCGTTCAACCAAGGAACATCCGTGGCGTACCGCCGTTCTGCCCGTCGGCGTGCTGGGGGCGCTCCTCGCCTGCCTGTACGTCGTGGCCGGGAATGACGACGGCCGAGGGCAGGCCGTCGCGTCGCCCGGCAGCACCGTCGCCCCGGCCGGGGAGGTCCCGCGAGACGGCAGGGGGACGTTCACCCGTGCCACCGGCAGCTCGGCCGTGTCCGGCGACGGCAAGCCGCTGCGTTACACCGTGGACGTCGAGGACGGCACCGGCCAGGATCCGCAGGCGTTCGCCAGGGAGGTCGACCGCGTCCTGGCGGACCCGCGTGGCTGGACCGCGAGCGGCACCGCCTTCCAACGCGTCGACCGGCCGCCGTACGACTTCGCGGTGCACCTGGCCTCTCCCGCCACGACGGACCGGCTCTGCGCCCGCTTCGGCCTGGACACCGGCGGCGAGGTCAACTGCCAGGGCGGTACCGATGTCGTGGTCAACGTCAAGCGATGGCTGCTGCTGAGCCCCTTCTACCGGGGCCGGTCCGCCACCTATCACGCGCTGATCGTCAACCACGAAGTCGGCCATCGCCTCGGCCGCGGCCACCAGCGCTGTCCCGGCCCGGGGCACCCGGCTCCCGTGATGATGCAGCAGATCAAGGGACTGCACGGCTGCACGCCCAACGCCTGGCCGTTCGACCGCGCAGGCCGTCCCGTCGAAGGCCCCGCCGCCCCCTGAGCCGTGCCGCCGACCCGCACCGGCTCCACCGCTGCCGACCTGAAGGACCCTCCGTGATCGAAGCAGTTCTGCATGCCACCCCGCTGTTCTGGCCCGGGACGCTGCTCTCCGTCCTGGCCGCACTGCTGTGCCGCCACCGGCTCGGCCGATGGCTCGGCGTTGTCCCGTTCACCGCCTTTCTCCTGGTGCTCTCACTCGGCGGCATCGTCACGCTCACCTGCTTCCGAACCTCGACGCCCACTACATGGACAACCTTCGCTACGCCGATCCGGTCTGGCAGACGAGCTGGCACGTTCCCCGGCCTGCCGAACTGGCCACGGTCAACCAGCAGAGCCTGAATGTCGCGCTGTTCGTCCCACTGGGGGTGGCCATCGCCCAGATCCGGCCGAGGACACGTGCCGTGCTGACGGCTGTGGCCGCCGCCACGCTGCCGTTCGGTATCGAGGCCGTGCAGTACGCCGTGCCGTGGCTGCTGCGCGCTGCCGACGCCCAGGACATCGCCGGCAACCTGCTCGGCCTTGCGCTGGGAATGACCGCACTCGCCCTGCCGTTCCCCCGCACCCGCACCCGCACCCGCAGCCGACGGAGCGGGGAGCCGCAGCGGTCGTACCGTGAGCGCACTGCTCGCTGACGCCCGGTGAGGACGCGTCCGGACAGGGCGCGGCGCTAGTCCTGTCCCGGGACCGCCATCTCCCCGAGGAGGGACCAGTCGTCCTGCGGAACGGTCGCGTTGACGATGCGCGGCGTCTCGACCAGATGGGGCGGCAGCGTCTGCTGCGCAGACTTGAAGTGCGCGGACTGCACATGCGCGACCCCGGCCTCGTCGTCACGGAAGGCCTCGACCAGGACGTACTCCGTCGGGTCGTCCACGCTGCGCGACCAGTCGAACCACAGGCAGCCGGGCTCGGCGCGCGTGGCCCGGGTGAAGTCGGCGGCGATCTCGGGCCAGCGGTCGGCGTGCTCGGGACGGACCCGGAACTTGGCGGTGATGAAGATCATGGGATTCCTTCGCTGATGTCTGTGCGTCCTGCATCGAACAGGCGTTGCGTACAGCGGATCGTACGACTCGATGGGCCGTCGTCGGCTCGCCGACCCCACGACAGCGGACGCGTCGCGGCATTCCGCCGTACGGCCGCGGCGCCCCCCGAGCGCCGCGGCGTGCCGTCTGATGGGTGGCCCGCCGTGGCGGGGCGGGCCGGGGGCGGGGGCATGCGACGGTCGTTACGGACGGAGTACCAACTGGCCGTCCACGTACGGAAGGACCTTGGTGCGCGGCAGATGCACGAGCACCTCCTCGCCGACCGGAACTCCCTCCTCGCGTGGCGTCTTGGTCCTGACGAGCTGCCCGGCGACCTCGACCTCCAGCACGCGCTGCGCGCCGTGGTCGCTGACGCCCCGCAGCCGGCCGGGGAAGGTGTTGGGGCCGGGCTCCGGGACGACCTTGACGTACTCGGGCCGGACGCCGACCTGGATCCCGGTCGTGCTCCGGGCGAGGTCCCAGGCAACGGACAGCGTGCGGCCGCCCAGCGCGAAGCGCCCGTCGCTGCGGTCCACGGTCAGGAAGTTCATCGGCGGTGAGCCGATGAAGTAGCCGACGTAGGTGGAGGAGGGCGCCTCGAAGAGCTGCTCGGGGGTGCCCTGCTGTACGGCGCGGCCGTCCTTCATGACCAGCACTTCCTGCGCGAAGCTCATCGCCTCGTACTGGTCGTGCGTCACGTAGATCACCGTGGGCCGGAACTGCTCGGTGATCTCACGGATCCTGCGCCGCAGCGAGAACTTCAGCTGCGGGTCGATGACAGTGAGCGGCTCGTCCATCAGTACGGCCGCCACGTCGTCCCGGACCAGGCCGCGGCCGAGTGAGATCAGCTGCTTGTCGTCGGCGGTGAGCCCGCGGGCGGGCTGCCTGAGCCGGTCGTGCAGGTCCAGGGCCTCGGCGACCTGCCGGACCTTGGCGTCGATCCGCGCCTTGTCCCAGCGCCGGCACTGCAGCGGGAAGGCGAGGTTGTCGTAGACCGTCATCGACTTGTAGATGACGGGGAACTGGAAGACCTGGGCGATGTTGCGGGCCTTGGCGGGCAGGGCGGTGACGTCGACGCCGTCGAACAGCACCTGTCCCCGCGAGGGTCTGATCAGGCCGGACAGGATGTTCAGCAGCGTCGTCTTGCCGCAGCCCGAAGGGCCGACCAGCGCATAGGTCCTGCCGGAGTCGAAGGTGAGATTCAGCGGTTTGAGAGCCCACCGCTCCTCCTCGACGCCCGGCGCGTACGCGTGTCCGACGTCGACGATGTCCAGCTGCGCCATGTCAACGCCCTTCCACTGAAGCCACTGAAGCGAGATCGTTCGAAGGTGTCCGCACGAGCGTCCCCTGCTCGTCGAAGGCGAACAGCCGGTCGGGACGGAGCCGGAGCGTGACCAGGTCGCCGAGGGCGACGTCGTGGATGCCCTCGATCTGTACGACGAAGGGCGTCTCGCCGACGACCACGTGCACGAAGGTCTCGGAGCCGGAGATCTCCACGAAGGTGACTTGGCCCTCGACCCCGCTGGAGGCCAGGCTGACATCGGTGGCGCGCAGGCCGAACTGGTAGGCACCGTCGGGCAGGTCGGCCAGGTGCGCGGAGACGTGCGTGGCCTGGAAGCCGGCCACCGTGACCCGGCCGCCCTCGAGCCGGCCCGGGAAGGTGTTCATGGGCGGGTCGTTGATGATGGACGCCACCGTGGTCGTCGCCGGGCGATCGAAGACCTCCTGCGGGGTGCCGGTCTGCAGGATCCGCCCCTCGTGCATGACCAGGACCACGTCCCCGAGCATCATCGCCTCGGCGGGTTCGGTGGTCGTGTAGATGACGATCGTGTCGCCCCGGTCCGAGAAGAGAGCCTTGAACTCGTCGCGCAGTTGTTCGCGCAACTTGTAGTCCAGGTTCGCCAGTGGCTCGTCGAGCAGGAGGATGCCGGTACCGCGGGCCAGGGCGCGAGCCATCGCGACGCGCTGCTGCTGGCCGCCGGAGAGCTGGGAGGGCTTGCGCCTCTCGAAGTCCGCGAGCCCCACGCTCGCCAGGCTCTGCCGGACCCGTCGCTGGATCTCCTCCCGTGACAGCCCGGCCCGCTTCAGCGGAAAGGCCACGTTGTGGAACACGTCGAGATGCGGGTAGTTGATGAACTGCTGGTAGACCATGGCGGTGTCGCGCCGCCACACCGGCGTCTTCAGGAAGTCGGTTCCCGCCCGGGTCAGCGAGCCGGAGTCCACTTTCTGCAGGCCGGCCAGGGCCCGCAGCAGCGTCGTCTTCCCGGCCATCGTCCGGCCGATGACGGTGTGGAGCCGTCCCGGCTGGAAGGTGGCGGTCACGTTCCTGAGGTGGTCGACGCCGTCGACGGTCAGGCACAGATCAGTGGCGCTGAGGTTCATCGGACCGCTCCCGACAGGTTCCCCTTGGACAGATAGCGCTCCACCCAGAGGGCGAGCAGGATCAGCGGTGCCACGCCGAAGAGCGCGGCGGCGGACAGCGTCCACCACGGTGGTATGGAGGAGTTGAGGGCGACGACCGCCTGGGGCAGCGTCTGGACCTCGGTGAAGGTCAGCCGGAAGGCGAAGAAGAAGTCGTTCCAGCCGAACACGGCGCAGAACATCGCCGCCACGGTCAGCCCGGGCAGGGAGTTCGGCAGGATCGCCCGTACGAAGGTCTGGAACGGGGGGCAGCCGTCCAGCATGGCCATCTCGTCGATCTCCCGGGGGATGCCGTCGAAGAAGTCCACCATCACCCAGACCGCGATCGGCAGCAGCAGCGCGACCGTCACGATGACCAGGCCCGGGATGCTGTCCAGGAGGCCGCCCCACTGCAGGAGGGAGAAGAAGGGGATCACCAGGACGACGGGCGGCATGATCCGTTGGGAGACGAAGAAGAAGACGATGTCGCTGTTCTTGATGAAGCCCAGCCTGAACCGGTACCGGGACAGCGCGTAGGCGGCCAGGGACCCCAGGGCCAGGCTGATGGCGGACGCGGCGATGGTGATGATCGCGCTGTTGACGAAGGGATCGATCACATCGATGCCGCCGGCTCCGCCGAAGATGTTGCGCCAGCCGGTGAGGGTGGGCTTGTACTGCACCCAGGGGACGTAGGTGGGACCGCCCTGGACGGCGTTGGCGTCCTTGAAACTGGTCGTCATCGCCCAGAGGAACGGTCCCGCGACGAAGGAGGCCCACAGGGTGATCACGGTGTATTTGAATACGGGATAAAGGCGCGACCTCATGAGTCCCCCTTCAGCTTGAAGGCCCTGGTGAGCAGAGCGGCGACGACCGTGAGGCTGACGATCATCAGGACGAGATAGGTCAGGGACATCGCCCCGCTGTACCCGGTCTGCTGATCGCGGAGCCCCTGGATGTACAGGTAGTAGCCCGGCGTCTCCGTGGAGGACCCCGGCCCGCCGGACGTCAGTACGTAGACGCTGTCGGAGATCTTCGACGCCTCGATCAGCCGGATGATGATCGCCGCGACCGAGACCGGTGCCATCAGCGGGAAGGTCACCTTCCAGAAGGTGCGCCAGGTGCCGGCGCCGTCGATCGCGGCGGCCATGAACGGTTCCTTGGGAAGGCTGAGCAGGCCTGCCAGCAGCAGCAGGAACATGAAGGGCGTCCACTGCCAGACCTCGACGGTCATCAGCGCGACCAGCGCCGGACCGGACTCGGTGAGCCAGGGAATCTTCGTCAGGCCCAGCATCCCCAGCAGATCGTTCAGCGGCCCCAGCGACTCATGGAAGATCGTCTGCCAGATGGCGGCCATGACCACGGGCGTGGTCATCATGGGGACGAGGAAGAGCACCCGCCAGAATCTGCGGCCGCGCACGTTGCGCCAGACCAGCAGGGCCATGCCGAACCCGATGACGTACTGGATCAGGACCGTGCCGCCCGCCAGCAGGACCAGCCGGGTGATGGAGGCCCAGAACCGGCTGTCGTGCAGCATCGCGGTGTAGTTGGCCCCACCGATGAAGTCCATCCGAGGGTTGCTGACGTTCCAGCCGGAGAAGCTGACGCGGATGGTGAACAGAAGCGGGAAGATGATGATCAGAAAGAGCGTGAGCAGTCCCGGCAGCAGGAACATGCTCTTGTGCCGGCGCAGGCCGTCCATGGTTCTCCTTGCGGAAGAGGGCGGGCGCCGCTGGGTGGCCGGCCGGTCCGGTCCGGCCACCCGGGGCGTCCTCGCGTCGGATCAGGAGTTGTCCTCAAGCGCGACCACGTTGCGATAGGCGCTCTGGACCTTGTCCTTGCCGATCTGGTCCGTGATCTTGGACCATTCCTTTGCCACGTCGTCCAGTGCCTGCTGCGGGGAGCTCTGTCCCGCCAGAGCCGCGGCGACACCGTTGGCCAGCGCGGACATGTACTGGTTGACACCGGGAACGCGCAGGTCGAACACGCGGTTGGTGCTCTTCTCCATGCCGGAGAGCGTGCGCACGTACGACTCGGCGACGTCCTTGTTCCAACCCTGCTTCTCCCAGAACGCCGGGTCGAAGTGGGCGTTGCGGTAGGGGTTGACACCGAATCGGCCGATGGTCAGGTCGAGTGCGGCGTTGGCCTCGTTGCTGAAGAAGCACAGGTAGTCGAAGGCCATCTGCTGGTGGCGCGAGGCCTTGGCCACCGCCGAGGTCCATCCCCACGTGAAGTAGGGCGCCTGATTCGCCTTCTTCTCCCACGACTTCGTGTTCCGGTTGTAGACCTCCGTGGAGCCCGGCAGCGGTGCGGCCTGAACCTTGTTGCGGATCCTGCTGTCCGGCTGCTGGGCCTGGATGAAGGCGTCGTCCCACGAGTAGGACATCAGCGTCTGGCCGCCTCCGAAGGAGAAGATCTCGTCCCCCAGGCCGAAGTTGGCACCGCCGGGTGCCCAGGCCGACTTGGCCTTCACCATGTCGTCGAGGGCGCGGACGAAGCCCGGCGTGTTGATCAGCGGCTTCATGGTCTTGACGTCGAAGAACACTCCGCCCTTGACGTCCGGGTTCTTCACGTACGGCGCCGCACGGCTGATGAACGCGGAGAAGGTCAGGTCGTCGCGCTTGGTCACCTCGGCACTGCCGTAGTTGGGCTTGCCGTCACCGTCGACGTCCTTGCCGCTGAAGAACGTGGCCATCTGCTGGTATTCGGCCCACGTCCTGGGGATTTCCAGGTCCTTGCCCGTGGCCTTCCTGTACTCCGCCTGCCACTTGGGGTCCTTCAGCACATCGGTGCGGACCTTGAGGTAGTGCCGGTCACCGTCCACCGGGTACTGCACGACCTTCCCGTTCCAGGTCGCCACGTCCATGTAGGCCTTGGTGACGTCCTTCATGCCGGGGGTGTCCAGGTACCTCTTCGGCACCGGGGCCAGGTACGGGGCCATGTCGCCGATCCACAGGGACGGGTAGAACATGACGTCGTACGCCGGCTGGCCCGCCTGCAGGGGCGTGAGGATCTTCTGGTGCAGTTCGCCGAAGGGGACGTTGACCACCTCGACCTTCCCGCCGGTGATGTCCTCGAACTGCTTGGCGTGCAGCTGGGTCGGCTCGCCGATGACGGGAACGGCGTGGCTGATGATCTTCAGTGTCTGTCCGGAGTAGTCCTTGCGGCTGATCGACTCATAGCTGCAGGGTCCGGGGACGTCCTTGACCTTCGTCGCCGGGTAGTTCTTGCCGTACTTCCGGTAGCTGATCTCCGAGCCGGGCTTGAAGAGCGCGGCCTTTTCCTTGGGCTTTTCCTGTGCCTGGTTCTGGGCGGTGCATGCGGGTGGCGGTCAGGGCCGCGACGGCCGCGACGGCGACCAGGCCCGTGAACGGTCTGCTGCGCATGGGGCTTTCTCCTGCGGTGTCAGGGAACGAGAACCGCTCGGCCGCGCACGGCGCCGGCGTCCAGGTCGTCGAGGGCCTGCTGGAAGCAGGCGAGGGGGTACCGCTGGGTGTGCAGGGTGACCTTGCCGCGTGCCGCCAGGACCATCAGCTCGGAGAGGTCGTTGTAGGACCCCACGAGGTTGCCGATGAAGTTGATCTCCGTGGAGATGACGTCGATCGTGGGCACGTGGAGGTGGCCGCCGTAGCCGATGACGTAGTAGTTGCCGTTGCGGCGCAGGCAGGCCACGCCCGTCTCGACGGCGCCGCCCTCACCGACGAAGTCGAGGACGGCCTCCGCGCCGTGCCCCGCGGTGAGGTCCCGCACGCGGTCGGCCTCGCTGCCGTCCGCGACGAGCGTGTGGTCGGCGCCGAGTTCCTTGGCCAGCGCGAGGGCCTCGGGGCTGCGGTCGATGACGATCATCTCGACCGGTGAGAGGGCCCGCAGCACCTGAATGCCGATGTGTCCGAGTCCGCCGGCGCCGATGACCACGGCCCTGTCACCGGGCCGCAGCACCCGGGTCGCCTTGGCGACTGCGTGGTACGCCGTGAGCCCGGCGTCGGCCAGGGCCGCCACCGAGGCAGGCTCCAGGGAGGGGGCGAGGGGCACCACCGAGCGGGCGGTGGTCTTCAGGTACTCGGCGTAGCCCCCGTCGGTGTCGATCCCGGGGAAGGCCGAGTTCATGCAGTGCACGTCGTCGCCGGCCCGGCAGGCGCGGCACAGACCGCAGGTCACCAGCGGGTGCAGGATGACCGGATCACCGACCTTGACGTGGGTGACGGCCTGCCCGACCTCCGCGACCCAGCCGGCGTTCTCGTGCCCGATCGTGTACGGAAGGGCGACCCCGCTCTTCTCCTTCCACTGTCCTTCGAGGATGTGCAGATCGGTCCGGCAGACCCCGGCGCCCCCGATCTTCACGATCACATCCAGCGGACCGGTGATCTGCGGGTCCGGCACGTCCACGAGCACGGGCGGCTCGTCGTACTCGATGACCTGCACGGCTTTCATGGCGGCTCCCTGCGAGTCGGCGGGTGAGTGGTGCGCCGATTACACAGGCCGCCGTTCGCAGGTGGATGTCTCAGAATCCGTCCGCGGATGTCTCAATGTGATACACGTCGTAGGCGCCGGCGCGGCCGGGCTGGTCCAATCACTGCACCGAGGAATGTGACGCGCGCCGCACGGGAGTGTTAAATGCCCCGACACCAGCCCGGGAGCTCACTGAGAGCAGCCAGAGAGCTCTATCTGGAAGTCACCAAGGACCCGAGCGCCCGGCCGCTCGTGGTCGCCTCCTGGCAACGCTCGCTCGAGTACAACGTGAAGTCGGGCAGCCTTGACGCGCCTTACCTGGACAACCCCAATCTGGACAGTCCCCTGGCCAGGGCGGCGCTGCCGATCCTGGACAGGCTGCACGAGCAGCTCGCCGACGACCCGGTGTCCACGATGATCACGGACCGGAACGGTGTGGTGCTGTCCCGGAAGGTGTCCCACGAGGGTCTGACGACGCACCTCAACCGCGTGCGTCTGGCCCCGGGCCATGTGTTCGCCGAGCGCTACGTGGGCACCAACGGCATCGGGACCGCGCTGGCCAGCGGCCGGCCGGTCATGATCGCCGGAAGGCAGCACTACGTCGAAGAGCTGCGGAACTTCCACTGCGCGGCCGTACCGATCCTGCACCCCACCCGGCGCACCCTGCTGGGAGCCTTCAACCTCACCACCATCCGTCAGGGCTCCGACGGCATGCTGATGGCCTTCGCCCGCTCGGTCGCGGCCCAGATCGAGGCCGAGATCGCGGCGATCACCTCGCGGCGTGAGCGGGCTCTTTTCCAGGACTACATGGCGGCGTGCTCCTCGGTGCGACCGGGGCCCGTGCTGGCCCTCAACCGCGATGTCGTCATGATGAACGAGCAGCTCAGGGCGGCGGTGACCGGGCCTGACCACTATGCGCTGCTCGACCACGCACGTGAGATCGCCGACGACCCCCGGATGGAGGGGACGCCCAGCATCGCCCTGCCCTCCGGGCGGGTCGCCGAACTCAGGGTCAGTCGCTGTCGGCGCGAGGACAGCGACGCGGGCGCCGTCCTCCGAGTCCGGCTGATCGGGCGCTCCCGGCCCGGCCCCGCGGTTTCCGCCACCCCCGCCCGGCCGGTCCTGGGACTGGTGGGCTGTTCCCCGCAGTGGTTGCGCGCGGTCGCCGACAGCGAAGCGGCGTTCGTCGCCGGAACATGGCTTCATCTCCTCGGCGAAGCCGGCGTCGGCAAGAGAACGCTGGTGGAAGCCCTGCACCGGGCCCATGGCGCCGGACGCCGGCTGGAGATGGCTCAGCCGCCGCTGTCGGATGCACCGGCCGTCACCGAGCGCTGGCTGCACGACATCGGCGAGCTGCTTGCCGTACCTTCCAACGTGCTCGTCCTGCGCGACGTCCACACGCTGGGCGACCAGCTGCGGCAGCGGCTGAGGAGCCTGTTGACGCACCTGGACGGTTCCACTGCGGGGCAATTGGTGATGACCAGCCAACCCTCGATGGTCAGTACCGACGACCAGCCGGACCAGTTCTGCGGTGCCACGGTGGAAGTGCCGCCCCTGCGTCATCGCTACAGGGACATCGAACACCTGGCGCGGCTGTTCCTGCGCAGGTACCGGCCGAGCGGCGAGAGCACCTTCTCCCCTGACGCGCTGTCCCTGCTTCAGCGATGCCCCTGGCCGGAGAACGTCCGGCAGCTGGAGTCGGTGATCCGCGGCCTGGCACGGCGCCCTTCCGGCCGGGTGATCCAGGTGGAGCACCTGCCGCCGGAATGCCGGGTGTCGTCGAACAAGGTCCTGACCACCATCGAGGCGCTGGAACGCGACGCCATTCTGCGTGGATTGATGGACCGCAACTCCAACGTCCAGCGCACCGCGCAGGACCTCGGGATCTCCCGGGCCACCATGTACCGCAAGATGCGCCGTTACGGGATCGTCCCGTCGAGCCTGACCTGACGGGCCGCCGTCGGGCACGGCTGCCCTGGCCCTGCGCCCGGCCGGGGACCATCTGCTGCCTCTGTGGATGCCGCGCGGACGCCCTTCTTCCCCTCGCTGCTGGAGCGCCGCCGCCGGATCGACCGGGCCTTGTATGCGGTGGTGATGGGGGCATACGTGCCCCTGGGTGCGGACACCGGCATCTCCAAGAATGAGGTCTCGCGGATCTGTACCGGGGTGGGCGTCCTGGACCGCGTTCTTGCGCAGCTTGCGCCAGCGGGGCTTTGCGGGGTGCGGTTGGTTGTCTCCGACAGCCAATCCAGCTGGTCAAGGGCATCCGCAAGGTCATGTGCGGTGCCGGCTGGCGGCGAGGCCCTCCCCGGCACCACCGAGGGCTGATCCCTACATCACGGCAGGGGGGACACGACGACTGGAACCGCGCTCTTACGACGCCGGACCATGTGCAGCTCACCCGGCCGCGCGGCAGCCGGGTCAACTCGCCGGGCTGGTCATCAGTGAGCGCCCAGCTGGTTGCCGGGGAGCCGGGGTGCGCGAAGACGTCGCTGCTGTGGAGCCCGCATCGCCAACTGTCGGAGACCGACGGCGTGGAGCCCCTGTTCGTACGCTTCGCGGTTGCGGCCCCACCGCAGGCGTGGGGACTCTTCGATGAGCTGGAGGTAAACCGTCTGTCCGGGGCCTGTCCGGCCCAGGCTCCATTGAAGGGACTCCGAGCCGTACGGCGTGTGGAACGAGTGGCACTGTCTGCGGCCAAGTCGGCCGTGGCTCGATCGCAGGTGAATGCAGTCGATCTGGTTCTCGACCTGCTGGTGCTCTCCGCGGTCCGCCGGGCCGCGGTCCCATCGCGGGCAGACTCAGGTGACGCGTGTGCGCACTGGTGCCGGCCATGGTCCCATGTGATCGGAGGGGGCCGGCACAGGGGAGAAGGGAGATCGCGCTCGATGCTGTCCTCCGGCGTCGACCCGGGGCATGGGCGCCCGATGAACTGCGGGGGTGGCTGTCCGGGGCGCACCGGCTACTGTCAGCTGTCCTCGGCCGGGCCCTCATCCGCTGGGATAAGCTGTAGCAAGAGTTTCAGTGCCCGCCGGCCGTCGCGGCTCAGCCGCCCCCAACGGTGTGGCATGGCGGCCGACACCAGCTCGGTCAGCGGGAGATCTACTCCAACAGTGCCAGGGACGGTTGCCTTCTCGTAGGTCCGTTCTCCCGTAGGTCGGTTCTCATGGACCTCAACACCATCACCGAAGTAATCCGGCGACCGTCCGAGCGGCCAGGCATGGACTGGCACGAGGGCGATGCCTGGCTCGCAGGCGGAACATGGCTCTATTCCACGGAGCAGCCGGACCTGCGACGGCTGATCGACCTGACGGCGTTGGGCTGGGAGCCTCTTGTTCCGACGGACGAGGGCCTGGAGATCAGCGCCACATGCACCATTCGCGACCTGTACGTCTTCCCCTGGCCGGGAGACTGGACCGCCGGAATTCTCTTCCAGAAGAGCTGTGAGGCGTTCCTGTCCTCGTTCAAGGTCTGGAACGCGGCGACCGTCGGCGGAAACATCTGCATGTCCTTGCCTGCCGGCCCGATGATCACGTTGACGGTCGCGCTGGAGGCGCAGTACGAACTGTGGGCGGCCGATGGCTCCGTGCGCTTCGTGGACGCCCTTGATTTCGTCACGGGCGACCACCGCAACGTCCTCTCCCCCGGAGAGATCCTTCGGCGCATCACCATTCCGGCGCACGCGCTGCGCAAACGCACCGCGCACCGTCGTTTCACGCTGACCCGGCTCGGCCGGTCGACGGTGTTCCTCGTCGGCACGCAACGGCTGGGAGCGGATGACCTGCTGCTCACCGTCACCGCCGGCACCACACGGCCGGTACGCATCGCCTTCGACTCCCTGCCCGATGCCCGAACCCTGCAGCAGAGCATCGACGCCGTGCCTGCCGACGTCTGGTTCGCCGATCCCAATGGGACCCCTGACCACCGTCGGCATCTCACACGGCACTTCGCCGAAGAGATCCGCCGCGAACTCACGGCTGGGGACTTGGCATGAGCTACATCGTGAACGGCAAGGAATTCGGCCGGGAGCCGGCCCCCGGCCAGTGCCTGCGCACCTTCCTGCGCGAACTCGGCCACTTCGGTGTCAAGAAAGGCTGCGACGCGGGCGACTGCGGCGCCTGCACGGTGTGGCTCGACGGCGTACCGGTACACAGCTGCATCACCCCCGCGTTCCGTGCGGACGGCCGTGAGGTGACCACGATCGAAGGCCTTGGACGGCCCGGCGCCCTGCATCCCGTGCAGCGGCAGTTCGAGGAAGCGCCGGGGTTCCAGTGCGGTTTCTGCACCGCAGGGATGATCATGACGTCGGCGACCTTCACCGAGGACCAGAAGGCGGATCTGCCACGGGCGCTGAAGGGCAACCTCTGCCGCTGTACCGGATACCGGGCGATCGAGGACGCCGTGAAGGGTGTCAGTGCGGTGGAGACGGCAGCACCGGGCAAAGCCGTCGGGAAGAGCGTCGGCGCGCCGGCGGGCCACGACGTGGTGACGGGGCACGCCGAGTTCACCATGGACACGCAGATCGACGGCATGCTGCACCTCAAGGTGCTGCACTCACCCCACGCGCACGCCCGGATCCTCTCGATCGACAAGAGCGCCGCCCTCGCGGTGCCCGGCGTGCACCGGGTCTACACCTGGGATGACGTACCCCGCAGACGCTTCACCACGGCGATCCACACCGACCACCTGGTCGACCCGGACGACACCTACATCCTCGACGACACGGTCCGCTTCGCCGGCCAGCGCGTGGCCGCGGTCCTGGCCGACACGGTCGGGGCGGCCGAGGAGGGCTGCCGGCGTCTCGCGGTCGGGTACGAGGTGCTGCCGGCGGTATTCGACCCTGAGGCGGCGATGGCCGACGGCGCACCCCAACTGCACGGCTCCCGCGACCCCGTCCACAACATCCTGCTCGAACTCCACTCGCACATCGGCGACGTCGACGCGGGATTCGCCGCGGCAGACGTGATCCACGAAGGCACGTACTTCTCACCGCGGGTGCAGCACGCGCATCTGGAGACTCACGGTTCGATCGCCTGGATGGAGGACGGCCGGCTGAACGTCCGTACCAGTTCGCAGTCACCATCGATCGCGAAGGTCAAACTGGAGTACCTGTTCGCGCTGCGCCCGGACCAGGTGAGGGTGTTCTGCAAGCGCGTCGGCGGCGGATTCGGCGGCAAGCAGGAAGTGATCGCGGAGGATCTGGTTGCCCTCGCCACCCTGGACACCGGCCGGCCCACCTGTCTCGAATACACCCGTGAGGAGGAGTTCACCACGGCCTCGCCCCGGCATCCGATGACCCTGACGGTCAAGCTCGGCGCGAAGGCCGACGGAACGCTCACCGCCTTCCAGGTACGCAACGTGTCGAACACGGGCGCCTACGGCAACCACGGCGGCGAAACGGTGTACGCGGGCGGAGCCGCCGTCATGATCTACCGCTGCCCCAACAAGAAGTACGACGCGTACTCCGTCTACACGAACACCGTGCCGAGCGGGGCGCTGCGGGGTTACGGGATGACGCAGCCGGCGTTCGCCGTGGAGTCGGCGATGGACGAACTGGCCCGCGCTCTTCACATCGACCCGCTGGAACTGCGCCGACGCAACATCGTGCGACCGGGTGAGCCCCTGCTCGCCATGCACGAAGGCCCCGACGACGTGATCTTCACCGAGGACGGGCTCGCCAAGTGCATCGACCTGGTGGGCGACGCCCTGGCTCGTACCGCCGACCAGCCGCCCCCGGGTCCCGAGTGGCTCGTCGGAGCCGGCGTCGCGAGTTCCCTGCACGAGACCGCACCCCCGACGGAACACCTGTCCGAGGCCTGGGTCACGCTGGGCGACGACATCATCTACGAACTGGCCGTCGGGACACCGGAGTTCGGGGAGGGAACCTCCACGGCCCATGTCCAGATCGCAGCCAACCAGCTGGGCACGACACCCTCGCGGATCCGTCTGGTGCAGTCCGACACCGACCGCACGGGATTCGACACCGGTGCCTTCGCGAGCGCAGGTCTCTTCGTGGCGGGCAACGCGGTCCTGCGGGCGGCCAATGCCGTGCGCGACCGCATCCTCGAATTCGCCGCGGCCCACACGGGCGTCCATGTCGTGATGTGCTCGATGGACGACGACGGTGTCGTCTGCGGGGACCGGCGGGTGTCGCTGGCCGAACTTGTCGCGCTGGCCCGGACCCGGGGAATCCGCTTCACCGCCGCACGCAAGGCATACGGCTCGCCCCGGAGCGTCACCTCCAACACGCAGGGGTTCAGGGTCGCCGTGCACCGCGTGACGGGTGAGATACGGATCCTGTACAGCGTGCAGGCGGCGGACGCCGGGGTGATCATCAACCCGGCGCAGGTCCGGGGACAGGTGGAGGGCGGTGTCGCCCAGGGAATCGGCTTCGCGCTGACCGAGAACCATCACCTCGACGAGAGCGGCGTCATGGTCAACCCGAACTTCCGGAACTACCGCATCCCCACCTACGCCGACATCCCCCGTACCGAAGTCCTCCTGGTGGACTCGGCGGATTCGGTGGGGCCCATGCGGGCGAAGGGGATGGCGGAGTGCTGTATCAACCCGGTCGCTCCCGCGCTCGCGAACGCGGTGTATGACGCCACGGGCGTCCGCTACCGTGCGCTGCCGCTGACCCCGGAACGCATTTACAGCCGGCTCCCTGCGCAGCAGTCGGTGTCGACAGGTTGAGCCACCATGAACACCGAAAGGAATGTAGCCGCCGCGGCGACGGCGATCATCGGCCAGAAGGTCCTGCCCGGGATGGAACGGGAATTCGAGTCGTGGCAGCGGGACCTCAACACCGCGGCCTCCTACTACCCCGGATTCCTGGGCGCCGAGATCTCCCCGCCGACACCGCTGCAACCCGACTGGGTCGTCGTGTACCGGTTCGACTCCGTGGCGCATCTGCAGGCGTGGATCAACAGCGCGACCAGGCAGACGTATCTCGACGTCGGCGCCAAGTACTTCGACGGCCCGGCGACCCAGCAGGTGGTCAGCAGCGGCACCCAGTCACTGGATCCGCTGGTCACCGTGGTGGTCACTCATCGCGTCTCCCCGAACCAGGTCGACGACTTCCTCGCCTGGCAGCACCGCATGGTCCAGGAGGAGAGCAAGTTCGAGGGGTTTCGCGGGACCGAGCTCTTCCGCCCCATCGAGGGACTCCAGGAGGAATGGACCACGCTGTACCGCTACGACAGCGCCGAGCACCTCGACGCCTGGCTGACGTCGCCCCAACGGCAGGAGATCCTGGCCGAGGGCGAGAAGTTCAGCGACTTCAAACTGCGTATGATCGACAACTCGTTCGGCAGCTGGTTCGCCTTCGAGGGCAACGGCAAGCAGGCACCGCCGCCGCCCTCCGAGACCAGGACCTCCCTCGCCGTCTGGGTCGGCCTGTACCCGACGGTCGTACTGCTGACGCTCGCTCTGTCCCCGCTGCACATGCCGCTCTGGATCGGCCTGCTCGTGGGCAACCTGCTGTCGAGTTTCCTCATGAGCTTCCTGACCATGCCCTACTACGTGAACCCGCTGCTCGGGCGATGGCTGCGGCCACCGCCGGACGAACCGGCAAGGGCCAACCTTTGTGGCCTCGGTGTCGTCGTGGTGGCGATGGCCTTCTGGGTTGTCGTCTTCTACCTCGTCACGGTCCGGTTCTGGACGCTGCCCTGACCGGCGACCGTGAAGTGTTGAGTTCCGGCGCTGCTTCGGTGCTGACCTGGCACCCGCCAATGAGACGGCACCACTTCCTGGCGTTCGCCGGGGACGTTTGCGTGTCGCCATACCGTAGGAACGACGTCACCCAGCTGCTGCCGCTGCTTGTCGCGATCCCACCCATCCGCGGCCGGGTGGGCCGTCCCCGGGCGCAAGCCGACTCGCTGTTCGCCGACCGTGGCTACGATCACGGCCTGTACCGCGACCAAGTCCGGGCCCGTGGGATCGTGCCGGCCATCGCCCGCCGCGGCACCCGACACGGCACGGGGCTTGGCACTTGTCGCTGGGTGATCGAGCGGAGCTTCGCCTGGCTCCACGGCTTCCGGCGCCTCCGCGTCCGTTGGGAACGCCGAGCCGACATCCATGAAGCCTTCCTGAAACTCGCCTGCTGCCTGATCACACACCGGCAGCTCGGCTTGTTGTGTCGGCCGTTGTCAGTCCCACCAAAAGGACCAGACGGGAGAGTTGACGAGTGAGGCGGCGTAGTCGGGATACGGGACGGTGCCGTCGTTGACGTTGTCGGCGCCCGTCAGCACATGTTCGAGAGCGAGATGGGTGGCATGATCGGCGTCCCGGGGCGGGCGGGCGACGGAGACGTGAATCATTGCGCCGTCAAAGGCGACGACCCGTGCACCGAAGCGGTCCTCCCAACTGCGGAGCAGGGCGCACAGCAGGGGCAAAGGGGCTTCCGCCTGCCAGCCCATGACCGCGGGAATGTCGGCGGAGCGGGTGGCCGGAACCAGGGCCAGATGAGGCTTGGGCAGCGGGTAAGGGCCGTCCGTGAGCCGGGCGATGGCGGTGCGGGCGGCGGCATCAGGGTCGGCTCCGGCCGGGGAAGGGATGCCGGCCGCCAGGCCGGGCCACCGGTCGAACGGCGCCCCGGGATCCTCGTCCCAGGGTTCGACGCCCTCTGGCAGGTCCTGCGGTTCTTGCGGCATCGCAAGCTGCCTCAGCTGGAAGGCTCGATAGGAGTGCCAGTCCCGCTCCAGCACGTCGTGAAGGTCCAGTGCGTCGATGGCCGCGAGGGCGGTGGGTCGTCCAGGTCCGTATGGGGTGGAGACGAGCAGTGGCCACAGTCCGGTTTCCTGCCGTGCACTCTGGCAGTGCGTCCACGACCCCACGGGGTCCGAAACTGGTTCCTCGGACAGCCACATGCGCGGTGGTGAGGCGTCGCCTTGGACGACTTCGGGGAGGCAACGGCCCGGCGGAAGCCCATCGGGCAGTGATGAGAACATGCGCGCACGTTAGCCGCGGTCACTGACACCGGCCATCCCTGATCCGGGAAGACGCGCGGTCGACTTCGGCAAGATCGAAAACCTTCGCATCGCACCATGCTGCGGGAGGGGGGCGGCGTCCTGCCAAGGTGCGCCCGCCCCCCGACCCGACCCTTGCTTCACCTATCGAGATTCGATAGATTTCCATCGTGCTTCGATGGAAGGGTGGGTCAATGGGAAGGCTGACAGTGCACGCGCTGCGCGCCGTGCTCGTGGTGGTGCTCGCCGGCACCGTGTTCGTCCAGGCATTGATGGTGTGGGCGTTGGTCAGCGGGAGTGACCCGGAGGGCGGGTCACTCCCGCTGACCCCGCTGCGCGTGATCACGATCCTGGGCATCGGGACGGCCCAGGTCGCCCTGGTCTGTGTATGGCGACTGGTAACGATGGTGCGACGCGGAACCGTGTTCTCCCACGCCGCCTTCCGGTACGTGGACGTCATCATCGGAGCGATCGTTGCGGCTGCTCTCGTGTGGTTCGCGGTCACGGCCCTGAATGCGCCCGGCCAGCGGGACGACCCGGGCGTCACCCTCATCATGGGCGGGATTGGCGTGGCGATCCTGGGAGTCGCGCTCATCGTGCTCGTGCTGCGCATGCTGCTCGCCCAGGCCGTCGCCCGCGACGCCGAAGCGGCGCAGATGCAGGCCGAGTTGGACGAGGTGATCTGATGCCGATCGCCGTCGACATCGACGTGATGCTGGCCAGGCGGAAGATGTCCGTGGGCGAACTTGCGGACCGCGTAGGGATCACGCCCGCCAACCTGGCGGTACTCAAGAACGGCCGCGCCAAGGCGGTGCGCTTTGCGACGCTCGCCGCGCTCTGCGAGGTGCTCGAGTGCCAGCCAGGCGACCTGCTTCGCTGGGAGGCCGAGGACACCGCGGGCGAATGAACCGTGCCTGCCGACGCGCCGTCGCCGGTCCCGCTTGCCTTCGACCAACTCCGCGAGCATCCCGGGGCCGTACCCGGGCAGGACCCGGGCCTGCTGGAGCGTCTGGCCGAGGCGCCCGACCCTCGCGATCCGCGCGGCATACGGCACGCTCTCTGGTCGTCATGCTTGCGCTGATCGCCTACGCGGCTCTGGAGACTCGGCCGGGACGACGCCGAGTGGTTCCCGGCACGCCTGTGCCTACAGCCGCCGGGAAGGCCCGGAGTCCTGGAAGTGGCCACCCGGGGTGTGCCAGGGGCACCGCCACGGCCGCAGCCGGCGGGCCGGTCAGAGGACTGCCCGTCGTGCTGTCCGTGTCCTGCCGCCCGGTTGCCGTGGTGCCCGCCGGCCCAGCTTGACGGTCGTGGCGCGGGGTTTCACCCGGACGACGGAGCGGGCAGGATGAGGCGGCCATGACATACCCATGCGGTGCTGACCCGAAGGGAACCGTCTCGTGCTCCGTAAGCCAAGCGCCCTGCTCACCGCCTCCGCCCTGCTCCTGCTCGGCATCGCGACGCAGGCCGCGGCCGACACCCCGCCCCCTGCCGCCTGCACCTACACGCCGGCCGTTCCCGCAGACAACTTCAAGGGGATACCGGTCTTCGACCCGGTGAAAGCCGCCAAGCCGTACAGCGCGACGCTGCGCACCGGCCAGGGCGCGATCACCTTCCGGGCACTGACCGACAAGGCTCCCTGCACCACGTACTCCTTCAAGTTCCTCGCCCAGCGCCACTACTTCGACCGCTCGCACTGCCACCGGCTCACCACCGCGCGCATCTACGTGCTCCAGTGCGGCGACCCGACCGGCACCGGGAGTGGCGGGCCCGGTTACTCCTTCCCCGACGAGAACTTGACCGGGGCGACCTATCCTGCGGGGACGGTGGCGATGGCCAACGCTGGGCCCAACACCAACGGAAGCCAGTTCTTCTTCGTCTGGAAGGACACCAAACTCTCGCCCGCCTACACGCCGTTCGGCAAAGTCACCGCGGGCCTCGACGTGCTCCAGAAGATCGCGGGGGGCGGCGAGGACGACCAGAACGGGCCGGGAGACGGCTTTCCGACGCTGCCGGTGAACATCAAGCGCGTACAAATCAAGAGCAGGTAGTACGGTCCTGCGCCGGCCCGGCCCTTGCCGGAAGCTTCGTCCGTCCCGGTCATGGTCGGTGTCGTACGAGTTGGCCGACGAGATCGTCCCGCGGGGAGAAAAGCCATGGGGGACGTGACCGACCTGGAGAACTCAAGGCCACAGCGACCGCGCCGACGTACCGCGGCGAGGGCCGGACGTTCCTGTGACGGCCGGGCGGCGCCACGGTCAGACGCTGGTGCCGCTGCCGCTGCTGCTGCCGCTGCCGCTGCCGGCGAGGCGCTCGATGCCCTCAGTGATCCACTGCATGTCCGTCACGGACGGGCCCCCGCTGTTGTCGTCAAAGCCGAAGCCGAGCAGCAGATAGCGGCCCTGGACCCGCGGCGAGGGGAACACCACCGCTTCCACGACGGCGCCGGGCCCCTTGCCCGTGCTGACCTTCCAGCGGATGAAGTACCCCTGCCGGCCCGCGACCGTCACAGCCCCTGCGGCGGTCCGGCGATGTCCGGTGATACCGCCGTAGTCCTTCCGGCCGCTCCTGTTGGTACCGTACGTGCTCTGCGCGACCTCGCCGATCTCGGCCTCTGCCAGCTCCTTGAGGGGCAGGTCGCCAGGATGGGCGATGACCCGCGTGTACGCCCCGCCGGGCAGGCAGTAGTCGGCGGGCACCGCCGGGCAGTGGTACACGGTGCCGTACCCGAGGCCCGCGCCGTTCTTGGTGGAGGTGCCCCGCCAGCCGCGCAGCACGGGAACGCGAAGGCCGTTGACCGTGTCGTCGACGTGTCCGGTGACGGCCGGGCGCTGCCCCGGGGGCCGGCTCACGCCACCGAGGCGGCCCTCGCCCGCGGAGCCGGAAGGGCTCGACTGGGCGCGGTGCGACGCCGACGGGCTCGGCGTGTGCGGGTCAGGGGAGGCGGGCCCGTGGGCCGACGGTGACTTGTGGCCGCCGTCGCCGCCAGTCAGTACCACCGTCGCCGTGACACCCCCGGCGACCAGCACGAGGGCGCCGGCTATGAGGCCCACGACCAGGCCGTGGCGTTGTTTGCCCCCGGCGGGCGGCTGCGGCGCCTGCACATGCTCGGTCCAGGTCGCGCCGTCCCACCACCGATGCCCGGCCGGGCCGCCGCCCTCGTGCCACGGGTCCGGATACCACCCAGGGGTCGACATGTCCACGGCGACACCCTACCCTCACGCACTGACGGCGCGGCCACCGAGGTTGACCGGCCGGCCCGGGTCCGGTACACGCGTGATCCAGCCGTCCACCAGGAAGTCGGTGGCGCTCACCCAGGAGGAGTCGTCGCCGGCGAGGACCGCGACCGCCGCGGCGATTTCCCCGGCCTCCGTGAACCGGACGACTGGGACGTGCGCCAGGCGGCGCGCGGCCGGCTCGGCGTCCTCGGCGAACAGCTCCCGCAGGAGGGGGTGTTGACCGGGCCGGGGCACAGGACGCTGCCCCGGATGCCTTCCCGCGCGAAACAGACCGGTTGACGTCCCACCGCCCTGCAGGGCGGTACGCCCGTCTCCGTCGACCGGCCGGCAGGTCCTGGACCTGTTCATCGGTCTCGGCAGGCGCGGTGGTTGCCGTGGGCATTGCGCCATCGGAAGTAGGCCGGCAGGGCCCGGCGCACCGAATGCCGTGATTGCCGGGCCTCCAGTGGCCTACTGGGACCCTACGCGAAGTGATCTTGCTGCTTGCGTGACCGGCCGCCCCTGTCATGCCACCCGCGCTGTTCATACCTGAATCGACCGTGGACCCACCTCAAGGAGGGCGACGATGCCCCGTTCGATTGCGTGCCCTCGTGCGGCCCGCCACCGACGTACGCTGCCGCCCATCGCCGTAGTACTGCACCTGGTGGCCGCCCTTCTCCTCGGTGGCGCGACACCCGCCGCCGCTCT
Organism: Streptomyces sp. NPDC053069; assembly: GCF_044546895.1. NCBI lineage: Bacteria > Bacillati > Actinomycetota > Actinomycetes > Kitasatosporales > Streptomycetaceae > Streptomyces > Streptomyces sp. NPDC053069. The sequence goes on along the minus strand of NZ_JBITZN010000001.1, from coordinate 372,734 downwards.
GACGAAGCCGGTCGTCAACGGGCCCGTGTTCAACGACCCGCTGGGCACGCCGGCACAGCAGAAGGCGATCTTCACCCAGCTGGTGCAGTTGATCGACGCGACGCCCGCCGGGGCGGAGATCCGCGGCTCGATGTACGAGTTCCAGGACCAGGAGGTCGCCGACGCGCTGCTCACCGCCCACCGGCGCGGCGTCGACGTCAAGCTCATCGTGGATGACTCGACCTACGTGGACGGTAACGGCGCCGAGTACGCCAATCCGGCCTTCGAGTCCCTCAGGGCCGGACTCGGAAACAATGACGCCGCCCGCTCCTGGATCGTCGTCTGCGACGACAAGTTCGAGGACGCCGACGGCGTGGACGACGTCCAGCGCGGCTGCCTGAGCGTCGCGCCACCCGAACCGGCCTACAACCACAACAAGTTCTTCATCTTCTCGAGGATCGGGCCCTTCGACGACGGCACCAGCTACCCGAAGGTCGTCTTCCAGACGTCCTCGAACCTCTCCGACTGGTACAAGGTCGAGTCCTTCAACGACGCCGTGACCTTCACGGACGCCGCCGTCTACGACGGCTACGCCACTTATCACGAGATGCTCCGCTACGGGCGCACCCTCGCGGGCGGCAACAACAATGCGTACTTCTCCACCCCGACCGGCTCGACCTACCGGGGCTTCTTCTTCCCGCGCGGTGACACCTCGTACTACAACCCGGCCACCGACACCGTCGTCAACACGCTGAACGAGATCAGCTGCGCCTACACCGGCACGGACGGGCTGCAGCACCAAAGCGACATCCGCATCGTGATGTACAGCTTCTACGGCTCGCGCGTCCAGGTCGCCGACAAGCTGGCCGAGCTGCGCGGCAAGGGATGCTGGATCGACATCATCTATGCCGAGAGCGACAGTACGATCACCACCAAGCTGGACACCGCCGGCATCCAGCACCTCAGGTGTCGTATTCCCAACGGCCCCGGAATCGACGTCCGTCCGCACAACAAGCAGATCCTGATCGACGGGTACTACAGCGGAGACACCACACCGCGCGTCTACACAGGCAGTGCCAATCTGACCGGGTCGTCCCTGCGCTCCGCAGACGAGGCGCTCGTACGGATCGTCGACGCGTCCTACCACTCGAAGTACCTGAGCACCTTTTACAAGATCCGCTCCGCCTGTGGCGGTTGACGACACCTCGGCCTGGACGACAACCACCCGTCGTCATCACCAGCTACGGCCGACACTCTTTGCCGGCCACATGTCGGCCAGGGTGTTCCCGCGCCGGCAGGCCGGCGCCCGCCGCAACGCGGCAGCTGCCTCCAGCAGGTCGAGCTGATCCCGGGCCAGGTAGGACACATGAGTGCTCGTACGCGCCACAGTGGTGAACCCGATTGGCGGGAAAAGTTCCCCGGTACACCGAACGTCCCCCCGGCATTGCACGTCTTCAGTGGCGTAGGCACGCACTGACCTCGCGTGCCGATTCGTATCGAGGGGAATCCGAAACATCATGAAGAGCAAGCTGACCGCCGTGGCCCTTGCAGCCGTTGTCGTCGCCGGTACTGCCGCTGCCGCCATCCCGGCCTCGGCCGCCCCCGCCAAGGCCGGGCCGATCCGCTGCCACACCGCCGACCTGAAGGCCGGCTTCGCCACGGGGGATGACGCGAAGCCGGAGATGGGGCAGACCGCGAAGCAGACCCAGGCGTACATCTGGTTCACCAACCGGAGCAAGCACACCTGCACCCTGTCCGGCTTCGCCGGTGTCGACATGGTCGGCGCTCAGAAGACCGACGGCACCTGGTCGCTGGCGCGCTCCTCCGAGAAGCCCGAAAAGATCACCCTGGGGCAGGGGGACACGGTGGACTTCAGCATCACCCTGCTACCGGTGGCCAAGTCCACGCCGCAGAAGGAGAAGTTCGTCCCGGAGAAGTTCCTGGTCACCCCGCCGAACGAGACGACACACTTCACCCTGAAGTGGCCGTTCGGCGGCCAGATCCTCAAGCAGGACGGAGCGACCCACCCGGGTACCTACGTCAACCCGGTCGGCCTGTAACCAACTGGACGGCCTCTGAGCACCGGCAGGGCCGGCCGCCCCGGCCCTGCCGCGCCGGATTCGCGCTGTGAGGCTCGCGAAAGTGTCACCTCCAGGCTGGGGCGCAGGACAACGTAAGACAGGCCGAGATCACGCTTTCGGCATTCGGCACGGAAGGCGTCAAGCAGCCAGGGGCCGAGGATGCCGTCCAGAACAACGTCGTAACCATCGCCCGCGTATGCGCACGCCGCGTCGATCATGACTTTCCGCACGACCTCGTTCTGGCGCTGAGCTTCCGGCAGGTAAGGCAGGGCGAAGCCCGAGCGGATCCACACGTAAAGACTGTCGGTGGGCAAGTGGACGGTGGGTCGAGCGGCACTTGAGGCGAGCGCCTCGGCAACAGAGCAGCCCAGCGCTCACCGCCGGGAGACTGTGTCGTCCAGCCAGTCGTAGATACGGGCGAGGGCCAGTCGCTGAGCGCCCGCCTGGCAGTGCGCGTCGGCGCCCTCTTCCGTGGTGAACTCGAGCAGCGTCCGGGGGCAGGTGAGGTGGTCGTAGAGCCGGCGGGCCTGGTCGGCGAAGAAGAGGTCCTCCACGGCCTCGCAGACCAGCGTGGGGCATTCGATCTGTTCGGCGAGGCCGTCGCGAAGGTGGTAGTCGAGATAGGCGGCGCCGAAGGCCCGGGGGGTGTCGGCTCCCATCACGTACATGCCGTGGTTCAACGCCCATCGCATGACCGGGTCGGTGGCGATCAAGTGGTCCAACCACGCGTCGAGTTCGGGGTCCGAGGCCGCGCGGAGCCGCCGTTCGGTCTCGTCCCGGTCGCCGGGCACGATGTTGGTGATCGCCTGGCCGAGGTCGTAGACGCCGTCGAGGGCGATCACCGCGGACAGCCGGCGTTCGAAGGCCGCCGCTCTCGGGGCGAGCAGACCGCCCATGCTGTTGCCGAGCAGGGCGATCCGGTCCCCGTCGACCTCCGGCAGCGTCTGCGTGAAGTCGAGGACGGGGCCCACGACGTTCTCCCAGTCCGGACGGAAGACCAGTCCGTCGCGGTGCAACGGCCCCGGCTGCCCCGGGCCTTCGAAGACGAGGACGGTGTAGCCGCGCTCCACACCCGCCATCGCTCCGAAGAAGTGCATCTCCTCCGCCGTGCCGTCGAAGCCGTTGTGCATGACCACGGTCGGCCGGGCGGTGGTGGAGGCGTCGGTCCGGTAGAGGTAGCCGGGCAGGGTGCCGCCCTCATACGGGATGCGGACCGGCTCGATCCGTGGGCCGGTGAACAGTTCCGCGGCGGCGCGGAAGCACTCCACGCTGCGGTCGTAGGCGTGGTGGTGGCGCGGGTCGCACGGGTTGCCGTGCAGGAAGAACTCCGCCGACCGGTAGTAGTTCGACGCCCGGAGGAATCCGTCACGGGCGCTGACCGGGTGGCCCTGCGCCAGGGCCCGCCGGGCCTCGGCGGACACCCGGTCGGCGGTGGCCAGCCACTCGTCGTGCCAGCTGTCGTAGTCGCCCTCCGCGATGCGCACGCTCGTCGAGACGACCTCGCCGAAGTCGGCGCCGCCGTAGGCGATGTGGCCGAACGACCGCAGGGTTTCGTACCAGAACTGGGCGTCCTTCGGAAACAACAGGGGTTTCATGTTCGCTCCTCGGAGTGAGGGGTCGGTGGGGGCTCCGGCGCCCTGGGGGACGAGCCGTGCCCGTCCCCCAGGACGGGTGGTGGTCAGCCCTCGGTGCCGGTCAGGGCGCTGTCGGGGATCCAGGAGCCGTGGATTCCGGCGGTAACCCGGCGGGGCAGGTGGACGGTGGCGATCCGGTCCAGGCCGGAGGCGTCGAGGACCAGCAGCTGTGAGGCGTCCTGCTTGAGGTCGGAGACGACGGTGAGCAGGTAGCCGTCGTCCTCGTGGGTGGCGCCGGCGGCGGGGACGAAGACGGCCTCGCTGGGCAGCCGAGCGTCGCCGACCTGGTGGATGCGGCGGGCGCCGGTGGTGCGGTCGTACTTGACGAGGCCGTAGCCGCCGAAGCCCTTCTCGTCGGGGAAGGAGACGGCGTAGTGGTAGCGGTTCTCGGCGCCGAGGTAGTCCTCGTTGAGGGTCGGGAACTCCACCGGCAGGTCGTCGATGATCTGCTCGTCGACGGTTCCGGCGGCCGTGTCGATGACCCAGCGGCGGATGTACGAACGGGCGTTGGGCTCGGTGCTGCGCCCGGGGGCGCCGACCCACCAGTTCCAGGAGAGGCGGAAACCCTCGCGGTCCACGGTCGGGCCCTCCAGGACGATGCGGCCCTGGCCGTCCTCGTAGGCGTTGCAGACATGCAGCATGTTGCCCGGCTCGATGGAGAACCAGCGGATGTGCCGGGCTCCGTCGGCCCCGCGGGGCATGACTCCGATACGGGAGGGGTGCTGATCGCTCCAGCCGTACGGGATGCCGGAGTGCTCGGACGGGTCGAAGGTGACGTTGCCCTCGACGAAGACCACGTGGCGGCGGGTGATGGCGAAGTCGTGCTTGAGCGAGGCGGTCGCTTGCGGGATCTCGGCACTGTGGACGATCTCGCCCTTGGCGTCGGCGACGTAGTACATCAGGTACGGCGGGAACGGCGAGGATCCGAAGAAGTGGAGTTCCCCCGTCACAGGGTCCTCCTTGGGGTGCGCGGTCATCGCGGTGCGCAGCTTGCCGTCGAAGTCGTAGGCGCCCACCGTTTCCAGGTCCTGGGTGAGCTCGAAGGGGTGGTTCGCCTCGCACAGCGCGAGCAGCCGTCCGGCGTGCTCGATGACATGGGTGCCGGCGGTGCTGGCGCTCAGGTCCGGTCCATGCTCGGTCAGGTAGGGGGCGCCGTCCAGGGCGGGGGTGCGCACCCAGCGGTTGCGGTACCACTCGGCCCGTCCCTCGCGCAGCCGGATGCCGTGCACCATGCCGCTGCCCTTGAACCAGTGGGTGGGGGTCACGCCGGGCTTGGGGTTGTGGCCGTTGCGGAGCAGCCGGCCGGTCAGCTCGGGGGGCAGGGTGCCCTCCACGGTCAGTTCGGTGGCGGTGATCTCGTCGGCGACGGGGGTGTAGTGGCCGGTCAGGTAGGGCTTGGCAGTACTCATGGCAGGAACCTCTTTCGATGGATGTGACAGTTGGTCAGGCATACGGCCGACACGGTCCTTGAGGTTGGAAGCCGGTTCTCCAGGTTCAGCCGATGCGGGTGGTGCGGGGGATTCGCGGGTGGGAAGCCGGCCTCGTCCGCGCGGTTGCGGTACGTGCATCGGTACGGCGGCTGAGGAGCGGCGCGAGGAGGGCTGTGGCGGTCAGAATGGCGGACGAGACGGCGAACGCGGTCCGGTAGCCGGCGGTGAGCGCTTCCTCGTACGACTGGTGGACCGCGGCGTGCGTGGTGACCGAGCCGGCAAGAGTCGCCAGGGCGGCGAGGCCGATCGCGCCGCCCACCTGGCGGGTGGTGTTCACCAGTCCTCCGGCCAGGCCCGCGTCCTGCGGCGGTACGCCGTCCACGGCGAGCGCGGTCAGTTGGACGAAGGCGACGCTCAGACCGAGGCCGACGAGGATGCTCGGACCGAGGACGTCGGCGAGGTAGGTCCCGTCGGCGCTGAGCCGTGACAGCCACAGCAGGCCTGCGGCCTCGGTGAGCAGGGCCGCGGTCACGGTCGCGGTGGCGCCGATGCGCCGGGAAAGGCGCGGGGCCAGGGCGGACCCGAGCATGTTGGCGGCGGCGAGCGGGAGTTGGCCCGCCCCGGCGGCCAAGGCGTCGTATCCGAGGACCTGTTGCTGGTAGAGCGGAAGGAAGAAGAACAGGGCGATCCACACGGACCCGAGCAGGGCCATCAGCAGGTTGCCCGCGGCCACCCGGCCCGTGGCGAACAGCCGGGGCGGGATCAGTGCGTTCGGCCGGCGGAGTTCGATCACGGCGAAAGCCGCGAGCAGTGCGGCGGCGGCGACGAGGGCGCCCAGCACCCGGCCGTCCGTCCAGCCGGCGCCGCGTGCGGTGGTCAGCCCCCAGACCAGGCAGGTCAGGGCAAGGGTGACGGTCGCGGTGCCCAGTAGATCGAACCGCCCGGCCGTGCGGCCCGCCGTTCGTGGGACCAGGGCCGCCACGGCGGTCAGGACCAGCGCCGCCCCGAGCGCGACGGAGTGGAAGATCCATGCCCAGCCCCACGCCTGCGTGAGGACACCGCCCAGCAGGACCCCGACCGCACCTCCCGCGCCGGAGACCGCGCCCCACACCCCCAGTGCTTTGCCGCGCCCGGGGCCGGGCGGAAACAGGTCCATGGCCAGGGCCAGCGCGGCCGGGGCGATGGCGGCGGCTCCGAGGCCCTGAACGGCGCGGGCCGCGATGAGAACGCCTGGGGAGGCAGCCGCTCCCGCTGCCAACGAGGCAGCCGCGAACAGAGCGAGGCCGATGGCCAGTACCCGGCGGCGACCGAGCAGGTCGGCCGCCCGCCCGCCGGCCAGCAGCAGCGCCCCGAACGCCAGGCTGTAGGCGTTGACCACCCAGGTGGTGCCACTGTCCGACAGGCCGGCCCCGGCGCGGATCTGCGGCAGCGCGACGTTCACGATCGAAGTCGCCAGCATGACGGTGAACTGGGCTGCGGCGAGCACCGCGAGCACGGCTGACCGCCGAGCGGCGGGCGGCGTGCGCCCCGGCTGTGTGCGTGGGAGGTCCATGGCGCACACCCTCGTGCGGGGCGGTGTCCACTATCCAGGCCCCTCAGGGGCGATGACTGTCCACTCCTGTCCGCACCTGTCCACCCGGTTCTGCCGACGGCGGGCGGGTGCCGTTGTTATCGGGGACCGTGCAGCTCCCGCTGCCACAGGGCCTCGCAGAGCAGATCCATGCCCTGGCGCACGTGACGCCGATAGGTGCCGTACGGAAGGCCGAGGCGGCGGGCGGCGGCCTCCTGGGTGGGCGCGCCGGAGAAGTAGCCAGCCGTCAGGGCCTCGCGGGCGCGCACGCCGCGCGGGTCACCGGCGAGGTCGTCGACGGCTTGGCGCAGCAGGGCGCGCAGCTCTTGGACGGGGTCGGCGAGGTCGGCCGCCAGGCGGGTGCGCGTCAGGGCGCAGGCGGCGAAGGCGGCCGGGTCGCGCCAGTGCGTCAGGGCTTCGCGTACGGCCTGGTCGAACGCGGTGCGCGAGAAGCCCGACACCCCGGACGGGGCAGGGACGTCAGGCGCCGATATGAAACGGTCGAGCCAGGCCTCGACGGGCACTTGGCGCCAGTCGACGACGAACAGGCCGTAGGTGTGCCCACCGACTCTCGGTCGCGCACCGGTGTCGCTGAGGGTGCCCTCGACGCGCTCGGCCCAGCTCTCGGCGTCCCGCCAGACGGCGAAGCCGTAGGCGCGGCCCCGCGCGCGGGCGGCCTCCGCCTGAGCGCGGGAACTGCTCAAGTCGATGACACGGGACGGGACCTGGTACCGCTCCGGGTAGACCGAGAAGCGGCTGATTCCGATGTGCTCGCCGGGGCTCACCGGCGCGGTGGCGTCGGTGTACGCCCACGCTGCGGCGACGACGGGATCGGTGGCCAGGTCCTGGGGGTCGGGAGGGGCCGGCAGGGCGAGTCGGGCCGTGAACGCCACGGTCCGGCCCGTGCTCACGAGACGGTAGACGCTGAAGGCCTGCGGCTGGCGCTGCGCCCAGTAGCGGACCAGGTCCGCCGAGGCGGGTCCCTCGGTCTCCTCCGTCATCCGGAGTACCACGTCCATGTCGTCCGGGCACAGAGGGCGGTCGTGCACCTCGTCCTCGCGGGACCAGGTGCGGAGACGGGCCAGGATCTTCCCCTCTCGGAAGAGGTAGAAGAGCTCGTCGGTGACGGTCCAGACCCGGTCCTCGGGTGCCTCGCGCAGGAGGCGCAGGTACTCCTCGGCCAATCGCTGGCGCATCGTCACGAAAGCGTGGGGAGCCCGCCAGCGCAGGTCGGCGGCCAGCGTCTCGCGTGCCGCGTCGTGCGGGTGGAGGCCCCGGTGCGAGGACTCCATGAAGGGCAGGTCCCGCAGCCAGGAGAAGAGCAGATGGGCGTCCTCGTCGGGCAGCACCGCGGTGAGCAGTTCCTCGGACGTCGAGTGAGCCTGTGCCGCCACCTCCAGGGCGCGGCGATGGGCCGCCGTGGGCACCTCACCGATCAGCCCGGTCAACAGGGTCCGCAGGACATCCGCCGAAGGGGCCCAGAGCTCCTCCCGGCTGCAGCCCGTCGATCCCGCGGCCGCGGCGAGGGACAGAGCAAGCGGATTGCCTCCGGCGAAGCGGAGCACCCGGTCCCGCAGTTCGGGCCGGATCTGCGCTGTGGCCAGCAGGCTCCGGGCCTGTTCCTCGGAGAACGGCTTCAACTCGGTGACGTCCAGGAGCCCGGCCCAGGCCGGGTCGGCGGTCCACTGCGGCTGCGGAGTGAGCCGACCGGCCAGGACGACCAGGGTGCCGTCAGCGGCGCGAGGCAGGAAGTGCTGCCACAGCCAGCTCTCCAGCCACTGACAGTGCTCGAAGGAGTCCACGAACAGCACCGTGCCGGGAACGTCCAGGAGAGAACGGGCCGCGCGCTCGAAATCGGCCGGGTCCCGGCTGACGAAACGCCCGTCGAGTTCGACGAGCGGCCGGCCTGCCGCACGGGCTCGGTCCACCAGGCACCGCAGAAGCGTCGATTTCCCGATGCCGCCCGGCCCGAACACGTAGAACGCGAACGGCGCCTGTGCGTCGCCGGTCAATGCCCGCGCAAAGCGCCCGAGCTCCTCGTCCCGACCGACGAAGGCCCGTATGCGCGCACTGCTGAGTCTCTCTCCTACGGATACCAAGGCTGCTCCCATCCGCGCGCTCCGACGGAACGGGACCGCGCCACGCACTCGTTCCCCTAGAGGGTTTCCAGACCCTTGAGGTTCGCGCGGGCCTCACGGGGGCCTTCGGAAGGCAGCGTGCTCCGAAGGTGCCGTCCCCGTCATTTGATGAGCCCCAGGTTTCCGTCGTCGGGGTGGCCGGTGACCAGGAGGGTGGTCTCTTCGACGCGTCGGAAGCGACCGTCGGGGGCGAACTCGGCGAAGAGGTAGACCTCGGTGCTGGAGGTGCGGCCGTTGTGCTGGGTGACGGTGACGGTGTGACGGTCTGCGTAGCGCAGCCCGTCGCGGAGTTCGTCGTGGACCTCTATGTGTCCGCTGCGGACCAGGGAGCGCAGGCGTGTCATGTGCTGGGTGAAGGAGGTCCGGTCGCTCCACACGCCGTCGGTGCGCTGGCGGTAGTCGGGGGTGAAGTGTCGATCGAGGGCTGTGGCGAGGTCGAGGCCGGGGTTGAAGAGCAGGTCGTTGATGGCGCGGGTGATGTCGGTCGGTGTCATCGCTGTCTTCTCCTGAAGGGGATGGCCGTAAGGGCGGGACCGGCTGCTGCGGCCGAGGGAAGGTGATGCCCGCCCCGCACGGTCGGTGGCAAGGGCACGGAGGGATCTGCGGATGTCAGTGAGGCCCGGGACTGCTCCGGGCAGGGGAGAAGTCCACGTTGAGGGAGGCGCGGCCGCGGGTGTACAGGCCGGTCTCCCGGTAGGGGACCCCGGGAGTGTAGCGGAGCTGGTCGAGCAGGGAGAGGAGCATCGCGGCGACCGTCTCGGACTCGGCGCGTGCGAAGGCTGCGCCGACGCACTGGTGCAGTCCGGAGCCGAAAGCCAGGTGTTGGGCGGCGGCGGTGAAGGAGCGCGCGGTGGCCGGGTCCGGGCGAGGGATGTCGAAGGTGTCCGGGGCGGCGAAGGCGTCGGGGTCGCGGTCGGCCGCGCCGATGAGGCAGAAGACGGTGGCTCCTGCCGGCACGGTGCTGCCGGCGAACACGGCGTCCCGTTCCGCCTGGCGAGGGACGAGCTGGACAGGCGGGTGCAGCGCAGTGTCTCGGCGATTCGTGGCGGGCAGCAGGGGCGGGTCCTGGCGGACCTGCGCCATCTGCTCGGGGTGCCGGCTCACGGAAGGGTGGTTCAGCAGGCCATCGCGTCGGCCTTCACCCCCGGCGCTGGACAACACGAAATCCCTCAACGCCGGGCGACAGCACCCGTACGCTGAGTGGATGCCCCTTCACCCCCGTCCCGAGGCCGAACGCAGCGGGAACCCGGTTGAGGCAGCCTGGGACGAGCTGGGCGACGCGGTGCGGAAGCTGACGTTCGCCCGAGGCTGGGACGACGTCCGGCGCGCGCTCGACGAGCACCCCGAGCTGCTGAGCGACACCGGTGTGGAGCTCTTCGAGTGTCTGGCCGAACAGCTGCGCAAGGGTGGAGAACCCGCCCGGGCCCGCTTCTACGGGCAGTACGTCGACCTTCTGGTGCTGGCCCGTCACATCGGCGTCGAGGCCGCGATCGCCGAGGGGATCGGCGACGACCTTCCGCCCGAACTGCGGGCCGTCCTGTCCTCCTTGGGCGGGTCGCCGACGGCCGGTGACGACCCGCCGGGGCGCATCGGGCGTATCCGGCGTGCCCTGGCGTCGGTCTCCCCGGACGAGGCGCCGAAGGTGTGGCGCTCGCTGCAGGGGATGCTCGGCGACGCCCTGCTCGGCGACCGGACGGGCGATCGCGCCCAGAACGTCGAGGACGCGCTCGATGCGCTCCAGGCGTCCCTCTCCCGGCAGTCGAGGACCGCCCGGCCGATCCTGTGGGCCATCACGATGAACGACGTGGCGAGGGCGCACCTGGAGCGGGTACGAGGCGACACAGAGGAGAACGCCGCGCACGCGCGTGCCGCCTTCCGGCAGGCCCTGGAGATCTTCACCGACGACGCGGGGCCGCGAATCATCGCGGTGGAGACGGAACGGACCCTCCTGCTGCTGGCGACCGGCACCGACGCCGAGCTACGGCGCGCGATCGACATCCTCCGCAGCACGCTCAACCATCTGCACGGCGTCTTCCCGGTCGACAGCGTGGTCGACGTCCCCCGGCTGGCGCGGTGCGTCGTCGAGGTGCGTCTCTCGCAGGACGAGGACGACGAGGACGACGAGGACCACGAGGACGTCGTGGCGGACGTGCCCGGTGCGATGCCCCTCGATGCGAGGGCGGAGCGGATGGTCGTCGGTGCGATGCTGCTGGCCCAGTACTGGCGGACCGGCGAGGGGGACATGCTCCGGCTCGCGCTGCGCCATGCTGAGGACATGGCGCGGTCCACCGACGCGTCCTCGCCTCAGCGGGGAGGGGTCCTCGCGCTGCTCGGCAGCGCCTTGTGGAGCTACCACGAGCGCGTCCAGGATCCGTCGGCTCGGGCCCGGGCCCTGGACGCGCACCGGCAGGCCACCGCTCTGCTGCCGCCCGACTCGCCCGTCCGCGCCGACTGTCTGGCCGTGCTCGCCGAGGGCCTGTACCAGCAGCACGAAGAAAGCGGTGACCAAGGGGACCTGGACGAGGCGATCGGACTGGCCGACCAGGCCACCGCTCTGTTCCCGCGCGACTCGCCGCGACGCCCCGCCTTCCTCGTGCGGCTGAGCGACTACCGGCGGGCTCGGTACTTCTCAGGCGGCGATCTCCACGATCTTGAGGCCCGCCTGGAGGCCCTGCGGTCGGCCGAGGAGCTGATCCCGCCGGACGCCGCCGGCCGGCTCACGGTGCTCGTCAAACTGTCCGCGGCGCTGCACGCACGGTTCAAACGGCTGGATGAACTCGCCGACCTGGACGGGGCCATCACCCGGGCCCGCGAGGCGCTCGACCACACGCCGGACCCGTCCACGGCCCGTGCCGCGGTGTTCGACGAACTGGCTTCCATGATGCAGGACCGTTACGAGCACACGAGTCGGCCGGCTGATCTCGACCACGCCATCGAGGCCGCCCGGCAGGCCCTGGCCCTCACCCCGGCCACGGCGGCGGACCGCGCGGAGAGCCTGTCGCGGCTGGGGCACGCGCTGAACGCCCGCTACGACCTGGCACAACGGCTTGACGACCTCACCGAAAGCGTCACGCTCATCGAGCAGGCCGTGGCGCTCTGCCCGCCCGGGACGGTCTTTCGGGAGGCCGCTTTGAGCGCGCACAGCATGGTCCTGCGCGACCGCTACTTCCGCGACGGCGACCTCGCCGACCTCGTCCGGTCCGTCGAACTGGCCCGCGCCGCACTCGCACTCTCACCACCCGGCGCTCCCGGCCGCTGGATACACTTGACGGGTCTCGGTGTGGCGCTGCGCCAGCTGCACACACGTAGCGGCGCACTGTCCGACCTGGACGAGGCGATCGCGCACTGGCTTGAGGCGCTCGAGGACGACTCCCTCACCGAGTCCGACCGGGCAATGGCCCTTGGCGGCCTCGCCGTCGCGCTTTCCGTCAGGCACCGGCACACCGGTGACGGCGCACACCTCCAGGATGCGATCCGGATGGCACGCAAGGCACTGGCCCCCGTCCCACCGTCGTCGCCGTTGTACCCCAACGCCGCCAACCTCCTGGCCCACGTACTGCTCGACAGCTTCCTGAGCGAGGGCGACCCTGCGGATCTCGACGAGGCCGAGACACTGTTGCGCGGGGGCATCGAGGCGGACCAGGGCAGCGTGCACAGCCGGGTGTTCCTGCCCAGCTGCCTGGCGGGTGTGCTGACCTGCCGTTACGAGATCGACGCGGTGGGCCACGCGGCCGACCTGGACGAGGCGCGAGCGCTGTTCCGCCAGGCTGTGACCGCGGGGTTGGTCATCTGCCCGGACAACGCCGGCGCCGACAGTGTGTCGTGGGGCAGGTGGGCCGTCCGGCGGGAGTCCTGGAGCGAGGCGGCGGAGGCGTACGGCTACGGCTTGCTGGCGATGGAGCAGTTGTTCCGGGCGCAGCTCACGCGCACGACGAAGGAGTCACGGCTGCGTGACGCGCAAGGACTGGCGGTGGCCGCCGCGCACGCGCTGGCCAGGTCCGGCGACGCGACCGGGGCGGCGGTGGCCCTCGAACGCGGCCGGGCCCTGATTCTCTCCGAGGCACTCGAACGCGGCCGGGCCAGGCTGGAACAGCTCACCGCCGCCGGTCGGGCGGACCTGGTCGAGCGCTACCGACGTGGCAGCGCGGCCCTGACAGCACTCGAACACCAGGCGCTCGCTTCGGCGGACGGGTCCGGCCCGGCGCCGGGGCACCCGGTGTCGGCTCACGACCCTGATCTCACCGACGCACTGCGGGCCGCCCGGGCCGAGCTGGAGGCCGTCATCACCGCGATCCGGCGCGTCGACGGCTACGAACGGTTCCTCGACCCGCCGCGGTTCGACGACATCCGGGCGGCCGCGACGACCCCGCTCGTCTACTTGGCTGCGGCGGAGCGGAGCGGACTGGCCCTGCTCGTCACCGGTGACCACGTCGAGGTGTGCTGGTTGCCGTCGCTGACCGAGGAGTCGCTGCGCGCGCGGGTGGAGACGTATCTGCGGGCGTACCGTGCGCGATCGAGCGAGCCCACCGGATGGGAGACCTGTCTGGACGAGGTCACGCGATGGCTCTGGGACGCGGTCATGGAGCCCGTCGTCGCGGCCCTGGCCCCCGCCGTCCGGGCGGCGCTGGTGCCCGCGGGCCTGCTCGGGCTGCTTCCGCTGCACGCCGCCTGGCGCGAGGATGCCTCGGCGCCGACCGGGCGCCGGTACGCACTCGACGATCTGCTGCTGACCTGCGTCCCCAACGCACGCGCCCGCATCGCCGCGGCGGAGCGGGCCACCGCCTCCGGTCAGGAGGGACTGCTGGCGGTGGACGACCCCCACCCGGTGTCCGCGGGGCCGCTGCCGGCCGCCGGCCGTGAGGTGCGGGAGGCCCTCGGCCACTTCGCGCGGACCTGCCGCCTCGGCGGCGACCGGGCCACCCCGGCGGCCGTCCGGGACGCGCTCGGCGGCTACCCGGTAATCCACTTCGCCTGCCATGGTTTCGCCGAGGTCGGCCGGCCCCTCGAGAGTGGGCTCCTGCTCGCCGGCGACGAGTCGCTGACCCTGCGCGACCTGCTGAGGGGCAGCCCGCTCGACGCCCGGCTGGCCGTCCTGTCGGCCTGTGAGACGGCCGTGCCCGGCACCGATCTGCCCGACGAGGTCGTGAGCTTGCCCACCGGGCTGCTTCAGGCCGGTGTGGCGGGCGTCGTGGGATCGCTGTGGGCGGTCTCCGACGCGAGCACGATGGCGCTGATGGCCCGTTTCTACGCGTTGTGGCGCTCGGACGGGCTGGACCCGCCGGAAGCGCTGCGGCGGGCGCAGCAGTGGGTCCGCGACACGCCGAACGGCGCGAAGCGTGACATGTATCCCGGCATCGAGGAACTGAGCGGCGGCCATGTGCCGGCCGGGGCCGAGTCCCTGTGGGAGCGGGCGAGGGCGCATCGTTCCCCGTCCTCCTGGGCCGCGTTCGTGTATGTGGGCGAGTGAGCCGGCTCGCGGCGCGCACCCTGTTCACATGCCGGTGTAGGTGAAGGCTGCCCAGTGGGTGGGGCCGGTGTGGGGCCGGGCGTTCTGCCAGAAGCGGCGGTGCAGTGCGGGCATCCCCGGCCTGGTCACCTCGGGGATGTCCGGGAAACGTCGCGCCTTGTCGCCGTTCGTGCTGTCGCGCACCCAGATCTGGGCCCGGCGCAGGGCCTGCGCAGGCTCCAGTCCCTTTTGGCGCCAGTTCTCGTAGAAGCGGGAGACGAGGAGGGTGGTGGTGATGTCCGGTACGCGCCACAGGCTGCCGACCACCCCGGCCGCGCCGGCCTCGCTCAGACCGGTCGGCAGTCCGACGGCCTCGTCGGGCAGGACGGTGCCCGACAGCGCGCTCTCGCAGGCGGACAGCACGGCGACCCGAGCCGACGTGAGGCGCTGTTCAAGCACGTCACGCAGCGTCAGTTCGCCCTGGGCCAGTAGCAGTGCACTGTCCAGCGGATGGTCAAGGTCCGCGATGCCGTGGCAGGCGAAGTGCAGGACGGGGTGCTCCGTCATCGCGGCCAGGACGTCGGGTACGGAGCAATCGGGGCCGGTCAGTCGCCGGTGGTGGCGGAAGCAGCCGAGGGCCGCGTTCACCTCGTGGCCGATCGTGGGGAGGTCCACGGCCCGCCCGGACCCGACGGCGTCGACCATCAGCAAGCTCGTCGGATCGGCCTCGGCCGCGAGTCGGCGGGCCACGTCGAGGGCCCGGGCGTTGGGCGCGTAGGTGAGGAGCATCTGGTCCAGGGCGTACCAGCGGCCGCTCGCCGTGGACGCGGGCCGCCAGGCGGCGTGCAGCGGCAGCAGGTTCAGCTCGCCGGCGGCCACGAGAACGGCGTGTCCATGCCCGTGGAGTGCCGTCAGCACGGGTGCCATGACCGCGTCCCAGAGCCATCGCGTGACGTCGTCCAGGCAGGTCTCCCATACGGTGGCCGACACCGAGCGGGTGGCTTGGGCGCCCAGGAAGTCGGTGGCCCGGGACGCGACGGCGCCCTCGGTGAGCGCGGGCAGGGCGACTGTGCGGACATCGCCGTCGACGACGAGGGCCTGCCCGCCGGCCGGTGCCGGGATCAGGTAGACCACGGGCGGGCCGTCGGGGGGCCGGGCCGGACGGTGGGCGTCCGTACTCCGCAGAAAGCCGGAGAAGCCGCTGGTGGCACGGATCGCGGTGATCGCCTGGTTCAGTTCCGTGCGCGCGGCGTCGTGGGCGTCGCGTCTGCGAGGCGCTCCCGGCCCGGTGAACGGGTGCTGTGCGTCGCCGGGATCGGCTCGTTCGAGGGCGGTGACGCGCTGCGCGGCCCGCTGGTAGCAGTCGGCGAGGGCGCCGTGTCCGTGGGCGCGCAGGCGGGACAGGTCCACGCGTTCGCGTTCCAGGACCTCGGACAGGACCAGGGCCCGGCCGTGTTCGAAGCCGGTGGCGGCCTGCGGGGGCCGTCCGGCCATGACCATGGCGAAGGCCGCTCGGGCTGGAAGCCGCTGGGCCATGCGCAGCCAGGTCTCGCGCTGCACCCGGGTGGTTTGCGCGCGCACCAGTCGGTGCATGGCCTTCAGCCCGATGGCGTACGCGCACGCGGACTCGTCCCACGCCTCGCGTTCGGCCGTCCAGTCACCCAGGGTACGGGCGGCGAGCAGCGCGACCTGGGGGTTGTGCACGAGTCCGATCCGGGCGGCGCGGCGCAGCGCCTCCGCGGCCCGGCGACCGTCCCGGGCGTGGGCGCCCTGGTCGTGGCGCAGCCGGAGGCCGACCGCCAGGTTGTACGAGAGGGCGGCCAGCTCGGCGCTGCGCGGCCGGACCGCGGCGATCGCCTGTTCGTAGTAGTGACAGGCGCGGTCGAGGTCGGCCGGGTCCCGGCGTGTCTCGTAGCGGTCGAGCAGGCCCGCGGCCAGGTTGCTCGCATGGAGCCACCACTGCGGGGAATGGCCCGGGGTGAGGTCGAACGCCTCCTGGGAGCGGGCCACGATGGTGTCCAGCAGGTCCGACCGGACGCGTTCCCCGTCGCGTGTGGTCGCCAGGCAGTCGGCGAGCGTGGCGAGGCGGCGGGCCCGTTCGGTGGCGTCGGCGCCGGTCATGTCCACCGCCTGCTCGGCGTACCTGACGGCACGACGCAGCTCCGTGCGGTCACCGGTGCGCAGAAAGCGTTGCCTTCGCGCCGATGCGAGCGTGTCCAGGTACATGGCCCGCTCCGGTGCGGTGGCCGGGGTGTTCTCGACGGCCTGTTCGCCGGCGTCGATCGCGAGGTCGAGGTCATCGAGGTCGCCGCTGCGGGTGTGCCGGGCGAGCAGGCAGCCCGCGTAGGTGTTGAGGCACCCAGGCCGCTCGTCGGGGGTGAGTTCCCGGAGGGCCAGCGCCTGCTCCACGGCAACGACGGCGCGCTCCAGGTCGGCCGGGTCGGCACCGCTCTCGTACGTCTGGAGGCGGGCGTTGGCGAGGTTGGCAAGTGCGCGGGGTCGTTGCGGGGCAGCCTCGTCGAGGGCGTCTAGCGCGCTCTCCAGGGCCGCCACCGCGTGGTCGAGGTCCTCGAACGCGCCGGCTGCCTCGTAGCGGTTGAGCAGGCCGAGGCCCAGGTTGTTGACGAACTCGGCCCGCGCCGGGTCGCCCTCGGGCACGAGGTCCACGGCCTGTTGCAGGGCGTACACCGCGGCGTCCGCGTCGGCGGAGGCCCGCTTGGCCTCGAACCGGGCGATCAGCACGTTTCCCAGCCCGGTGAACGCGCCGGCCCGGGTGAGGGCCTCGGCCGATGCGGTCCGCGAAGCGGCGGTGAAAGCGTCGACCGCCTCCGCCACATCCTGGAGGTCGCCGTTCCGCTCGTAGCGCCGCGCCAGGGCCGCCCCCAGGTTGGTGCGGTAGCCGGCGGCCTCCGCCGGGTCGGCGGCCTCGCCCACCGCCTGCCGCCACAGCGCGACGACCTCGTCGAGGGTGGGCCCGGCCGCGTCCGGGCCGGTGTCCGTCACCGGACTGGAGAACAGGAGGCGGGCCAGTCCGTCCAGGGCAGCCGTGCGCGCCTGCGGGGAGAGACGGTCGGCCTCGTACGGCACCAGCTCCAGGACCCGCCGCCATGCCTCCTCGGCGCGCGCTCGTTCGGTCCCGCTACCGCTGTCCTCGTAAGCGGCGGTGGCGGCGAGGGCGGTCTCCCAGGTGTCGGTGACTCCGACGGGGCGCCCCCGGAGCTCCCCGAAGGTCTCGGCCACGCCGACGACTCGGCACCGGTACAGCAGCCGCCGGTGGAAGGAGAAGACGTCGGCGGCCTGCCGGTCCTGGGCGCCCGCCGCCCGCTGCTCCCACTCCCGCAGCAGCTCCATGCTCGTGCTGCTGGTCAACTCGCCGTTTTGTCGGACCAGTTGCTCCGCCGCGTCGAGGGTTTCGGCGCCGATCAGGGCGGCGAGGCGGTCGGCCGGGCCGTTCTCCGTCATCCTGCTGCGTCCTCCTGGCCTCTATGACGTCGGCGGGTTCGGAGGCTCCGTACTGGTGAACGTCGGGCTCGTCCCGTCCAGTCCGCGCAGAAGGTAGCTCGTGACCGTGCGTCCCGTGACGCGCTCCTCGGCGGGGTTGGCCGGCAGCGGCCAGCGCAACTGGGCGTACAGCGCGCCCCGGTGCAGGTCGAATGAGGCTTCCAGCAGGTCGGCGAAGACCTCGGCCCTGACGGGAACCCATAGGAACGCCGCGGCGAGGGCGACGGCGAGTCCTGCGGGCAGGGCCCACGGAGTCCACGGGGTGAAGGCGATGAAGAGCAGCCCCCACACACAGGTGCCGACCGAGGTGTCCAAGGACCGCCGGGCGGCGGTCAGTTCTGTCCGTGTGACGTCCGGCAGCAGCAGCCACAGACAGGGCCAGACCACCACGGCGTCCAGCCCGTACTTGTCGATGGGGCGGGTCTCGGCAGCCCGCAGGGCGTTGCCGACCCGCGTGGGCAGCATGCGCGGACCGGAGGGGACACGCCGCAGGAGTTTGTCGACGGACGCGTAGCGTTCCCGCTGTTCGGGTGTCGCGCTGCCGTCGTGGATCGCCCCGGCGAGGGCCTGGAACTCGTCCCCCCAAGCGCCCGCCCTGCGCGACGCCCGCTGGACCAGCCGCCGGCACACGGGCCGCAGAGGGGCGGGCCAGTAGCCTTCCAGCAGGGTGAGCACGGGACCGGTCAGCCGGTCGACGACGACTCCGGAAGCGCCGACGGCGCAGAGCAGGGCGAGTACCATCACCGCCTGGGCACCGGCGGGTTGCCGTCCGAGCCAGCGTGCGGGTGCCTCCCACGCGTGGGCCCCGCCTCGGGCGAGTGTCCAGGCGAGCAGCCCGCCCAGCCAGAACAGCAGGGCGGGCAACGCGACCGCGGCCCATCGCTCGGCGAGCTTGCCGCCCACCCCCGACCAGAACGTCCCCATGGTCAGCGCGCCTTCAACTCGCCACCAGCTTGACTCCCGGATGATCGGGACACTCGGGGATCTCCTGTCCCACCGACGTGCGCCACCATGCATAGGCGCCGTCCTCAGGGCAGAGGTATCGCTGAGCGTCCACGGGATCGCCGCCGTGCGGATTGGCCAGCGGGGAGTATCCCCCCTTGTCCCCCGAGCGCACGGCTCTGTGCTGAAGGTCGGGAGGCAGATGCCGCTCGTCCTCCAGCACGGACGCAGCCCACGCGAGCGTCGCCGGCGATTCACCGAGCAGTTCCAGAACGGCTTCGCAGACGTCCACGCCGTCCCGCGCCCGGCCGAGCAGCGTGACGATCCGCCGGTCGAACCGCGACGCGTCCTCGCCGACCAGGCCCGGAAGATACGGCCGAATGGTCCGGGCCACGTCGAGGACCACCTCATCCATCCCTGCCCCGCTCTCCTCGTCATGCCTTCCTCGACAGGCTGCCAGAGGCGGCCCGGCATGTCGTACCGATCAGGACAATCCACCGGATCGGGTGGGACGAGCCACCGCTCGCGGCGAGGCGGGCGGCGACGAGCCCGGGGCGGGCGGCTCTCGCCACGGCGTTGGGTGTGCGGATCGGCTGCCATGCCAGCGGTGCGAGCGCCTTCTTCGGGCGGGGACCGGACGGGAGCGGAGCGTTCAGACCGGGCTTGCGGGGTTCGACGCCGTCGCGGACCGGGGCGGCCAGGTCTGTGATGAGAGGATGCCGAGCACGTAGGCTCGGGCGACCAGCGCCGGGCGGGTGGCGGCGTCGAGCAGGGCGCGCAGGCGGCTCAGGTGGTAGTCCAGCGTCTGCCGGGACAGGTGAAGCGTCCCCGCGATGTCGGCGTTGCTGTGCCCGGCCGCCAGCAGGGCGAGTATGCGGACCTGTGCGGCCGTCAGGTCCGGTCGGGCCTGATGGCGCAGGCCGAGGTGAGTGCCGACGGCCCACACGCCGGACACACCGGGTGTCGTACCGCACACGGTGCTCAGATGGATCCGGGTCCGGCGCCGCCAGCCGTCCCGGTCGACGAGTACGGCACAGGTGCGGGCGCTTCGGCGCCGGCCGCTGATCAGGTCGTCCCAGATCCGGTGCAGGGCGCTCCGTTCAGGTGTCCTGGCGAGCAGGGTGTCGGCCGGCAGGCCTATCAGGTCGGAGAGCCGGATGCGCAGGACGTCGGCGACCGCCGTGCCGGCCTCGCTGATCCGGCCGTCCGGGGTCAGGCGGACGCAGAGCAGTCCGCTGCGGTCGCGCAGGGCCTGTAAGTCGGCCTCGGCCTGGTGTCGTTGGTCCAGCACCCGGGCGTAGTCGGTGACGTCGACGTAGATGCCCGCGACACAGCGGGCCGCGCCCCAGCGGACGGGGAAGCGGTAGCCCGCCGCCCGGCCGGAGCAGCCGTCGACGCGCCGGTAGGTGAGGGTGTGACGCACCGGTCGGCCGCGGGTCAGGACCTCCTGGTCGAGTGCGAGGAACCGGGTGATGTCACCGGCTTCGTCGACGTCGGCGAGGTGACGGCCGATCACGGCGTCGCGCGTGGTGCCGTACAGCTGGGCGTAGGCGTGGTTGGCCCACAGGTAACGGCCTGTGGCGTCGCGTACGAAGGCCGCGGCGGGGGCGAGGTCGGCGAAGGCGGCGTACGGGTCGTCGTCCGGCCGGTCCACCACCTCGATCGCCATCCCCCTGCTGCCGTGCCGTCCCGGCCCGCCGCTGAGTTCCGGCCAGTGGACGTGGAAGGTTCTGCCCTCGAAACACGCGTGGTACGGGCCGCAGCCGGACGCGCTGGACGGGCCGCCGCCGTCCGCGTGGAGGGCCTCGAGGAAGCGCCGGGTGGTGCGCCGGTCGTCGAACGCGGCGCCCCCGCTGTCGACCACGCTCAGACCGCTGTCGGCTTCCCACCAGGACACCGCGAGGGGCTCGAGCAACGCTTTGAAATCAGCCTCGTCCACGTTCCACTCCTTCAACCCTGCACCACATCACCTTGGGTGATACCTCATGCGTATCCCCTGGGAGATGGGGCATGCGAGCGGGGCGGACGCTCCGCGCCGTGGCGTCGGCGGCGCTAGCGCATGACCGTACCTTCACCTCACGCGAATCGACGGCAGCAGTAAGGCATTTGCCTGAGTGCTTCGGGATTCTCGGTGTCTCGGACGCGGGCGGGTGCTGGTTCGCTTGAAGGAGAGGGCGTGATGGTGGTCGGTGTACCGACGCAGCCGCGGACCACACGCCGCGCGGCCATCTGCCCGCCCGACGACATCGAAGGAGTTGGAGTTCCGTGAGCAAGGTGCTGTACGTGCATGCCAAGGGCGGCCCTCCGGTGGGCCATGCCCTGAGGCGGGTGGCCGCGAGGTCCGCGGTGCACCTGCTGGCCCTCAGCGAACTGCCCGCCCCCGTGGCCCATGACGCGGTAGGGCTGTGCGCGTCGGTGGTCACACCCCGCGACGCCCGCGGTGGCGACCTGGTCGAGCTCATCACCGCCCGTGCCCGCGAGGTGGGGGCGGACGCCGTCCTCACCTTCTCGGAGTACGCGGTGGTCGCGGTCGCCGAGGCGTCCCGGCGGCTCGGGCTGAGGGGGGCCGGGCCCGCCGCCGCCCTCGCCCGCGACAAACGCCTGATGCGTGCCGCGTGGGAGCGCAGGGGCATACCGCAGCCGAGGTTCCGCGCCGTCACCGACGCGGCCGAGCTGCAGCGCGCAACCATGGAATTGTCATGTCCACTGTTATTAAAGGCGGCATGGAGCGCCGGTTCCACCGCACACCAGATCATCGAGCGGCCCGGGGACGCGCTGGACGCCTGGCGGCGGTCGCGCGCGGTGATGGCCGAGTCCGCGCTGCTCGGATTCGCGGAGCTGCACGTTCCCGGCGCCTCCGAGGACTTCATCGTCGAGGAGATCGTCAGCGGATGCGCCGAGGAGTGGTTCGACGGCCCCGGCTGGGGTGACTACGTCAGCGTCGAGGGCGTGGTCGTCGACGGAGAATTCCGTCCCGTCTGCCTGAGCGGGCGGATGCCGACGGTGGCGCCCTTCACCGAGCGCGCCGGTATCACCCCGGCCGCCGTGGGAAGCGACGCCCAGCACACCATCGTGGCCCTCACCCGGCGCGCCGTGGATGCCCTGGGACTGGAGAACTGCGGCACCCACACGGAGATCAAGCTGGGCAGGGAAGGCCGTATGTGGGTCATCGAGACGGCCGCGCGGTTCGGCGGTGCGATGACGGTGCCGCAGATCGAGGAGGTCTTCGGCCTGGACCTGGTCGGTATGTTCACCGACCACCTGCTCGGCGGCTCACCCGCCTGGCCCGCACGGGCGTTGACGCCCGACGATGCCACCGGCGCGGCCGGATCGCTGGTGGTCCTCGCCGTGCAGGGCGACGGCACCCCGTGGCCCCGCCGCCATCGGTGGGACTCCTCGGCGGTCGTCCGTTCGGCGCCGGTCGGCGCCGGCAGCACGCTGTCCGTCGTCCGCGAGAGCTCGCTGCCGGACGGGGCCCTCGTACCGGTCTACGAGCCTGCCGCCGGGGCCAACACCATGGCGGGCCTGTGCCTGTTGTCGGCGGACCGGCCGCAGTCCGTCGTCCGTGACTTCACCGCACTGGTCGACGCGCTGCCGGGCATCCTGCCCACGGACGCCACCGAGGGGGCACGGCCATGACCCACGCACCGCACAGGGCCGACATCCCCGACACGGCGGGCGACCGTACCGTCGTCGGCGCAAACCTCTCGCTGCCGTTGTTCCGCGCGCTGTCCGGCGTGCTCGCCGGACACCCGTACCTGAAGGTCGTGGTGGACCGGTCCGAGGACACCTGGCACCTGCTCGACACCCGGGTGCACCCCTTCCACGTCGACTACATCGCCACGCGCATCCTCGGCATGAGGATGGACGAACTGGACACGGACCTGGACGCGTTCAACGCCTCCGTGTACATGGCGCCTGACCGCCGCTTCCTGCTCGGTGTGTTGTCCCTGCACAGCGACGAGGACGCCGAGGGCTCCGAGCGGCCCTTCCTGGTCCTGGAGACGACCGAGGCGGACACCATGAACGCCGCGCTGCTGGAGGAGTTCTACCACTACGTGCGCGCGAGGGTGGACGGACGCCTCCCCCTGCTGCTGAAACCGGCGAACCACGGGCAGGAGCACGAACTCGCCTCGGTCGGTGAGGCACGCGTACCGCGCATCCTCAGCCAGGAGCTGTTCGGCAACCGGACCCGGACCTGCCTCAACCCGGGCGTGGCCGAAGGCCGGCTGCGCTACTTCCGTCATCCGGCGGAGTACCGCAGCGCCGCCCCACAGCTCGGCTGGGCGGACATCGTCGCGATGGCCGGCCTGCCCGACGACGTGCCCCGGGTGGCGGGATTCGTCAACACGGAGCCCACGACGCCGCTTTCGCACACCAACGTCCTGGCGTCGGGCTGGGGCATCCCGAACGCCATCGTCCGCGACCTGGACGCGCTGGTGCAGCAGGAAGGACTCGATGGCGCATGGGTCCGCTACCGGGTGTCCGAGGACGCCGTCACCCTGGAGCGGCTGTCCGCCGCCCCGGTCCTCGAGCGGCCGGTCTGGCACCAGCAGCGCATCCGCATTGAGGCACCCCTGCTGGACGAGGCGCCGGTCATGGCTCTGCACCGGCTGCGGCGCGACGACCGCGACAGCTACGGCACCAAGGCCGCCCACCTCGGTGAACTGCACCATGTCCTGGACAGCCGCACGGCGGACCTGACCGCGTTCTACGCACGCCCGCGCCCGCCGCGGCCCGATCTGCTCAGCCACCTGGCCCTACGGCTCGGTGAGCCGGAAGCGCCCGTGGAACGGCTGCAGGCCGCGGCGGCCGAACGCGTGGCGGCCACCGTCCGGGCACCCGAGGGGGTGGCGCTCCCGTTCCGCCTGCACCATCTCTTCCTGACCTCGTCGCCCGCTCTGCAACAGGGCATCGGCAAGCTGAAGATGGCGCTCGAACTCGAAGCGCTCGACGTGATCGACTCCCTCTGTCTGGACCTGCAGCGCCTGATGCACAGCACGCCGATCCCCGACGAGGTGGCACGCGCCGTCACTGGCGCGGTGCCGGCTCTGCTGGCCGACGGATGTCGTCTGGTGGTGCGCTCGTCCTCCAACGCCGAGGACCTGCCGGGATTCTCTGCGGCCGGGATCTACGACTCGGTGACCACCGTGCGCGGAGCGGAGCAGTTGCTGGACGCGGTGCGGCAGGTGTGGACGTCGTTGCTGTCGCCGCGGAGCGTACGCCTGCGGCACGAGGCCGGCATCGTCCTGGACGACACCTACATGGGAGTGATCATCCAGGAGTATGTGCCCGCCGACCTCGGGGGTGTGCTGGTGACCTGCAACCCGACCCGGCGTGAGGACTTCCGCAACGTGTACGTCAACTGCACCGCCGGTTCGCCGGAGCGGGTGGTCGACGGCAAGGTCCTGCCCCACCAGTACTTGTACAACACGGTCGAGGGCGGCGGGCGCACCGTGGACGTCGGCTCGTCGGGTGAGGACCTCCCGGCGGACACGCGCACGGCACTGGGCGAACTGGCCCTGGTGGGGCGCCTGCTGCAGTCCCACTTCAGTGAGGGCGACCCCGACGACGCCCTGGACATCGAGTGGCTCATGACCGCCGAGGGGGCGTTCCATCTGGTCCAGGTCCGCCCGTACGCCCGGTGAGGCGCTCCATGACCTGTGTGTGGCGCCGCTGCGCGGATCCGGCCATGACCCCGGCCGCCCGCCGGATCATCCGCCTCAACAACGGGTTCCAGCTGCTGTTCAACCTGTTGTGGTGGATGCCCGTGTTCTACGCCTACCAGCGTGCCGCGGGCCTGTCGGACGGCCAGATCTTCGGCATCCAGAGCATCTACTACATCGCCTTCTGCTTGTTCGAGATACCCACGGGAGTCGTCGCCGACCGCGTCGGTGCCCGCAACTGCCTGCGCGCGGGCGCGGTGGTCATGACGGCGGCGAACATGGTGCCGGTGCTGGCGCCCTCGTACACGGGCTTCCTCGTGCACTTCCTCGCGATCGCCGCCGGACGCTCCCTGACCTCGGGCGCGGCGAGCGCCTGCCTGTACGACGGCCTGCGTGCCGAGGGAGCGGACGCCCACTACCTCAGGGCGGAGGGCACCGCGCGTGCCCTCGGGCTCGCCGCCAAGGTCGTCTGCTGGCCGCTCGTCGGACCGCTGATGTCAGTGGCCCACCAGTCGCCGTACGTGCTCAGCGCGGCGAGCGCTGCGGGCTCTCTCGGCTGCGCCCTCGCCCTGCCCCGGATCGCCGCCGGTGACCCGGGCGCGGGGGCGGGCACTGCTGGGCCGCGGAGCGGAACCCTGCTGCGGGACACGGGCGCTGCCCTGCGCGCCCTCCGGTCGTCACCGTGGCTGGCCCTGCTCATGGTGCAGGGCGTGGCGGTCTTCACGCTGTCGCGGATCTGCCAGGTCAATCTGTTCCAGCCGGTGCTGCTCGAACACGGCATCGCGGAGAGCAGCCACGGCAGTGTCCTCGCGGCGATGACGGTCGCCGAGGCAGTGGCCTCCGCCCGGCCCCAGTGGCTGAGCGCGCGGCTGTCGCCCGCGGCCTGGGTGTCCCTGCTGAGCGTCGCACTCGCCGCCGCACTCGCCGGCACCACTGTCGGTGGCCCCTGGGCCGTGGTCGGGCTGCTGTGCGCGTTCGCCGCGATCACCGGCTTCGGCTATCCGGTGCAGCGCAAGCTCATCAACGACGCCATACCGAAGGGGGCCCCGCGTGCCACGCTGCTCTCGGTGGAGAGCATCGTGGACCGCGGGGTGTGTGCGGTGGCCGCGGTGGCCGCGGGCGCGTATCTGGCGGCAGGCCGGCTCGACGCGCTGCTGTGGCAGTCCGCCGCGGTCACCTGTGTGCTGATGCCGGCGCTTCATCTGGCCCTGCGCCGCGTGACTCCGGCGACGGCCGCGCGTGCGACCCCTGGAACACATGGCGCCGAGGCGGTCTCCGCCAAGGCAGTCGCACAGCCGGTGGAGGAGCCCGTCGCGCTGCCCGTCGACGAGGGTCTGGCCCCGCATCCCTGAGTGACGTCGAGGGCCAGGGGCGGTACCCACCGGCCGATGCCGGTGACCGTGGAGCCGTTCTGTGTGGGCGAGTCGTAGCTCGCTGGACCGGGAGAACAGCGTGCCGGTGCCGGAGGTCGCGTGGTTGAGGCCGTAGGCCTTGTACGCCCGCTTCCACACGGCACCGGTCACACTCGGCGAGAATTCGCTCTGATGACGAGGGGGCTCAGCGGGTGAAGGTGCCCAGTCCGTTGGCGTCGAGGTGCTCGATGGTGACGCTCATGGCGTTGCCGGAACGAGGGTGGAACGTGACGCCGGACAGGCCGACGGCGTTCTCGCCCTGTGTCTGGTAGCTGAACGTGTCGCCCGTGTAGTGCCTCAGGGGGAACGACATCTTGCGTGGGCCCAGTGTCATGCTGAGGTTGCCCCTCTTGTCACTGGTGACGGTGACCGGCCCGTAGTACGCGTTCGCATAGGTGCCCGTATAGACGTCGTCCGCCTTGGCCGGTGTGGCGTGGGCAGGCGGCTTGGCGTAGTTCGTGGGGGAGATGCCCGTGTACACAGCGGCCTTCACCACCTTCGCGTAGAAGGGCAGCCAGTCGACGGTCTGCCTGCCGTTCCGGGCGATGTCGAAGAACGCGGCGGCCACCGCCTCGGGCACGCCGACGGGCTGTCCGTTCGTCAGTACGACGATGCCGAGCCGCTCGCCGGGCAGCAGGGTGACCTCGGTCGCGGCGCCCAGCTCGAAGCCGCCGGAGTGACTCAGACGCAGCTCCCCGTCCTGGTCGTAGCCGACATCCCAGCCCAGCCCGTAGAAGCCGGGCGTACCCGCCGGGGCGAGTGGGGCCATGGCGACGATGTGGGGGATGCGGGTCTGGTCCAGGGCTGCCGGATCGACCAGCTGCTTCCCGCCGAAAGCGCCGTTGTCCAGTTGCAGGCGCATCCACTTGGTGAGGTCGTCGACCGTGGAACTCGCACCGCCGGCAGGCGCCTGGCTGTCGGCGTTCTCCGTGCTGGAGGGCTTCCAGCGGCCGTCGACCTCGACGTGCGCCGACGCCTTGTCGGCGGCCTTGTCGTAGTCGACGCGCCGGTAGCTGGAGTGATCCATCCCCAGAGGTCTGAACAGCGTGTTCGCCGCCAGTTGCGGCCAGTTGCTCTTCGCCGCGTCGGCCACCGCCACACCCGCCGCGGTGAAGCCGTAGTTCGTGTAGGCGTAGCTCGCGCGGAAGGCAGCCAGTGGCTCCAGCCGCAGGCGCTGCAGAATGTAGTCGCGCTGGTAACCCAGGTCCTCCAGCAGGTCACCAGCGTGGTCAGGGAGTCCGCTGCGGTGCGAGAACAGGTCCGCGACCGTCACGTTCTCGGTCACGTACGGGGTTTTGAGCGCGAAGCCGGGATCATGGCCAACCACCGGATCGTCCCAGCCGACGACCTTGCGCCCCACGGTCCCGGCGACGACGGTGGACGACAGCGGCTTGGACAACGACGCCAGCTGGAAGACCGTTTCGGGGTCGACCTTGTCGCTCTTGCCCAGTTCGCGGACGCCGAAGCCCCTCTCGTACACGACCTTGTCCCGGTAGACGACGCCCACGGCGACCCCCGGCACTCCGGTCTGCCGCATGGCGTTCCCCACCAAGCCGTCGAGCCGGCCGACGGCGGTCATCACCTGCGTCCGCGTCAATCGAGGTGGTGGCTGCTTCGGTGGCGTGGGGGCGAGCGACGCAGCGGCGGACGGACTGCTGGTGATGGCGTCCGTCCTGCCGGCACACCCTGACAGGACGGCCCCGAGCACGACCGGACACAGCACCGCCGCGCCCAGCCGGGCTTGCCGGCGCAGCCTGCTCCTGCGACTCCGATTCGCCATGATCCGCTTTCCTCGCGCTCAGGGCTCCCAGGGGCCTGCATGGCGATCTCGCGGTCGTCCGCGAAACGAACACGCCTGGCGCCCGTTCCATACTCACCACAGCGGTGGACCGCGGCACTCGGGCATCGCCGAACGGGTGAGAAGCGAGCGCCATGAGGCATCACCTGGAGTGCGTGGCGACCTTCGATGAACAGAACCTGAGCGGATGCTGCCGCTCATCGACCCCGACGGTCTGGAGAAACCGGGCGACGCTCCGGGGCAGCGTGGGCCGACAGGGGCCCGCTCCGGCTGTTCGCCATCTCGGCGGCGGGTCGCTGGGTCGGTGGCCATTTCTGATCGGTGGGTGCTCGGCGCCTCCGGGGTGCCCGGCACCCGGAAACTGCCCTGCTCGCTGCTCTTGCGCCGCCCATGCCAAGGCTCTATAACGTCTCCTGCAGGTATCGGCGGGGATGGCCGGAAATGGCAGTTGCCGCCGACCAGGGGGATCCTCGGCTCCGCCGCGATCGGCATCAGTGCCCGCAGACCGACGGAGACCGAACCATGACCGACGACGCATACCGTGCTGCCCTGACCCGCCTGGCCGTCGACCCGGCCTTCCGCGCCGAGCTCGACGGCGACACCGACGAGGTGGCGCGAAGACTCGGCCTGTCGTCCGCGCAGGTCGCCGAACTCCGCTCCGTCCGCGTCGAGTCCGGCACCGACGGGGGACCGGCCGCTCTCGACCCACGGCTGTCCAAATCGTCCCTGTTCTTCGGAAGCGCGGCGCATGCGCTGGCGCACCACGACGTCCCGGCCGACCACGCCGTATCAACCGATCACGCCGTTCCGGCGGACCAGGTCTCCGGCGACCACGACGCCGGGGGCCCGGCCTCCGCCGGCCACTCGTCGGAGCTGCCGGATCCCGCCGCCGGTCAGGGGGGCGTCGGCGGTGTCGACGTGGCGTCGACCGGTTCCCACAGCCTGCTCGGCGGCCCGCTGCTGGACCGGTCGCCCGTCGAATCGGCCGGTGGTCAGGGACAGTTCGGAGATTTCGGCGACTTCGGCGACTTCGGCGGCTTCGGCGGTTTCGACGAGCACGGGAACGCGGGTACGGACGCGGACCTCGGCGGGCTCGGTGGGCAGGTCGGCGGGGGTGCCGAAGGGGGCTTCGGTGACTTCGTCGCCGGGGGCGACGGCGGGTTCGGCGGAGCCGAGGGCGGCTTCGGCGGCTTCGGTGATGGGGGACTGGGCGCCGGCGGGTTCGGTGATGGTGGATTCGGCGAGGGCGGCCTCGGTGGCGGCGGTCTCGGTGACGGTGGGTTCGGTGATCTCGGTGGCCATGGCGGCTTCGGCGGTGCCGGTGGGGACGGCGGCTTCGGCGGTGTAGGCGGTGAAGGCGGCAGCGACGCCGGCCACTTCGGTCACGGGGGCATCTACGACCGCGACGGCGGCGATGGTGGCGGTGACAGCGGTGGTGGTGAGGGTGGTGGTGACCCGGAGAACACCAACCGTCCCAGTGGTGGCGGTGGTCATGGTGGTGGTGAGGGTGGCGGCGGTGGTGGTGAGGGTGGTGGTGACCCGGAGAACACCAACCGTCCCAGCGGTGGCGGTGGTCATGGCGGCGGTGACGGTGGTGGCGACGGAAACGGCGGAGGCAGCCAGGAGAACGTCGGTCGGCGTCCCGGCGGTTTCGGTGAGCCCGGCGGTGGCAACCGCATCATCGTCCAGGGTGGCCTGCCCGCCTCGGGCGAGGATGGCAGCGGTGATCACATCATCGTCCAGGGCGGCCTGCCCGCCTCCGGCCTCGGAAACGCCGCCACGCACCTGCCGGACTCCGGCCCCGCCACGGATGCCGACGCAGGCTTCGACGGAGGAACGTTCGCCAGCGGTTCCGGCGCGGGCTGAGCCACCGCATGCTCTGCCACCTCTGCCGCGTCCACGTGCGGCGCGACTTCCCGTACTGCCTGCACTGCGGCACCCCTCGCCGGGGTGCCGCCCCGACGTCGTACGCCGCGCCCCAGCTGCGCGGCCTCGACGACCCCACGCTGCTCGTCGCGCTGACCCGACCTGTCACCACACTGGGCCGGGGTGAGGACAACGACGTCGTCCTGTCCGACGGCAGCGTCTCGCGCCGCCACGCCCGTATCCTCCGCACCGCCGAGGGCTTCCGGATCGAGGACCTGGACTCCTTCAACGGCATCGCGGTCGGCGGTGTCGAGCTGCACGGCGGCGCAGCCGGCCTCGCCGACGGCACCGAGCTGTCCGTCGGTGACGTACGCCTGGTGTTCGAGCAGCCCCGCGACGCCCGGATCGGCTCCCGCACGATGGTCGTCGGTACCCAGCTGACCCATCTGCCCACCGCCGGACAGGAGGAGGCCCCGGAGGCGAACGGCCCGCTCACCGCGCGTCCCCGACGGCGTTCCGGCTGGGCCCTCAAGCAGGTCCCCACCGAACGCGGGGCTCCCCGCTGGGTGCTCAGCAGCACCCGCACCGGCCGTTATCTGGAACTGGACGAGCGCCAGGTCTTCCTCTGGCACGCCGTCGACGGTGACAACACCGTACGGGACCTGCTGTTCGCCTACGCCGACCGCTACGGCGAACTCGCCCTGCCCCGCATCGAGTCCGCGCTGACCGCGTTCGCGGAAGCCGGGTTGCTGCGCGGCCTGCCCGGCCGGCCGGAGGAGGAGCGGCCGAAGGGCTGGCGGCGCGCGGCGAGTGCCGTGTACCGGGCGCTGCTGAAGCTGGAGGTCTCGGTCCCGGGCCTCGACCGACTGGTGACCCGGCTCTACCGTGCCTTCGGCTGGCGGCTGTTCACCCGGACCGGGGTGCTGCTCGCCTGGCTGTCGGTCGCCGGCGGCCTCGTCGCGTTCTTCGCCGCCCAGGGCCGGCACCACCTGCTGGACTTCGGCGGAGCGGGCGTGTGGGGCCCGGTCCTGCTGGCCGCCGGATACGTGACCGCGCTGCTCGTCCACGAGCTGACGCACGCGCTGGCCGTGAAGTCGTACGGCCGCAAGGTCCGGCGCGGCGGGTTCCTGCTGATGATGGGCATGCCGTTCGCGTTCGTGGACACCAGCGACATGTGGTTCGGCTCCCGCTGGTCACGGGTCGTGGTGGCCCTGTCCGGGCCGCTGTCCACGGCGGCGCTGGCCGGCTGGTGCGCCACGGGCGCGGCCCTGCTGCCCGCGGGACCCGTCTCGGCCATCCTCTACCACCTGGCCTTCGGCCTCTACCTGAACACCCTCTACAACTTCAACCCGCTGATGCCGCTGGACGGTTACCAGGCGCTGACCGACGCCCTGCGGGTGCCCCGGCTGCGCGAGGAGGCGAGCGCCTACTTCCGCACGGGACTGTGGCGAGACCTGCGCGCGGGCAACCGGCCCGGCCCGCGCCAGGCGGGCATGGCCGCCTACGGCCTCGCGGTCGTCGTGGGCACCTACGGCTTCCTCGCCCTCGCCCTGCTGGCCTGGCGCTCCCGGATCGGCGACCTGCTCGATGGCCGGCTGGCCGAGCCGTGGACCACGGTGATCGAGGCGGCCGTCGTCGCCCTGGTCGCCTTCCCGGTGTGGTCCGCGCC
The DNA here is from genome assembly GCF_044546895.1 of Streptomyces sp. NPDC053069. Taxonomy (NCBI): domain Bacteria; kingdom Bacillati; phylum Actinomycetota; class Actinomycetes; order Kitasatosporales; family Streptomycetaceae; genus Streptomyces; species Streptomyces sp. NPDC053069. The sequence goes on along the minus strand of NZ_JBITZN010000001.1, from coordinate 341,602 downwards.
CGTGCGCTGGCTGCTGCGCCGGGTACGGCGCCGACGGGACGCGAAGGACGTACCGCAGGGCACCGGGCTCCCCGCGCCGGTGGAGGGGACGGCATGACCCAGGACACGCACGCCGACGGCGGCTGGACCGTACCCGGCTACGAGGCCGTCCGCGCGCTCGGCGAGGGAGCGGGCGGCCGGGTCGTCCTCGCCCGGCACACCACGACCGGTGTGCCCGTCGCCATCAAGTACCTGAGCGAGCGCCTGCGCGCGGACCATGAGTTCCTGGCCCGTTTCCGGGCCGAGGCCCGGCTGCTCGGCGAGCTGCGGCACCCGTGCGTGGTGCGGCTGTACGAGTACGTCGAGGCACGCGCCGGTGCCGCGATCGTGATGGAGGCGGTGGACGGCGTCAGCCTGCGCCACCTGCTGCGCCGGCACGGGGCGACCGGCCCCGAGGCCGCGCTCGTCCTGCTCAAGGGCTCCCTGCTCGGGCTGGGCGCGGCCCACACGGCCGGGGTGGTGCACCGCGACTACAAGCCGGAGAACGTCCTGGTCCGCGCCGACGGCACCAGCGCGCTCGCCGACTTCGGCATCGCGGTGCGCAGCGGCCGGGAGACCGAGGCCGCGGGCACGCCCGCTTACATGGCGCCGGAGCAGTGGAACGGCGAGCCCGCCGGCCCGGCGGCCGACGTCTACGCGGCGTCCGTGGTGTTCTTCGAGTGCCTGACCGGCCGGCGGCCGTTCCCCGGTGACGACGTGACCGCGCTGCGGCTGCAGCACCTGCGCGCACCGGCCCCGCTGGAGGACGTACCCCCGCCGGTGCGTGTGCTGCTGCGCGCGGGTCTGGCGAAGGACCCGGCGGACCGGCCCGACGTCGGGACGTTCCTCGCCGACCTTGAGCGGTCCGCCACCGAAGGCTATGGCGCCGGCTGGGAGCAGCGCGGCCGTCGCAGGCTGGCCGAACTCGCGGCGCTGCTCGCCCTGTTGTTCCCGTTCACCACGACCGCCGCGCTCGACGGCTCGGCCAGTGCGCTGACCCTGTTGGGCCGACTGAAGCGAGGGGGATGGAAGGTGGCGACCGGCGGGGTGGCCGCGCTGGTGGTCGTCACGGGCGGAGCGACGTACGCGACGGGCCGCCCGCACGACACGTCGACGACGGTGGCGAGTTCGACCCCGTCATCCCCGTCATCCCCGTCACCGGTCGACTCGCCCACCGAGCCGGGCGCTTCACCTTCCACATCCGCCTCGCCGACCGCAGCCCCGCCCACGGCCGACGCACCGCCCTCCGTCACGCCCGCGGACAACCCGTCGCCCTCGCCGACCCCGTCCACGGAGACGACCGCACCGGCCGAGCCGCCGGCCACCGCGTCCCCGAGCGTGGCCACCCCCGGCACGGTCACCCTCACGATCGGCTCCTGGCAGCGCGGACAGAAACCGGGCACGCTCATCGCGGCGGTGTCGGTCGAGACGACGGGCACCGGTCCGCTGACCGTCACCGCGAACTACTACGTCGACACACCCGCCGACCCGTACGGCTCCCAATCCCGGCCCCTGTCCGGGAGCACGCGGTACGACCTGACCTTCGAGGCCGATTTCTCCAACCACCCGTGCCGGGGCACCTGGGACGTCACGCTCAGCAGCGACCCGGCGGCAGCGAACGGTCCCCAGACAGCCTCCCTGGACGCACCGCCGTGCTGACCATGCTCCCGACGGACCCGGGAGCCACCACCTGCCGCGACGAGAACGGATCGACATGACGACAGCCACCACAGTGGCCGGCCGCCCCCTGTCCGGCTGGTCACGGCACACGCGCCACGGCACCTGGCATGCCCTTCTCCCCGCCCGGTCCGGCGAGCCCACCCTCGGCGCGCTGCGCATCGACCGCGCCCTGCTGGCACCCGAAGGCACGCGCGAGCGCCTGGCGGCGGCGGTGCTCACCACCGCGAAGCTCAGGCTGCCCGGCCTGCTCGCTACGGTCGACCTCGTGGCGGAGGCCGGTGAGGTGTGGCTGCTGACGGCCCGGCCACCGGCCCCCACGCTGGCCGACGTCCTGTCGTCGGCCAACGACCCTCGCCCGGACGCGGGCAGCGTGGCCAGCATCCTCAACGAGACCGCGCAGACCCTCCTCGCCCTGCACACAGCAGGCCTGACCCACGGTTCACTCGGCCCCGACACCGTCGTGCCGGCCCCGGACGGGGTCGCCCTGCTGGCCGAGGCGGAGCTGGGCACGGTGCTGGGCGACGTGCCCGCAGGACGGGTGCCGGGCGACACGCCGCACGCCGGCCGCCCGGCAGTGGACACCGCTGCCTGGGCCGCCCTGGCCCGCACGCTCGGCGCCGCCTGGACGCAGCCCGGAACCCCCGCGGCGGACCTGGTGGCCCGCTGCGCTGCCACCGCCGAGTCGGAGGGGCTGGCGGCGGCCCGGGCCGCCCTGGTGGGCGGGCGCGCGGCACTCCCGGCGGACTTCCTGCGCCGTACGGCGCTCCGCGCGGCGACTGCCGCGTCGGCCCCCGAGTTCGTGCCGCCGAAGGGACCGGTACCGTCCGTTGCAGCGGCCCCCGACCGCCCGACTCCACCGACGGACCGTCACCCCGCGCCCACTACAGAGGCCCCCGCTCCCCGCCCCACCGCCCCCGGACCCCCTGCACCCGCGCCCGACCGCGCGTCCCACCCTTCAGCCACCGCCGACCAACTCGCCACGGCCGCCGGCGCCCACAGTGTCACGGGCCCGGACCCGCGAGTTCCCCTGGCCGCCCCCGCATCTCACCCACCAGCCGTCGCCGACCGGCTCACCACGGCCGGCCGCGCTCGGCGCCCCACCGCTCCGGACACCCGGGCGACCGTACTCGGCAAGCGCAACCGTGCCGCCTCGCCTCCGGTGGCGACAGGGGAGGACTGCGGCGAGATACTGCTCCGGTTCGGGCCCGGGGTTCCCTCGGAGGACCAGGACGCCCTGCGTGCACGATGGCGGACCGAGGCGGCGCCGGCCACCTCCCCACGCTCGCGCCGCAGACGCCGGGGCTGGATCCTCACCACCGCCGTCGTCGCGATCGCCGCCGTCCTGCTCTGGCTGCTGCTGCGCCCGGGCCCCGCTCCCGCGGTCGTCGCCGTGCGTGTCCAGGCCCCCGCCGGGCCGTTGCACTGCGATCAGACCGCCGACCTGATCGGTGTCGTCACCACCGACGGGCACGGCGGTCCTGTCACATACCGGTGGCTGCGCGCGGACGGCCAGGACTCGGGCGAGCTGGTCCGCACCGCCCACCGCGGCGAGCGCCGGCTCAGGGTGCACCTGCGCTGGACGGTCCGCGGTTCGGGCCGCTTCCGGGGGACCGCCCGCCTGAGGATCTCGCACCAGGCGGCCCCGATGGAGGCGAGGGCGAGTTTCACCTACGTCTGTCCATGAGAGCCACACCGCGGCGACGTGCGGCCCCGCCACCCCCAGCAACGGATCGCCGACTTGCCCAGCTCGGCCGCGCCCATGGCCGGACGCTGCTTCCTCCCCCGTCATCACGGGCAACCTCAAGCCACCACGCACCGCTGAAGCACAGACCAGCTGTCACCGGGCGGGGACTCTCCCCCTGGGGGTACGGTCCACGTCAACCTGGCGCTCATCCTGAGAGAGCCGCGAGGTCGTGGCCCGGCTGCGACGAGGGCCGGCCATGCGGCCGGGCCCAGGCCAGGGTTCCTCTCCTCCCGCCGCCGTCATGGACGTTGGGGGGAGCCGATCTCGCGCAGGATCCCGAAGGCCCGCAGCAGGGGCGCCGGGCCCGTGTCCGTGATGCCGGATGCCCGGCGCGCCCGGCGTGTCCTCAGCACGGCACGCACTGCGGAAAGAGCCGCGCAGGCGATCACGGCCGCTTTGAGGTCGGCGTCGGGCGTGTCCGGGGGCAGCCTGCGGTGCACCAGCGCGGTCAGCCGCTCCTCGAAGTCGGAGAACGCCTGGACGAGGCGGGCCGTGACGACGTTCTCGATGTCCTCCAGCGGATGGCCGAGGGCGGTCAGGGTGGAGGCCGAGAACGGTTGGGCCGCCGCCAGCAGGGCGTTGCACACCGCGTCCAGGGGCTCCTCGTCGGCCGGACGCCGCGACAGCGCGTTCTCGACGTACGCGAAGATTTCGACGCCGTCGGGCAGCAGCAGGGCTTCCTTGCTGTCGAAGTAGCGGAAGAAGGTACGCACGGAGACGTTCGCGTATGCGGCGATGTCCGCAACGGTGGTGGCCTCGAAGCCGCGCTCTTTGAACAGGCGCGCGGCCCCTTCCAACAGCAGGCGCCGCGTCTCCTCCTTTTTGCGTTCGCGCAGTCCGGCGGGGGCGATCTCACTCTGCATGTGTCGAAGCCTCTGCCATGGTGTCGCGACTGTCAATTGACACCCATGTCACGCGATCTGAGTACCGTGAGCCGAAACTGGCACGGATGCCAATTGTCATTCATGCCACTTCTTCTCTAGAGTACGTGTCACTCGTGACACTTTTCTTGGGAGGCCCCGGTGCCCCGACCCTCGCAGCACCTCTTGGAGCAGGCCGACGCGCACGCCGACGCGCAACCTTCGGCGGACCCTGACCCGACGCGCGGCGTACTCGGCCGCCTCGGCGGCTTCTGCGCCCGGCATCCGGCGGCGGTCATCGCCGCCTGGCTGCTCGTCCTCGTGGCGGCCCTGGCCGGGCGGCAGATCGCCGCACCCACCTTCAGCGACGAGGTCAGCCTGCCCGGCGCCGCCTCCCGCACCGGCGCCGACCTCCTCGCCACCTTCATGCCCCAAGCGGGCCGGCCCAGCGGCAAGGTGGTCTTCCACATCGACTCCGGCACCGTGGCCCAGCGGCAGTCCGCACTCGACCGAACGCTGGCCGACCTGCGTGACCTCCCGCACGTCACCGCCACCTCCACGCTCGTGACCAGCGACGACGGGCGCACCGCGTACACCGCCGTCTCCTTCGACGAGCAGCTGAAGAATCTCGGCCACGACTACACCGCGCGACTCGACAGGGCGACGCAGCCCGCCAGGGCGGCCGGACTCGGGGTGGCCTACGGCGGCGACCTCGAACAGGTGGTCAGGGAACCCGCCGACGACAAGCTGAGCGAAGGCGTGGGCGTCGCCGTCGCCCTCGTCATCCTGCTGCTGGCCTTCGGCAGCGTCCTCGCCGCGCTGCTGCCCCTGGTCACCGCGCTGATCAGCGTCGGAATCGGCCTGGGCATCGTGGGCATCGTCGCCGCCACCGTGTCCTTCGCGACGTCCTCCACGACCCTCGCCGGCATGATCGGCCTGGGCGTGGGCATCGACTACGCCCTGTTCCTGACCACGCGCTTCCGCCAGGACCTCATCGACGGTCGCGATCCGGTCGACGCCGCGGCCCGCACGGCGCACACCAGTGGACGCGCCGTCCTCATCGCCGCCGTGACGGTCGCCGTCGCCATGCTCAGCCTGTATGCGTGCGGGCTGAGCTTCATCGGCAAGATCGGCCTGGCGGCCACCCTGGCCGTCGTCGTCACCGCCGGTGCCGCCCTCACCCTGGTTCCGGCAGCCCTGGGCCTGGTCGGCAGGCGCATCGACCGGCTCCGGCTGCGCCGCCCCGTCGCCGAGAGCACAGGGGCGCACGACGGCTGGCACCGCTATGCCGGACTCGTCTCGCGGCGCCCCTGGACCTTCCTGGCCATCGGCCTAGCCGTCCTCGGCATGTGCTCCGTCCCGCTGCTGTCGATGCGCCTCGGCCACGTGGACGCCGGCGCCGACCGGCCCGGCAGCAGTACCCGTACCGCCTACGACTGGATCGCGAACGCCGACGGGCAGGGCTTCGGAACCGGGGCGAACGGCCCGATCCTCACCGTCGTCGACGTGAGCAGGTCGAAGACCCCGGTCACCCGGATCTCCGACGACGTGACCGACGCTCTCCGGGACACCCATGGCGTGGCTTCCTTCACCCCTGTCGAGCCGAGCGCCGACGGGAAGGTCCTCGTCACCACGGTCACCCCGACCACGGGTCCGCAGGACGCCGCGACCGACGCTCTCCTGGACACCCTCTCCGGGCAGACACTGCCGAAGGCCCTCGACGGCACCGGCGCCCGGGCCTATCTCACCGGCAGCGTGGCCGGTCATGCCGACTTCCGCGACACCGTCGGCGAGCGACTGCCGATCGTCATCGGCATCGTCCTGGTTCTCGCCTTCCTGCTGCTCATGACGGTCTTCCGCAGTGTGGTGATCCCCCTGAAGGCCGTCGTCCTCAATCTGTTCACCACTGCCGCGTCCTACGGCGTGCTCGTCGCGGTCTTCCAGTGGGGCTGGGGCGACTCGCTGCTGGGGCTGTCCGAGCCCGTCCCGATCGAGTCGTACGTCCCGATGATGATGTTCGCGATCGTCTTCGGCCTGTCCATGGACTACGAGATCTTCCTGCTGTCCCGCATCGCCGAAGCCTGGCAGCGCACCGGTGACAACCGGCTTGCCGTGGGCGAGGGGCTGTCCGCGACGGCGCGCGTCATCTCCGCGGCGGCGTTCATCATGACCGCGGTGTTCCTCTCCTTCACCGCCTCGCCGACCGTGGTCGTGAAGATGCTCGCCCTGGGACTGGCGATCAGCGTGATCGTCGACGCCACCGTGGTCCGCCTCGTCCTGGTGCCGTCCGCCATGTTCCTCATGGGCAAGGCGAACTGGTGGATCCCCCGCCGACTCGACCGGTTTCTCCCGAAGTTGTCCGCCTGACCGCCTCACCCGCCCGCCCAGCCCATCGTTTCCGGAGTGAGTGACCACGTGACCGGTAACCGTCGGAGCAAGACCCGTGTCCTTGGCGCGATCATCGCGATACTGGCCGCCCTCGTGTGCGCGACCGATCTTCTCATCGAGCACAGGACCGAGGAGCGCATCGCCGCCCGTGCGGCGACCTGGCTGAAGCCGGACGGACCGGTGCACGCCGATCTCACCACGCCGCTCTCGGGACTTCGGACCCTCGCCGGGGACGTCGGCGACATCGAGGTCAGCGCCAAGGGCGTGCGCCGTCAGCACACCGTCATGGACGTGTCCGTCCGGCTGAAGGACGTCACCACGGGCGGCGACAGTGCCGGCGGCAGCGGGACCGCCACCGTCGGATACGACCAGGTGACCCGGCACCTGGGCGCGCTCGGCGCGGACGGCGTGACAGCCGGCGGTCAGGACGGCGCCCTGCTCCTGAGCGGGAACATCGCTCGCCTCGGACTGCCGGTCGCCGTGCGGGCCGAGGTGTCCACGACCGCGGACGCGCTCACCGTCACGCCCACGACCGTCAGCGTTCTCGGCCGCAGTGTGGCGGTCGACGACCTCGCGGCCCGCTCCGGGGCCTCCGGGCTGCGGGACGAGCTCGCGCCCCGGACCCTGGCCGTCACCGGCCTGCCCCGCGGCGTCGCGCTGACCTCGGCACACGCAACCGACCACGGCCTCGTCCTCGCGTTCTCGATCGCGGCCGGCCCGACAGCGACCGTGGCGGGGGGAGCCGCTTGACGGTCCGGTCCGCGCGTCACCACGTAGCCGGCCTCCTCGACCGCGGCCGCCGCGGCGTCGTCGAGCGGGCCTTGGGAGGCTGACGGACAACGGTCAAGTCTGACGAACACTACTCCAACCACTCGATACCCTGCCGGGGTATCCTGCAGCGAGACTGTACGAAAAGGAGGGCATGGCCGTGGACAGCGCACAGGCAGGCAGGCGGGGCGCAGCCCGGCTGCTGGCCGTGTGCGCGGTGCTGTTCGGGCTTTTCCTCATGCACGGAGCCCCGGCCACGGCCGCGGAGGGTTGCCATGGCGTCATGACCGCGGCCTCGCCGATGCCCAGTGGCCACGACACCGCTGCCCTGCTCACGGCCCACGCGCCGACCGGGCACGGTCCAGGACCCGCCGTCCGGGCCGTCGACGTCTCCCGGATGCCTGGAGTGCTGTGCGTGTCGACCCCCGCTCACGAGCGGACCCCGCTGCCTGCGCCCGGCCTGCTCACCGTGGCAGGTGCAGCCGTGCCCGCCCTGTGGACGCTGACCCGACTGCGGGCAACGGCCGACGGGAGGGGGCGGCGCGGACCCCCGGACGGCGGACGAGAGCTCCTGCTTCAGGTGTGTATCGCGCGGACGTGACAGGTGCGCGCCGGACCCCGGCCAAGCCGGAAACCGGCACCGTTCCTGCTCGTTCCGCGCACCACCGGTGTGGTGCGCCCACCCGGAGAGATTCCACTTCGATGGTCACCTCGTACCGTTTCACCGCGCGCCGCCGCGGCCTCGCAGCGGCCGGCGCCGCAGCCGTTCTCGCGCTGACGTCGGCTGCCTGCGGCTCCTCCAGCGACTCCTCTTCCATGCCCGGCATGGGCCACGGCAGCAAGTCCTCCGCGTCCTCCTCGCCCGGCGCGTCGCCGTCGATGGGGGGCATGCCCGGCATGGATCACATGGCCTCCGGCAACGGCCTGTCCGACACCCAGGACGGCTACCGCCTCACCTCCAAGGAAGCGACGCTGCCGTCGGGCAAGCAGACCGCCTACCGGTTCACGGTCACGGGCCCGGACGGCCGGCCGGTCACCGGCTTCGCCCTCGACCAGACCAAGCGGATGCACTTCTACGCGATCCGCTCCGACCTGACCGGCTTCCAGCACATCCACCCGACCATGGCCGCCGACGGCACCTGGACCGCTGGTGTGTCCTCCCTCCCACCGGGTTCCTGGCGCCTGTTCGCCTCCTTCACCCCGAACACCGGTGCGGGCAGGGGCAAGGACTTCGTGCTCTCGCGCACCGTCACCGTGCCCGGGAACGCCGCCAGGACCCCGCTGCCCGCACCCGCCACCAGCACGCAGGCCGACGGGTACACCGTCACCGTCAAGGGCGAGCCCATGGCCGGCATGGCACACCCGCTGACCGTCTCGATCACCAAGGACGGCAAGCCGGTCACCGGCCTTGAGCCCTACCTGGACACCTACGCCCACCTGACCGCATTCCACGAAGGTGACGCCGCGTTCGCCCACCTCCACCCGACCACCAAGGTGACCGGCGACCACGGCGGCCCGGACCTGACCTTCCACGCCGAGCTGCCCGTCTCCGGCAACTGGCGGCTGTTCCTGCAGTTCCAGATCGGCGGCAAGCTCCACACTGCCGCCCTGACCCTGCGCGTCGGCTGAACCCCGGCGGGGCGCCGCCCATACGGCGGCGTCCCGCACCCTGACGGAGGAAGGCTTCACAGATGCACGCCGTACTGCACGCACTGTCGATTGCCGGGTCGATGACCTGGGAGATCACCTGGGCCCTGATTCTCGGCTTCGCCCTGTCCGCCGTCGTCCAGGCCGTGGTCCGCAAGTCCACCGTGGTCTCGCTCCTGGGCGATGGCCGACCCCGCACCCTCGCCATCGCCGCCGGCCTGGGCGCCGCGTCGTCATCCTGCTCGTACGCGGCGGTCGCGCTGGCCCGCGCACTGTTCCGCAAGGGAGCGAACTTCACCGCCGCGATGGCCTTCGAAATCGCCTCCACCAACCTGGTCGTCGAGCTCGGCGTGATCCTGGCCCTGCTGATGGGCTGGCAGTTCACCGCCGCCGAATTCGTCGGCGGTCCGATCATGATCACCCTGCTCGCGGTCCTGTTCCGCATCTTCCTGCGTGACAAACTCCTGCGCACCGCCCGCGAGCAGGCTGAACGCGGACTGGCCGGCTCGATGGAGGGCCACGCCGCGATGGACATGTCCGTTCACAGCGAGCGCACCTTCGCCCGGCGCCTGCTCTCCCGCGAGGCTTTCACCTCGACCTCACACGTCTTCGTCATGGAGTGGGCGGCGATCCTGCGCGACCTCGTCGTCGGCCTGCTCATCGCCGGCGCCATCGCCGCCTGGGTGCCCGATTCCTTCTGGCGCACCTTCTTCTTCGACGGCCACCCCCTCGCCTCCAAACTGTGGGGCCCGATCGTCGGCCCGCTGGTGGCGATCGCCTCGTTCGTGTGCTCCATCGGCAATGTGCCGCTGGCGGTGGTGCTGTGGAAGGGCGGCATCAGTTTCGGCGGCGTGGTGGCCTTCATCTTCGCCGACCTGCTGATCCTGCCGATCCTCAACATCTACCGGAAGTACTACGGCGCCAAGACAGCCGCCTTCCTGCTCGGCACCTTCTATCTAGCGATGGTCGGTGCCGGATACATCGTCGAGTTCTCCTTCGGCGGGCTTGGACTGATCCCCGACCAGGCCGACGCGCAGATCCCCATGGAGGGCGTGAGCTGGAACTACACCACCTGGCTCAACATCGCCTTCCTCCTCCTGGCCGCGGTGCTCCTGATGCGCTTCTTGCGCACCGGCGGCCTGTCCATGCTCCGCATGATGGGCGGCTCACCCGACACCGGTCACCTGCAGCACGGGCACCCAGCAGGGGACACACACGGCAGGCACCACCACTGAAGCGTGGCCCCCACCCGTGGGCGGAGGGCCAATTCTGCCCACGGGCTACGTGCGTCCTGGGAGGTGCCACTCTGTGACTCCGGTCCTTTCGCCGAGCGTCCCTAGCCCTCCACCAACGCGGCCACCAGGCGCTTCATAGCGAGCCGTGGATCAGGTGTGCCCGGCCAACTGGTCATCAGGAGATGGTGGGCGGTGCCGACGATGGCGAGGGCCACGGTGTCCGGAGCGATGGTCTCCGCCACCCGGCCGAGCTTCTGTTCCTCCTCCAGATAGCCGGTGATGGCCTCCTGGATCGCGGTGAAGCCGGGCGCCCCGCCTTCCAGGGCCGTGCGGATGCGCTGCGCGGCCGCGGGGCGGCTCAGGGCGAGGCCCGACAAGGCAGGGCCGCCGGAGTCGAACAGCGCGAGGACGACGGCGTCGAGATTCCGCGCCACCGAGCCCTGCCCGGCGAGGTCGGACAGGGCCTGCGCCTTTGCCGCCGTCCGCGCGAACCGGTCGAGGCAGAGCTCGGCCACGAACTCGTCGAACCCGGCGAAGTGCGCGTGCAACAGCCCCTTGGCGCAGCCCGCTTCGGCGGTGACCGACCGGCTGGTGAGTGCGCCGGGCCCGTCCCTGCCCACGACGCGCTCGGCGGCCGCGAACAGCCGCTCGCGTACGTCCGGCGTGGCCACTCCGCGCGGTGACATGGGTCGCTCTCCCGTTCTGCCTCAAGGCCGCAACTCCTCGGATGGTAGCTGGGATTGCCAGTCCGGGCACATGCCCATACTGTTTGGGCGCACGCCCATTCTCCGTCATCCACCACAGGAGGACCCCCGTGCCGGACGTCGTCAACACCGACCAGGAAAAGGCGTGGAACGGCCCCGAAGGTGCCCACTGGGCCCGCAATCAGGACCGCTGGAACGCCGTGAACGAGGGCTTCAACGAGCCGCTGCTCGACGCCGCCGGCATCGCGCCGGACCACCGGGTTCTCGACCTGGGCTGCGGCTCCGGGCAGACCACGCGGCTCGCCGCCCTCCGCGCACCCCGAGGGCACGCGCTGGGCCTCGACCTCTCCGCTCCCATGCTGGCCGAGGCGCGGTCCCGCGCGGAGCGGGAGGGCATCACCAACGTCTCCTTCGCCCAAGGCGACGCGCAGGTGCACCCCTTCGAGTCGGGCGCGTTCGACACGGCGATCAGCCGCTACGGGGTGATGTTCTTCGCCGACCCCGTGGCGGCCTTCGGCAACGTCGGGCGAGCGCTGCGGCCCGGCGGGCGCCTCGCGTTCGTCTGCCCGGCCGATGCCGGGCTCAACGGCTGGGTGGCGGCGGTGGAGTCGATGCGCGACTTCCTGCCGGCCGGCGACTTCGGGAGGCCGGGGGTGCCCGGTATGTTTTCCCTGGCCAGTCCGGATCGCATCCGCGACGTCCTCACCGCGGCCGGATTCACCGACATCGCCATCGACCAGGCGCAAGCATGCGGGACATGGGGACACGGAGCCGAGGACGCGGCGGAGTTCCTGCTGGGAACGGGCCCCGGTCGCCACCTGCTGGAGCAGACCGACGCGACTGCGCAGGCACGCGCCCGCCTCACCCTGACGGACCATCTGCGCAACCACCTGGCAGCGGACGGCACGGTGCGGCTGCGCAGCACGTCGTGGCTGGTCACAGCGGACCGTCCGACTGAGCCTTCGGGCAGGCCGTAGAGCCCTGCCCGAGCCCGATCCCCCGGCCTGGACCACCCTGGCGCGTCACGGTTGGGTAACGCCTATTCCGTAGATGCTATGTGATATTGCACATGCCACATGATGCTTCCATGACAAAAGTCAGAGCCCTGTTATCGGTCGTCGCCGTCATCGGCGGAGTCTGCGCGGGTATCGCCCCTGCTTCGGCTTCCTCAACCACGCCAGGAGGCGCGGATCAGGGGAAACTCATCTGGAGCTCCTGTAACGACGCGACAACTCCTGCGCTGCAGTGCGCCATGCTCGAAGTGCCGCTGGACTACACACAGCCGAACGGCGCCAAGATCAAGATCAAGGTGAACCGGCTCCCGGCCACCGCGCCCAAGAGCAAACGGCAGGGGCCCATCCTGCTGAATCCCGGCGGCCCCGGCGACTCCGGTCTGTGGATGCCCGCCTACATCTCCGGCAGGATTCCTCAGGACGTCGCCTCGACCTACGACTGGATCGGCTTCGACCCCCGCGGCACCAACGGCAGCGAACCCCACGTCACCTGCGACGCGCACTACTTCGACGCCGAGCGGCCGGACTACCAGGTCAGCCAGGGCACCTCACAGGCATGGCTGGAGAAGTCGGCCGGCTACGCCGCCGACTGCGCCGCGAACTGGAGCTGGTTCCTGCCGCACATGACCACCGTCGACAACGCGCGCGACATGGACAGCATCCGGCGGGCGCTCGGCGTCCAGAAGATCAACTTCTACGGGGGCTCGTGGGGCACCTCGCTGGGCTCGACGTACGGCCAGCTCTTCCCTTCGCACGTGCGCCGGATGGTGCTCGACAGCATCGTCGGCCCCACCATCAGCTGGTACGACCACAACGTCCTGCAGGACAGGGAACACCAGCGCCGGTTCGACGCCTTCGCGGCATGGACCGCCAAGGCCGACTCGGTCTACCACCTGGGCACGGACGCCGCCACCGTGGAGCAGAAGTACTACCAGGTCGAAGCCGCGTTGCGGACCAGCCCGGTAGCCGCCGCCCCGGCCCCCGGCAAGATCGGCCCCGCAGAGTTCGAGGACACCTTCTACGGTGGCGGCTACAACTTCCTGCGCTGGCCGCAGATGGCAACCGTACTGTCGGCCTACCTCACCAAGAACGACACCCGCCCGCTGCAGAGCGCCTATAACCGCTATGCCGCCCCGGGTGCCGACGACGGCACCTTCCCCGCGTACAACGCGGTCCAGTGCACCGAGAACAACTGGCCGCGTGACTGGGAGTTCTGGAAGAGGGACCAGGTCAAGGTCAACGCCGTCGCGCCCTTCTATACCTACAACAACATGTGGTACAACGCGGCCTGCGTGTTCTGGCCCTACCAGGGCAACCCGGCCGGCCGACTGAAGATCACCGGCAAGGGCCTGCCGCCCGTCCTGCTCTTCCAGGCAACCGAGGACGCCGCCACCCCCTACCCGGGTGCCCTCGCCATGCACAAGGCACTGCCCGGATCCAGACTCGTCGTCCAGAACGGAGGCAGCTTCCACGAGATCCTCTTCCACGGCAACGCCTGCCTGGACGACACCTTCACCGACTATCTGCGAGACGGCCGCCTCCCCGCAGGCAAAGGTGTCGCCGCGAAGACGTGCGCACCCGAACCCGACCCCACCCCGGTCTATGTGACGCCGCCCGCCACCGCGCATGCCGAGCCCGCCCTGCCGGTCACAGACCCCCAGGCCATCCACGGCGCCAGGTAACGCGACGCAACCCTCCCGCCGGCCAGGTGGGCCGGGTGGGCCGGGGCAATCGCACCCCCGGCCCACCCGACCACGCTGCCCTCAGGTCCGGAGAGGCAACAGCTACTCATGGACGCCCCCACCGGCGGCCGTCGGCCTGGCGGTGAGCATCTGAGTCATGGCCAGGTCGCGATAGAGGGAATCGGACCCGAGCAGTTCCGCGTGGGTGCCCACGGCCCGGACCCGGCCCGCCTCCATGACGATGATGCGATCAGCGGTGGTGACGGTGGACAGCCGGTGCGCCACCACGAGCACGGTGATGTTCCGCGCCGCCTCCGCCACGGTCTCCCGCAGCGCTGCTTCGTTGTCGGCGTCCAGCTGCGAGGTGGCCTCGTCCAGGAGGAGTAGCCGAGGGCGGCGCAGGAGGGCCCGGGCGATGGCCACGCGCTGGCGTTCACCTCCGGAGAGCCGACTGCCCCGGTGGCCGACCAAGGTGTCCAGCCCCTGCGGAAGACGGGCGACGACAGGTTCCAGCCGGGTGCGGCGCAATGTCTCGTGCAGGTCGTCGTCCGGCGTGTGCGGTGCGCCCAGGGTGAGATTCTCGCGCAGTGTGCCGGACAGCACGGGCGCATCCTGCTCGACGTAACCGATCGCTGCGCGCAGATCGGCCAAGGGCCACTCTTCCACGTCGCGTTCGTCGAGGAGGATGCGGCCGGTGTCCGGGTCGTAGAAACGTTCGAGCAGGGAAAAGGTGGTGGTCTTGCCCGCGCCGGAGGGGCCCACGAGCGCCGTCACCCCTCGGGCGGGCACGGTGAAGGAGATGCCGTGATGGACGGCGGGCAGCCCGGGCTGATAGCGGAAGCCCACCTGCTCGAAGCGAAGCGTGGCCGCCGACGGCTGAGGCCGCCTCCCGGCCTTTGCGGCGCTGGTGGACCACGTGCCGGGGACAGACGGTTCGGCGGTCTCCACGTCCATGTGCTGAACCGCCTCGATACGCAGGGCGGCGGCCGCACCGACCTGGAGCTGCCCCACGGCCTCGACGAGTTGGTTGATCCTCGGGGCCAGCGCGAACAGATACAGCAGGAAGGCGACCAGGGTGGACACGCTGATCGTCCCCGAGGCGACCCGGGCACCGCCCACGCCGAGCACCGCCAGGAAGGACGCCTGCCCGGCCACGGCAGACGCGGCCGCCGACAGGGCCTGCCAGCCGGCGGCGCGTACCCCGGTGCGACGGGCGTCCTCCGCCATCCGGTCCAGAACGACTGTCTCCCGCTGCTCAGCCCCGGCAGCCTTGACCGCGCGCACCGCCCCGAGAGTCCGCTCCAGGGCCGCGCCGATCTCGCCGACCGACTCCTGCGCCTGCCGGGTGGCACGGCCGATGGCGGGCGTCGCAGCCCCTACGACCGCCCCCAGCAACGCCATGACGGTGAGCGTGACGGAGAGCAGGACCAGGTCCAGGAGGGCCATCAGCACCAGCGTCATGACCAGTACGACAACGCCTGTGAGGGCGGGCGCCGCGGACTGGGTGGCGGCTTGACGCAGCAGCATGGTGTCGGAGGTGGCACGGGTGATCAGATCACCCGGTTCGTGCCTGTCCAGCTCGGGCACGGTCAACCGGAGCAGGCGCCCGGTGATCCGCTGCCGGGCGGAACACACGACGAACTCCGCGGTGCGATGCAGGACGTACTGGCCAAGGGCGGAGAACCCGGCAGCACCGAGCAGCAGCGCGGCCAGGACCAGTACGGGACCGATGGCCGTGCGCCCCGTGCCCAGGTCGTCGATCAACGTCTTGGCCGCCAGGGGCTGGGCCAGGCCGAGGGCGCTGCCGATCAGCCCGAGCAGCGCCCCGGCGAGTCCGGCGCGACGGTGCGGCCGTAGAGAAGCCGCCAGGGCCCGGTAGCCGGAGCGGGCCCTGAGGGCACCCGTGGGGGAAGCAGCGCGTTCGGCCCCGGCGCCCGTGGCCGGCGCGCCGGACCGAGCCCCGCCTCCGGAGACGGCCGACGCGGCCTGGGCCGTTGTCCCGGTGCCGGGGCGCGTGGGGGCGGGCGGCGATCCGGCCATGGCTCAGTCGACCGTGAAGAAGCGCTGGAAATAATCGGCAGGGCAGTCCTCGCCGACCGGTTGTGCATCCGCCTCCACCCAGGCGTGCGCGGCGAACGGCGGCTGCTTGCGCACCCCCACGCACCAGGTGGGCCACTGGCCGCGCATCCGGCACAGCAGGACCGTCGCCAGCGACCTGGGCAGACACCCCTTGCGGCCGCCGGCGGTCAGGCTCACGGCCAGGACGGTGTCCAAAGCGGCCGCGGTCTGCGCCACCGAGGCCGGGCGTGCGCCACGGCGCACCTGGCGCAGCAGGGTGCGTATCCGGGCGGGTGGTTGAGTCGCCAGCAGGTGGGCGCACCCCACGGCGAGACGGGCCGCCAACCGGGTGGGCAGCGGTACGGCACGAGGCCGGTAAGGAACCGCTTCGGGCGTCGACATGGCTTTCCTCTCTGCACGTTCGGACGTCGTGAGGGGAGTGCTCCGGCTTCTTGGGCCGCCGGCCGCTCTGCCTGTCAGTTCTCGCCGATGAGCCCAGCCGATCGCAGTTCCGTGAGGATGCGGTCGACGTCCTGCTGGGCGAAGCTGTCGCTGACGTCGTACCGCTCGGTCAGGGCATGCACCGCCTCGTCCGTGCCCCGGCCCGCCAGCATCGTTTCCAGGACCACGGCGGCGGTGGGATTGAGGGTCCAGTACTCGCCACTGTTCTCGTCGAGCAGGGCAAGGCCGTACTCGGTCTCGGCCATCAGGATGCCGCCGCGCAACTCCAGCTTCATCGGAAGACCTCCGTAACGAGGGATGTGTGTCGGTGGTGGCAGGGGGCGTCGGCGTGTCACAGGAGGATCAGTCGGTGGCGGCCGGGGCGTCGAAGGGCACATGACCGGTGGCATGTGGCAGCGGGCGCATCAGCCCAACGTCTCCCACGTACGCAGCCACACCTCACAGCCGACGGTCGGGTGAAGGAGTACGTTCTCCAGCTCCGCCGACACCGGACCGGAGCACCAGGCGCGCCACGCGTCCGCGTCGATCAGGCCCATCCTGGCCAGCCGCGAGTCCTCGCACAGCGCCAGCAGCGCCTTACGGTGCCGCCGCAGCCCGACCTCCTCCTCCAATGTGGCGTTGGCCTTGGTGGCGCGGGTGCGGCTGGCCTCGGGGACGACGCCGCGCATGGCCTCCACAATGAGTGGTTTGTACCGCCAGGGAGTCACTCGTTCCTCCGGGCGCACCGCCAGGCCGGTTTCCACCACACGGTCGTCGTAGAAGGGGGAGGCGAAGAGAAGGCCGCGCCGACGTGTCATCTGGTTGAGGTGCCTGGCGAACCGGGACACCGCTTGCATGGTGACCAGTTCGCGGTGCTCTCCGTGCCCGGGACCCAAGGGCCGCGCCACCTCAGCCTCCTGCCGGATGAGTGCGCGCACCGCGTCGACGGCGTCCGCGGTGGCCCACGGCGGCATCCGAGCGGGCGAGCACCACTGGAACAACGGCTCCTCCAGCGAGGGCAACGGGCCGGTCAGGTCGGTCGCCGTCTGCTCCAGCCACGCCCCGTACGGACGCCGGTCCAGCAGCTGTCGTGCGGCTTGCCGCCGCGACCAGCGGTACTTGGCCAGGTATCCGCGGGCGTGGCGGACAGCGGTGCGCGGGTGGCGCAGCAGCAGGTCGTGAACGCGGGCGGAGGCGCCCGCAAGCAGCTCGTCACCACCGAATCCGCTCAGGTGGACGGTGGATCCCCGCTCTGCGGCAAGGTGAAGAAGACTCATCCGTCGGTTGCGGTCCACGGCATACAGCGACGGAGCGTCCAGTACGTCGGTCAGCGCGTTCACGCCGTCGAAGGTGAGCGGAAAGTCGTTGGCCGGAACGACGTGGTGCTCGATGCGCCCCTCGGCACCGCCGGCCGATGACAGCTCCTCGACCGTGCGACGGGCCCAGTGCACATCATCGCCGCGAGGGTCGTGAGTCGCCGCGGTGTAGGCGACGACCTTGGCGCCGGCGCCTACGGCGGTGCACACCACGGCGGTCGAGTCCAGACCGCCCAGATCGGCTGTGACCAGGTCCCGGTCCCGGACCCGGATCTCTACGGCTCGGCGCAGCTCATTGCGCAGCATCGCCGCGCCCTCGGCCAAGGGCACGTCGCGACGCGGCAACCACCACCAACGCTTCCGGTGTGCCCGGCCGTCGCGTTCCAGAACCAGGTAGTCGTGGCCGGGCAGGGCTTCCACTCCGCGCCACACAGGTCGCGCGGCCAGCGGGTGGAGCACGCCCAGACTGAGCATCTGGACGGCAAGTCGGCCCTCGTCGAGGGGTGCTCCGATCAGTTCGGCCAGGACATCGGCCCGATCGGCCGCCAGGTGAGCCGGGTGCGCCCCGCCATGGAACAGAGACCGGACACCGGTCACGGTGCCCTGAGCACGTATCCGGCCGTGCAGGCTGAGCAGTAGGTGGTAACTGCCGTGCCAGGAACGGGCGAAGCGGTCGAGGCAGGCCAGGTCGGTGGCCGCGGCCGCCGCGTCGGATGCTTCCTCGGAGGTGACGGCGTGCTCACCCAACACCGCGAGACGCACTCCGCCGCACTCGCCGACCGTCAGCTCCCTTGGATTCCAGCGCCCCATCAGCCACGGCCGGCCGGACGCGTGCGGGTGGCTTTCGGTGGCGTGCGGAAGAGCCCTGGCCGCCACGGCTGCCGCTTCGTCGGTATCGGGCAGCACCACGAACCAAGCGGGCACCACGGCGAGCAACGCGGGGCTGTTCATGGACTCACGTACCTCCGGTCGATGGCGCGTCCGCGGGTGCGGGGAGGGCAGGCCGGGTGGAGCGGCGGAGGACAGTGGGTGACCGCCCTCCGCCGCCTTGGACGGGCCCCGGTCACCTCGCGCCGAAGGGGCGAGAGAAGGGCCCGGTCACCTCGTGGTCAGATGAGCTGGTGACCGCCGGTGAGGTCCTTGGCAGTGCCGCCGGCCAGGCCCGTCGTCTTGCGGAATCCGCCGGCCTTGGTGAGGGTCGGACGCTCGTACGTCATGGCCACACATCCTTTCGTTCACGACGACATCAGCTGTCGCCGTTTCCGTCGGCTGAAGGGAACGTTGGCACAGGCGCCTGCTCGAATCAGCAGTTCAGCGCGGTTCCGGACCCGCGGACGGCCAATTCGGTAAGTCACCCTAGGGGCAGCAATCAGATCATCACAACAGTGCGTGGTGGGGGCGCCACACCAGACGAGAAGTGAACTGTGCATCCCTTGGGCGGCGGTTGCCACCGAAAGTGCCGGAACGCCGGCCATGAAGAAGGGGTTTGGGGGTACAGGAAAAGGTTTTCGCCCTGTCCCCGAGTGAAATCAGCTGCGTCCGAGGCGCACAGAACCAACTCACCGCGACCGGTTTGCGCAGGTCAGGTACCCTCCAACCGTCGTATGGAAAGCCGGAATTACCGCGGCTTCAACTGTAGAATTTGCAATTACCGGCCTACGTTTCGACCAGTTCTCCAAGCAAGAAACCTGTAAGTCCCCGACGAGAACCGACGGGAACTGTCACAGAAATTTCATATCCAGACCGTTGGACGGCGTCCGAGTTCGCGCAACCGTGGCCCGGTGGGCAGGTTTATGCCACGGCGTGCCAGGGGGCTCTGGAAGTGGAGCCGACGGTGGCGCGTGTCGCAGCCGTGGTCATGCAGGGGTGCCTCCTTCGGCGGCAGCGAGGTGGGCGGCGATGAGCTGCTGATTCTGGACGAGCCGCAGGCACAGGTGGCGGAGCTGGTGGAGTTCGGTGTCGGTGAATCCGCGGAACAGCGCTGCCAGCGCCCGCTGCGTCGGTGCCCGGTACCCGTCCAGCCACGCCAGGCCGGCGGGGGTGATGCGGGCGAGGACGGATCGGCGATCGGCTGGGGCGGGGTCGCGCCGCACGAGTCCTTCGCGTTCGAGCGTGTCGACGAGGCCGGTGGCGTTGCGGGGGGTCATCCCTGCGGAGCGGGCGAGGTCGCCGAGATTCGCCCCGGCCTCGCCGAGGGTGCGCAGGCGGATCAGCACGTCGACGGCTCCGGCGCTGAGGCCGCGGCCTTCCGAGCCGTGGGCGCGAAGCCGCTCGACGGACCTGTGAGCCGCGCGTGCGGCGGCCGCCGCCTCCAGGTGCAGTGTGTCGCCTCCTCCCGTGAACTCGCCCATGGCGGCTCGCACTTGAGGGTCGTAGAACAGCCCGTCCGCATCGCGGGCGAGTCCGTCTGTATTAGTTACGTGCTTCATAATGAAGTAATACATGACCTTGTCATGCTCGGTCAAGGAAAGTGAGGCAGCAAGCAGCGCCCAACAAGGGGCCGCCCGCGGCCACTTGGCCGCGGGCACTCCTTGGCGCGGAGCGGTCCTAGGAGTCGCACCTTCCCGGGACGTAGCTGTAGCCGTCGAGGTAGAGGAGGTTCATGCCGAGAGCTTCCTCGTAACCCACTGACCATGTCGATTGGACGGGACGGCTCCCCTTCACGTAGAAGGTCATGATGTTCCCTTCGGTGACGACGTGGCCGCGGAAGCCGATCCTTTCGTTCGCTGCCACGACCTCACCCTCGTCGGTGAAGGCATACGTCCAGTGACCGTCCGGTTGGTCGTTCGCGCCACCGCACCAGACGCCCACCACCTTCTCAGGGACGGACCATTGGGGCTCGGTCTCCTCGGTCTCAGGTGGCGTGGTGTCGAGGTCCGGAGTGGAGGTCTCCGGGTCCGGAGTGGAGGTCTCCGGGTCCGGAGTGGAGAACACCGGGTCGGGATCCCGGCCCGAGGAATCCACGTCGTGCGATGAGCAGCCACTCATCGTCACAAGGATCAAGCCCAGCATCAAGGCGCAGAAGAACCGAGAGGCCGGGGCCAACGCGCAAGACCGCATGGTCCCCCCATACAGATCGGAATCGGAAACGCTCGGTGACGAGGCTCTGTGCCGCACGTGGATGCGGCTCCGCTGCTGGACGGTTGTTCCGCAGCGGGCTCCCGTCCGTTCTGTACGCTACGAAGGAACGGCCGCACGCACCCCGGGGAATTCCCCTGGGTCCGACCCCGGGTTTTGCGGATCGCCCGGCCCCGTGAACCGGGTATCGGCTGCCGACGGGCCGGGTGTCAGGTGTCCCTGCCGAGCTTGCCGATCAGTCCCATGCGGGACGTGATGCCGAGTTTCATGTAGGCGTTGGCCAGGTGGTACTCGATCGTTTTGACACTGAGGACCAGCTCCTGCGCGATCTCACGGTTCGACATGCCCTGCATGGCGCGTCGGGCCACGGTCAGCTCCTGGGGGGTGAGACCGGCAGGACGGACACCGCCCCGGGCTGCCGCCGTGCCGCCACAGGCCGCCAGCTCGGCTGTGCACCGTTCGAGGTACGGCGTGGCCTGCAATCGGAGGAATGTCTTGTGGGCGGCTTGAAGTTCGGCCACCGCTTTCGGGTGTTGGCGGGCACGGCGCAGAAAGGTGCCGTAGGAGAGGTGGAGCAGCGCTTCTTCCCAGCAGGGCTCTCCCCGCTCGCAGTGCTGCAACCCCTTCCGGAACGCCTGGTCTGCCGCTTCCCGGTTGCCGTGGGCCTCCTCCACCAGGCCCCGGCAACGCGCCGCCGACGCCTGTTCGAGCCATCGTTGTCGCTCGGCCGCACGGCTCTCGTACGGCAGCAGCACGTCCAGGGCCTCGTCCTTGCGGCCCAGGCGGGTCAGGGCCTCGCAGAGCAGGGGGCGCCAGGCGACGATCCCGGCCTCTTCGAGACCGTTTCGGTGGACGATCTCCTCGCTCAGAAACGGCATCAGCTCGGCCACCGCGCGCTCGTCGTCACCGCGGGCAGTGTGGACGAGTGCGAGCGCCGTCGCGGCGAAGGCACCGTCGTTGACGTCGCCGAGTACCCGGGCGTGGCGCGCGGCTGTCCTGGCGTGTTCTTCGGCGGCCTCGAAGTCGCCCCGGCCGGCGAGGGGGAACGCGGTGACGGAGTGCACGACCGCCAGGATGGAGATCTGGTCGGTGTCCTCGGCCAGGGACACAGCCTGAGAGCCGTGGGCGATGGCCTCGTCCCACAGCCCCGCGCGGAATTCGGCGTCGGTGAGGAAACCCAGCGCCACGAGAGCCGCGTACGGCAGTCCGCCGCGCCGATGCGAGGCAAAGGCGTCCTTCAGATCCTGGCGGGCTTCGCCCAGTTGGCCGTTCCACAGTCGCAGCATGCCCCGTGCCAGCAGACCGTCCAGTTGCTCTGGGGTGTCGCGAAGGCCGCTGGGCCGGAGGTGGTCGAGGGATCGGATGCCCGCGTCGTAGTCGCCGGAGATCGCCAGGCCGATGGCGAGGGAGTCGCGCAAGAAGGACGACCGCTTTCCCGGCGGCAGGTCGAGCCCGCGACGCGCCCATGCCACGATGCCCGGCGCATCGCCCTGGATGAGGCACAGCCAGGCCATCTGCTCGGCGGCATTCCTCAGGGTTTCCGCTCCCGTGGCCGCGTCGCAGCTCTCCCAGCAGGCGGCGAGCCGGAAGCGCGCTTCGTCCAGACGGCCTGTGGTGAGGGCGAGATGACCGAGTACGTAGTGTTGTTCGGGGTCCTGCGCCATCTCACGTATCGTCGGCTCCAGTTCGGCCGCTTGGCTGACATCGCCGGCGAGCAGCCGGTACTCGGCGGTACGCATCAACGACCGCTCGCGCACCTTTCCTTGCGTGGACAGCCGCGCGGCGGCCGCGGAAGCGGATGCGGCTGCCGCCCAGGCGCCTTTCTCCGCCTGCTGTGCCGCGAAGCCGATGAGTGCGTCCGCGAGATCCCCGTCCGGTGCGACGGCAGCATGTACTCGATGCTGAAGCGCGACATGCTGGTCGTCGGAGCGGGCGGCCGCCAGGTGGTGCAGGCGGGAGCGTTCGGCCGGGTCCAGCCCGCGATAGACAGCCGCCCGCAGCAACGGATGCGGAAAGGCGACGCCGGGCACGGCACCGGCGGAATCCTCCTCCAGGAGTTCGTGAGCCATCGCCTCCGCCAGCGCGCCCAGCGGGTCCGCCACGGCACCTACCTGTACCGCCTGGTGAAGGGGGCTGGACATGCCGAGGACGCTGGCGGCCTCGACCAGGTGGCGTGCGGCGTCGCTGCACCGGGCGAGCCGCGCGGTGACAAGCTGTTCGTATCGGCGGGGAGCCGGCAGGAGGGCGTTGCCACCGAGGACGTCTGCGGGATGCTGCCGCAGAAGCGCCTTGGTGTGCAGCGGGTTTCCGCGTGTGTGTTCCCGCAGCCGGGCAATGGCCCAGCGGGGCAGGACCGATGGTCCCAGAGCGTTGTTGAGCGCGACGACGTCCGCGACGCTGAGGCCCTCCAGTGTCAGCGCGAGCGTGGTGTCGTCGTGGAGGATGCGGTGCAGCCCTTGTGGCAGCCGGGGATCATTGGCGTCCCGGGTCATCAGCACGGCCAGAACCCGGTCCCTGCGCAGCCGCCGCAGCACGAAAGTGAGTGCGTGCAGTGAGGGCGTGTCCGCCCAGTGGACGTCATCGATCAGCAGCACCACCGAGGCCTGGTTCTGAAGCTGCCCCAGGGCGTCGAGGAACAGGGCGCCGACCGCGATCGGGTCCTGAGGGGCGGCGCTGCCCGGCATGCTGAGGGCCGGCTCCCGCAGCGCTGCCGGTGCGTCGGGCAGTTGGGGTACCAGTTGCGCGATGAGTCCGTAGCTCAGCTCCATTTCGAGTTC
Organism: Streptomyces sp. NPDC053069; assembly: GCF_044546895.1. Classification (NCBI taxonomy): domain Bacteria; kingdom Bacillati; phylum Actinomycetota; class Actinomycetes; order Kitasatosporales; family Streptomycetaceae; genus Streptomyces; species Streptomyces sp. NPDC053069. The sequence continues at coordinate 318,193 of NZ_JBITZN010000001.1, read as the reverse complement.
CTCGCCGCTGGCCTTCACCACGCAGCAGTCCGAGGCGACGCCGGACAGGAAGGACCGGGCAAGTGAGGTCTTGCCGATCCCCGCAGGCCCTTCGACCAGGACGACTTGGGGCGCGCCATGCGCCGCCGCGTCCAGCCGGTCCTTCAGACTGCTCAGTTCCCTCTCCCTGCCCAGGAACAGGGACTCGGGGACCTGCTCGGGCGTCTGCGGCGACAAATCGGCTCCTCGCTGGTTCAGCGTGCTCGTGAATCGCGGGGTCGGTCACCCTTACGCCATCACGCACCGCCTCCGGCTGGAGGTTCTTCACGGCGGGGCGCGTTCACCCGACCGAGTGACCCGCTCAAGTCACAGGACGCCCCGACCAGGGAGACCTGCATACCGTTCCGCGGAAAGAACAGGGCCGGCTACTCGGTGCGCAGGCCCTCCGGGCGCATCAGCCGCAGCAGGGCGGGCAGGCTGAGCAGGGTGACCGCGAGGACCACCGCCGCGCCGACGCCGCTCATCGGCCGCAGACCCTCGGGGGTCTCTCCGCCTCGGCAGCGATCGCCCCCACGCGGTCGGGTGGCGTGGGCCACGGCCCGCGGAGCCCTCGCTCAGCCGGCCGTGGTGCGCAGCGCCGCCTCGGCCTGGTGGATGCGCCATTCCTCCACGGTGTCCTGCTGTCGTCGGGCTCGCTCCAGCAGCCTGTCGAGCAGGGCCGGGTCCAGACGCTCGTCCGTCCCGGTGAGCCGGCGCAGGGTCTGCCATCCGGCTGCCTTGCCCTCCACCGCCAGCCGCAGCGCCTCCAGCTCCAGCACGGTGCTCAGCGCAGAGCGTCGTACCAGCCGGCCGTTGCCCTTCAGCCGCGCCAGCTTCTCTGCCACCCAGCCCGCGCATACCTTGTAGCGACGGACGGGGACGCCCAGGTCCCGCATGATGCCGACAAGCGCCGTCCGGTCCTCGGCGATTTCGGTGGCGACAGGCCCGAGCGCCCGGCCGAGCGCGGAACCACGGGTCACCCGTGCCAGGTGGCCGACCCGCTGAGTGCCCGCGGTGGCGCCCGCGAGGTGGTCGTTCAGATAGATGCCGAGCAACTTCATGTCGGCGCCGTGTGCGGACGGGTGCCGCCGAAGTGCGCCCGAGCGTGGTGGGGCATTCATCGGAAGCCTCCTTCATGTGTGCGTGATTCCCGTGGCGGCGTGCACGCGGAGGGTGCAGGGCTGCGCCGTGTACCCACCGTCGTCATGACGCGTACGAGGCAGGGCATGCGTGGCGTGGAGCCGAAGCCGAACCGTACGGGCGGTGCCACCGCGGTGAGGGAGCCGAGGTCCCGCCCCTGGAGGTTCGCGGTCGCCGCGGTGATCAGATGCAGATCGCGGGCGCCGTACCACTCGTGTCGGCCGCCGCCCGCCGTCCCACGGGTGCGCACGCCCAGGAGGAGGCGGGCGAGCGGGTTCGTCACCACGGTCCAGAAGGGCCGCGCGGCCAGTACACCGGGGACCGCCCGCAGCAGCAGCCCCACGGGGCCGCGCCGGCCGGCGATGAACCGGACGTCGAGCAGCGGACCTGCGGTGACCGTCCAGTCGTCGCCGGTGACGCGGACTCGTACGGGTGCGACCCGGACCTCGTCGAAGGCGTAGGTGCCGGCGATGAAGTCCCCCATCCGCCTGGTGGGGGCCAGCAACAGGCGGTGGCCGTCGGCCCGCTCAAGCATCACGTCGCTGAACGGCCCGAAGGGGGAGCGGAGCCAGTGGCCGAGGACCAGGCGGGCGCCGGACGTGGTGCCCATACCGGCGATCCACCCGTCGAAGAGCAGCCGGCCAGTCGACTCGGATCGGCGCATCAGGGTGCCTCGCCGGCGGTCCGGTTCATCCGCCCGCGGCCGGGCCGAGTCGGCCGCACCGCCGCCGTGCCGGCAGCCATCCGGTCTGCATCGCCGCGTCCAGCACACAGGTCGGACGGATGCGGCCGATCGGCACGTGCACCAGGTCGACGGCCAGCAGGGTCACGGCCGTCCCGAGGCCCGTGCGCCCGGGCCTGGCGCGCTCCTGCGGGTGTGGCCGGAGTGAGCAGCATGCTCCAGCCCGCCGTGGCCGGCAGCCCGGCCGTCGTGCGTCGCAGCCATTCCTCGGACTTCGGTCCGAAGACCCCCTCGAAGCTGCGCAGGCGCAGCAGCGGCCGGCCGCCGCCGACCAGGTTGAACAGACCCTGGCCCCGCGCTACGAGCACCGGGTTCATCCCTGTCTCCTCACTGCCGGCCGCACCGGGCGCGAGACGCCGAACCGGACCTCGGTGACACCGTCGGAGAAGTGCACGAGCGGCTCCTGCGCGGGCGGCGGCAGCCCTGCGGCACGGGTGAGGGTCTCCTCCAGGTCTTCCAGGCGCGCCGCGCGCAGCGGCCACGGCTCGTGCTCGACGGGCGTCTGCAGGAGCAGACCGCAGCCCCGGGTGAAGGCCCGCCACCGCGACGTCAGCCACACGTCCCGCCGGGTCGGCCGGACCGGCTCACCCGGACGGACGACCACGCGGTACGACGGCCCGCCACGCCCCCGCGCCCCGGTGTAGGTCAGCACATCACCGCCGCGCGGCAGCGTCAGGTGTCCGAGGTGGTACGGCGCACCGACCGCACGGGCGGCCAGCATGATCCGGCAGCTCACCTCGATGGACAGGAACCACAGCCCGTCCCTGCCGTCCCGTCCGCGCACATAGGTGCGCAGATTGGTCTCGGGGAAGGAGGGCAGGGCGGCCGGGATCCCGGGCGGGCGTACGCCGGTCATCACGAACGGCGTCAGGCTCACCCACGCCCACTGGTCGCAGGTGTCCACCGTCAGCCCCTCCGGCAGCAGGCGCTGTACCTGGTCGGGGGAGTAGGCCCAGTGCACGAACGTCTGGGTGAGCCAGCCGGCACGTAGTGCCGGGAGGTACACGCGCTGCTCCGGCTCATACGAGACCACGCGCACCGACTCCCCAGGAGGTCCGCGTCGAAACCCGGCGCGGGCGATGCAGCACGGCCGAACGGGGACGGTCCGCCCCGGACGGACCAGGGCGACGTTCCGGCGTCGGCGGCGAGCGGCGCGGGACCCCGGGCGGCCACACCCGGCGCAGTTCGAGCGGTTGCTGCCCGGCGTGCGCTCTCCACCCCGTCGGTCGGCGCGTCCGGACACCGCTCAGTGATCCGTGGAATGCGACTCTGCCGAGGCGTGCAGGAGCAGGTCGCGCAATGCGATGGCGGTGTCCGACGGCTCGGCGGGGGTGAGGACGACCTGGTCGGCGGTGGTCGAGGGGCCGGCGAGGGGGATGATGCGCAGGCCGGGTGGCTGGTGGTCGAGTGCGGATTCGACGGTGATGCCGATGCCCGTTCCCGCGGCGACATGAGCGGCGATGGCGTGCACGCTGTCGGCGGTTCTGATGATGCGCAGGTCCGCTCCGCCGATGTGGAAGGCGGACAGGAGGCGGTCGCACAGACCGCTGTTGATCTGGTGGGGCCAGGTGAGCAGGCCGGTGGTGGACAGTTCGGCCGCGCTCAGCTCGGCGTGTCCGGCGAGGGGGTGGGCCGCGGGTACGAGCGCCATGAACCTCTCCGTGGACAGCACCCTCGCGCGTACGCCGGTGACGTCGCCGGTCGCCCAGCCGATGCCCAGCCCGATCGTCCCCGCCCGCAGGGCGGTCAGCTGGGCCGTGGTCGGCATGGCCTCCGGCACGATCGCGACATCGGGGAAACGGTCGCGCAGTTGCGGCAGGCAGCGCAACAGCACCTGGTGGTCGGTGTATTCGGCGTGGGCGACGACGAGGGTGGTCCGGGTCCGGTCGCCGGCGGCCAGGGAGCGTCCGCGCTGCTGGAAGCGGCGCAGCTGGGCCAGGGCGGCGTGGGCGTCGGGCAGCAGCGCTTCGCCGAGATCGGTCAGTGACACCCGGCGGCTGGTGCGGTGGAACAGCCGTCCGCCCAGGGTGTTCTCCAGCCGCCTGACGGCGTCGCTGACGGTGGGCTGCCCCCGGTGCAGGCGCGCGGCGGCGCGGCCGAAGTGGAGCTCTTCCGCGACCGCGACGAATGCTTCGAGTTCCATCCTGTCCACGGGACCAGGCTAACGCGATCGATCGGTGCGACCGATCGCTGCATGCCGGAGTTCGGCGTTGATGCCGTGTCGCACGCGGGGTGTGATGGCTGGGCAAGCAGGGATTCCCCCACGGACTGGAAGCAGTGAAGCGACATGGCAGTCAAGGTTGTTGACCGTGAGCAGGATGCGCCGACGGTCACGGTGACGGTGGTCTACCACTCGGTGCACGGACACACCCGGGTCCTGGCCGAGCATCTCGCCGACGGGGCGCGGCTGGTGCCGGGTGCCCGGGTGCATCTCGTCGAGATCCGGGCCGAGCACGTCACCGCGGGCCGTTGGCACGATGCGGAGGTGCTGGCGCTGCTGGAGCGCTCGGATGCGATCGTCCTCGGCTGCCCCACTCTGATGGGCAGTGTGTCGGCGGTGTTCAAGGCGTTCATGGAGGCGGCGTTCACGCCGTTCACGACGCAGGCGTGGAAGGACAAGCTGGCCGGTGGGTTCACCATGTCCGCCTCGCAGAGCGGCGACAAGCTGGCCGTCCTGGAGCAACTGGCGGTCTTCGCCGCGCAGATGGGCATGCAGTGGATCGGCGTGGGCGACATGCCGGGCAACAACTGGAGCGGTGGCGCCCGCGACGATGTCAACCGGCTGGGCTCGTGGCTGGGTCTGATGAGCCAGAGCCACGCCGACCAGGGGCCGGAGCACGCCGGATCACGCGGCGACCGGATCACCGCGCAGCGGTACGGCGAGCGGATCGCCCGGCTGACTCAGCGCTGGGTCAACGCCGTGCCGTACGACACCTCCCGGATGACCGAACACGAGGCCCGCGCCCTGTCGGCCTCCCTCAGGGAGACGGACGACGCACCGGCAGCGCTGACCGGCGCCTGACCGTCACTCGCGTCGCATGGTGCGGCCCTCGACTCTCCGCCAAGACGACTGAAAAGCTTTACCGTCCCGTGCTTGCCGCCCCCACGGGAGCGTCAGACTCTGGGGCACCATGCCGTCGGGCAACTGGTTTTGCTGGTCACGGGGGGTGCAGCGGTCTCCCGGCGCTGAGCGGGGAATGGTCATGCACCTTGAGTTCCGGCACCTCCGTATCCTGCTCACCGTCGCCGAGGCCGGCAGCATCCGCAAGGCCGCCGCACGACTGCAGCTCTCTCAGCCGGCCACGAGCGCCCAGCTGAAGCGGATCGAACACGAGCTGGGCGGCCCGCTCTTCATCCGCGGCGCCGACGGGGTGAAACCGAACGAGAACGGACAGTACGTCCTGCGCTGCGCCCGTGACCTCGTCGTCGGCTTCGACCGGCTGCGCGAGTACGCGCGGTCGGCGGCCGAGGCGGACAGACAGGCCGCCGCGCCGCTGAGGGCGGGCGGAACCGCCGGCCCTCTGGTGTCCCTGCTGGTCTCCGCCCTCTTCGAACTCGTCCCGGAACGCCGGCTCACCATAGATGCCCGCCGTTCCGTGCACACCCTGGTGAAATTGCTGAGCCTGTCGAAATGCGACATCGCGGCGTTCGGTGAATTCCCCGGCTTTCCCCTTCCGGTCGGCGAGTCGGTGGAGACCCGCACACTGCTCCGCGAGCCGGTCTTCGTCCTGCTCGCCGAAGACCACCCGCTGGCGCGTCAGGAGAGGGTCGGCCTCCATGAGCTGGCGGACGAGGACTGGGTCATGCCGGAGGCCGACGAGAGCGGTGTGCACGCGTACCTCCGTCTCACCTGCCGGTCGGCGGGGTTCACTCCCCGCATCGCCCATGTGACCCCGGACCTGTCCGTGGCGCAGCTCCTGGTCGCCGGCCGGCGTGCCGTCTGCGGCGTATGGCCGACCGCCGATGTCTCCGCCCGTGGCACGGTGCAGCGGCCGCTGGTGAACGTCCCGTTTCACCGGCGGCTGCTGCTGGCCTGGAACACGGAATCGGTTCCGCCCGAGCTCGCCGACGCGGCGTGCGAGCGTCTGCTGGCCGCCTATCTGTCGCTGGTGCGGCAGCGGCCGCAGTATCTGGCCTGGTGGGAGGACGGGGGAGCGGAGTTCGCCCTCGGCGACGGCACATGACGGGCCGGGCCACGGCTTCTCCTGCCCTATAGCTCCGCCGTTATATCCCAAATGAAGTCACGTCAGGAACATGTCACTTGTTGAACACTTCGCGTCAACGTCCCAAGGACGTCGTCACCCCACGACGAGCGAAGGAATCACCCCACCATGACCCGTCCCCTCCTCGCCCTGTGTGTGATGGCCGCCGCCGGCACCCTCACCACGGGCGCGATGGTCATACCCGCGCACTCGCAGCCCCGTGCAGTGCAGCACGGAACCTCCGTCCGCGACACGGCCATAGCCCAGGCCAAGGCGAACGTGACCCGGCACGCCGACACCTTCGGGTTCGGCCCGGACCAAAGACTCCACGTCAAGGACGTCGTGATCGACGCCGACGGGACCCAGCACGTCCGCTTCGAGAGAACCTACCGCGGTCTCCCCGTCGTCGGCGGCGACTTCGTCGTCCACCAGAAGGCCGACGGCTCGTTGCAGGGCTCCACCCGCGCAAAGGCCCACAAGGTGGCGCTCAAGTCCGTCACTCCCGCCATCGACGCCAAGGGCACCGCGGCCGGCGCCCTGAAGCGCGCGCACGGGCTGGTGCGCAAGGCCAAGTCCACCCCCGAGCTCATCGTGTGGGCCGCCGACGGCACACCCCGCCTGGCCTGGCGCACCACCGTGCAGGGCCTGGGCGACAAGGGCCAGCCGCACGGCGAGGTCTTCGTCACCGACGCCACCACCGGCAAGGCGATCGAGAACTACGACGCCGAGCGCGAGGCGACCGGCACCGGCCACTCCGAGTACACCGGCGACGTCGGCATCGACACCACCCAGCAGGCCGACGGCACCTTCGCCCTGATCGACCCGGTGCGCGGCCACATCACCAAGGACGCCCACAACGTCTCGTCCTCGTCCCTGAAAAGCTCCTCCGGCACCCTGTTCACCGACGCCGACAACATCTGGGGCGACGGCGAGAAGTTCTCCGCCGACCGGGCCACCGCCGCCGTCGACGCGCACGCCAACACCGCGGAGACGTTCGACTACTACAAGACGACCTTCGGCCGCAACGGCATCAAGAACGACGGCCGCGGCGCCACCGTCTTCGTCCACGTCGGCACCGACTGGGACAACGCCCAGTGGTCGGACTCCTGCTTCTGCATGATGACCGGCGACGGCAACGGCACCACCGACCCCGAGCAGGTCGACCTCGACACCATGGGCCACGAGATGACCCACGGCGTCACCTCGGCCACCGCCAACCTGCGCTACAGCGGTGAGTCCGGCGGCCTGAACGAGGCCACCAGCGACATCCTCGGCACCATGGTCGAGTGGTACGCCAACAACCCGGTCGACACCCCCGACTACCTCTTCAGCGACCAGTCCACCCCGCCCTGGCTGCGCCGCTTCGACAAGCCGTCCCTGGACGGCCGCTCCGCCGACTGCTGGTCGAAGTCGGTCGGCCGGCTCGACGTGCACTACTCCTCGGGCGTCGGCAACCACTGGTTCTACCTCGCGAGCGAGGGCAGCGGCGCCAAGACCATCAACGGTGTCTCCTACAACAGCCCCACCTGCAACGGCTCCACCGTCACCGGCATCGGCAACAAGAAGGCCTCCGCCATCTGGTACCGGGCGCTGACCGTCTACATGACCTCCACCACGGACTACAAGGGCGCCCGCACCGCGACTCTGAACGCGGCGAAGGACCTCTACGGCGCCACCAGCCCCGAGTACGCCACCGTGGCCGCGGCCTGGAGCGCGGTCAACGTGCTGTGACGCACCGGCGCACCGCCTGAGGTCACGGGGCGAGAGCGGATGGCCCCGGCGCCGGGTGCGCCGGGGCCTGCTCCTGCGTCGTGGCTCAGCGGGCCGCGTGACTCATCCGGTGTGGATCTCCAGGGCGGCACGCACGGCGGACTCCACGGCCCCCTCGATCCACGCCGGCTTGACGGACGTGTGGTCCCCGGCGAAGTGCAACGGCCCTTCGTGCACGGGGATGTGTGGCAGCAACTCCGTGTGCTGCCCGGGCAGGAACACGGACGCCTCCCCGTAGGCGTAGGGGTCGCGCAGCCAGCTCTGCGTGCGGCCCGCGCCGGTGTAGAAGACCTCGATGCGCCGGCCGTAGACCTGCTGCAGGCCGCACAGGGCGTGTGGGTACCGTGCCTCGTCGTCCAGGCAGTCCCAGCGCAGCGCGTCGTCGGCCCAGCTGTAGGAGGCCAGGACCACACCCCCTGCGCTGCCCGGGACCGGATGGGAGGGGTGGAACATGAATCGGTTGGCGTTGTCCGACACCGAGCCGCCGCCCACGACGTCGACCGCCTCCGGCTGGTCGCGCGCGACGGCGCGGTTCGCGGCGTAGTGGGTGCGCTGACCCGCCGTGATGTGTCCCGCGGGCACCGAGGGATGGGCGCCGAGCAGGCTGCCGTCCGCGGCGGTGCGGCCGGTGCGGTAGGCGTCGTACAGGCCGGGGTCGACGGCGTCCAGCTCGCGCTTCCAGTCGGCCTCGTCGAACTCCCACCAGCGGCGGCTGAACTCCAGCAGCACCTTGGTCGCGCTGTCGTAGTGCAGTTCGCACACCGCGCGGCGCTTGCCGTACGACATGGGCGGGTCGATCTGTACGTGGCGCAGTCCGGAGAACGGCACCGTGACCACGGCGGCGTCCGCGGTGAACTGCTCGCGTACGACGGGACCGTCGCGGCCCTCCGACACGGTGTCCACCCACACGAGCGGGCCCTTGCTCCGGACGTGCTCGGTGTCCGGCGACGGGCGGTCGGGGTGGTGGTACTCGATGCGCGTGACGCGGCGGTCGAACCGCACGTCCTTGCGCACGCGTTCCAGGAGGGCGTCCGGCAGTACGGCCGTGCCGCCCGCCAACTCGTAGAAAGGTGTGTCGGGACTGATGAGGGAGGAGCCGATGAAGCTGTGGATGAAGGACAGCGGGAGGCGTGAGGTGAGGTTCTCCAGGGTGCCGACCAGGTCGATGGTCCGCTCGTCGAGGCGGGCGTGCTCGGTGAGGAAGCGGAACATCGACCAGTCACCGAACCGCTGCACCACGCGGGCCCAGCCCTGCAGCCGCTCCTGAAGAGGCTTGTCGACCCGCTTGCCGCCGTGGTCGACGTAACTGAACTCGTCGCGCACCGGGTCCAGCGCGGAGCGCAGGACGGCTGCGGCCGGAGTGTCCCAGTGGGCCCGGGGGACGCCGAAGGACCGGTTTACGCGGCGGGGCGCGCGGGCGTAGTCGGCGCGCCGCATGCGGATGCCGTTGACGTGGATCCAGGTGCGGCCCGCGGGACGTCCCGCGTGGTCGACGTCGACGTAGTGGAAAGGCCGCTTCTTCAGGTCGAACCGGTCGATCAGCTCCATCACCAGCGGATGGCTGCCAGGGATGCGCATCGCGCCCGCTTCGGCGTACTGACGGGGATCGGCGAAGGGCTGTTCGGCGTGTTCATGGCCGCCCTTGCGGAAGGTCTTGATGCGTCCGCCTGCGCGGTTGCCGTTCGCCTCTAGCACCGTCACCCGGTGGCCTGCCCTCTTCAGCAGCCACGCGGCCACCAGCCCGGCCGGACCGGCGCCGATGACCAGGACGTTCTTGGGACGTGTCCGTCGCTGAGCCGGCAGCCCCTCTTGGAGGACACGCTGGTAACGGGGGACGAGGGGGCGGTCGTCGGAGTCCAGTACGAGGAGCGCACGAGCGACGGCAAGGCACCGGTCGAAGTCGGTGCCACGGCTGTCCCCCGGGGCGGCCGGTGCGGGCAGAGCCGCGGCGACACCGCCGTTCAGGGCCGTCGCGACGGTGGCCGTGCCGGCCACCGTCGCGAAGCTCCTTCGGGAGAGGCCGCCGTCCGCGCGCACCACCGCGTGATCTTCAGTCATGGCGGCCTTTGTACTGGCGACCGTGACCAGGCGTCCGCCCTTCGCTCCGGCGTTGACCCGAAGGGGCGAAGACGGCGACAAACACTGACGTCACAGCAGGTCCGCCGCCGGGGACGGCTTCGGAAACCCGAAGGGATGAATGCCGAGCCGACTCCCTTTGCCGCCGCGGCGCATCCCCCACACTGCCACAGGCGCATCCGGCGACGGAGGGGGAAGGGTGGCGCAGTGGCGCACTTCGTTCGGTGACAGAGCCCGTTACTGGTTCGACAGCACGCTGGCCCGCGGTGCCTACGCTCTCGTCGGCTGGATGGCGCTGGTGTGTCTGGCCATCGTCGTCCCGGCCAGTGCGGTACTGGTCTGGACCGACCCCGGCGCGCCAACCTCCCCGACGGGCCGGCTGGCGCAGGTGTGGCACCTCACCGGGGAGACACTGCGGCTGGGCGGTGCGACGGGTACGCCGCTGCGCGTGACGATGTCGGTGCTGCTCGCACTGGTCGCTCTGCTGTATGTCTCGACGGTCGTCGGCCTGATCACGACAGCGCTCACGGAGCGGCTCACCGCGTTGCGACGGGGCCGTTCCACCGTGCTGGAGAAGGGGCACGCCGTGGTCCTCGGGTGGTCGGAGCAGGTCTTCACGGTGGTGAGCGAGCTGGTGGCCGCCAACGCCAACCAGCGGCGCGGTGCGGTGGTCGTGCTGGCCGACCGGGACAAGACCGCCATGGAGGAGGCCCTGAGCACGAAGGTGGGTCCCGTCGGCCGTACGCGGCTGATCTGCCGCAGCGGTCCCACGACCGACCCCGCCGTGCTCACCCTGGCCGGTCCCGCCACGGCCGGTGTCGTGCTGGTCCTGCCCCACGACGAGCCCGACGCCGACGCCGAGGTGGTCAAGACGCTGCTGGCGCTGAGGGCAGCCCTGGCCACGGAGGGAGCCGGCCCGCCCGTCGTCGCCGCCGTCCGGGACGACCGCTACCGCCTGGCCGCCCGTCTCGCCGCGGGACCGGACGGCGTCGTCCTGGAGAGCGACACCGTCACCGCCCGGCTGATCGTCCAGGCCGCCCGCCGCCCCGGGCTCTCGCTCGTCCACCGGGAGCTGCTCGACTTCGCCGGCGACGAGTTCTACCTGGTCAACGCGTCGGCCCTGGCCGGCCGCCCGTTCGGCGATGCTCTGCTGTGCTGCCCGACGTCCAGTGTCGTCGGCATCGTGCGAGGAGACACCCCCCTGCTCAACCCGCCACCGCAGACGGCCATGGCTCCGGACGACCTGCTCATCGTCGTCTCCCGTGACGACGACACGGCCTGCCTGCACGACTGCGCGGAGTTGGTCGAGACGGCGGCGATGGCGACCGGCCCTTCCACACCCGCGCGACCGGAGCGGGTGCTCCTGCTGGGCTGGAACCGCCGAGCGCCGCTCGTCGTGGAGCAGCTGCGCCGCCGCGCCCGGCCCGGATCGGCCGTCGACGTGGTGGCGAACGCTGGTGAAGCGACAAAGCGTCAGGTCAGCGAGGCGGACGCGCACGGTGGCAGCGACCTGACGTTGACCTTGCACCATGGGGACATCGCCCGGCCCGAGACCCTGCGACGGCTGGACGTTCACTCCTATGACAGCGTCATCGTGCTCGGTCAGGACCCCGCTCCCGGACAACCGCCGGGCGACCCCGACAACCGTACGCTCGTCACCCTCCTGCTGCTGCGTCAACTGGAGGAAGCCACCGGACGCGAGCTGCCGGTCGTCACCGAACTGATCGACGACCGCAACCGGGCACTGGCCCCCATCGGCCCCGGAGCCGACGTGATCATCAGCGGCAAGCTCATCGGCCTGCTCATGGCGCAGATCTCGCAGAACCGGCACCTGGCGGCGGTGTTCGAGGAACTGTTCTCCGCCGACGGCGCCGCTGTTCACCTGCGGCCTGCCACCGACTACGTGCTGCCGGGGCGTGAGACCTCGTTCGCCACAGTCGTGGCCGCGGCACGTCACCGCGGCGAATGTGCCATCGGTTACCGAAGCCACGACGACACGTCGACGAGTCCGGGCTACGGCGTGCGGATCAACCCGCCCAAAGCCGAGCGACGCCACTGGACGGTCGAGGACGAGGTGGTCGTCGTCGGCCATGACTGTTCAGGCCAAGACTGTTCAGCATGACCGTGCGAGCTTCCCCGGCGGGCCCTCGTGATAGGCGCCGTCCGCGAAGAGGAGGACGCGGTGCGCCGCATGTGTGTGGTGCTGCACGGCGCCCAGGACGACCATGTGGTCACCGGCCGGAAGCAGACGGACGCGGCGGCAGCACAGCGTCGCCGCCGCCCCCGGTATCAGTGGCTCGCCGTGCGGTCCGGGCTCCGTGGCGAGTCCCTGGAACCGCCGGCCCGGACCGGCGAAACGGGATGCCAGTTCCCGCTGGTCGGCCGCGAGCACATGGACGGCGAAGAACTCGGCATCCGTGAACGCGGGCCGGCTGCGGGAGGACAGCGCGAGACACCACAGGACCAGGGGCGGATCGAGCGACACGGAGGTGAAGGAGTTGACCGTCACACCGACCGGGGCACGCCGCGGGCCCACGCAGGTGATCACGGTGACTCCGGTCGCATAGCGGCCGAGGACATCGCGCAGCGCACGCGAGCCCGGGCCGGCCGGCGCGGCACTCCGCAGCTCAGCCGGCCCTGCCGTGTCCTCGGCGGTCACCGCGGCGTCGGGAGACACCTTCACGCGGCGTCCGGCCGTCCACGCAACGCGGACAGCGCCTCGGCGGTCTCCGCGTCCTCCGGGTCGAGCACGGCGGCCAGCTCCAAGTCCTCCAGAGCCTCCTGCCGCCGGCCGCTCTCCTGGTAGAGGAAGGCGCGGTTGTAGCGCAACGCGGCGTCCTTGGGATCGAGTTCCACCGCCCGGCACAGGTCGTCCAGGGCGTCCTGCAGGCGCCCGGCCTCGTAGCGCACCCCCGCGCGTCCGGACAGAGCGCTCACCAGGGTCGCATCGGCATCCACCGCGCGGTCGTAGGCGGCTTCCGCCTCGGCGAGTTCACCACCCTCCGCAAGCGCCTGTCCGACTGCCGTGTGCAGATGGGCGTTGGCGGGATCGAGCCGCAGCCCGGCCCGGGCGTCCTCCAGCGCGGCGGCCAGGTCACCGGCTCCGAGGTGGATACCCGCGCGGTTGACGTACGCGTCCACGAACTCGGGATCCTGCTCGATCACATAGCTGAAGTCGGCGAGCGCGCCGGCCACATCGCCCCTGCTCAACCGCAGGTCGCCGCGGTTGTAGTAGATCTCCGGGAAGGGCGGCGACAGGCTCAGTGCGCGCGAGTAGTCGGCGAGGGCCTCGTCACCGCGGCCGAGCCTGCGCAGCAGGTTGCCGCGTTCGAGATAGTGCTCGGCGTGGTTGGGGTCCTGGTCGATGACGACGGCGTAGTCGGCGAGTGCCTCGTCCAGCCGCCCCAGGCCCGCGTACACCCGGGCTCGGTTGTTCTTGAGCACCGAGCGGTGCAGACGGTGTTCGTCCGGGGTCAGCTGCCGGTCCAGGTCGTCGATGCACTCGGTGACCAGGCGCAGCGCCTCCTCGGGGTCGCCGAGGTTGACCTCCACCAGGGCACGCCCGTTCTTGTAGAAGGCGCTCTGGAAGGCCTGCTCCACTCTGTCGTGCAGCAACGAGGCCGTGGCGATCGCGCCGTTGAGGAGCGACTTGGCCTTCTTCTCGTCCCGGTCGGCGGGGTCGTTGTGCCGTGTGTACAGCATGGCGGTGGAGTAGGCGCACGCCATGTGCACCGCCGGGTCGGTCGACAGCAGACGCGCCTCGTCGTAGACGGCCTCGGCCTCTTTCGTCCGGCCGAGCATGGACAGGGCGAGCCCGAGCTGTACGCCGAACTTCCACCACTGCGCGGTGTTCTCCCGTCCGTCGACGAGGTGCTGGCCGCGCCGGCCGTAGTCGACGACGGCGGTGTAGAAGCCGTTGACGAGGCAGTGGTCCGACGCCGCCCACAGGACGGGCACGGCCTCGCGCACCGGGTCGCTGCCGCGTTCGAGGTGGTACGGCAGTGCGCCGAGGGTGAGCGAGAGCTCCTCGGTCCGGCGCAGGTGCGCGGCCCGGCGGTCGTGGAGGGCGGCGCGCTCGGCGGCGGGCAGTGCCTCGTAGGCGGTGCGGGCGGCCGTGCCGTCGGGGCCGTCGAGCAGCCCGTCGGAGGCGACCCAGCGCCATGCGGGTTCGTCCGTGCTGCTGGCCGGGGCGGCTACGGTCGGGGTCACGGGCACGGCAGTGGTGTGCCGGTTCAGCGCGGGGGCCAGGACGCCGTCGGGGTCCGGGGAGTGCGCGCCGCACAGGACGACGGTCAGGGTGCCGGGACCGACGCGGCGCAGCAACGCGGCGAGGAACTCCTCGTCCGTGGTCTCGGCGTGCTCGGCGTTCTCCACCACCAGGCGCCGTGGTCCGTCGTGGCCGAGCACGGGCAGTGCGTCGCGGACGAATTCCACCAGCCCGTTGGCGATCCGCCGGGTGCGCAGCCTGGCGTAGAAGCGGGTACGTTCGGCGGGCAGCGCCATGGAGGTCAGCGTCTCCCGCGAGTTGGGCACGATGGCCGCCAACTCGGGTGCCGCCGACAGCAGTTCGATGTCATGCCGGCGCACGAGTTCGGGATCGGCGGCGAGCACGCCGGGGACCAGGGCCCGGGCGATGGTGCCGGCCGCTGTGTAGGGGCCGCGCAGCCGGCGGTGGGCGTCGACCGGGGGCAGGAGCAGGGGCGGCAGCGGGAGTCCGTCGAGGGCTGTGGCCCGGTCCTGCCGTGTTCCGCCCTGAACCCTCAGATGGGCGGGTGGCGCGGAGTCAGCCTGCTGCATGTGCGGTCTCCTTTGCGGGGGTGGCGGAGGTGCGGGTGCCGCGCCGCCATGCGCGCAGCGCCAGGTAGGCGGCGAAGACCGGCTCCCAGAAGTTGATGACGAGGAACGTCAGCACGTCAGCCGCGTTGGCCGGCGAGAGATCGCTGCCGAGCTTGTGCACGGCGACCTCGGTGAGGCGGATTCCGGTGGGGATCGCGGCGGTGAGCAGTGTGACGGTGAGGAAGACGTACCCGGCCACCATCAGCCACGCGTACCAGCGGGCGATCTGCCGGTCGCGTTCGCCCCACCTGCTCTCGTCGGCCATGCGCCCGGGTTTGTTCAGCAGCCGCATGAGGCGGTTGCGCAGCATCTGGCGGGCGGTGGTCTGCAGGTCGTTGCAGCCGAGCACGGTGATGGCCAGGTAGTACAGGTCGGTGCGCAGGAAGAAGTAGAACTGCCACACCAGCCGGAGTACGACCGCGAAGGCCATCGACAGCAGCAGCCGCCGGACATCGGCCGTGACGCCGTCGGCGCCCTGCAGGGCCGCGGCCACCAGGGTCAGGCCGCTGACGACCAGGACATCGGTGATCATGCCGGCGAGCATCGGCAGGTACCGCTTGCGACGGGGTACGGCGACCAGGCCGTCCAGGGCGGTCACGAAGACCACGTAGTAGAACCGCCGGCTGATCGACAGCGTGGAGTTCAGGCCCAGGCGCCGCCCCGCGAGAGCGTGGGCGGCCTCGTGCAGCAGAATCCACGGCACCTGGCCGAGGACGATGCCGAGGGTGAGCAGCACCAGAGACCGTCGGGTGAAGAACAAGTTCTGGTAGTGCGGTGCCAAGTGGGGCTGTCTGATCATGGCCACGAGTGCGGCGAGCACGATCAGGCCGTAAATCCCCCAGGCGATGGGGGAGAAGACGGCGCGGCCCAGCCGTTGCCAGCGCACCGGGCCCGTGGGCGCGGCCACTTTCTCTCCGGCCTTGACGACGAGTTCGAGCTCTTCGAGGACGTCGAGGAACTCCGCCATGTCCACCTGTTCGCCGTATTGCTCCGTGTACCACCGTGCCGCGGCGTTCGGCGGTGTACCGGCCTCCAGACGGCGCAGCAGCGCGGCACCGTCGGGTGGAAAGAGGCCGTAGGACTCGATGTCGGCGCGGCCGACGGTGACTTCGTCGCCCTCCTCGAGATAGGTGAGCGGATGCAGCCGTACGGGTTCGTCGAGATTCCTGGACGGCGGTGTCGTCACTGCCTCACCTCACTGTCTGGCGACCGGTGTGCGGTGCGCGCCGGGCGACATGGCCCGGCGCGCACCTGCCTGGGATCAGGCGGTGCCGCAGCAGTACGCGGACGCGGCGGCGGACGTCAGGCGGACGGTCCCGGCCTTGCGCACGGCGATCTTCTTCATGGGGATCTCCTTCTCTGCGAAGTGGTGCACAGCGCCGCCGGGGATCCGGACGGCGTACCCGATGTCTCGGGCGCTCTTGGGAGTGGGCCGAGAAGGAACACCACGACCATGAATAACGCGTGAGTTCCGCGCAGTAATTCGCTCGCGCAATGGAAGAATAGCCTGGACGATGAACCGGAAAGACGCCTGCGTTTTCCTTGTAATGCTTCGCCGAACGACCTTGTTCACCACATCGGGATTCGCATCTCCGTCCGACGCTCGACAGATTTACATCCTGCGGGACAGGCATGTCAACGGCTTGGACGGGGCGCTGTGACCGTCATCGAAGAGGTCTCCTCCTCGCTCATCAAGGGGAATCAAACGTTCAGTTATGAATGTCGGCGGCGGTGGACAAGTGCCCGCGGGAAGGCCATAGTCGGCGCGTCGAACGCAGTTGCGGTCACGGGCCACGCGAATCCTTGTCTCACGTGGCCCCGGCGATATTGCTTTAGGCAGGGCGCGCGGAATGGGGAAAGCCGGGCGCGGAATGGGGGGTCACATGAAATACGAGCTGGCCCGACGGCTGGTGCCGGACGGGATGTGGAACCTGGTCGAACCGATGCTGCCGAGCTTCACGGGGCGCAGGCAGGGCGGCGGTACCGCGCCGCTGAACGAGAGGCAGACCTTCACCGCTGTGGTCTACGTCCTCACCTCGGGTTGTACATGGCGGCAGTTACCGCCGTGGTTAGGGGTCTCACCCGCCACTGCGCACCGCCGCTTCATCACCTGGACTCGCGCGTCCCTCTGGGGGCGTCTGGAAGAAGCCGCCGCCGGACACGCCGACGAGCTGTGGATCAACGACGTCGTCGCCGCGGCCGGCAGGAGAGCGGCAGCGCGCACCTCTTCGGGCCCCTGCTGATGTCCACCACGTGAGATGCCCGTTATGTCGGTTATGCCGTTATCCGGAGTGTTGTGCCCGAGCGCTCACCTCGGCGCACATCCGCTCCTCCCGGACGGCAGGACAACGCCCGCTCCGTCACCGAACGTGGTGACGGAGCGGGCAGTGAGGCTCTGTCGGTGATTTCGTGCACGCCGATCACTTGTTTCGTAACGCGGTCGCTTCGTGGGTCGTCCGAGCGATCCCCTGGGCCGTCGCGGGCGTCATGCTCACACCATGACTGACATCCCCCACCACAACACCGCGCAGCCACAGCATGGCTCCGGGCCGTCCGACGGTCCCTCAGGTGCCACCCGCAGGTCCGTCATAGCCACCCTGGGCGGCGCCACCCTCGGCGTCGCCGCACTGGGTCTCGCCGCCACACAGGCGACCGCCGCCACCGAACCCCGGCCCGCCACCGCACCCCGGTCCGCCGCCCGCCCGGCCGCCGCCTGCGTCCTCACCCCCGAGCAGACCGAGGGGCCGTACTACCTGGACCTGGAGACGGTCCGCAAGAACATCACCGAGGGCAAGGCCGGCGTTCCGCTGACCCTGCGCGTGACGGTGGTCGACGCAGCGACCTGCGCCCCGCTGCCCCAGACGGCGGTCGACATCTGGCACTGCGACGCGCTCGGGGTCTACTCCGGTTACGTCGCCGGAGGTTCCACCCCGGACACCACCTTCCTGCGCGGCGTGCAGCTGACCGACTCCGCCGGTGTCGCGGAGTTCACCACCATCTACCCCGGGTGGTACGTCGGCCGGGCCCTGCACATCCACGTCAAGACGCATGGCGGAGGCACCGTCTCCGGCGGGACCTATCACGGCGGTCACGTGTCCCACACGGGCCAGCTCTACTTCCCGGAGGCGTACAACACCAAGGTCGCCGCCCTGTCCCCGTACCGGAACAACACGGCCACCCGCACCCTCAACGCGCGTGACGGCATCTACCGCAACGGCGGCTCCTCGACCCTGCTGACCCTCACCCAGGCAGGCAGCGACCTCGGCAAGGGCGTGACCGGAACCGTCGTACTCGGCATCGACCCCGCCGCCACCCCCTGACGCACCCGGACCCTGCGGTGGCCGGCCCTGCCCCGGTGTCGGCCACCGCATTCCTCCGCGGGCACACATGGCTGAAGGCGATGGTTTCGTCCCGGGGCGGTGCGGCCAGGAATCGGGGATGAGCCGGAGTCGAACATGCGATGTCTGCGGCACAGCGCTGGTCGTGAGGCGGCACGGGGGCCGGCCGGCTCGGTACTGTTCCAACGCCTGCCGGCAGCGGGCGCTGCGGCGAAGGGCGGCTTCGAATGTCACGGCCGCGGTCCCGACGGCCGCTGCGAGCGTCCTGCCGTCGGCGCTCGACTCCTTCGTCGGCCGGCAGCATGAGCTCTCCTGCCTGCGCACACTTCTGCGGAGCTCGCGCCTCCTCACGCTGACCGGTGCGGGCGGGGTGGGCAAGACCCGGCTGGTGCTGGAGTTCGCCAAGGGGCTACCGAAGCGCTTCACGCGAGTCGACCTGGTGGAACTCGCCCCCCTCCAGGACAGCGCGCTGCTGACGCAGACCCTGGCCGCCGCACTGGGAGTGGGTGAACGGGCGGGCCGGACCGGTACCGACGTTCTGGTCCGGGCGATCGGCGGCGCCTCCCGGGTGCTGATTCTGGACAACTGCGAGCATCTGGCCGAGCCGTGCGCCCGACTGGCGGCGGCCCTGCTGGGCCGCTGCCCCGGTCTGCGGATCCTGGCCACCAGCCGGGAGGCCCTGAGGGTGCCCGGAGAGACGGTGTTCCGGGTCGGTGAGCTGTCCCTGCCGCCCGCCGACGCCGGAGACGATGTGACGGCCCTCCTGCAGTCCGACGCCGTACGCCTCTTCGTCGACCGCGCCGCGAGCAACTCACCCGGGTTCACACTCCATCGAGGCAACGGCCACCTGGTGGCCGAGATCTGCCGGCGCCTGGACGGCCTGACGCTCGCCGTCGAACTGGCGGCCCGCCACGTCGGTGCGTTCTCGCCGAGCGACATCCTGGCAGGGCTGGACGACCAGTTCTCCCAGCTGGACCTGCTGTCCGGGGGAAGCAGAACCGGACCTCCACGCCACAGCGGGCTCGCCGCAGCGGTCGACTGGAGTCACAGGCTGCTGGATCCGGCCGAGCAGGCGGTCTTCCGGCGTCTTTCGGTCCTCGTCGGCGGGTTCGACGTGGCCGCCGCGCAATCGGTCTGCGCCGGTGACGGCATAGGCCGGCGGCAGGTCTTCCGCATCCTGTGCGCCCTGCAGGCGAAGTCACTCGTCGTACGTCTGCCGGGAGAGACCGCGCCCACACGCTTCAGGCAGTTGAGTGTGATCCGGGTGTGCGCCCTGGACCGTCTGCGCGCATCCGGCGAGCTGCACGCCACCCGGCGCCGGGCGCTCGCATGGCTGACCGAGCTGGCCGACCGGGGTGGCGGGGACGTGTTCGCCGACCAGGCCGGCAGCCCGCTGGCGGCGGAACGGGACAATCTCGCCTCGGTATTGGCCCGCAGCACCGGCCACGGCGATGCCGTACGGGCGCGGCTGACACTGGAATTGGCGCGGGTGCACTATCAGCAGGAGCAGCCGTCGGCCGCCCGTGCGTTGCTCACCGGACTGCTGCGGGACCCCGGCGACCTGGCGCTGAGCGGGCAGGTGGCGGCGCTCGCCGCACGCGTGGCCTGCCAGCAGGCCGATCCGGACGAGGCACTGCGCCTGGGTGAGCAGGCGGTGCAGAGCGAACGGCTGCGCCGTGACGCCGCCGGACTGGCCAACGCCCTGGACGCCCGGGCGGCGGCACGGCTGTGCCGTGGTGAGTTCACCGAGGCCGTCGCAGATCTACGGGAGTGCCTGGAGGTCGTCGCTTCCCCTGGCACGCCGCAGGACACCGCCTGGTGCACCCATCACCTGGCCTGGGCGTTGCTCCAGGCCGGCGGGGAGCTGGAGGCCGACGAGCTGATGTCACGGTGTCTGCCCGTTCTGCGGGAGCAGGCGCCGTGGCCCCGGACCGCGGCCGCGCTGCACACCGCGGGGGCCGTACGGCTGGCCCTGGGGCAACTGCGCAGCGCCGAGGCCTTGTTCACCGAGGTGCTGCGGATCGTTCCGGGGGCCAGTTTCCACGCCCTCTACCCCGTGGAGGGCCTGGCCCTGGTGGCCGCGGAGAACGGCGACATGCAGCGTGCGCTGCGGCTGTACGAGGCGAGCGTGCAGGCGCGGCGCCGCCTGGACACCGAGCCCGAGGCCCCCTGGCGGCACCGGATGGAACAAGCGGCGGCGCGTGCCCGGAAACGGCTGTCGGCAGCGGCGCGGGAGGCTGCCGTCACAGGTGCCCGGGGGCTGCGCGGCGAGCGGCTGGTCGCGTACGCCCTCGGGGCAGGGAGCGGCGACCACCGAACGGGGTGTGATGTCCGGGCCGACGACGGACTGTTCCGGCTCACCGCAAGGGAGTTCGCGGTGGCCGGACTCGTCGCCGAAGGGCTGACCAACCGGCAGATCGCGGAGCGGCTCAGCCTTTCGATCCATACGGTCGCCACGCACCTGGACAGGATCCGCGACAAGCTGGGCCTGCGCTCCCGCACACAGATCGCCCTGTGGGCAGCCGCACGGACCTCGGACGGACACCCAGCCCGGCGGTGAGCGCCTGGGCCGGCCTCCCCGGGCGCGAGCGGCACCGCATCGCGAGCGACGACCCGAACGGCGCATGCCGGCCCACCCTCCTGACCGAGCCCGCCGCGGTGGTGCTCACTTCCTGCCTTGGGCCAACACGGCGGCGAGGAGTCCCGGGAAGCGGGCATCGAGATCGGCGCGGCGCAGAGTCATCAGACGGGCCTTTCCGACCCGCCGGGTCTCGGTGATGCCGGCTTCGCGCAGGATCCGCCAGTGATTGGACAGCGTCGACCTCGGCACGTCCACGCCGGCCGGGCTGCACGCACTCTCGCCCTCATCGGCCATCCGGCGGACCAGTGCCAGCCGAACCGGATCGCCCAGCGCATGCAGCACCACAGCCAGCTCGGCATCGGCGTCGTCGGGCTGTCCCACCGGCCCTCCTCGTCTTCGTCCGCGTGACACCCGTAGTATGCAGATCACTTCCTCGTTTCGGGAAAGTCGAAATGATCTAGGAGATGACCGTGACGGTGCTCGCCACCCTTGCCCGCGTCTACGTCGACGACCTGGACGTGTCCCTGCCGACCTTCGTAGAGCTCACCGGAGAGCAGCCACGCCTGCGGTTCGCCTACCGCGAGCTGGAGCTCGCGAGCATCGGCGGCTATCTGCTCCTCGCCGGTTCACAGGAAGCCCTCGCTCCCTACCGGGGCACGCACGCCACCACGATCGTCGAGTCCGTCGACCGGATCCTGCACATCACCGAGCAACACGGCGGAAAGGTCCTCGACGGTCCCAACGAGGTACCCACCGGCCGAAACCTGACCGTGCAGCACCCCGGAGGCGCGACCATCGAGTACGTGCAATTCCACGCAGCCGCACGATCGGCCTTCGCATGAGCCGGCCCGGTCGCCGCAGCCGGGGGCCTCGCCGGTCCGGCGGACGGGTCACCATCCGTATGCCGCGCTTGCGCCGCTGCAGCCTCGCCCGTGGGCGTCACCGCCCGCGGGGGCGCCGCTGAGCGGTCCGGCCTGCCCGCGCACGGCCGGCGCGGCTCAGCGGGAACAGCCGGTCGCCGTCCGCCTCCGCGGCGTGCACCGGCTGCCGGTCCTCCTCGGCGGTGCGCCCACCAGGGCCGCCCACCACCTCCTCGGCGTCGGCCAACTCGCCGTTAACCGCGCGGAGTTCCAGGGCCTGCTTCCGGGACTCACCAGGCCGGCCCCGGTTATTTGCCCGTTCGACCATTGCGAATTCAACCCTTCATCGCGCCTGGAGATGTGGGGTGAGCGACCCTGAGAATTCCAGTGAGGACAACACCCCGCCTCGGACCCGTCTCCTCAAGATGCCGTGGAGCAGTCGGTCCCCTAGCGTGGTGAACAACAGTGCGTCCAGGGTGTTCCTCTCCCTTTCCCGGGGTTCGGCGGACCGTCCCGTCCTCGCGAGAATCACCACACTCCCAGGAGGCATCATGGCCACGGCCTCCAGCCGCCCTGTCTCGGTATACCTCCTCGCCGGAATCAGACTTCTCAACGGAGCCGCCGGTCTGCTGGCACCGGAGTTGCTCATCCGGCGGTTCGATCCCGACCGCGATCCGCCGAGCCCGGCAGCCGTCTACGCCTTTCGCCTCTTCGGCATCCGCACGGTCCTGCTGGGCCTCGATCTGCTCACCCACAGCGGCGAACGGCTGCGGGACGATCTGCGCGAGGCCATTCTGATCCACGGCAGTGACACCGCGACGGCGGCCACGGTCGGCCTGCACGGACATGCCCCACCGCGCACCGCGGTACTGACCACCCTCATCTCGGCCGTGAACACCGCCCTGTCCATCAGCGCCGCATGCTCGCTCGCCAACTCCGTGAAGGACAAACCGACGTGACGGCCGCATCCGGGGCCGCTCCCCCCACCGAGACGGGCTTCGACTACGTCGTCGTCGGCGCAGGCGCGGGCGGTGGCCCGCTGGCGGCCAATCTCGCCGCCGCGGGCATGCGCACCCTGCTGCTGGACGCGGGCGGTGCCGAGGACAACGACAGCTACCTGGTGCCCGCCTTCCACGCCGACGCCTCCGAGGACCCCGTGCAGTGCTGGAACTACTTCGTACGGCACTACGCCGACGAGCAGCAGCAACGGCGCGACGGCAAGTTCGTACCGGGCAAGGGCGTCCTGTACCCGCGCGCCGGGACGATCGGCGGGTGCACCGCACACCATGCTCTGATCACGGTCTATCCGTACAACCGCGACTGGGACGCCATCGCGGTGGAGACCGGTGACGCCACCTGGCACAGCACGGCCATGCGCCGGTACTTCGAGCGGCTGGAGCGCTGCACCTACCTGCCGAGACCCAAGAGTCCGCCCGGCAACCCCCTCCTGGCGGCTGTGCTCCGGAACCTGCCCGTCGTGGCCGCCCGGTACCGCAACGACGCCCGTCACGGGTTCGACGGCTGGCTGCCCACCGCGCTGGCCGATCCCCGACTCGCCGTACAGGACCCGCAGTTGCTGAAGGTCATCCTTTCCGCCGCAGAGGACACGCTCGCCGGCTTCCTGGACCGGCCGCTGTCTCCTCTGGAGGGGTTCGGCTCCTTCGTCGACCCCAACGACTGGCGGGTGCAGACCGAGGCGCTGCAAGGACTGTGGCAGATCCCCATCTCCACAGCCGGCGGCCGGCGCAGCGCCGTACGCGAACGCGTCCGGGCCGTACAGCGCGGTCATCCGGACCATCTCGTGGTCCGTACCCACGCGCTGGCCACCCGGATCGTACTGGACGAGGCACATGCGGCGACCGGCGTCGACTACCTGGACGAGGCGCACGCCTACCGGGCCGATCCCGGCTCTCGGCCGGACTCCGGGCCGGCGGTGCTGCGCCGGGTCCTCGCCTCCCGCGAGGTGATCCTGGCCGCCGGCGCCTTCAACACGCCCCAGCTGCTGATGCTTTCGGGAATCGGACCACCTGAGGAGCTGGGGCGCCACGGCATCTCCGTGCGCGTCGGACTGCACGGGGTGGGCGCACATCTCCAGGACCGGTACGAAGTCGGCGTGGTCAGCCAGATGCACCGCGAGTTCCCGGTCGTCAAGGAGTGCGACTTCCACGCTCCGAAGCCGGGGACCGAACCGGACCGCTGCTACCGGGCGTGGCAGGAGGGCAAGGGCCTCTACACCACGAACGGCGCCGTCCTCGGCATCACCCGCAAGTCCCGCCCGGACCTGGACGCCCCCGACCTGTTCATCTTCGGCGGCCCCTTCGACTTCCGCGGATACCGCCCCGGCTACTCCCTCGACCTGACACACCACAAGGACCGCTTCACCTGGGCCATCCTCAAGAGCCGCACACACAACACGGGGGGCCGGGTGCGGCTGCGCTCGGCGGACCCGCGTGACACCCCACTGGTCGACTTCCACTACTTCACCGAGGGCACGGACAAAGAGGGCCTGGACCTCGAAGCGATGGTCGACGCCGTGGAGTTCGTACGCGGGATGAACCGCAAGGCCGACGCCGTCGTCCTCCGGGAGCTGTGGCCGGGCGAGGAGGCCGACGACCGTGACGCCCTCCGCCGTTTCGTCCAGGACGAGGCCTGGGGCCACCATGCGTCGTGCACCTGCCGGATGGGCCGCGCCGACGATCCCTCGGCGGTGGTCGACAGCGCGTTCCGCGTCCTTGGGGTGGACCGTCTGCGGATCGTCGACGCCTCGGTCTTCCCCCGCATCCCCGGCTTCTTCGTCGCCGCCCCCATCTACATGATCAGCGAGAAGGCGAGCGACGTGATCCTCGCGGATGCCGCCCGCGCCTGACCCGCACGACCCCGCCGTCCCCGAACGAAATCGACCAGGAGCCACCCAAGGAGTACCGCGATGAGCACGCACCGACGCGCCCCAGGGCGCTTCCCGGCCGGATACCGCAGCTCACTTCCCTGGCGGATCATCACCAGTGCCGCTCAGTACATCGATCACCGCATCGGCTGGGACAAACTGCCCGTGCCGGCAGGCCTGCTGACGCTTTTCGGACTGCGTGTCAGGCTCCGGCAGAAGAACTTGTACGACACCAACGGGCTGCCCTCGATCAACCAGCCCGAGCCCGCGCCGCCGTCCGCGAGCCACCTGGTCAACCGGACCGCCGACGGCAGCCACAACGACCTCGGCGAGCCACGCATGGGCATGGCCGGCACCCGCTTCGGCCGCAACATTCCGCTGGAGGCCATTGCCCCGACCGCGCCCGAGAACGTACTGTCCGCGCCCAGCCCGCGCGAGGTCAGCCGCGCCCTGCTCACTCGCGACGCACTCATCCCGGCCGAAACGGTCAACTCCCTGGTCGCCGCCTGGCTCCAGTTCATGATCCGCGACTGGTTCAGCCACGGCACGAGCCCCACCGACCGGCCCTGGGAGGTTCCTCTGGTGGACGACGACCCCTGGCCGGAACACCCCATGAAGATCATGCGGACCCCGGACGACCCCACCCGCGACCCTCAGGCACCGCGGGGCACCCCCGACACCCGCGTCAATGTGTCCTCCCACTGGTGGGACGCGTCCCAGATCTACGGAAAGAACGAGGCCGAACAGCAGCGGTTGCGCACCGGAGAGCTGGGCAAGCTGCATCTGTGGGACGACGAACAGGTCCCCGTCCCGGCCGATCCCTCGCAGGATCCCACCCGCGTTCCCGGCTTCTGGCTGGGCCTCGCCATGATGCAGGACCTGTTCACCCGGGAGCACAACGCGATCTGCGACCACCTGCACGGCGCCTACCCGTCCTGGAGCGACGAGGAACTGTTCCAGCGTGGCCGGCTCATCACCTCCGCGCTCCTCGCGAAGATCCACACCGTGGAGTGGACACCGGCCGTGATCAGCCATCCCACGACCGTCAAGGCGCTGCGCGCCAACTGGTGGGGCATCGCGGGCGAGCGTGTCCACAATCTGTTCGGGCGCATCAGCGGCAGCGAGGTCATCAGCGGCATCCCCGGCGGCGAGACGGACCACTACGGCGTCCCGTACGCGCTCACCGAGGAATTCGTGGCGGTGTACCGCATGCACCCTCTGATCCGCGACGAATGGCATCTGCGTGCCGTTGCCGACGACACGACCCTGCGCCACTGCACCCTGCGCGACATCTCCGGCCCGGGAGCGCTGAAGTTCCTGGAGACCACGGAGATGGCCGACCTGCTCTACAGCTTCGGCACGCTGCATCCCGGACTGGTCACCCTGCACAACTTCCCCAAGTTCCTCCAGGAGTTCGAGCGGCCGGACGGGCTTCTGCAGGACCTCGCCGCCACCGACATCCTGCGCTCCCGAGAACTGGGGGTTCCCCGCTACAACGAGTTCCGGCGGCTGCTGCGGCTCAAGCCCGCGGAGAGCTTCACCGAGCTGGCGCACGATCCGGCATGGGCCGAGCAGATCGAGCGGCTCTACGGCGACGTCGAGAAGGTCGACCTGACCGTCGGCCTGTACGCGGAGAAGCTGCCGGCCGGGTTCGCCTTCAGCGACACGGCGTTCCGCATCTTCATCCTCATGGCCTCGCGCCGGCTCAACAGCGACCGGTTCTTCACCACCCACTACACCCCGGAGGTCTACTCCAAGGCCGGCCTGGCCTGGATCGAGGACAACAGCATGGTCACCGTCCTGCTGCGCCACCACCCCGAGCTGCGTACGGCCCTGTCCGGGCTGACCAACGCCTTCGTGCCGTGGCACAGCAGCGCGCCGAAGGACAGCTGAGATGCGTGCGACGGAGCGGACGGATCAGGAGCGCGCACGCCAAGTCGCCGCGGCCGCCGACCGGTACCGCGCGACCAGCGACGAGCGCAGTGCCGTGGAGCGGCAGATGGATGCCGGTGTACCGTTCCCCGACTCGCAGCAGGCGCTCGCCGCGCGCGCCACGCGTCTGCTGGACCGGCACGCGGTGCCCGCCGCCATGGCCGTGGAGGCCGTACGCAAGGAACCGCTGACCACGCCCGAAACCTACGAGCGCATCCTCGGGGTGTCCACGGAACTGCAGGCGTGGAGCTTCCTGCCGCGTGGTGCCCGGGCGGCGCGGACCGTCGCCCGGATATCGGTGCGGGAAAGCGGCCGGGAACTCCCGCTGGGCACCGGCTTCCTGGTGTCACCGAGCCTGCTGATGACCAATCATCATGTGCTCACCGATGCCGAGATGGCCCGGCAGTGCCTCGTCGAGTTCGACGCCCAGGTCACCGTCGACAACACCCCGCAGCCGTCGACGCGGCTGGAACTGGACCCGGACGCGTTTTTCGTGACCGACGAGCGCCTGGACTTCACCCTGGTGCAGGTCGCCCCGGCCCCGGACGGGCGGCCGCCGGGCGAGACGTTCGGCTGGAACCGACTCAGCGCCCAACCGGGCAAGCTGGTCGTCGGCGAACCGGTGAACGTGATCGGCCACCCGATGGGGCGCCTGAAGGAGATCGCCGTCCGCGACAACATGCTCCAGGTGCGGCTCGACGACTTCCTCCACTACAAGACGGACACCGAGCCCGGCAATTCCGGCTCCCCGGTCTTCAACGATCAGTGGGAGGTCGTCGCCCTCCACCACAGCGGGGTGCCGAAGACGGACGACCAGGGACGCGTCCTGCGCAAGGACGGGCAGGTATGGCGGCCAGGTGACGGCGACGACGCAGTCGACTGGGTCGCCAACGAGGGTGTGCGTGTCAGCTCCATCCTGCGCCACCTCGCACAGCTGCCGCCCGACGCCCGGTCCGGCCCGCTGGCGGACATGGGCGTCGAGTCGGGTCTGAGTCCGGGGCCGACGGAGTCCGCCGCGCCGGTTCGGACGCCCGCGGGCGCCGTACCGTCACCGGCCGTCGTACCGTCACCGGCCGCCGCGACGGCGGGCACGCACACGGGCCTGCGGGCCCGCGAGGGCGCGTTCGGCGGCGAGCGCCATCTGGTCTTCCTGCACGGGCGCTCTCAGCAGGGAAAGGACCCGGAAGGCCTGCGCCGCGAGTGGACGACCGGCCTCAACCAGGGGCTCGTCCGCGCCGGACTCCCGCCGGTCGACCCCGCCGACGCCTGGTTCCCCTACTACGGCGATCGACTGGTGCAGGCGCTCCCGGCGCGGGAGGCTCTGCCACGTGCGACCGAGACCACCAGTCTCTCCCCGGCGGAGGCGGTGGTTCCCGCATCGCCCACGGCCCGAGCGGTGTACGAGGAGATGATCGGTGAGGCCGCCGTCAGATGGAACATCCCGCCGGAGAGGCAGCCGGACGTCGAACGGATTCCCCTGGGCGGCATCGTGGGGGACCTTCATCGGCAGCTGAGCTGGCTGGCCGCGAGGAGCGACCTCGACGCGTGGACCATCGCCCTCGTCCTCCATGACGTGGCCGCGTATCTCGACGACGAGCGCGTCAGGAACGCGGTCCTGGACTGTGTCCTGGACACTTTCCCGGAGGACGGGGAGGTCGTACTCGTCAGCCACAGCCTCGGCACGGTGGTCGGCATGGACCTCACCACACGGCTCTCGCCCGCGCCGCGTACGGTCCACCTCACCACGGTGGGCAGCCCGCTGGGGCTGGACAGCGTGTACAAGAGGCTGCTGATCGGTGGGCCGAAGCGCCCCGACGCGGTGACGGACTGGCTGAACGCGTGGTATCCGTCCGATGCGGTGACCATCGGGTGCCCGCTGGCCGACGCCTGGGCGGGCTCGGTGACCGACGACGCCGTCATCAACGCCCGCGACAGGGCCCACAGCATCGTGGAGTATCTCTCCCACCCCGAGGTCGCCGGGGAGATCGGCGCCCACCTCAAGCTCCGCTGATCGCGTTCCCTGCCGACCAGCCCGGGGGGGGGGGGGGGGGGGCGGGCCCCCGCGGGGGGGGGGGGGGGGGGGGGGGGGGGGGGGGGGGCCCCGCGGGGGCCCCCCCCCCCCCCCCCCCCCCATGTGCAAAAAAGACGGGTGAGTAAACAAAATTT
>NZ_JBITZN010000001.1:0-289638 GCF_044546895.1 Streptomyces sp. NPDC053069 | reverse complement strand
CGCCCGCGACGGGGCCCACTGCTGGTTGGTTAATGTCGCCCACCCCGGGTGGGCGGGGTAGAGGGGCCCCAACCTCATCCGCCGGTTATGGCGTGCCCGCCCCACCAGCCCGGGGGCGGCCCTTCCCGGGCAGCCCCCTTCTCGCGTGCGGTGGGGGAGCGGGACATGTCGGCACACGGGGCGCACAAGGCCGCCCCGCCACTGGGATTTCACCAACTCTTGGTGTACACAAGTCAGTTGTTGCGTGCTCCAGATCGCAACAGGCGGTGATCCCGGTGACGTCTCAGTCGGTCTTCCCGTGATCGCCGACCCCCCTCATGCACAGCGAAAGGCACATGTATGGCGAACAACCGCAGGATGCGCTACGGCGGACGAACCCTGGCGCTCTCAGCGGCTGCCCTGGGCATGGTCGCGGCGGTGGCCGTTCCGGCCTCGGCCGATGACCAGCCCACCCGGGCGCAGCTCATGGCCGACTGCGACTCGGGCGAAGGGAAGTGCACCTTCAACGATCCCCAGTTGGGCCAGGCGTACCTCGGAGACTTCCACCGGGTCTCCGACTCGCTCTACAACTGCAGCACCTCGCCCGCCACCCAGTCGATGACCTGGTCCGACACGGTAGGGTCCACGGACTCGGCGGGCGTGTCCGTGACCGCCGGCGGCAAGATAGCCGGAATCATCGACCTCAGCGTGACAGCGACCTACAGCCACACCTGGTCGAGCACCCACTCGGAGACCAGCTCCGTCAACATGACGGTGAAGCCCGGTGAAGTCGGCTGGCTCTCCCGCGCGCAGGTGATGCAGACCGTCTCCGGCACATGGCAGACCCATTACGACGACCGGAAATGGGGTCACTACTTCTGGTTCGTCCCCGACGTCATCACGGGACCTGCCCCGAACGGGACGGACGGCCGGAGCAACGCGGTGGTGGTCAAGTCCAGGAAGATGACCGCTGCGGAAAAGCACTCCTGCTCCAGCCGCTCCGGTAGGGCCAAGACGTTCGTCGCCCGAGGCTGATCCACCGATCGCACCTGGCTGACCAGGGCGTTGATCATTTGTTGATGGCAGTGGGGGAGCATCCGGAAGTCGGCGCGCACGGTCTTCACAAGGGAGCGTGCGTGATGTCTCCACCCTGAAAGGGGGTGCAGTGATGAAGCTCCTCTTCGCCATTCGCAACAAGGTGTCGGCCCAGAAGAGCCTGAAGGCCAGCGCCTGGTACTTCTGGTACTAAGCCGATTCGTACCCACAGGTACCTGTAGAAATCGGTGAGGTCGTCCCCGTCGCACGGCGGGGACGACGCCGTCGGCCCTCGGCGTTCCCGGAGACCCCCATGCGTAGCACGGTGTTCCATCCACGACTTGCCGCCCTGTTCCGGGATCACCTCGGGCAGGATGTCTTCCGGCTCGAACCCGACACCGTCGGAGTCGCCGGGCATGAGGTCGCCGACAGGATCCTCGCAGCCCGCCGGGCCACCGAGACGGAACGGCCCACCTTCAAGCCGCTCCACGGGCGCTCGATTTCGCGCAATGAGGCGTCCTCGGTGATGCGGACCATCGGCGGTGATGTGCGCGAGGCGCTCAAGAGGCCCCGGCCCGAGGGCGTCGATCTGTCGGGGGTCTGGCCCCTCAGGGGGCATCTGTTCCTGCGGGATCTCATCCTCGGCCAGGACCCCAGTCGCTTGCGGATTCTGATGAGCCGCAACCTCGAACTGACCCCCAAGCTCACGTGGGCGGTGATAGCAGCGGGCGCCGCTCTCCCGGGGCGGGTGGGGCGGCGTGGCGGTCACGTGACGGGTATCGCGGGTCTGACGGCGGCCGCCACCGGCTATCACGGACGCCGGTACGCCATGGGGATGTACCGGCGCGCGGCGGCCCCCGTGTGCTTCACGGTGTCCACCCTGGTCGCGAACGCGCTGTGGCTCGGCTCGCCGTTCGACTCCGGCACGCCGAACCGGCACATCCTCTACGAGGCCATGCGGCTGCTGCCGCCGTCGTGGAACATTCTGCGCAATGCCTGTGCCGAATACCCTGCCGTCGACCGGCGCATCGGCGCGGGCGACGACGTCCTGGTCCTTCCTCTTCTCTCCCATCGTGATCCGAAGGTGTGGGAGGACCCGCACGAGTTCCGTCCGGAGCGCTGGGACACCCTCGACCCCGACACCGCCCCCGGCTACCTTCCCTTCGGTCACTCCTCCGAACGCTGCTGGGGCAGGCACATGGTGATGCCGCTCGCCGAACTGCTCCTGGACCTGATACGCGGCGCCGGTCTGGCAGTCAGTCCCGACCAGTCCACCGCGAAGGTTCCCCTTGTCGGCCTGCTCGGCGTGGAGGACGTGCACGTGACCAAGGTGCGCGACGCTGCCGTCTGAGCCGACCGGTGCAGCAGTGTCAGCGGGGGTCGGCGGTCGGCTGCGACCGAAGCGCGCGGGCCACGCTGTCGATGGTGGCGCTGTCAACGGGTGCCGTTCCGGTGAGGGTGCCGGCCAGTGCGCGGGCCAGGACGATTGCGGCGCTGATCCGGGTGTCTTCCTGCTCCTCGCCGGTGACCTTTGCGAGCACGGCGTCGCGCACCGACGTGGAGACGTCCAGCTCCCCGAACTGGTCGGGGAAGGAGAGCATCATCAGGCACACCCCCACGTTGGCGGCCAGGATCGACTGGCCTGCCAGTTCGGGGGACATGCGGAGTCGCCCGGCATCGCCGCACCGCCGCAGAGCCGCCAGGAGCAGGGCTTGCGCTTCCTTGACCGCCTGCGGCCTGGGGTCCCCCGTCGGCGTGAACATCAGCCGGTACAGGTGGGGGTTGGCCAGCGCGAACGTGACATGGCTGTCCCAGGCCGTACGCAGGTCCGCCACCGGATCAGCGGTGCGCGGATTGCGCCTCTTGCCGGCGAGGAAGCGTTCGAAGCCGATGTCGGCCACCGCGGCGAGCAGCCCTTGCTTGTCTCCGAACTGGCGGTAGATCTCAGGGCCGCCGACCTTGGCCCGTTCGCAGATGGCACGGGTGGAGATCGCCAGCGCGTCCTTGTCGGCGAGTAGTTCCACGGTGGCTTCCAGGATGCGCTCTCGTGCCGTCGTCATGCCCTCATGTTAACAGCTGGTGATAGCGCTGCTTACGACCTGTGTTAGCGTCGTAAACACGGCGCGACAACCTGTCCAGTATGTGAAGGTGGTTCCCCATGGCTACGACGACCCTGCGTGAGCTGAACGGCTTCGACGAGACGCCCGCTTCCCTGGCCGACGCCACGGTGATTCTGATCGACTACCAGAACACCTACACCGGCGGCGTCATGGAACTGGACGGCTACGCCGAGGCCATCGCCGAAGGCAAGAGGCTTCTCGCCGCCGCCCGTGAGGCGGGTGCCCCGGTCATCCACGTTCAGGACGCGGGCTACGACACCGACTCCGAGGGTGGCCGGATCCACCCGGACGTCGCGCCGATCGAGGGCGAGGCGATTGTCGTCAAGAGCGTTCCCAACGCCTACCACGACACCGACCTCGGAGAGCTGGTCGAGAAGGCCGGCCGCAAGAACGTCATCCTCGCCGGGTTCATGACCAACATGTGCGTCCTGTTCACCGCCCAGGGGGCATTCCTGCGGGGCGACCGTCCGACTGTCGTCGCCGGCGCCTGCGCGACCCGTTCCCTGTCCACGATGAAGGCGGCCGGTGCCACACTGGCCGCCCAGCAGATTCATGACGGCGCTCTCGCGACGATCACGGAACTCTACGGCGTGGTGGTGCCATCCGTTTCTGATGTGAAGTAACCCAGAATCGGACGCGCCGGACAACCCGCGAGCACCCTGCTCGGCGGCCAAGCAGGCTACCGGCCCGGCGCGTCCGTTCGGTCGGCGGGCAGGCTCCGGCGATGATTCGTTCTGCGATCGCTCGGCGATCGGCACGCGCAGAAACTCTAGCCGGATTCGCCACACCCTGGGGGTCATGATGTCTTCGCCGGCTTCGTCCAGCGTGATCAGCGAAAGTGTCGAGAAAACACGGTCCTTGACCGGGTGCGTCGCTGTGCTGGTCGGGGACCTGGCCATCACGGTCGCCGCGGTTCTGGGTATTTGGTGGACGCGCGACACTCGGGACTCGGTGGCGATTCTCAGCAGTGCCTTCACCGCGGTGACCAGCATGACCACCGCGTACTTCGGGATCAAGGGCATTTCCAACACGGCCCAGCGGGTCGTGCATGCCGCGCCGCCGCAGAGCCGCGAGTGATCAGCGGGAGCCGGTGGTCAGCACCATGCGACCAGCTCCGCCTTGTCCCTGAAGTTCCCGAGATCCCTGTCCACGGGATGGTCGGTGTACTGGTGGAAGACCCAGGGATGCCGGATGTCGGGCTTTCCGGGATGGCCGTTGTATTGAGCGATCCACAGGCCGTCACCGGCGAACGAGGTCGTGTCGCGGGTCAGCCAGAAGTCACGGTTGCAGTACAGGATCACCTTGTGGCCGGGCGCTTTGTGCTGCACCCGTTTGATCCATGCGTCCTTCCAGGCGCCCGATATTTCCGGGTCCTCCCAGTCCAGAGCGAGGATGTCACCGTCCGCGAGTTTGATCTTCGACAGAAAGTAGTCGGCCTGAACCTCGTACGGTCCCGGGCGGGCGAAGTGGTAGAAGCCGGTGACCAGTCCGGCGCGGCGAGCGGTCTCCCTCTGGGCGACCCATTTGGGATTCGTGTAGGTGTGACCCTCTGTTATCTTTATGAACACGAAGTCGAGCCCTGAGACGTCGTATCTGTCCGGCTGGACCGACGACACGTCGATGCCTCTGGTGGTCATGAAAGGCTCCTCCGTTCGAGCCGGAGATATCGCATTTCAAGAATACGCGGGGCTATGTCGGCACGCATACCTGGTGCTGCGGCCGGCCGTGCAGATATTGGTGGCGTTCCTGTTGTGTGAAATCCCGGTCGACGGCTCGGCAGATCATGTCGATCGCTTCGGCCGGACCGGGCAGAGTCAGTTTCCATCGTTGGATCCTGCCGTCTTCGCCACTTGCGATCAGTGTGCGTTGATCGGGGCCGAAGGCCAGTGCATGCACGGATGACTGCTGTCCTGCGAGAGTGCCGCGGACCGTTCGCGTGGAAAGGTCCCAGAGACGGACCGTGCCGTTGTCGTGGCCGGCGGCGAGAGTACGGCCGTCCGGGCTCAGCGCCACCGACGAGGCCATGTCCCTGAGGATGGCGCTGTCCTTCCCCCTGGCCGTGTCCCACAGCCGCAGTGTGCCGTCGGCGGCGGCGGACACGAGCGTGTGCCCATCGCGACTGAACGCAAGAGCGACGACGACATCGGTGTGCCCCGGAACAACGCCTCGGCGCTTGCCGGTGGCC
The DNA here is from genome assembly GCF_044546895.1 of Streptomyces sp. NPDC053069. Classification (NCBI taxonomy): domain Bacteria; kingdom Bacillati; phylum Actinomycetota; class Actinomycetes; order Kitasatosporales; family Streptomycetaceae; genus Streptomyces; species Streptomyces sp. NPDC053069. The sequence continues at coordinate 284,319 of NZ_JBITZN010000001.1, read as the reverse complement.
ACGTCCCACAACCCCACGGTCGTACCCGTGCCCCCCGTGGCGAGGAGCCGGCCGTCGGGGCTGAGGGCCGCCGCGATGCATGCGTCGGACCGGGGCCGGCAGCGCACCGTCGTTCGCAGCGTGCGGTCGGTCATGTCCCACACCTGCACGGTGGAACCGTCGGCACTGGTCACGGTGGACATCACATGGCGGTCCGTACGAAGACTCAGCGACACCACCGGGCCGAAGCCCACGGTGCGGGCGTTGCGGACCTGTTCGCCGACCGCATCCCAGTCCCGCACCACTCCGCCGACATCACCCACTTCCACCGTGCGCGCATCAGCCGTGAACATCATCGCCGACACGGTGGTCGTCTCCTCCCCGGCCACCTCGGCCTGCCCCTCGGTGGCATCCCACAGGCGGACGGTACGATCCCGGCCACCGGAGGCCAGGGTGCTCCCGTCGGGGCTGAACGACACGGAGGACACACTGTCGGAGTGCCCGGTGAAGACGGCCCGGTTCTTGCCGGTGGCCGCATCCCACAGCCGCACCGTGTCGTCGTCACTGCCGGTGGCTGCCACGCGCCCGTCCGGGCCGAACACCACCGCGCGCACAGGTCCGTGATGGCCGGCGAGGCGGGCGCGCGGTGCGCCCGTCACGGTGTCCGACAGCTGCACCAGGCCCCCCAGATCACCGGTGGCCAGTAAGCGGCCGTCCGGGCTGAAGGCCATCGATGTCACAGGACCCAGCCCCCCGGAGCGGACAGCTCGAATCGCGGCGCCGGGCAGCTCGCACACCCGTATCCTGCCGTGCGCGTCACCGACCGCCAGGAGGCGGCTGTCCGGACTGTAGGCGAGGGCGCCCACTCCGGAGGCTGAGACGCGGAGGGTCGTACGGACCGCGCCCGTGGCCACGTCCCGCAGTGCGACCCGGCCGTCGGAGCACCCGACGGCCAGGGAGCGGCCGTCGGGGCTGAACGCCATCGGTACCGAGTCCGCCCTGCAGTCCGCGGCGGTCCATGCCCTGCCGGTCGACACGTTCCGCACGCGCAACGTTCCGTTGCTGTCGTCAGCAGTCAGAAGTTCGCCGTCCGGCCGGTAGGCGACCGTGTGAGCGCCGCCGGCGGAGCCGGGGAACCCTGCGCGCAGGGCACCCGTGTGTGCGTCCCGGAGTTGCACCGTGCCGTCGGCATGGCCGGTGGCCACCGTGCGGCCGTCGGGGCTGAACACCACCGCCTGTACCGGATCTCTGTGTCCGGTCAGACGGTGTCGCAGCGGAAGGGCCGCCGCGGCGTACAGGCTTGAGGTGGCCTCAGCGGTGGGGCGGATCCGATACGCCTGGACGGCCAGGAGCGAGGCCAGATCGGGGTCGTCGCCCAACAGGGCGGCCGACTGCGCGGCCAGCTGGCGGGACAGGGCGATGCTCTGTGCGGCGAGCGCCTCCTGACGCCGGTGTTCGCTCGTGCGGTACTGGTTCCATGCGACCAGACCCGCGGTGACGGCCACCACGAGCAGGGCGGACAGCATGGCGGTGAGCCGGCGCAGACGTCGGGTCGTGCGGGCGGCCGCGCGGTGTTCGCGGTCACGAGCCGTCGTACTGCTGATGAGGAAGTCCCGTTCCCAGCACGTCAGTTCCCCGGCCGAGGCCGGGTCGCCGAAGACTGCCTCTGCTGCCGCCAGGCGGACGCCGCGATACAGGGCGCCCGGGTCGCGGTCCAGCGCATTCCAGGCGCGGGCGGCTTCGGTGAGGCGCCGGTGCACCAGCAGGCGCTCACGGGCGTCGTCGATCCAGCTCCGCAACCTGGGCCAAGCGGTGATGAGGGCTTCGTGTGCCAGGTGGACGGTGTCGCCGTCGACAGCGACCAGCCGTGCTCTCACCAGCCGCTCAAGCGTGTCAGCGGCGAACGGGGAGCCGTGGGCGGCCAGTTCCGCACGGTCCGCCGGGCGGCAAGTGTCCTGCGCCCCTTCACCGGGAGTGATCAGGCGCAGCAGGATTCTTCGGACGTAGCCGGCCTGGTGAGCGGGCAGCTGGGTGTAGAGCTCTTCTGCGGTACGGGAGACGGCCCCCTGGACGCCGCCTGCCGCCTCGTACGAGGACAGGGTCAGAGCGCGGCCTCGGCGACGGCGCCAGGTCTCCAGCAGGGCGTGGGACATCAGGGGCAGCCCGCCGGGATTCCCCGAGACCTCCTCGACGATCCTCGTGGTCAGTTCCCGCTCCACGATCAGCCCCGCAGCCATCGCCGGCCTGACGATGGCCTGCCGGAGTTCGGCCGGGCTCATGGGCCCGACGAGCACGGTGGCCTCGCGCAGCGCCGCGGCCAGTGCGGGGTGTTCCGCACAGCGGCCGAAGAAGTCGGCCCGCACCGAGAGCAGGACCCTCACCCCGCTCCCGGGTTCCAGCGCGGTCAGGAGCAGGCCGATGCAGGCCTCGCGTTCAGCCGGGTCGGTGCACAGGGTGAACAGTTCCTCGAACTGGTCGACCACGACGACCGTGTCCCCGGGCTCCCGGCTCACCCGCATCGCAGCGGTGTGGGCGGACATGGGCCGGGGCCCGGGGGTGAGGATGCGGATGGCCGCCGGCCGGCGGTCCGGGGACTCCTCGTTCTGGAGGAGGGGGATCAGTCCCGCGCGCAGCAGCGAGGACTTGCCGCTGCCCGAAGGGCCCACCACGGCGACCAGGCGGTGGGCGTACACCCGCTCGGCGAGCTGAGCAGTGAGCTCGTCCCGGCCGAAGAACACGTCCTGGTCGCCCGTCTCGAAGCGGGCCAGACCCCGGTACGGCGACCGCGCGTCGTCGCCATGCCGTGCACCGGCGGCAACCTCCCCGGCCGCCGCGCGCCAGCGTTGTTCCCACTCCGCGGCATCCGCGCCGCACGCTTGCACATAGGCCAGCGCCACCGCGAGGGACGGCAACTGCTCGCCTGCAGCCGCCCGTGACAGCGTGGCCGCCGAGTACGACGTGCGCTGCGCCATGGCTCGGTAGGTGGGGCCTCCCGCTTCCTGACGCAGCTTGCGCAGCTCGAAGGCGAAGGCCTGAGCCGGGCCTGACGCCGGATCCAGTTGGCCTTCACGGCGGCCCATTCCTGCCTCGCCTCCCCGTCGACGCATTGCAGCGGGCCACAACCTACGCGCGCCACTCAGATGGCTACAAGCCTGTTGACCTGCACTTTTCGGCCAACCACTGCCGCGGACACCCGCCTTTGGAATTTTGTTGCAGGCGGTGGCAGGCGGGTGCGCAACAACCAGGCCACCCGGAAACCTGATGCCTGGCCGGCGACGGACAACGCTTCGGGGGGCGACGTCGGCCACCCACGTCCTCTTCCCTTCCGGGCCCCGGCGCCCGCCGTGCTCGGGCGCCCGGCCCTCTCCCATCGGAGGTATGCATGCTGTCGTTGCGCTCCCGCGTCGCACTGCTCACCAGCGCGGTCCTGCTGGGCGGTGGCGGCCTGATCGCCGGCGCTCCGGCGGCCACCGCCGCCCCGGTCCAGCCCCACCACTTCACCTGCACCTACACCACGGCCGAGCCGCAACTCTCCGTCGGCTCCACGGGTACGGCCGTCAAGCAGGCCCAGTGCCAGCTCAACAGCGTCCTGGACCGCAGGGTCAACGTGGACGGCATCTTCGGCTCGGGCACCAAGAGCGCCGTCGTGGCGTTCCAGCAGTGCGCCGGCCTCCACGCCGACGGCATCATCGGCCCGAACACCTGGTCCGCGCTGGACCGGTGGTGGCTGAACGACATCGACTGCCACAAGTGACCGGCGCTGCCGGGCCGGAAGGCGGCAGCGCTCCGGCCCGGCACTCGCCGCCCGGCTGCCGACGCCGGCCGCACGCCGCAGCCTCCCGCCGGGGCTGCGGCGTGTCCGGCCCCGCACAGGCATGGCGCTGCGCCTTGCCGGCGCCCGGCGCGGACGCGAAACGGCGACACGCCCGTGCCGGACCGCCGTGTCCGCTTCCTCCGGCCCCGGCCCGAATCCGCCGACGACCGTCACGCGCCCGCCTCGCCACCGCACCCCCGATCCCAGGACAAGGAGTCGGATCATGGCCTCACCGCACCGTGCCCTGCTCACCTTGACCGCGCTGCTGCTCGCCGGCGGTGTTGCCGCCGCGGAGCCATCCGCAGCGGCACCGGCCCGTACGCCCGCCGCAGCAGCCGGGACTCTCGCCACCTGCAGCTACTACTCCGGCATCGGACCGGTGCAGTCCGGCAAGACCTATCCGGACCGGCGGGTGGCCGAAGTGCAGTGCCTGATCGACGCCAACACCAGCTACCGCCCGCCGCTGCCCGTCGACGGCCTCTACGGCCCCCGGACCGTAAGCGCGGTCATCGTGGTCCAGCAGCACGCCGGGCTCACCCCCGACGGCATCGTGGGCCCCGCCACCTGGGCGGCCCTGCGAGCCGGCGTCTGGTGGTAGGCGCGACCTCGGCCCGTGCCGGCCGACCGGTCCCGGCAGCCCCCGGCGACTCCCACGAGCGGCGGTGTGGGAGAGCCCGGCCGGGGCACGGGAATGCTGAGGTGTTCCGCTGACGTGCGGACCCGCACCCGAGGGCGTGGGAGGGCACATGGACGCGCTGGCCCGGCTGGACCGATATCAGAGACGGCACCGGTGGGCGGGGATGCCGCTCGCGGTCGTGTACAAGTTCTTCGACGACCAGGCCACCTACCTGGCCGCGCTGATGGCCTACTACGGCTTCGTCTCCCTCTTCCCGCTGCTGCTGTTCCTGGTGGCGATCCTCAGCGCCGCCCTGCACGGCAATCCGCAGCTGCAGCACTCGATGCTGCACTCGGCACTGAGCGAGTTCCCGGTGATCGGCGACCAACTCGGCCACAACATCCACTCGTTCCACGGCAGCAGCGCCGCCGTCGCGGTAGGTGTCACGGGCAGCGTGTACGGCGCCCTGGGGATCGCCCAGGCGGTGCAGCACGCACTGAACAAGATCTTCGCAGTGCCGCGCCATGCCCGTCCCGACCCGCTGCGCTCACGGGTGCGGAGCCTGTACTTCCTGCTCCTGCTCGCGGCAGGCCTGTGCCTGACGACCGCACTGTCCACCGCTGAATCCGCTGCCACCATCTTCGGAACCCGCCTGGCCATCGGCATCAGAATCGCCGTCGCAGCCCTGGCGGTCGCCGCCGACGCCGCCCTCCTGCTGCTGAGTTACCGGCTGATGACCAGACGCAAGCTGCCGCTGCGCGTGACGTACGGCCCGGCCCTGGGAGCCGCCTGCGCGTGGCAGGCACTGCAGTGGGGCGGTTCCTACTACGTCGGGCACGTGCTGCGGGGCACCACGGCGACCTACGGCATGTTCGGCATCGTGCTCGGCCTGCTCGCCTGGATCTACCTCGCCGCCACGGTGTACCTGACGACAGCGGAGATCATCGCCGTCCGCTGCCTGCGACTGTGGCCGCGCAGCCTGCTGACACCTTTCACCGATCACGTCCACCTCGCCAGGGGCGACGTGCGCGCCTACCGGTCCTACGCGACCACGGAGTCCTTCAAGGGCTTCGAGAAGATCGACGTCCGCTTCGGCGAGCCTCCGCCGCCGGCCGTTGGCGACACGGGACCTCCCTGATGTGACTGGGGAGCAAGCAGGGGGCGCAGGTCCCGGCTCGCTGGGAGGCACGCCGCCCGGAAGGCGGTGACTATGAAGGAAGAAGGCAGTAAGTCGCCGAGGCGGCGGGCTCCCGCCGAGGGGAGAGGAGAACGACCTATGGGCGGCAGGACGGGCCCCTCGCAGTCCGGCGCCCCGGACCGGCCCCTGCCCGGTGCCGGCTCGTCGCCCACCGGCCTGCTCGACCTGCTGAGCGTCGCAGCGGTGGTCCTGGACACGCAGGGACGCGTGGTGTTCTGGAGCCCGCAGGCGGAGGAGTTGTTCGGCTACAGCGCGCAGGAGGCGCTGGGGCGGTTCGCGGCGCGGCTGCTGGTCCACGAGGAGCACTGGGACCAGGTGATCGCGCTGTTCGCCGAGGTCATGGAGTCCGGCGCGGACTGGGCCGGGGCCTTTCCGGTCCGGCACAAGGACGGCAGTAAGCGGCTGGTGGAGTTCCGCAACATGCGGCTGCTCGACGATCTCGGGGACACCTACGCCCTGGGGCTGGCCGTGGACCAGGCGACGGTGGCACGGGTCGAGCGGGGCGTGGCCCTCTCGGCGCGTCTGGTCTCCCAGTCCCCGATCGGCCTGGCCATCCTCGATCCCGACCTGCGCTACGTGACCGTGAACCCGGCGCTGGAGCGCATCCACGGACTCCCCGCCGCCGAACATCTGGGCCGGCGGGTCCGCGAGGTCCTGACCTTTCTGGACGCCGATGCCATCGAAGCCCGTATGCGCCAGGTCCTGGAGACCGGACAGCCGGTGTCCGACCGGTACGTCGTCGGCCGCACCAGCGCCGACCAGGACCGAGAGTACGCCTGGTCGGTGTCGTACCACCGGCTGGACGACGCCACCGGCCGGGTGATCGGTCTGGCCACATCCGTCATCGACATCACCGAACGCCATGAGGCCACCCTGGCGGCGACACGCGCCCGGAACCGTCTGGCCCTGATCGCCCACGCCTCCGCCTCCATCGGTACGACCCTCGACGTGGAGCGGACGGCACGTGAGCTGGCCGGTGTGGTCGTACCGGACCTGGCCGACGTGGCCGCGGTGCACGTGCTCGACAGCGTGCTGCGCGGACGCACCCCGTCGGAGAGCGGCCCCGCCCGCTTCCGTGTCGCCGCCGTCGCCGCGGCACCCGCCGGCGAGGCGGCACAGGCGGCGGCCGATGTTCCCGGCGACCTCGCCACGTACGACAGCGACCGTCTGATCACCCGGTGTGTGCGCACCCGCAGGCCGGTGCTGGTGGCCGAGACCACCCGCGGGGACCTGCGGCACATCGCCCGCACCGGCGAGGCCGCCGCCCTTCTGGAGGCGGCCGGCGTGCATTCCTACCTCGCGGTGCCGCTGCTGGCCCGCGGAGAGGTCCTGGGGGCGCTCAGCCTCGGACGCGTCCGCACGCCCGCGCCGTTCGACGAGGACGACACGCTCCTCGCCTGCGAGCTGGCCGGCCGTGCCGCGACGTGCGTCGACAACGCCCGCTGGTACCAGAGCGTGCGCGACACCGCCCTCACCCTCCAGCGCCGCCTGCTGCCCGAGCTGCCGTCCCGCCTGCCCGGACTGGAGATCGCCTGCCGTTATCGGCCGGCCGGAGCCGTCAGCGAGATCGGCGGAGACTGGTTCGACGCCGTGCGCCTGCCGGGCGACAGGACCGCGCTGGTCGTCGGGGACGTGATGGGCAGCGGCATCAACGCTGCCGCCAGCATGGGCCAACTGCGCAGCGCCACCCGCGCCTTCGCCGAGCTGGACCTCGACCCGGCCGCGGTTCTCCGTCACCTCGACCATCTGGCCGAGGACGTGGAGCACACCATCGCCACCTGCGTCTACTGCCGGTACGACCCCGAGCGGGGCGAGTGCCGCATCAGCCTGGCCGGTCATCTGCCTCCGGCCCTCGTCCGGTCCGGCCGGCCGGCCGAGCTGCTCGACGTCCCCTCCGGCGTGCCACTGGGCGTCGGCGGATGGGCCTTCGAGACGACGGCCTTCCCCTTCCGCCCCGGCGATCAACTCGCTCTCTACACCGACGGACTGGTCGAAACGCGCGGCGACCCGATCGACGCCCGCCTCGGCATCCTCCGCGACGCCCTGACCGCGACGGCCGCCCGGGATCTGGGAGACACGTGCGACCGGGTGCTGGAGACCCTCCGGCCCAGGGCCGGCGACGACGTCGCCCTCCTGCTGGCCCGCGCCCAGCATTGAACGACGCCCGGAAGCGGCCCCGGACGGGAAGAGAGCGCCGGCATCATGCGGCGGCGTCCCGTCCGGCGTGCCCTTCTGGTCGTCCCGGTCGCCCTGGTCGTCCCGGTCGCCGTTCCGGCCCGGCGGGCGCTCGGAGGCCCGCGGGCTCAGGCGTCGGGATCGTCGAACTGGTCGAGCAGGAAGTCGACCGGTGTGGGGCCCGTGCGGGCTGCCGGGCCGGCGTCGAGAAGCTGCTGCTCCGCCCAGATGACCTTGCCACGGGGCGTGTACCGCGTTCCCCACCGCTGGGCGAACTGCGCCACCAGGAACAGCCCCCGTCCGCCCTCGTCCGTGGTCGCCGCCCGCCGCAGGCGGGGCGAGGTGCCGCTGCCGTCCGACACCTCGCAGATCAGACAGCGTCCGTGCAGCAACCGCACCCTGACCGGCGGCGAGCCGTACCGGATCGCGTTCGTGACCAGCTCGCTGAGGATCAGTTCCGTGGCGAATCCCGTCTCCTCCAGCCCCCATTGCCGCAATGTCTCCCTGCAGCGCGCCCGTACCGAGGGCACCAGCGCCGGGTCCTGCGGCACGTCCCACTCGGCCACACGGGAGGACGGGAACCTCCGGGTACGTGCCGTCAGCAGCGCGATGTCGTCGCAGGCAGGTGACGGCTTCAGCGCGTCGATCACCGCCTGGCACGTCTCCTCCGGAGTACGGCCCCCGGATCCGTCCAAGGCCCGGCGCAGCCGCTCCATCCCCGCGTCGATGTCGTGGGTGCGGTCCTCCACGAGGCCGTCGGTGTACAGCACCAGCTGTGAGCCCTCGGGCAGGGACACCTCCGCGGTCTCGAACGGGTGGCCGCCCAGGCCGAGCGGCGTGGAAGCCGGCACGCCGGCACAGGTGACCGTCCCGTCCGGGTGCAGCACCACCGGTTCCGGATGTCCCGCGCGGGCCATCGTGCAGACCCCCGCCACCGGGTCGTAGACCGCGTAGAGGCAGGTCGCCCCGGTCACGCCCTCACCCTCGCCGCCCGCCGCGGCATCGTCCGTGTTCTCCTCGTTGTCGATGCGGATGACCAGGTCGTCCAGGTTCCCGAGCACCTCGTCCACGGGCAGGTCCAGGGTGGAGAAGTTGTGCACCGCGGTGCGCAGCCGGCCCATGGTCGCCGCCGCGTGCAGCCCGCGGCCGACGACATCACCCATCACCAGAGCCACGCGGGCGCCCGGAAGCGGAATGATGTCGAACCAGTCGCCGCCCACTCCCGCCTCCGCGGGCAGATACCGCCAGGCCACCTCCAGCGCGTCCTGCTCCGGCTGCCCCCGTGGCAGCAGGCTGCGCTGCAGCGTCACCGCCATCGCGTGCTCGCGGGTGAATCTGCGGGCGTTGTCGATGGCCACGGCCGCCCGCGCGGTCAGTTCCTCGGCGAAGGTGAGATCCTCCGGCTCGAACGCCGCGGAGTCCGCCGTCCGGTAGAAGTTCACCACGCCCAGCGCCACGTTCCGCGCCCGCAGGGGCACGGTCACCAGCGAGCGCAACCCGCACTCCAGGGCCTTGCGGGCGCGCTCCGGATCCTGTTCCCGCCAGCCGTGTGCCTCCCGCAGGTCCGCCTCCAGCATGACCCGCCGTTCCTGCAGCGTCCGCATCTGCGGGGTCCGGGCCGAGAACGTGATCACTTCGCCCGGCGGATACACCGGCATCATCTGCCGGTCGCCGCCGATCGCCGTCCGGCGCAGCTGCCGCCAGCCCTCCGCCGTGGGCTCCCACCCCCGCAGCACCGCCTCCAGCAGGTCCACCGTCACGAGGTCGGCGAACTGGGGTGCCGCCACGTCGGCCAGCTCCTGGGCGGTACGCTCCACGTCCAGCGTGGTCCCGATCCCCACCCCGGCCTCGTACAGCAGCTCCAGCCGCTCCCGCGCCATCTCGGCCCGCACCGAGACCGCCGCCAGCTCCGTGGTGTCCCGCAGGGTCACCACGCTGCCTCCCCGGTCGGCGTGCGGGTAGGTCGGCCGCTTGTTCACCAGCAGCAACCGGTCCCCGGCGGGATGCAGCTCGTCGGTGACCGTCTCCGGCGACGACAGCAGACGCGTGATCGGCTCCGGCAGGCCCAGTTCCGGCACCGGGCGCCCGCGCGCGTCCGCCGGCAGTCCCAGCAGCCGCGTCGCCTCGTCGTTGGCCAGCAGCAGCCGTCCGTCGGCTCCGGTGATCAGCACTCCTTCCCGCACCGAGTGCAGCACCGCGTCATGGTGCTCGTACAGCTCTGCCAGCTCCACCGGGGCCAGGCCGTGCGTCTGCCGGCGCAGCCGCCGGGACACGAGCGTCGTGCCCGTCATGGCCAGCGCCAGCGCGACGGCGCCGCTGCCCAGGATGATCGGCAGCTGCGGCATCCACAGTGCCGACACGTTCTTGACCGTGATTCCGGCCGAGACCAGGCCGACCACCTTGCCGTGCGAGTCGGTCACCGGGACCACCGCCTGCACGTCCGTTCCCTTGCCCGCGGGCAGAGGCGGCCCACCGGCCTGCTCGACGACGGTACGGCCCTGCAGCGCCGGAGCGATGGTGCCGACGAACTTCTTCCCGATCTCCTGCGGATAGGGATACGTATAACGGATCCCCTGGGTGTTCATGGCGACGATGAAGTCCACGCCCGTGCGCTTCCGCGCCGCCTCGGCCCACGGCTGCAGCACCGCTGTCGGATCCCGGCTCTGCAGCGCCTCGGCCGTGCCGGGCGCACTCGCGAACGCCTGGGCCACGACGACCGACTCACGGCGACCCAGTTGCACCGCGTCACGCGCCGTCTGGAGCACCGCGGCCACCACCGCGGCCACGACCAGCAGGACCACGATGACGACCTGGAGAAGGAACACCTGACCGGCCGCACTGCGCAGGTCCAGCAGGGAGGCCCGGTGTCGGCGCGAGGGTCCGACGGGCGGATGACGTTCCGGGCCCGGAGAGCGCCCGGAAAATACCTCCATACACCCTTGATAACACCACTGGGGCCAAGCCGAAGTACCAAACGGCCGGGCTGCGCGGCGGCACGGGCGTACAGGCTCGGCGCCGCTCTGCGGGAGGCGGTCGGTTCGTCGTTCGCGCGCGTACTCGGCGCCCTCCGCTCCGCCGACCACACCGAAGCCCGTTATGCCCCGATAGGATATCTTTTGTGATCAGGACAGGACGGCCTCGGCGCCACCGCCCTCCGTACGGTGGCCGACGCGAAACCGTACTGCTGTCCCCTGTGGTTCTGACCGTTCTCATCACCGGCCTGGCTTTCGCCACCCCCCGGGAGATCGCGTTCAGCCGTCTCCTGCCCGCCGCTCCCGCTCTCGCCGCCGCGATGTGGCCCGTGCTGCCGACGATCGTGCTGGGGGCGTTCTGCCTGCTGGCCATGATCGGGCTCAGCCTCGTCTACTCCGATCTGGGGACGCCCTACACGGCGGCTGCGATCGTCGCGGTCACGTTGGCGGCCGCCTACACGAGCCACCTCCGGCTCCAGCGGGAGGAGACACTCTTCCAGATCCGGCTGGTCGCCGACGCGGCGCAGCAGGTGCTGCTGCGCCCGCTGCCGCGCCGCGTCCAGGACGTCGACATCGAGTCGCTGTATCTCGCGGCCCAGGAGCAGGCCCGGATCGGAGGCGACTTCTACGAGGTGGCGGACACGCCGTACGGGGTCCGGCTGCTCATCGGTGACGTGCGCGGCAAAGGCCTGTCGGCGGTGGGGGCGGCCTCGGCGGTGATCAACTGCTTCAGGGAGAACGCGTACGACCAGCCCGACCTGAGGGGCATCATCCATCGCCTGGAGACCAGCATGTGCCGCTACAGCGTCGCGCTCCTCGACCCGGATCAGCCCGAGCACTTCGCCACCGCTCTGATCGCCGAGATCCCGTACGGCAGTGGGCATGTGAAGATCCTGAACTGTGGCCACCCCCCGCCCCTGCTGATGCGCAGCGGAGAGGTGTGCGTCCTGGACCCCACCGTCCCCTCTCCGCCCCTCAACCTCGCGGCGCTCCTCGGGGACGACTACAACGTCGACACCGTCGCCTTCGCCTCGGGCGACCAGATGCTGCTCTACACCGACGGAGTGACGGAGACCCGGGACCGCGCCGGCGCGTTCTTCCCGCTGCCGGAGTGGATGCGGCAGCTCGGCTCGGCAGCGCCCCGTGAGCTGCTGGACCGGCTGCACCAAGACCTGCTCCACTACAGCGGCGGACGGCTCGACGACGACATCGCGGCCGTCGCCGTCCGCTGCAGGCGCCCCGCGGTTCAAGAGGGCTCCGCAGAGGGCTCCGCGTAGGTGAGTCCCGGCGTCTCAGTCCTCGGTCCAGGTGTGTGCTGCCCCGGTCTGGGCCGACGATGGATGAAGGCAGCACGCCCGCCGGTACGGCGTACGAGCAAGGCGCCGAGCGGGAAGGAAAATGAGGCATGGGCACGACGGACTCCTCCCGAGCAGGCGACGGCCGGTCAGCGGCCGCTTCCGCCGCGCCGCCCAGCGGCCTGCTCGATCTGCTCAGCGTCGCCGCGGTGGTCCTGAATGCGCAGGGTCAGGTGGTCTTCTGGAGTCCGAAGGCCGAGGAACTCTTCGGCTACACCGCGGCGGAAGCGCTGGGTCGGGACGCGGCTCGGCTGACGGTCCACGAGGAACACCGGGACGCGGTGATCAAGCTGTTCGCCGAGGTGATGGAATCCGGCACCGACTGGGCCGGGGCGTTCCCGATCCGGCACAAGGACGGCAGCACCCGTCTGGTGGAGTTCCGCAACATGCGGCTGCTGGACGAGCTCGGTGACGTCTACGCCCTGGGCCTTGCCGCGGACCAGGCCGCCGTGGAGCGGGTCGAGCGAGATGCCGCCCTGGCCATGCGTCTGGTGTCCCAGTCCCCGGTCGGGCTGGCCATCCTCGACCCCGACCTGCGGTACCTGGCCGTCAATCCTGCTCTCGAACGCATCACCGGTCAGTCCGCCGCCGAGCGTCTGGGCCGGTCGGCCGGCGAAGTCCTGAGCTTCCTGGACACGAACCCCGAGGCCCGTCTGCGGCGTGTCCTGGAGACGGGCGAGTCGGTGGTGGACCGGGACATCGTCTGCCGGCCTCCCAACGATCCGGAGCACGAGCACGCCTGGTCCGTCTCGTACTACCGGCTGGAGGATTCCGCCGGGCGGGTGCTGGGTCTGGCCTATTCCGTCATCGACGTCACCGAGCGGCATCAAGCCGCTGCCGAGGCGGCACAGGCCCGGCAACGGCTGACACTGATCGCCAGGGCATCCGCCTGCGTGGGTACCACCCTCGATCTGGAAACGACCGCACGAGAGCTTGCCGACGTAGTGGTGCCGGACCTGGCCGATGTGGCAGCCGTGGACGTACTCGACAGCGCCCTCGACGGCCGGATGGCGCCACACGAGGGGCCGGCCCTCTTCCGCGCCCTTGCCGTTCATGCGGTCCACGCCACCGAGGCGGTCCGCGCGGCCGACCCGCCAGGGGGACGCGCCTCCTACGCCGTAGACCGCCTGATCACCCAGTGCGTACGCACCCGGGAGCCGGTCCTGGTGCCCCACACCACCCCTCGGGATCTGGAGCGCATCGCCCGACACGGCGAGGCCGCGGCCCTGCTCGCGGCGGCCGGCGTTCACTCCTACCTGGCCGTACCGCTCATGGCCCGGGGCGAAGTCCTCGGCGCCCTGGACCTCAAACGCACCCGCAACCCCGCACCTTTCGACGACGACGACGCGCTCCTGGCCTGGGAGCTGGCCGCCCGGGCCGCAGTGTGCATCGACAACGCCCGCGGATACCAGGCCCAGCGCCAAGCGGCCCTCACTCTCCAGCGCAGCCTGCTGCCCGACCCCCCGTCGCGCCTGCCCGGTCTGGAGGTCGCCTGCCGATACCAGCCCGCCGGCGTCACCAGCGAGATCGGCGGTGACTGGTACGACGCCATACCTCTCCGGGGTGACAGAACCGCCCTGGTCGTCGGGGACGTCATGGGCAGCGGCATCAAAGCCGCCGCCACCATGGGCCAACTCCGCAGCGCTGCCCGCGCCTTCGCCGAACTCGCCCTCGCCCCCGCCGAGGCCCTGCGTCACCTCGATCACCTGACCGAAGGTGTCGAGCAGACCATCACCACCTGCATCTACTGCGTCTACGACCCCCACCGGGGGCAGTGCGAGATCTGCCTCGCCGGCCACCTGCCCCCGGCCCTGATGCGTGTCGGCCACGCGGCGCAGCTTCTCGACCTCCCCACCGGTGCACCGCTGGGGGTCGGCGGAGTGCCCTTCGAGGCCACCACCATCCCCTTCCGCCCCGGCGACGAGCTGGCCCTCTACACCGATGGCCTGGTCGAAACCCGGAGTGAACCCATCGACAGTCGGCTGCACTCCCTCCTCGACGCCTTCACGGCGACACGCGGCCACGATCTGGAGGACACCTGCGACCGCATCCTGGAAACCCTGCGCTCGCCCGGGGGTGAGGACGACGTCGCGCTGCTCATCGCCCGAGCCCAGTCCTGAGCACGTCCGACCCGGACGGAGCTGTCGGCCGGCCGTGGCCGGAATCTGTACATTTGTATACGAAGAGTCGCGGCTGTCAGGCATGCGACGGTCGCGCCCATGCTCGGGAACCTCGCAGGCGAGGACGACATGATCGACTTGAGTGCGCCGATCGTGGCCACATTCCTTCTGTATGTGGCCGTCATGATCGCAACAGGCTTCTGGGCCTACAGCCGCACTCACACCTTCGCCGACTTCGCCCTGGGGGGCCGCAGGCTCAGCGCGTTCGTCGCCGCCCTGTCCGCCGGAGCCAGCGACATGTCCGGCTGGCTCTTCCTCGCTCTTCCCGGAGCGGTGTACGCGGCCGGTGTCGGCGCCAGCTGGATCGCGGCCGGTCTGGTCATCGGTACGTACCTCAACTGGCTGTTCGTCGCGCCGAGGCTGCGCACCTACACCGAGCGCGCCGGAAACGCCGTGAGCCTGGCGGCCTATCTGGAGGAGCGGTTCGAGGACCGCACCCGGATGCTCCGGATGGTCTCGGCGGCGGTCACCCTCCTGTTCTTCACCGTCTACGTCGCCAGCGGGCTGGTGGCCGGAGGCGTACTGTTCGGGCACATCTTCGGAGTCAGCTTCGGGCTCGGGGTGACCCTGACCGCCCTGGTGATCGTCGTCTACTCGTGCCTGGGCGGCTTCCTCGCCGTGAGTCTGACGCACGTGCTGCAGGCCACGCTGATGTTCCTCGCCCTGCTCGTGCTCCCCGTCGTCGGCATCGGGGCGCTCGGCGGGTTCGGGGCACTGCGCGACGCCCTCGACAGCAAGACCCCCGGCCTGCTGGACATGGGTGCCAAGGTCGACTTCGCGGACGGGCGGTGGTCGGCCGGCGGGCCGCTCGGTGCCGTCGCGATCGTCTCGCTGCTCGCCTGGGGGCTCGGTTACTTCGGCCAGCCCCACATCCTCGCCCGCTTCATGGGCATCCGCAGCACCGACGCCATCCCCGCGGCCCGCCGTCTGGAAACCGGATGGGTCATCGTCGTACTCGCCGGCGCCACCCTCGTCGGCCTGGTGGGCATCGCCCGGACCGGCACGCCGCTGCACGACCCGCAGACGGTGTACCTCACTCTCAGCCGGACCCTGTTCAATCCCTGGGGTGCCGGCGTGATGCTGATCGCCGTACTGGCCGCGATCATCTCGACCGCGGACAGCCAGCTCCTTGTGTCGTCGGTCGCTCTCACCGAGGATTTCTACCGCGCGTTCCTCAACCGGCACGCCTCGGACAGGACACTGGTCTGGGCCGGTCGCGCCGCCGTCGTCGCCGTGATTCTGGTGGCCTTCGCGATCGCGCTCAGGGGCGGCGGGCTGCTGGGCATCGTCGCCTACGCCTGGGCGGGCTTCGGTGCCGCGTTCGGACCGGTCGTCCTTCTCTCGCTGTACTGGCCGCGCATGACCTGGGCGGGAGCCATGGCCGGGATCATCTCGGGCGCGACCACGGTGCTGCTGTGGAAGAAGATCAATCCGCTGCTCGGTCCCTTCGAGTCGGGCATCTATGAAATGGTCCCGGGCGTCCTGACCGCCACGGTCGCCGCACTGGTCTTCGGCAGGTTCGTCGGCCGGCCTCCCAAACGGGCCTTCTGGCGGATGCCGGGCGGCGGGGTGAGCCAGCTGACGCTCACGCCCTTCCTCGCCCACGCGCCGGTCGGCATCGCCGTCCTCGACACGGACCTGCGGTACGTCTGGGTGAACGAAACCCTGGACCGCCGGATCCCCCTCGAACAGCGGCTGGGCCGGCGGATGGCGGACGTGCTGCCGGAGACGGAGGCCGCGGCCTTCGAGGAGAAGATGCGCGGGGTCCTGGAGACCGGCGCCCCGGTGATGGACTTCGAATACCGCGGCTTCGGTGGCACGGACCCCGACGCCGGCCGTGCGATCTCGGCGTCCTTCTTCGCGATGAAGGACCGCCACGGCCGGAACGTCGGTGTCTGGTACATGGTCATCGACGTCACCGAACGCTGGCGGGCCCAGGAACGACTGGCCCTGCTCAACGACGCCGCCACCCGCATCGGCAGCACCCTGGACGTGACGCGGACCGCCCAGGAACTGGCCGACGACGCCGTGCCGTCCGTCGCCGACTTCGTCGCCGTGGACCTGCTGGACTCGGTCATGAGGGGCGAGGAACCGGCGCCCGGGCCGGTCGGCATGTCGCCCGTCATCCGGCGGGCCGGACAGCAGTCGGTGCGCGAGGGCTGTCCCGAGGCGAGTCTGAACGTGGGCGAAACGGTCCGGCGTGCCGCCTCGTCGCCCGTGACCCGCTGTCTGCTGGAGAGCAGGACCCTGGTGGAACGGATCCTGGACCGCGACGCCAGCCCGTGGGTGACCGAGGACGAATCGCTGGGTGCCTCCTTCCGCGACTTCGACTTCCGCTCGGTGATGGTGCTCCCGGTGCGGGCACGTGGCGTCACCCTGGGCGCGGCGACGTTCGCCCGGTCCCGGCGGCGGGGCCCCTTCGAGGACGACGACGTACGTCTCGCCGAGGAACTCGTCTCCCGCGCGGCGGTGTGCATCGACAACGCGCGTCGTTTCACCCGCGAGCGCACCGCGGCCCGTTCCATGCAGCGTTATCTGCTGCCGCAGGAACTGACGGGAGGCTCCGCGCTGGCGGTGGCGTCCTGGTATCTCCCGGCGGATGTCCCCAGTGGGGTGGGTGGCGACTGGTTCGACGTGATTCCGCTGTCCGGAGCCCGGGTCGCGCTGGTCGTCGGGGACGTGGCCGGGCACGGCATCAACGCCGCGGCGACGATGGGGCGTCTGCGCACCGCGGTGCGTACGCTCGCCAATCTCGATCTCTCCCCGGACGAATTGCTGGCCCATCTGGACGACCTGGTCATCGGCCTCATGGGGGCGCACGGCGGCGACGCCTCGGCGGCGACCCAGGATGAGGCCGCGGGCACCGCGTTCATGGGTGCCACCTGCCTGTACGCCGTCTACGACCCGGTCAGCAGGCGGTGCACCCTGGCCCGGGCAGGTCACCTCCCGCCGGTGATCGTCGGCCCGGGCGGCGGTGCCGACATCCTGGATCTGCCCGCCGGACCACCACTCGGCCTCGGCTACCTCCCCTTCCAGTCCGTAGAGCTGGAGCTGGCCGAGGGCAGCCTCATCGCGCTCTACACCGACGGCCTCATCCAGTCCTTCGACCGGGACATCGACGCCGGACTCTCCCGGCTGCGTGCCGCCCTTGCGGTGCCCCGGCCGACGCTGGAGGAGACCGGCCGCACGGTGATCGACGATCTGCTGACCGCTCCGCCGTCCGACGACGCGGCCCTGCTCCTGTCCCGGACCCGGGTCCTTGCCCGCGACCGGGTCGTCTCCTGGGACCTGCCCAGCGATCCGGCAGCCGTCGCGCACGCCCGCAGCCTCGCCGCCCGGCAGCTGACGGAGTGGGGCATGCCCGATCTGACGTTCACCACGGAGCTCATCGTCAGCGAACTGGTCACCAATGCCATCCGTCATGCGGCCGGACCGGTCTGTCTCCGCCTGATCCGGGACCGTGCCCTGATCTGCGAGGTCTCCGACGCCAGCAGTACCTCACCGCGCCTGCGCCATGCACGGACCACCGACGAGGGAGGGCGGGGCCTGCTGATCGTGGCCCAGCTGGCCCACCGGTGGGGCACTCGCTACACGGCGACCGGCAAGATCATCTGGACGGAGCAGGTCGTTCCGGCGGACACCGGCGCGGACGGCGATCCGGGAACGGGCGAGCCTGGCCGGCAACTCTCCTGAGCAGAGCCCTCGGCGCGTATGAGACGACCCCGGCGACGCGTCAACCATGAAGAAACGCTTGCCGGTTGAAGCACGGGCCTCTACATTAAGCGCGCCATTAAATCTACTTAACTGGATACTTAAGTGAGGGTTGCCGTGCCGCATCCCGCAAGAGCGCGTATGCGCTGGACCACCGCTGCCGTGGCTGTCCTTGCCGCCGCGGCGGCGCTGGTCGGCGGAGTGAACTCAGGGGCGGCCGAGGCGGCCGCCCCCTCGGTTCGCACTCAGCACGTCGAGTACTTCCCCGGACCCCGGGCCGAGCCCCGCCAGGTGACCGTCCCGGCGAGCGCCCTCGACCGGACCGCCCGCCCCGCGCCGGGCCTGACAGGCACCATCCCGGCGGTGACAGCACTCCAGCGCACGGGACCGGTGTCCGGGCGGCTCGATCTGGTGGTGATGGGCGACGGCTACACAGCCGACGAACAGGGCGAGTTCGCCGCCGACGCCGAGGCGAAGCTGGACGCGATCTTTGGTGTCGAGCCGTACCGGAGCTACCGGGGCCTGTTCAACGTCTGGTTGGTCAACGCCGTCTCCCACGAGTCCGGCGTCTCCGGCGACCCGGCGGCCGACGTCGTGAAGGACACCGCGCTGGGCTCCTCCTTCTTCTGCGACGGCATCGAACGCCTCCTGTGCGTCGACACCGACGAGGTCGCTCAGTACGCCGGCCTGGCACCGGACGCCGACATCGTCTTCGTCATCGCCCACTCCGCCAAGTACGGCGGTGCGGGCTACTCCGCCGCCGACCTGCCGTCGGGCTCCACCTTTCACGGGGTGGCGACGATGTCGTCCGACAACGACAGGTCGTACCTCATAGGCGCCCACGAACTCGGCCACTCCATAGGCCACTTGGCCGACGAGTACCAATACGCGGGCTACGGCACGTATCCCTCCGCCGAGGAACCGGCCACCGCCAACCTCACCCTCCACCGCGACCTGGGTACGACGAAGTGGTACCGCTGGCTCGGGGCCCAGGACCCGACCGGTTCGGCCGTGGGCACGTACGAGGGCGGGGGCTACTACGAGGCGGGCGTCTACCGCCCGACCGAGACGTCCCTCATGCGCTCCCTGGCCTCGACCGAGTTCAGCGTCGTCGGCCGGGAGACGATGATCGCCGGCTTCTACGCCGACGCGGACGCGCTGACCTCCTCCCTCCCGACATCCCGGCCCATCGGGCAAAAGCGCCGGATCACGGTGTGCCTCGCGCCGCTGACCGGCCTCGCCGACCCGGAACTGACCTGGTACGTCGACGGCAGGCAGGTACCGTCGGCCACGGGCGACCTGTCGGTGACGCCGCACCAACTGGGCGTCCGGGGCCACGGCCACAAGGTCACGGCGACCGTCACCGACGACACGACGGCCATACGTGACCCTGGGGTCCGGGCCGAGGCGACCACCTCACTGACGTGGACGGTACGGTGAAGCAGCGGCCCCCCAGTGCTGACTGACGGCGCCCCGACACCTGGGCGTCACTGGATGGTCCAGCCCACGCTGCCGACCCCCGTGCTGTAGAACGCGCAGGAACCCGTGGACTCGCCGTACTGTCCCGGGTTCAGCGTCACCCAGTTGCCGGAGACGTCCGGGGCCCAGCCGCAGACGATCTCGGCCCGGAACGTGATGGCGTGGTCGGTGTTGTTCTCGCAGCCCGCGATGCCGACGTTCGGATCGTTGTTGTGCACCCAGCCGTCGCAGTCGACGGTCCCCTGAGCAGCGGCCTCGGCCGGAACCGCCACACCGGCGACGGAGAGGGCCACGGCGGAGACCGCCGTGGCCAGGCCGGCTGCCAGGATGCGCTTCCTGCTGTGCATGTGTACCCCCGTGAGGTCGAGTTGCTGTCTTCTCGCCATCAGTGAAGAGCACACGAGCCCGCGCGTGAACCTGAGACATCACAGGGTGCACCCGCTGTGGGGGGCGATGCCTGCGCGAGCAGCCACTGCCAGGCGCCGTGGACGAGGTCTTGTGCGGGGGACGGTGGCGGCCCGGCCGAAGTCGGAGGCGGAGAAAGGCGATCGGCGTGCCGACGGGGCAACCCCCGTTCCTCACCGGGGTGATGGGCCGGCGTCCTGGCCCCCGGCCAGCCGCAGTGTCGCCAGGGCCGCCGTCCCCGCCGCCGTACCGAAGGTGAGTGCGGCCGGGACGCCGTCGCCGAGCCCGGAGAACAGATGCACAGGTCCCCACACGCCGACAGTGTCGTCCATCGTCATGTGCAGCACTTGGCTCGCCAGCAGTCCCAGCACGGTCGCGCAGACCGCACCCACCGCCATCGCCGGCACCGTCATCCGGGTGAGCAGGCCGGGAAGCAGGCGCAGTGCCCACCACACCACCGCCAGCATGACCACATCAGCGGCCCGGTACAGCAGCCAGTGACCGAGCGGCGTGGTCGACGGGCCCGTCCAGGCGCCGAGCAGCAGCCACTGCCGCAGCAGGTCGCCGGGCTCGGACAGCAGTCCTGCACCGCTGAACGCCGTCTGGATCCCGGCCGCCACCGATCCGTACGACAGGACCACCAGCGACAGTGCGATCACCGCGGTCCCGGCGCTCGCGGCCAGGCGGGCGATACGCGGCGGCACACTCCGCCGGGGCAGCGGGTCCGCAGCCCTCGCGCCGACACGCGCCACGAGCACCGTGAGCACGGCGGTCAACAGCGCTGCGGCCACCACGACCGGCCCGCTCGACGCGATCACCCCCGCAAGCTGCGGCAGGATCCTGTAGCTGCCGTGCCCCCGGGACGCGATCAGCCACGGCGCGGAGGCCGTCACGGCCAGCGTTCCGGCCACCGGGCCCCAGGCCCACAGTGCGAGCAGAGTGGCCGGCGTACGTCCCTGCGTCGGTGGAATCCTGCGGATCACGAGCAGCGCGCCCGCCAGGAAGACGAGGAAGACCGTCACGAACCTGATCTGCATCGCGGTACGGTACAGATCGGCGTACTGGGTGCCCGCGCTCACGGCGGCGTCCCCGGTCGAACCGGCGCCCGCGGGCCCGTCGTAGAGCAGCGCCGTCGCGGGATCGTACGACCAGGGCGTGAGCCAACGCCGGAGTTCGCCCGCCGACTGGACGTCGAACACGTTGGTGGCGCCGCGCAGTTGCAGTGCCGGCGCGCTCGCTCCCGCCCACCACAGCAGCAGCGTGAGCAGCAGGGCTCCGAGCAGTGCGGGTACCATCGCGCGCCGCAGGCTCATATGCATGTCCATGCCATGCCACCCGTCGAAGATCTGTTCATGGCGACGATTGTGTCGGTGCGCAGCTGGTGCTGCCTGAGTACGCGTACTCAGGGCCGACCGCACACCGGCCGCCTTGCGGAGCCCCCCGCTCATCTGTGATGCCCATGCCTCGATAGAGCACCCCTTGCTTAGTAATGGGCTGGGTGGGAAGTCGGAGGTGCACAGCCCGCCGCCGGTGGACCGGTGGGGCGGGTGCCCGCCCGTCATCCGAGGAGTGCCGTGACCCTTCGCATCGGAGTGGAAGAGGAGTTCCACATCGTCGAGGTGGAGACGGGTCTGCTCGTGCCCCGAGCCGACACCGTGCTGGAAGAGCTGCCCGAGCGGACCTTCACGACCGAGTTGCAGCAGGCGACGGTGGAGTCGAACAGTGAGGTGCACACGTCTTTGGACGGCCTGTACGGCGATGTCATCCGCACCAGGCGCCGGCTCGACGCCGCAGCGACCGCTCACGGGCTGGCCGTGGTGGCCGCCGGAACGGTGCCACTGGCCCGCACGGCGGACATCCGTCCCACCCCCGGCCACCGCTACCGCCGTATGGTCGACGAGTACCGCATGATCGCGGACGAGCAACTGATCTGCGGGACCCACGTCCATGTCGACGCCCCCGACCGTGACCTCGCGGTACGCGTCATGTGCGAGGTGTCGCCGTGGCTGCACGTGCTGCTGGCCCTGTCCGCCAGCTCGCCCTTCTGGCTGGGCGCCGACACCGGCTATGCCAGCTGGCGGACCATGGTGTGGCAGCGCTGGCCCACCTCGGGGCCGCCGGGGTGCTTCGCCGACGCCGCCGAGTACGACGCGGCCGTGCAGTGCCTCGTCGACTCCGGCGTCATCAGCGACCCAGGAATGATCTACTACGACATCCGGCCCTCCGCCCACCAGCCGACCCTTGAACTGCGCATCTGCGACGCCTGCCCCCGCGCGGAAACGGTCGTGCTGATCGCCGCACTCTTCCGCGCGCTGGTGACCGATGCCCATGAGCGGCTGGGCACCACGGACGTCCCCGCCTGTGCCGTCCGGCACGAGTGGCTGCGTGCCGCTTCCTGGCGGGCCGCACGGTCGGGCCTGGAAGGGACCCTGATCGATCCCGGAAGCCGGCACGAGGCGCCCGCGGCCCAGGTCGTCCGCAGCCTGCTGCTACGGGCGCGCCCCGCGCTGGAGTCCGCCGGCGACTGGCACACGGTCCGAGAGCTTGCCGAGAGGGCGCTCGCGGCCGGCAGCGCCGCCCACCGCCTGCGCCGCACGGCCGTGCAGGAGGACCTGCTGGCCTGCACGGATGTGGCGATCGCGGAGACCAGAGGCGAGGACCACCCGCCTCCGCGGCCCGGTGCCGGCCCCGCCCGGCACGTCGCCTCCCCGGGGCGGCCCGCTGCCGAAGCCTCCGGGGCCCGCCCGGCACGCATCGCCGGCTGCTGAGGCGCGACCAACGAGTTCAGCCGCCTTGTTCCCTGTCCGCTCTCGTCGCGAAGGAAACAGCACCGTGTCCACCAGTCACGACCACATACCGACCGGCACACCGACGGGCGGGCCCCTGCTCACGGCACCGCCGCGCAACCCGCGCGACCTGCACGCGCAGCGGGGAGGTGGTCGCGGATGTGCGGTCTGAGCGGGGAGATGCGCTTCGACGGCACGCGGCCCGACCTGGCGGCCGTCGAGCGCATGAATGAACGGCTCGCCGCGCGCGGTCCCGACGGCCACGGGATCTGGGCGCGGGACGCGGTGGCCCTCGGGCACCGCAGACTCAAGATCATCGATCTCTCCGAGCACGGGGCGCAGCCGATGACCGACGACCAGCAGGAGCTCACCGGCGTCTTCAACGGGTGCATCTACAACTACGAGGAGTTGCGCGCGGAGCTCAAGGCCCTCGGCCACCGGTTCCGGTCCACTTCCGACACCGAGGTGGTCCTCAAGGCGTACCAGCAGTGGGGGACCGCCTGCGTCGACCGTTTCTACGGCATGTTCGCCTTCGCCCTCGTCGAGCACCGGACCGGCCGGCTGGTCCTGGTACGCGACCGGCTCGGCATCAAGCCCCTGTACCTGGCAGAGACCCCCGGACGGCTGCGCTTCGCCTCGACGCTGCCCGCCCTGCTCGCGGCCGGGGACGTCGACACCTCACTGGACCCGGCCGCCGTGCACCAGTACCTCAGCTGGCACGCGACCGTCGCCGCACCCCGCACCGTTCTGGCCGGGGTGCGCAAGCTCCCCCCGGCCACCGTGCGGACCGTCGAGCCGGACGGCACCTATGAGGAGCACTGCTACTGGCAGCCGTCCTACACACGCCGCCCCGAGCACGCCGGGATGGGCCCCGCCGAGTGGCGGGACACGGTGCTGGACACCCTGCGGACCGCCGTACGCCGCCGCATGGTCGCTGACGTGCCGGTCGGTGTCCTGCTCTCGGGAGGGCTGGATTCCAGCCTGATCGTGGCCCTGCTGGCCGACGAGGGACAGCGGGACCTGGCGACGTTCAGCGTGGGCTTCGAGTCGGAAGGCGGCGACGAGGGGGACGAGTTCCGGTACTCCGACCTGGTCGCCAGGGAGTTCGCCACCGATCACCATCAGCTGGTGGTTCCCTCGCAGCGGGTGTCGACGGCCCTGGACGCGGCCGTCCTGGCGATGAGCGAGCCGATGATGAGCCACGACGTGGTCGCGTTCCATCTGCTGTCCGAGCAGGTGGCCAGGGACGTGAAGGTCGTCCAGAGCGGGCAGGGCGCCGACGAGGTCTTCGCCGGCTACCACTGGTATCCGCGCCTCGCCTCCGCGGCCCGCGAGGAGGAACCGGACAGGTATGCCGAGACGTACTTCGACCGGCCGCACGCCGACCTCGCCGCCATGCTGCAGCCGCACATGCTGCCGCCGGACGACGTATCCGGCCGGTTCGTCCGGGAGCACATGGCGGTGCCGGGAGCCGAGACCGCGCTGGACGCCGCCCTGCGGCTCGACACCCATGTCATGCTGGTCGACGATCCGGTCAAGCGGGTCGACAACATGACCATGGACTCGGGCCTGGAGGCCCGGGTGCCGTTCCTGGACCACGAGCTGGTGGAGCTGGCGGCCGCCTGCCCGCCGGAGCTGAAGCTGGCCGACGGCGGCAAGGGCGTCCTCAAGGAGGGCGGCCGCAAACTGCTGCCCCTGGAGGTGGTCGACCGCCCCAAGGGCTACTTCCCGGTCCCGGCGATCACCCACCTGGCCGGACCCGTCCTGGAGAGGGTGCGTGAGGCACTGAACGCCCCGGAGGCGAAGCGGCGCGGGCTGTTCCAGGACTCCTACGTCGCCGAACTGCTGGCGGCCCCCGACCGACACCGCACCAAGCGCGGAGCGAACGCGCTGTGGCAAGTGGCTTTGCTGGAGATATGGCTGCAGACGCACGGAATCTGACCACCGACCCCCTCACGGGGCGCACGCCGGGCACGGACCGGACCACTGCCGAGCGGCCTGCCGCCGCGCGCCTGACCGCCGACTCACCTCCGCCGGCCTCGGACGGCCACGGCACCGCCTTCGCCGCGCCCGCCCGCATTCCCCTGCCGGACTCCTCCGGGCCGCGGGACGCGACGACGCGGCTCATCGCGCACGGCTGCTGGTACCCCTCGGCCGACCCGGCCGGAACACAGGTCGCCTTCATCTGCGACCGCGGCGGTGTACCCCAGCTCTGGGCGGGCCCCGTCGACGGCGACGCGATACGTCTGCTCGACGACGGACCGGACCCGGTCCGGGAGGTGTCCTGGTCGCCCGACGGCCGCTGGATCGCCTACACGGTGGCCCCCGGCGGTGGCGAGCACATGAGGGTGCTGTGCGTACGTCCCGACGGCACCGACCGGCACATCCTGGCCGGAGCCGAGCCGGGCAGCTCCGCCCATCTGGGCTGCTGGGCGCACGACGGATCGGCGGTCGCGGTCACCGTCGCGGTGCCCACCGCCGTACCCGCCCTGGACACCATGGCCGAGCCCGGTCCGGAGGGCCCCGGTCCGGCAGCCGGTCGCCTGCCGGAGCACTGGCAGCGCCGGATGGGCGATGCGGAACTCCTCGGTGCAGCACATCCCACGGACGCCGGGCTCGGAGTGCCGTCGCCCCACGTCACTGTCGACACGCGCGAGCGGGGTGCTCCGGGCGAGGCGCACATCGCCCCCGCGGCCGGCTTCGGCGACGGGCTGTCGGCCTATCTCATCGACCCCGACGGCATGGCCGCCCCCGCCCTGCTCGCCACCGAGCAGGACGCGGCGACGCTGCGCGTGTGCGATGTCAGCCGGGACGGCGGACTGGCGCTGCTGCGCCGGGGGCCCCGCGGGCGGCGTGAGGCCGTCGTGCTGCGCACCTTCGACCACGTGACGACCTGTGTGGTGCCGGTGGCCGACGGCGACCCGTGGATCGGCAGCTTCTCACCCCGCGCGGACACCCTGTGGCTGCGCAGCAACGCCCACCGGGAGTTCGCGGTCCTCCTCGCCGCCGGACTCGACCCGGAAGGGCGGCCGCGCAGTTGGTCCGTCGGGGCCTCGCGCGAGGACTGCGACCTGGAGCTGCTGCGCTGCGTCCACGACGGCAGTGCCGCCGTACTGGCCTGGAACGTCCGGGGCATGAGCGAGGTCGAGGTCCTCGACACGGACGCGTCCGGTACGGCCGGGCCCGCCACCGGTCCGTCCCGGCCCGTGCCCCTGCCCCACGAGGTGGTCACCCGCATCGTGGACGCCGGCCCCCGGCTGCTGCTGGCCCTGTCGGGGTCCCGGCGGCGCCCCGGCATCTGGTGGCTCCCGGAGGGCGTGACCTCGGTGCGCACCCCGTGGTCGTCACGGGACGAGGACGCCGTTCCCCCGGGCCGCCCGCCCGTACGACCGGCCCACCGCCGTCCGACCGCACGGGACGGGCTGCCGCTGAACGGCTGGTACTACCGTGCTCCGGGGCGCGGCCCCGGGGAGCCGGCGCCCTGCGTCATCCATCTGCACGGCGGACCCGAGGACCAGGAGCGCCCCGTCCTCGACCCGCTCTACCACGAGATCCTGGGCAGGGGACTGGACGTCTTCGCGCCCGACGTGCGCGGGTCGTCCGGATACGGCAGGTCGTTCGTCGACGCGGACCTGGGGAGGGGCCGGTTCGCGGCGATCGACGACGTGGCGGACTGCGCCGCCCACGCGGTTCTGGCCGGCCCGGCCGATCCCGCCCGGCTGGCGGTCATGGGCCGCTCGTACGGCGGCTATCTCACGTTCGCCTCTCTGGTCTGGCACCCGGAGCTTTTCCGCACCGGCGTGGCGGTGTGCGGCATGTCCGACTTCGCGACGTTCTTCGAGGGCACCGAACCCTGGATCGCCCAGTCGGCGGCCAACAAATACGGTCACCCGGTGGCCGACCGTGAACTGCTGCACGCCCTGTCACCGATGAGCCGCATCGACGCGCTGCGCGCGCCGATTCTCGCCGTGCACGGTGAACACGACACCAATGTGCCGCCAGGGGAGTCGGAACAGTTCGTGCGGGCGGCACGTGAACGTGGTCTGACCGCCGAGCTGCTCACGCTGCGCGAGGAGGGGCACGACTTTCTGCGTGCCGACAACCGGCGGCTCTTCCGGCGTGCCGCCGCCGACTGGTTGCAGCGGCACCTGACCGGACGATGAGTTGCCCTCCTCCCCCGTGCTGCCGGCCGTTCCGTCGCATCCCCCGTCAGGAACGTGCGCGGCAGCAAGGAGGGCGGCATCACTATGTCCCTATCGAAAGGACGAACGCAACTCTTCCCTTCCCTTTCTCACCTCACGAGAAGTTCGACATTAAATCTTCTCGCGGAGCGAGAAATAGGTGGCCCTTTCTCGGCTCGTGAGAAATATGTATGAGGCACGGTTCCCGGGTCGGAACCGGTACGCGGATGCCCTAGCCTGTCGGCGTACGCATCCGGCCCGTGTCGATAGGAGTACCGTGCGCGCGATTGTCATGAGGGAATTCGGCGGACCCGAGGTTCTGCGACTGGAAGAGGTTCCCGATCCCGAACCCGCGCGTGGACAGATCCTCCTGGATGTGAGGCTCGCGGGTGTCAATTACGCAGATGTCCATGTGCGGGGAAATACCTACCTCGCGCCGGTCGGACTGCCGTACATCCCCGGCAACGAGGTCGTCGGCACCACGCCGGACGGCAGGCGTGTCGTGGCGCTGACGCAGGGCGGCGGCTACGCGGAGAAGGCCGCCGTGCACCGCAGGCTGCACTGGGAGATCCCGGACGGCATCACCGACGAACAGGCGGTGCCGCTGGCTCTGCAGGGGAACAGTGCGTACCACCTCCTCTTCACGGTCGCCAGGATCACCAAGGGGGAGACGGTCGTCATTCCCGCCGCGGCCGGAGGCGTGGGCTCGCTGGCCGTCCAACTGGCGCAACAGGCGGGCGCCCGCGTGGTGGCTCTTGCCGGCACGGCGGAGAAGCGCCGGCTGGCCCTGGAACTCGGTGCGGTGGCGGCCGTCGACTCCTCCGACGCGGACGGCCTGGCGGAACGGATCCTCGACGCGGCAGGAGGCCCCGTGCACGCTGCGCTGGAGATGACCGGCGGCAAGACGCTGCAGCAGACCCTCGACGTGCTGGCGCCGCGCGGCCGACTCGCCGTGTACGGCTTCGCCGGCGGGCAGCTCGCCGACGTCCCCGTGCACACCCTGCTCCAGAAGTCGATCACCGCCGCCGGGTTCTGGCTTCCCCACCTGTACACCGACCGGACGCTCCCGCTGACGGCGTCCATGAGGCAGCTCTTCGACGCTGTCGGCAACGGCACGCTCAGGATCGTCAGCGGTGGCACCTTCCCGCTGGCCGACGCGGCCAAGGCGCACAACATGCTCAACAAGCGGGCCGGCATGGGCAAGTTCAGCCTCGATACGGTCAACCCATAGTCTTGGTGCCGGCTGCGTTCCCACCGACGGGCACGCGGGCGGGACGAAGGGGGTACGGCTGATGAGTGGGCAGCGCGGAAGCGGCACCGGTTACGCCGACCGTTTCATGCGAGTGCAGCAGGCGTTCATCACTCTGGGACCCGGTGCCCACCGGTTGTCCGCGATCGCCAAGGCCGCCGACCTCGACGACTCCACCACCGGCCGCATGCTGACCGCCGGCACCTACAACAGCACCTTCGTCCGGGTCGACCGGGGCCTGTACCAGCTCGGCAGCACGGTCGCCGACCTGGGGCTCCACGCGCTCTCCGAGGACAAACTCTCCGGTGACGAGGCCACCCATGTGCTGCGGGGCCTGCGGGAGGCGACCGACAGCGGGCTGGTCTTCCTGTACATGAGGGCCCCCTTCGGCATAGCCGGCAGACAGTGCCTGGACATGGCGGTGGGCGATTCCGACCTCGTGGAACTCGGCATGACACCGCGCGACGTCCTCTCCGTCACACGGTCGCTGCGCACCGGTGCCTCGGGCCGGACGATCCTCGCCTATCTGCCCGCGCAGATCCAGGAGCGCGTCGCCGCCGACCCGGTCCCGCAGGAGGCGGGCCCCGGCGTCATCCGGGACGGCGACGAACTTCTCGCCTCACTCGCCGACATCCGTGACCAGGGATACGCACTGGGACGCGAGGAGTGCATGGCGAAGTGGAACTCCGTTGCCGCTCCCGTCATCTGGGACGGTGCGATCTGGGGAGCTGTCCTGCTGCTCAAGCCCGTCGACGTCATGCCGGAAGCCCCGCAGCGCTACATCCATGCCACCATCACCGCGGCTGCCCGGCTCAGCCGGCTCGGCGGAGCCTCGTCGGCCGGCTGACCGCCCGCTCCGCACGCCGGGGTACGGCAGCAGCGCCGCGGGCGGCAGCACGGAGCGCCGCCGCCCGCAGGCGTCGCTGCCAGGGGGTGTCGTTTGGATCATCCCGGCGTCGCGGGGTCTGGCACGCCCTAGCGCAGGTCGATGACCGTGCGCAGTTTGCCGCTGGTCGGGGTGCGCTCGAACTCCTCCCGCCGGGCGGTCCGTACGGCGAGGGACAACAGCCCCTCTGTCCGTGCCGAGGCGAGCTCCGCCACCTCGGCGGTGAGAGCGGCCAGGGCGACCTCGGGACCGGGCGCGTACTGCTCGTCGAGCCGGACCGTCAGCCGCTCCCGGTCGGCATCCGGGGCCACCTCCAGCTGTACCTCGCCGTGGTAGCCGAGCCGTTCCTCCAGCACCCGGACGATGCGCCGGTAGTTGACGAAGTACGTGCCCACACGGACGACGTCGCCGTAGCGTCCGAGCAGTTCCAGCCGAGGCACGTGGCTGCCGCATGCACACGGCCCCTGCACCGCCCGCCCCATGTCACCGATCTCATAGCGCTCCAGCCGCTGACCGGACCGCGCCAGGGACGTGAACACCAGCCGTCCGGGCTCGCCCGGCGCCACCGGCCGGTCCTCGTGCGGGTCGAGGATCTCCAGCGTGTGCAGGTCGGTCAGCACATGATGGACCGAGCCGTCGCAGGACGCGCACTGGTAGCCCAGCGGTCCCAGATCGGTGCTGCCGTACGCCGCGGAACGGATCACCTCCACTCCGAACTCCTCGGTGAGCACCCGGCGTTGTTCGGCGGTGAAGTGCTCGCCGCCGTAGAAGACCTTGCGGATGCCGCCGTAGGCGCTCAGCCGGTCCGCCTCGGCGTGGAACAGCTGCCACAGGTAGGACGGCATGCCGAAGACGGTGTCCGCCCGGTGGGTGACCAGTGCCTCGGCCACCGAGGCGTGGTCGGGGCCTGCCGCGATCGGGAACTGGGTGGCGTTCAGCCGTTCCAGGATGGAGAAGAAGCTGATGAAGCTGCCGTACATCCCGCCGCAGTAGAACAGGTTGGCCGCCCGGTCGCGGGCCGGGTCGAAGCCCGCGGTGAGCAGTCCGTCCGCCGCGGCACGCATCTGGTTGTCGTAGTCGTCGCAGGTGAACACCGACAGCGCGGGCGCGCCCGTGGAGCCCCCGCTGCGGAAGTGCAGGTGCGCATGGCGTGGGTCCAGGGCGGCGAGCGCGTGCTGTACGCCCTCCTTGCCGAGCAGCGGTGCGTGCGGCGCGGGGGGCAGCACCGGCGCCGCCACCAGGTCGTCCAGGCAGGCCACCGTACCGAAGGCGGCGTCCGCGGCGCGCACGCTCACCCGGCGGCTGTAGCGCTGCAACGCGTAGACGCCGTCGTGCGGTTCGCCCTCGTAGCCGTCCAGCATGGAGCCGACCGGGGTGACACGGGTGACGCCCGCCGCGAACAGCGCGCGGGACAGCGCGGCCACGTCGGCGCGGTCGCCTCCGACCGCCGCGGTCTGCAGATAGCGGCGCATGGGGCGCAGGGTCGCGGTGACCGCGGGCCGGGGCAGGGGTTTCACCCAGATGGTGCGGTACAGCGGGGAGGCGTCGAGCGCGGGCCGGGTGTCGGCCAGCACCCGCCAGGAGCCGTCCTCGGCGCAGAACACGCGGGTCAGGCCCAGGTGTTGTTCGAGCCGGGCGAGCTGCTGCACGGTGGTGATCTCCGCCTGCTCGGCCGTGCCGGGCGGGGCGGACACCGGCCGTGCCGCGGACACCTTCGCGAGCCGCTCGGCGAACCGTCCGGCGAAGGCGTACAGCTCCTCGCTGTCGTCGGTGTCGAGGTAGACCACCTGCGGGCTGGAACACGCCTGCTGTTCGAGCCGGCAGACGTCCTCGGCGAGCGCGTCGAGGACACCGTCGCCGGACGCGGCCCGCAGGGTCAGGTAGGCGAAGGAGATGCGGTGGCCCCACTCGACCACCCGGCAGCCGGGCGGCGCCAGTTCGCCCGCCGCGCGCACCGCGTCCTCGCCGCCCCACACCGCGATGGCGTCGGCCTGCCCGCACAGCGCCTCCATCCACGCGCGGCGCGAGGACGGGAAGCGCAGGGCGATGATCCGTTCGGCCATGAGTCCGGAGGGATCGGCCGCACCGATCGCGGCGAGCAGGTCGAGGGCGAGGCGCGAGTCGGAGCTGCTGGTCTTGAGCACGTTCACGTTGCCCGCCAGCAGTCCCTCCACGACGCTCAGCGGTGCCACGGCCGCGGCGTTGCCCGGCGCGATGTGCACCAGCAGGCCGACGGGCGCCCAGGCCTCGTACACCGTCTCGCGGGCGTCCGGCCGGGTCAGCCGCTCCGGGCGCAGGCCGCCCAGTTCCCGCCGCAGCTTGCGCTCCAGCGCCTCCCGGGTGAGCACGCCGGCCAGTTCGGCCAGAACGGCCGCGGCGTCGTCGGCGGGCAGCTGCCCGGCGAGGCGGCCGTACAGGGCGGAGGCGGGATCGGCCAGGTCGCGGCCGACCGCGGCGCAGGCGCCGAGCACCACGTCGGTGGGCAGCGGACGCGTCAGGACCCGCGCGGCCAGCTCCGGCAGCCCGGCGAGCCGCCGGCCGGCCTCGGCCTCGTCGACGAGCTCCCCCTGCCACAGGTGGAGTTCGGGGTGGGACACGGGGTGGAGTACGGAGGCGGTCACGACATTCCCTTCATCAGTTCGGCGGCGGCCACCGCACAGCTGCGGTTGCGGCTCACCCCGGCCCGGCCGTGCACGGTGAACCAGTCGGTGGACAGCGGGCAGGGGCATTCCTCACCCGGGTGCAGCGACGCGAGGTCGCCCATCACCACGCTGTGTGCGGGCACGGAGGTGATGTAGGGACTGACCAGGTGCAGGAAACCGCGTTCGCCGTACGGCAGCGGGCGCAGCGTCCCGGTGTCGCGTACGGCCGCCCGCGACCACACGGGCACGTGCAGCCGGTGGTGCGCGCACTCGACGTACGGCACACAGTGCTCGACCGAGCCGAAGGTGTCGCGCACGCGGTCCCCGGGCACGCCGAGCAGGTCGGTGACCTCCGCGTAGAACGCCTCCTTGCCGATCTGCCGGTCGGCGTGGCCCTTCCACCCGCCGCCGAGCACCACCAGCGACCCCTCGGGCAGGGTGAGGGGCGGCAGCCCCATCGCCCGCATCCGCTCCAGGGTGAAGTACAGGAACGCCGGGAAACCCAGGATGCGGACCGGTACGTCGTCCTCGGCACAGCGCTGGAGCGCCGCGATGCAGCCGTGCACGTCGAACTCGTGGCCGCTGCCGGTGTGCCGCAGGGCGTGCGTGGTGTGCCGGGCCGGAGCGAAGTCGCACAGGTAGTTGTCGGTGAACGACGTGCCCAGTTTCAGCGCGGGCGCCGGCTCGTAGCTGTACAGCAGATAGTTGACCGGCTGTTCGGGGGTGATCCAGCCGTAGTGGTCGAAGATCCGGGCCACCATGCGCTGGGCCGAGCGGATGGTCCACGCGTCGAAGAACATCTGCGACTTCTGGCCCGTGGTGCCCGAGGAGGTCAGATGCAGGAACACCTCCTCGCGCGGGATCGAGAGCACCTCATGGCGCTTGAAGAAGGCGGCGGGCACCAGCGGGGTGCGCACCCCGTCGCCGACGGAGGGCGCGGGCGTCTCGGCCGGGTCCTGGAGCAGGGCGGCGAAGAACGGGGAGCGGCGGGCGTGCCAGGCGTTGGTCTCCGCCATGGCGGCGGCGAACAGCTCGTCCGCGACCTGGCCGTGCGCGTACGGCTCGGCCAGGTCGCACAGCTGCTGCACATGGGCCAGCGCCGCCGGGTCGGGAACCTCGACGGGAGCGAGATGGGGTTTCATCGGGACACCTCGTGAAGGGGCAGATAGGTGGCGGTCCAGGCACTCAGGTAGGCGCCGAGGTACGGCTGGAGCAGCGGACTGACGGCGGTGGTGCGGAAGTCGATCTGACGGCTGGTCCGCGACAGCACCACGTAGTCGTGGAGGCGGTCGTGGATGCGGCGCATCGCCGGGTAGACCGCGCTGGGTACGAACCCCGAGGCGAGGAACACCTCCAGGGCCTCGGCGTCGGCCAGCGGCAGCAGCGCCTCGGCGTAGTCCGCGCCGGCCCGGGTGACCGCGGCCATCAGCGCTTCCAGGGCGCCGGCCACCGCGGCCGGACGCGGATGGACGGCGACGAGCGCACAGCTGCCCGCCACGGCGTCGAGGTCGGCGTACGCCTCGAAGCTGCCGTCGGCGGCGACCAGGAGCGCGGTGGGCGTGTGCAGCGGGAAGAAGCGGTCGTCGGGCTCCGGGAACAGCTCCAGGAAGCGGCGCCGCACGAAGGCCGGGGCGGTGATCAGCTCGATCGGCTCGGCACCGGAGGCCGTGCCCACCGTGCGGCGGGAGGGGACGTGCCGGGTGCCGGCGTAGTCGATGCCGACGCCGGCGGATACGGCGGACATCAGCGGCGACAGCCGTTCGGGCACGCTCGCCACCGGTTCGCGGTGTTCCAGCACCCCGTCGGCGTAGCGGGCGAACAGCGCGAGGGTCTCGCACCCCTCGACCTCGACGGCGTTCGGCAGCAGGCCGAGCGGCCGGAAGCCGTTGCGTACGACGACGTGCTGCGGTCCTTCGGTGACCAGGCGGACGGTGGCGTACACCGAGTCGAGGCCGCCTGTGGCGAAGGCCTCGGCGCAGACCGCCCCGGTCAGCCGGGAGGCGAGCCCGCCGCCGCGATGCCCGGGGTGCACCGCGAGGCCGACGAGCTTGCCGATGCGGCTGCCCGGTTCGGTCACCACGACGGCCGAGCCCACCAGGGCGCCGCCGGCGGTGCGGGCGGTCAGCCAGTGCGCGGTGCCGTCGGTGATCAGCCGGCGCATGACCACCGGGTCGCTGCCGAGCGGCACCGGATAACCGTGCCCGTACACCTCGAAGTACAACTGCCGCAGTTCGGCGATGTCCTGGGCGGAGGCGGGGGAGAGGACGGCGGTCACGACGCCGCCCCCGCCGGCTCCTGCGCGACGGGCGTCCGCCGGGCTTCGGCGTCGGACCGGCGGCCCAGCCACCACAGCGCCAGTGCCACCGGGACCAGACCCGCGCCCTGGACCAGGCAGAGCGTGCGGGCCGCCAGATGGTCGCCCAGTGCCCCGAAGACGAGCGAGGAGACGGGGAAGGTGGCACCCAGCAGCGCCTGCATGACCGCGAAGAACCCCGGCTTGTCGGCGGCGGGCACCAGTCGCTGGAACAGTGCGACGAACCGCACGCCGATCACACCGACGCACCACCCGGCGACGGCCATCGAGACGACCGCCGCCGCATGCCCGGCGAGCAGCCCCGGAAGGCCGAGGGCCGCGGCCATGACCGCGAGGCAGACACTGCCCACGGCAACCGGACGGCCGGGCAGCCGCCCGCCGCTGAAGGAGCCGACCAGGGTCCCCGCGCCGAGGGCCGCCTCCAGGGAGGCCACGGTCGAGCCGGTCGCGTGCAGCACCTCCCGGGTGTACAGCGGCATCACGACGTAGACAGCGGTGGTGAAGACGTTGGCGGCGGCGAAACACACCAGCACCCGGCGGATGAACGGCAGACCGGCCAGGACCTGGCGCAGCGTGCGCCGCCTCGGAGACGCCTCGTCCGTGTCCGCGTGCCCGGCCCCGGTCCTCGGGAAGCGGGCGGAGCCGACCAGCAGGGCGGCCAGCAGGTACGCGGCAGCGCACGCGGCGGCGACGGCGGCCAGTGAGCCCGCGTCGACGACGAGCGGACCGAGCAGCCCGCCGCACAGCCCGGCGACGGACTGGGTGGACAGCTCGAATCCGGTGGCCGACTCGATGTCGGCGTCCTCGACGAGTTCCGGCACCGAAGTGGTCAGGCACGGATCGAACACCGCCTGACAGGCGGCCAGCGCCAGCCCGACCGCGTAGGCGGCGGCCACCGGCAGCAGTCCGGCGTACGCCACGACGGCCGCCGTGCCGGCCACCGCCCCCGCCACGGCCGCCGCGCCGGCCAGCACCGTGCGGTGCGCGCATCGGTCGACGATGCGCGCGACCACCGGAGCGAGCGCGACCGCGGGCAGGGTGCTCACCATCAGGAACAGGCCCGAGGCGAGGCCGCGGTGCGCGCCGCCGGCGAAGCCGACGAGCCACCAGACCGCGCCGACCTGGAACATCCTGCTCGCCGCCTGGGTGAGGAGCTGACCGGTCCAGACCCGGCCGAAGGACGCATTGCGCAGGACGAGGGGCAGACGTCGTATCTGCGCGGGTGCCGGGCTCACGAGTGCGGCCGTTCGTCGATGACGCGGATGAGCTTGCCCGAGCGGGAGTTGACCGCGAGGTCCCGGTGCCGCACCCATTCGACGGTCAGCGGGTTCACGTGCCCGGCGGCGGTCGCGGTCGCGTAGAGGGGGCGTTGCGCGAGCAGCGCGGCCACGACGGACTCGCCCAGCCGGGCATGGTCCTTGCCCGGGTCGGCGACCGCGAGCCGCAGCACCAGCCCGTCGCGGCCGTCCCACCGCCGCACGACGAGCTGCAGCCCGGTCACCTCGCCCGAGGCGTCGGCGGCTTCGACGACGTGATGGACGTCCTCGGTGTACAGGGAGACGGGACCGACCCGCACGCCCTCCTCCGCGCGGCCGAGGATGCGGAAGACACCGGCGTCCCGGTCGACCCACTCGGCCCGGTCGCCCGCCGGATACCGGAGCACCGGCATGAGCCGCCTGCGCAGGTCGGTGACGACGAGCCGCCCCGGCACGGCGTTCGCCTCGACGGGACGGTCGGTCTCGTCGCAGAGGATCTCGACCACCGTGTACGGCGTGAACGCCCTGTGCACGCGCGGGTCATCACCGGGCACGGCCTCTCCGAGGAGTCCGGCGTCCACGCTCGCATACCCGAGGGAGCGAGGCCGGGCGTTCGGGAACGCAGCCCGCAGCAGCGGGAGTTGATCGCCGAAAAGGCATTCCCCGCCGAAGAACAGCAGCTCCACGTCCGGCAGTGTCCGGCCGGCGCGGCTGAGGCGCTCGGCGAGCGAGCACAGCGTGGTCGGAGTACCGGCGACCACCTGGACCCGGAACTCCTCCAGGGTCGCCGCGGTGGACTCCCAGGGTGCCGCGCCGCCGATGGGCAGGCGGACGTTGGCCACGGGGGAGCGGTGCAGCGAGTCGAGGACGAAGCTGAAGCTGGCGTACAGGTCGCCCGCGTAGAAGAGGTCCGCCACCCGGTGACCGGGCCGCAGTCCCGCACGGACGAGCCCGGCACCGAATGCGGTGGTGAACTCCCGCCATTCCGTGCGGGTGTAGTAGGAGAACTTCGGCGACCCGGTGGTCCCGCCGCTGCGGAAGACGACCGCTTCGTCCAGCGGGGCGGTCAGCAGCCGGTTGTCACGGGGCGAATTGGCCCGCCAGAAATCGGCCTGGGGTACCACCGGAAGATCCGTGAGGCGCGTCACCTGCTCGGGTAGCCGGGCATAGAGCTCACGGTAGAAAGGCGAGTTGTTGCGGGCGAAACTTACCAGTTCCGCAAAAGGTTGAACGGGCATCAATTCCTGCTCAATGGCGTGGACCGCCGGCACGGCACATCACCGGCGAGGTGCGACGGAGCCGGTCGGCCGGGGTGGGCGTGGACCGTGTCGCTGAGGGTGTGAAAAAGCGGCGCGCCCATGACGAACAGGGCGTCTGTGCACCAGGATATCTCACTATGCGGGACGGACTTGCGCTAACCAGCCATGCCCGCAAGGGGTTTGACGCCCCGTGGACGTAATACGGGACCCTTCGGTTCCATGCGGTACGGAGACGGCGATCACATTGAGCTGGCCATACATAACGGTTTGTTGAAGGCAGCTGAAGGGCGCCTTATGGACAGCGGTTGGCGAAGACGCGGCGATATCCGGCTGGAATGGGACTGCGTCGATACGGGCTGCTCCTTCCGGAGTTTTCGCCGCGCCTGGCTGTATCCGAACCGCGACACCCTGTCCGCCGCGTTTTCGGAGCGGGGGGTGCGGCAGCCTTTGGTCGTACAGTGCGGCACCCGTGATCCTCCGCAAGAAGGATGTAGGGCGCATCCATGATCGACGACGATGACCGGGCGAGGTCCGGGCACGGGGTCCGGACCGCAGGGAAGGGACACCCCTTGCGCATCCTCCGGCTCGTCGGAACCGTCCTGGGTACGACGCTTGTGCTGACCGCCGCGGCACCGATCGCACAGGCGGACGCCAGACCGGCCACGAAGGCGACCGAAACTCCTTTACACAGCGGCAAGCTGGACGACGCGGCGCTCAACTCGGGTCTCCGCGCCATCCATGACGCGGGCATGTACGGCATCTACTCCTCCGTACGTGACGGCTCCCAGCGGTGGACCGGCGCGTCCGGCGTCGCCGACGTGAACACCGGGCGCCCCGTCCGCCCGGGCATGCTCCACCGAGTGGGCAGCGTCAGCAAGGCCTTCACCTCCGTCGCCCTCCTTCAGCAGGTGGAACGCGGCCGCCTCCGCCTCGACGCGCCCATCGGCGACTACCTCCCCGACCTGGTCCCGGGCGAGCGCGGCCACCAGATCACGGTCCGCATGCTCCTGAACCACACGAGCGGCATCGGCGACTACATCACCGGTGCTTTCCCCTCGCTCGTCCACGGTTCGACGGCCAGCCTCGACGAGAACCGCTTCCGTTCCATACGTCCCGAAGAACTGGTCCGCCTGGGACTGGCGGCCCCGGCAACCGGCAAGCCCGGCGAGAAGTGGTCGTACTCCAACACGAACTACGTCATCGCCGGGCTGCTCCTGGAGAAGCTGACCGGCCAGAACGCCGAGGCCTACATCACCCGCCACGTCATCGCCCGGGCCGGCCTGCACCACACCTCGTTCCCGCGCACCCCGTACATCCAGGGGCCGCACGCCCGCATGTACGAGTCGTTCTACGGCCTGATCAACCCGCCGCGCGACTACAGCGACTACGACATGTCCTGGGCCTACACCGCGGGTGCGCTCGTCTCCACCACCGACGACCTCAACCGTTTCTACCGCGCCCTGCTGGGCGGCAAGCTGATCGGCCCGGCCGCCCTGCGGGAGATGCAGCGCACCGTCCCGGCGGCCGACGGCATGAACTACGGACTGGGGATCTACAGCATCGACGTGCGCGGCTGCGGGCGCTTCTGGGGTCACGACGGTGCGGTCTTCGGCGCCGGCACCCTCGTCTACTCCAGCCCCGACGGCAGGCGTCAGGTCGCCATGGGCTGGAACCTCATGAAGTACGAGCGCCTCAAGTCCGACGGCTCCGGTTTTGAGGACAGCCCGATCGACGACGCCCTCAACCGCCAGGTCGTGCGCGCACTGTGCCCGACGACCCCGCCCGCCCCGCCCGCCGAGTCCCACGCGGCGACGGCGCTGCCCCGGACGGTGCTGCCCACCGTGGACCTGGCGTCGCGCGGCTGGGCCACGGTCCTGCGCTGAAACACCGCCCTGCCCCACGCGCATTCGGCGCCTGGGGCAGGGCTTCCACGCGCGCCGCTCCACACCACCCTCCGGTGTGGGGAGCGGCGCGCACCGGCGGGCGGCTACACCTTCTGGGCACTGCCCGGTGCCCGCACCGCGGAGGCGCCGGCCGCGTCGGAGTGTTCCGGCAGGGTGAGGAAGAAGGTCATGCCGGCGCTCGCCAGATAGAGCCCGGCGAAGATCCACATCACACCCTCGACGCCGAGCGGCCCGAGGAAGAGGGCGACCACGGCCGGGCCGACGAACGTGCTGGCCCCGGCGCCGAGGTTGAGTGCCGACATCGCCTGCCCCTTGTGCTCCGGTGCCAGTGAGGGCATGAGCGCGGACAGCGGTACATAACCGGCGAGCGTCGCGCCGAAGAGGCTCACCAGGACCATGGCCAGCGGGAAGTCGTCGCCGGAGGCCACGGTGCCGTAGTAGAGCAGGAGCGTGGTGACCGCGCAGCCCACCCCGCCGAACCAGGCGACGGTGCGCTGCCAGCCGAGGCGGTCGCCGACCAGGCCGAAGAGCAGGTTGAAGGAGATGTTGGTGGCGAACATCGCCGACAGCAGCCGCAGCCACTCGGTCAGCGAGAAGCCCAGCGTGTCGGTGAAGAACACGGGCAGGAAGACCAGAAAGCCGAACTGGGCCGCGGTGTTGATGGTGCGCACCACCGCGCCGGCGCCGATGCGCGGGTTGCGCCAGACGATGGAGAGCGAGCCGAGCAGCGTGGCCACCGGACGCTCACCGGCGGGAGCCAGCCGGTACCTGCCCGTCGGCTCGCGCACGAGGAGCAGTGTGATCAGGCCGCCCGCCGCCACCAGGGCCAGCGCGAACCACAGGGTGCGGTACGTGCCCATCCACGGCACCGTGAAGCTCGCGACCAGCGAGCCCAGGGTGGGCAGCCCGCCGGTGAAGGCGAACCAGAACCAGCCCACGGCGGAGCCGAGCCGCTGCCTGGGCGTCACTGCCGTCACCCAGACCAGGAAGCCGTAGGCGAACAGCGGATAACCGAAGCCGCGCAGACCATAGCTGGTCAGCAGCAGCCAGTAGTGGTGGGTCGGGACGGCGAGGCCGAGAAAGGCCACCTGCAGCGCGGCCCAGATGCCGAGGCCGAGCATCATCACGCGGCGCGGCCCCCACAGGTCGGAGAGCGCTCCGGAGAACCAGGCGGAGATGCTCGCGGTGACGCCGTACACGGTGAACAGCAGTGCCACGCGTTCCTTGGAGATGCCCTCGTGCAGTAGATAGGGCGAGAGGAACCCCGATTCCACACCGTCACCGATCATGAAGATCAGAACACCGAGAAATCCCCAGCACAGGGCCTTCGGAATGCCTATTCGGTCCAGGAATGTGTGTGGTCCGTTTTCTGCGGATGGAGAAGCAGGATTCAGGGGGACGGTCACGGCGGCCACCTTCTTGCGGAAATGGGGAGAGCGGAGTGCCGTACGGCGTGGGACCGATGAAAAGTCCGCTCCGGGGCGGGGTCAATCCGTCGTGGGAAAGACCTCGCCGGCCAGGTGTCCCGTGGTGTTAAGTCGCCGGTCCGGCGCCGTGCGGGCAGTCCGGGGTTCAGCCTGTCTCCGCAGCTCAGGGCCGCTGGTGGGTTGTTGCGGGGTGAGGTGCGCCGAGTGAGAACCGTGTGATGTTCACGTGGCGTCCTGCGGCCGGGGCGTTCCGGGGGCCGCGGCGACGGTGCGGACGTGGACGCCGTTGTCGCGCAGCCGCCGTACCTCTCCCACGGGGGCCGCGTCGTCGACGAGGACCAGGTCGAAGTCGGTGAGCGGGGCGAGTGCGTACAGGCCCTGGTTGGCGAACTTGGTGTGGTCGATGATCAGCACGCGACGCGAGGCGGCGGCCATCATGGCCCGCTTGACCTGCACGGTCTCGGGCGACATGTGATAGCAGCGGCCGCCGGTCACCGCCGTCGTGGACATGAACAGCACGTCCGCCCGGAACGCCTCCACGCTGTGCGCGGTGTGTGCGCCCATGAAGGCGTCGTAGGCCGGGAAGTAGGTGCCGCCGAGGGCGACCAGCGCCACGCCGGGTTCACGGGCCAGCGCCGAGATGACCGGCAGCGAATTGCTGATCGCGGTGATCGGGGTGTGCTCCGACAGGTGCCGGACCAGGTGCAGACAGGTCGTCGAGTCGTCGATCATCACCACCTGGCCGGGCGCGAGTTCCTCGGCTGCGGCCCGCGCCAGGAGCTGCTTCGTGTGCACCATCGTCGACAGGCGTTCGCCGGCGCTGCCGTGGAACTGCGTCGAGGGCAGGCAGCTGGCCCCGCCGCGCACTTTGCGCAGCCACCCCTGCGCCTGCAGGGCATCCAGATCACGGTGGATGGTCATGACGCTCACGCCGAACTCGGCCGCGAGGTCGGTGGTACGGACGAAGCCCTTGCTCGTGACGAGTTCACGCACCCGGCTCCGACGCCCCTCCTGGGCGTCCGTCCGGGCGT
This sequence comes from Streptomyces sp. NPDC053069, assembly GCF_044546895.1. Lineage (NCBI taxonomy): Bacteria > Bacillati > Actinomycetota > Actinomycetes > Kitasatosporales > Streptomycetaceae > Streptomyces > Streptomyces sp. NPDC053069. Next base: position 243,500 of record NZ_JBITZN010000001.1, on the reverse strand, counting down.
CCAGACCGGCCATGGCAGCCGCTCCTTCCTGAGAAGAGGCTCATGAGAATCCCACATGAACGTAACACGCCGGAGGATGGGCGCCGGCCTGCGCGGTGTCCTTGCGAGCGGCGCACGCGGACGGTGGCGCGCCGGATCCGGAAGGGAATTTAACACGGCGCGTGGGCCCGGCCGCGGGATAAGTCGCCGGGCCGATTGACGGCCCCTTCCGATGCGCGTTTCCTGATTTCTGCGAGCCGCCCGGGCCGGACCGTTCGATCCGACGTTCCGTTCCGCGGGCGCGGGCCTTTGTGAAGGGGCAGGTATTGCAGTCATGTCGGTTCTCACCATCGACGTCGGAACGTCGGTCATCAAATCCGTCGTGTTCGACGACCAGGGCCAGGAGCTGGCGGTGGCCCGTATCGGCACCGAGGTGCTGCGGCCCCGTCCCGGCTGGGCGGAACAGGACATGAACGCGGTGTGGAACGGCGTCGTCCACACCGTGCGCAGCGTCCTGTCCCAGCTCGGCCCCGCCCAGGACCCGGTGTGGCTGGTGAGCTTCACGGCACAGGGCGACGGCTGCTGGCTGGTCGACGGCGACGGCCGTCCCACCGGCCCGGCGGTCCTGTGGTCCGACGGGCGCGCCGGCGATCTGCTCACCCGCTGGCAGGCCGACGGTGTCCTGGAGCAGGCGTTCCGCCGCAACGGCTCCCTCACCTGCAGCGGCATGCCGAACGCGGTGCTCAGCTGGCTCGCCGAGCACGACCCGGAGCGACTGCGGCGCTCCCGTACCGTGCTGACGGCGGCCGGCTGGCTGTTCCTGAAGCTCACCGGGGTCACCGCCATCGACGAGTCCGACGCGTCGGCGCCCTTCCTCGACCACACCACGGGCGCGTACGACCCCGTGATCCTCGATCTCTTCGCGATGCAGTGGGCCGAGCCGCTGCTGCCGCGGATCCTCGGCGAGCACGAGCGCATCGCCGAGATCACCCACCACACCGCCGCCGAACTCGGCCTGCCCGCCGGGCTGCCCGTGGTCATGGCCCCGTACGACATCGCCGCCACCGCCCGTGGTGCCGGAGCCGTCAACCCCGGCCAGGCGTGCGCCATCCTCGGCACCACCCTGTGCACGGAGATCGTCAGCCGTGAGCCGGACACCGGGGGAGAGCCGTGCGGCATCAACATCGCCTATCGCGGCCGGGAACGCATCCTGCGCGCCTTCCCCACCCTCTCCGGCACCGAGGTCCTCGACTGGGCCTGCCGCACCCTGTCCGTCGAGGACCCCGCCGCCCTGGGCAGGCTCGCCTTCGGCACCGAACCCGGCGCGGCCGGACTGGCGTTCCTGCCGTATCTCTCGCCCGCCGGTGAGCGCGCCCCGTTCCTCGACCCGCACGCCCGCGGCGCCTTCTGGGGCCTGTCCCTCGACCACACCCCCGCCCATGTCGCCCGCGCCGTCTTCGAGGGACTGTCCCTCGTCGTCCGCGACTGCCTGACCGCGTCCGGGACCGACGTCCATGAACTGCGCCTGTGCGGCGGCGGATCCGCCAGCGACGCCTGGTGCCGGCTCATCGCGGACGTCACCGGCGTGCCGACGGCCCGCAGCGCGGACACGGAACTGGGCGCCAAGGGCGCATTCCTGACCGGTCTCGTCCTCACCGGGGCGGAGAGCAGCATGCACAGCGCCGCCGCCCGGTACGTCCGTATGCGTACGAGCTGGGAACCGGACGCCGAACGCGCCGCGTTCTACGACGGGCTCTACGACACGTACCTCACCTGGCGCGACGCCGCCCGCTCCCTCGGCTGGGCACCCGCGCCCGCCGCTGTCCCGGCCCCGCCGCCCACTGCCGCACCGGCCGCCTCCCCGGCCCGTGCCCCGGAGGTCCCGCATGTCTGACGCCCTGTCATCCGACGCGGTCCACCTCGGACTCGACCTCGGCACCCAGAGCGCCCGCGCGGTCGCCGTGGACGGCACCGGCCGGCTGCTGGGCGCCGCCTCCCGTCCGCTGACCGGCCGCCGCGACGGCGTACGCCACGAGCAGGACCCCGAGCAGTGGTGGTCGGCACTCGCCGCCGCCAGCCGCGAGGCCCTGACCGGTATCGACCCGCGCCGGGTGCGGGGCCTGGCCGTGGACGCCACCTCCGGGACCGTGCTCCTGGCCGACTCGGCAGGCGTCCCCCTCACCCCGGGACTGATGTACGACGACCGCCGGGCCGACACATACGCCGACCGCGTCAACACGCGTGGCGCGCGGGTGTGGGAGAAGCTCGGCTATCGCGCCATGCAGCCGTCCTGGGCGCTGCCCAAACTGCTCTGGCTGCTGGACGACCCGACCCGGCCGGGCGGCCCGGGCCTCCCGGCGGGCGCACGCCTGCTGCACCAGGCCGATCTGATCACCTGGCGGCTCGCCGGGCACCAGGTCCCGAGCGATGCCAGCCACGCCCTGAAGACCGGCTACGACCTGGTCGCCGAGCGGTGGCCCGAGGCCGAACTCGACGCGCTCGGCGTCCCCAGCGGGCTGCTGCCCGACGTCGTGCGGCCCGGAACCGTCCTCGGCACGGTGTGCGCCGAGGCCGCCGAGACGACCGGCATCCCCGCCGGCACCCTCATCGCCGCGGGCATGACCGACGGCTGCGCCGCGCAGATCGGAGCCGGGGCACTCACGCCCGGCTCCTGGAACTCCGTGCTGGGCACCACCTTGGTGTTCAAGGGGGCGAGCCCCCACCTCGTCCGCGACCCCGGCGGCGTGGTCTACTGCCACCGCGGCCCCGGTGGCAGCTGGCTGCCCGGCGGCGCCTCCAGCAGCGGCGCCGGAGTCCTCTCCCACCGGTTCCCCGGCGCGAGCCCCGCCGACCTCGACGCGCTGACCGCGCGGGCCGCCGCGACCGGCTCCACCGCCGTCGTCTACCCGCTGGTCGGCTCGGCCGGCGAGCGTTTCCCGTTCCGTGCCCCCGACGCCCAGTCCTTCGTCCTCGGCGAGCCCTCGGGCGACGCGGAGGAGTTCCACGCCTGTCTGCTGGGCGTGGCGCTGCTCGAACGGCTCTGCTTCGACTACCTCGACCACCTCGGCGCCCCGGTCGACGGTCCGCTCACGTTCACCGGCGGCGGGGCCCGCAACCGCTACTGGGCGCAGCTGCGCGCCGACGTGCTCGGCCGCCCCGCCCGGCTGCCGGAGCAGGCCGAGAGCGCCCTCGGCATGGCGGTGCTCGCCGCCACCGCCTCGGGTGCCACGCTGGAGGAGGCCGCGGGCGCCATGGTGCGGCTGCGCGAGGAACTCCGCCCCGACCCCGCCCGCACCGCCCGCCTGCTCCCCGTCTACCTCGGATTCGTCGACGCGCTGGTCCGGCGCGGCTGGCTGGCAGCGGCCGTGGCCGACCACGCGCGCGGAAAGGCCCTGCAGTGACCGACTTCGTCCTCGTCCGCCACGGGGAGACCGTCTGGCACGCCGAAAACCGCTACGCGGGCCGCACCGACGTGCCGCTCACCGACCTCGGCCGCCGGCAGGCCGCCGAACTGGGGGACTGGGCCGCCGGGCAGCACCTGGACGCCGTGCTGTGCTCACCGCTGTCCCGGGCCCGGCAGACCGCCGAGCCCGCGGCGAGCGCCCTCGGCCTGACGTCCTGGGTCGACGAGCGCCTGTACGAGGTGGACTTCGGCCGCGGTGACGGGCTCACCCGCGCCGAGATGGCCGAGGCGTTCCCCGAGGAACTCGCCGCGTTCCTCACCGACCCGGTCGCCCACCACCTGCCCGGCGGCGAGCATCCCGTCACGGCGGCGGACCGCGCGGTCGACTGCCTCCAGGAGGCCGCGCACAAGTTCCCCGACGGGCGTGTCCTGGTCGTGGCCCACTCCACTCTGCTGCGCCTGGTGCTGTGCAAGCTGCTCGGCATTCCCCTCGCGCGCTACCGCCAGGTCTTCCCCGCCCTGCACAACGGCGCGCTGACCGAACTGCGGCTGCGCGCCGGCCAGGCGTCCCTGCTCCGCCTCAACGCACCCGTTCACTGATCCACCGCTCTCCGGGAGAACCACCGTGCCCACCACCGTCCTCGCCGCCGGCGACCACTTCGTCCTGCCCGGGCTGCTCGAACAGGAACTGCGCGCCGCGGTGCCCGCCGGCCCCGGCCTGGACATCCGTCAGCTCCGACTGCCCTGGCCGCACACCCCGTTCGGGAAGGTCGCCGAGGTCGACGAGGCGTCCGGAACCGAGGAGGAGCTCATCGAGGCGCTGCGCGGCGTACGGATCTGTGTCACCCAGATGGCCCCGCTCACCGAACGGGTGCTGGCCGCCTGCCCTGATCTGGAGCTGTTCTGCGTCAGCCGGGGCGGACCCGTCAACGCCAACCTGGAGGCCGCCACCCGGCACGGCGTCGCCGTCTGCTACGCCCCGGGCCGCAACGCCGTCGCCACCGCGGAACACACCCTCGCGCTCATCCTCGCCGCCGCCCGCGGGATCGGCGACGTCCACACCGACCTCAAGCAGGGCACCTGGCGCGGCGACTACTACGACTACACGCGCTGCGGAGTCGAGATCGACGGCTCGGTCGTGGGCCTGGTCGGCTTCGGCGCCATCGGCTCGCGCGTCGCCCGCGTCCTGACCGCGATGGGGGCCACGGTCCTCGTCCACGACCCCTATGTGCCGCCGGAGGCGGTGGAGGGCGTCGCACGGCTGGTGTCGCTGGACGAGTTGCTCAGCAGCTCCCGGATCGTCTCCCTGCATGCGCGGGTGACGGACGAGACCCGCGGCATGATCGGGCAGGCGCAGATCGCGGCCATGCCGCGCGGCTCCGTCCTCGTCAACTGCGCCCGCGGTGCCCTGGCCGACTACGACGCGGTGTGCGACGCGCTGGACTCGGGACATCTGACAGCCGCCGGCTTCGACGTGTTCCCAGTCGAACCGGTACCGGCCGGCGAGCGCCTGCTGTCCACCCCGGGGGTCATCCTCACCCCGCACATCGCCGGCGCGAGCCGCGAGGTCGCCCACAAGGCCGCCCGGATCGTCGCCGCCGAGACCGCCCGCTTCCTCCGCGGCGAGCCACTGGCCCACTGCGCCAACCCCGAGGCCCTGAAGGGCTGACGCGGCGCCCCGCGTTCCGCAGAGGTCACACGGCGGCTCGATTCTCTTCCCGGCACGCAACCGCCCGTACCGGGCCCGTCTCTACGGCGCGGCGGTGCGGGGCGACGGCGGCGCGCCGCTGGCACAGGTGCCGACGGGCAAGGAGCACGGGCGCCCGAACCCGGCGCGTCGCACGGGCGCCTTCATACAGACGCAATGGCCCCTCGCAGCGGGACGGGGCGGCCCGGCAGCCCCTCCACGTGCAGACGGGACGCCGGGCCAGCCCCTCCACACCGAGACGGAACGCCGGAGCCAGCCCCTCCTCACGCGGACGGGGCGGTCCGGCCGCCCCTCCTCACGCAGACGGGAAGCCCGGTCATCCTCTCCTTACGCGGACGAGGCGGCCGGACCGGCTCTTCTCAGGGGCCCGGCCGCCCGTCGGCGCCGATGCGGGCCAGGCCCGCGTCAGTGTCCGGCGGCTCCCTCGGGGCGCGCGTGGCGCGGCAGGAGGAACGCCAGCAGGAAGGTCAGGGCGAGCATGCCGTCGACGATCCACAGCACCGTCTTCATGACGGAGCCGAAACCGCTCCGGAAGGCCGACGTCGCGGTGGCATGCAGCGCGCCGGGTATCCGGGCGCCGGCCTGAGGTGAGGTCACGGCGGCGCGGGTGTCCTTCTCCAGGCGTGCGCAGGACGCCGGGGTCGCGGCAGGATCCTTGGCCACGGCACGGTCCGAGGTGCACTCGCGAAGGTCCGCCACGAGGCGCTTCTGGGTGGCGGGCGGGACGTGCGCGGCGGCGAGTTGCCCCCGCAGGCCGTCCGCGTGGTGGTCGACGGCGGCGGCGATCCCACTGCCCAGCAGACCGAAGAACACGGTACCGAGGACGGCCACCCCGAACGCGCCGCCGAGCTGCTGCATCGCGGTCATCGTGCCGGACGCCGAACCCGTCTCGTGCTGCTCGACGCTGGCGAGCACGATGTCGAAGAACGGCGCCATCAGCAGGCCCATTCCGATTCCGGTGCCGAGCAGGGACGGCAGGAGCTGCCAGGGGCCGACGCCGGACCCCACCATGTCGAGGGTCAGCCACACGCCGAACACGCCGACCGCCATGACCAGCGCGCCCGCCTGCAGGACGGCCCGGCCGAACCGGGCGACACCCTGAGCGATCCCGAACCCGACGATCATGCCGCCCGACCAGGGCACCATCACGAGTCCCGCCTTCAGCGGCGAGTAGCCGAGACCGATCTGGGTGTAGAGGTTGAAGACCAGCATGAAGCCCTGCATGGTCGAGAAGAACACCAGCCCGAGCGTCATGCCGCCGCTGAATCCGCGCTTGCGGAACAGGCTGGGCACGACGAGCGGGTCCCGGCCGGCCTTGCTGCGGCGTGCCTCGTACACACCGAAGGCGATGAAGACGACCAGCGAGGCGGCCATCATCGCGAACGTCCACAGGGGCCAGTCGTACTCACGGCCCTGGACCAGCGGGAAGATGATGAGCAGCGCGGCCAGTGAGACCAGGAGCATGCCGGGGATGTCGAGGCGCGGCCTGGTGCCGGCCCGGCCCCTCGGCAGGTAGCGCACGGCACCGAGGAAGGCCGCGGCGCCCAGCGGCAAGTTGATCAGAAAGATCATCCGCCAGCCGGTGCCGAAGTAGTCGGCGTCCACGAGCCAGCCCGCCAGGATCGGTCCGCACACCGCGGACAGCCCCATGATCGGGCCGAACATGCCGAAGGCCTTCTGCGACTCCTGCGGCGGGAACATCTCCTTGATCATGCCGAGGCCCTGCGGCAGCATCACCGCGCCGAACAGCCCCTGTACGACACGTGCGGCGATCAGCATCTCGGGCGACACGGACACCGCGCACAGCAGCGAGCCCACGGTGAAGCCTGCGGCTCCCACCAGGAACATCCGGCGGCGCCCGTGAATGTCCCCGAGCCGGCCGCCGGTGACCAGCCCGACGGCCATCGACAGCGTGTACGCGGCGGCGAGCCACTGCAGTGTGGAGGCACCTCCGCCGAGGTCGGCTCGCATGGACGGGCCGGCGATGTTCGTGACGACGGCGTCGAGGAGATCCATCACCTCGGCCGCGAGGATCACGAAGAGCGCAGGCCAGCGCCACCGGTAGGGCGCTGGTGAGTCGGTGGGCGTCTCGACGGACGCGACACCGGTGGTGGACATCGGTACCCCCTGGCAGAACAGTGTTCGATGAGAGAACGGCGTTCATTAAGATATAGCGCAATCCGTGATCCGTGACAAGATATATCGCGTCTGTTGTGGTTCCGAAGGCCGCTCACCACAGCAGAACACTGTTCTCCGCGATGCCTAGACTGGCGCCATGACCGACGAGGCCGCCGACGCCCGTACCTCCCCCCCGCCGTCCCCCTGGGAGCGTGAGCGGCGTGTGCGCACCCACGTGACGCCCGCGCGCGCACCGCTGTCGCGGGAACGGGTCGTCGAGGCCGCGTTCACCGTGCTGGACCGCCAGGGACTCGACGGGCTGTCGATGCGTCAGGTGGCGGCCGAACTGGGAGTCGCGGTCTCCGCCCTCTACGCCCACGTCAGCTCGAAGGACGACCTCCTGGAGCTGATGTACACGCGGCTCTTCGACGGCTTCGCACTGCCCGAGCCCGACCCGGAGCGGTGGCGGGAACAGGTGCGGGACTACGCCCGTTCGGGACGGCAACGCCTGCTGTCCCACCGCGACATGGCCAGGATCTCCATGGCCCATGTTCCCTTCACGGCCGAACTTCTGCCGCACGTCGAAGCGTTGCTCGCCATCTTCCGCACCGCAGGGCTGCCCGACCGTATCGCGGCGGAGGCCGGGGATCTCATCTCCACCTACATCGACGGGTTCGTCCTGGAGGAGGGCATGTGGCAGGACCGGGCCGCCCGGCACGGCAGTGACGATTCGTCGCCGGCCCGCCCCGACTGGCGTGAGATGGCCGACGAGATGCAGGAGTACTTCGCGTCCCTGCCCGCAGCTGAATTTCCCCATCTGCGCGCCTTGGCCGGGCTGATCGTGTCGGACTCGTCCGACGAGAGGTTCGACATCGGCCTGGAGATCATCCTGCGCGGCCTTGCGAGCTATCTGCCCGCCCCGGAGTCCAGCGCGCGTCCTGACCCGCACCAGCCTCACGACACCACCTGACCCGCGACGTCCTGGGCCCTGACGGTGCGACGCGTGCGGCCCGTCGCCCCTGGGGAAGGCAGCGGACCGCACGCGCGATGTGGCGGCCGACGTCTAGCCGAGAGTGAAGTCGTCGGCGTGGACGGCGGATTGGCCGTACCACCCGTGGACGTACACGGTGACGGTCCCGCTGCTGCCGGTGGTGAAGCCGACCGTCAGTTGGTTCCAACTCGCGCTGTTCGACCAGGAGCCGGCGGCGCCGCTGACTCCGATGTATGCGTAGGGCCCCTGGACCCAGCCGGTGAGTGTGTAACTGTGGTGGGGGGACAGGCTGACCGTCTGGTCGCACTCCCCTGTACCGCTGGAGCTCGGACCGACCCGCAAGGAGTGGCCGCCGCTGTGGACCGGGCCGGTGACCACCGTGCTGCCGCCCGTGCAGGTCCACGGGCTCGGACTGCCGGTTTCGAAGCCCGCGTTGGTCAGTGAACCTCCGCCGCCCCCGCGGGTGGTCACGGTGAGCGTGTAGGCCGCGCTGTGGCTGCCACTCGCGGCGCTGCCGGTGACGGTGATCGGATAGGTGCCCGCGGCCACGGACGAGCCGACCGTGGCCGTCAGGGTCGCGTTGCCGCCGGACATGACAGAGCCCGGACTGAAGGAGACGCTGACGCCGGGGGGCGCGCCGGAGGCGGAGAGGCCGACGGATTCGGCGCCGCCGGAGGTGACGGCCGTGGAGACGGCCGCCGTCGCGGAGCCGCCCTGGGCGACCGAAGCGGAGTCCGGAGCCAGGGACAGGGAGAAGTCACTGGTCGTGCCGCCGCCCCCGCTGCCCCCATGGGGCACGAACGCGTCGGTGAACGCGAGGCTGTCCTGGCTGATCTCGCTGCACGTGGGCAGCGAGTCGGCGCTTCCGCTGCACGGCTGGTCCCGGTTGACCGACCAGAATGCCAGCCGCCCGACGCCGTTCTGCGCGGCGAAGCTCTCCACCGTCCGGGCGTCCGCCAACGTGAATGTGGAACCGTCGTCGTTCTTGCCGATCATGGGCGTGATCCCGAGGTCGGCATAGGCGTAGCCGGGGTCCACGGACTGCATCTGCGCCAGCGTGGCCTGGGCGGCGGAGACGGCGGCCTGACCCATCTCGGTGCCGGTGCCGGCGTAGTAGTCCATGGCCATGATGTTGACCACGTCGATCTTGATGCCCGCGTTCTTGGCGGTCTTGAGGATGTTGACGCCGTCGTTGGTGAGTCCGCTCGGCAGCACGGGCAGCGTCATGGAGAACTGCAGGCCCGGGTTGGTCGCCTTGAGGTCCTTCATCGCCTGCATCTGGCGGGCCGCGGCCGCCGTGTCGGCGACGGCGGCGCCTTCGACGTCGAAGTCGAGCCGGGTCACGCCGTAGTCGTCGATGAGGGCCTGGTATCCGGCGTCGATGCTGCTCTGGGTGGAGCACGTCCAGGCGAGCGGCTCGCCGCTCGCCCCGCCGGAGGAAATGATGACCGACGCACCCTCGGACTCCGCCCTGGCGATCTCGGGGTCGGTGTAGGAGTCGTTGCCGACGGGGAGGGTGTCGCCCCAGATCTGGTTGCAGCCTTCGCCGAGGACGAAGGCCGCGGTGTAGGCCTTGAGGTGGTGTCCGGTGACGGCGCTGTCGAGCAGGCCCTCCTGACTGTTCGACATGTCGACATAGGGGGCCACGGAGTAGACGCTGCTCGCCGCTGCGCCGGCGGCGGGGGCCAGGGCTACGGCCGTGCCGGTGGTGATGAGGGCGAGCGTGCATGCGGAAGCCACGTGTGTCGTGACTCTTGCCAGGTGCATGACATTCCCCTTTGGGGATGCCCCTCGGACGTGGAGCGGTGGGGCGGGGTGGGGGGTGGCGGGGTGGTGCCGTGCGGGACCGGCCGCGTTGGTGCATACCAAACCGCCCGGACGGTGCCTCGTCAAGAGGACTAGACCAAGTACGTCCGTGGCCGGTATTAGGGTGATCGGGTAAGCCGGAATGCCGACAGCGGTGCCGGGTTCGAGTGTCAGGAGTCACCGATGACCGTGGAAATCCAGCGGGCCGTACTCGCAGGTGGTTGTTTCTGGGGCATGCAGGATCTGATCCGCAAGCAGCCGGGTGTGGTCTCCACACGTGTCGGCTACAGCGGTGGTGACACCCCCAACGCCACGTACCGCCATCACGGTGACCACGCCGAGGCCATCGAGATCCTCTTCGACCCCACCGTCACGAGCTACCGCGACATCCTGGAGTTCTTCTTCCAGATCCACGACCCGACCACCAGGGACCGCCAGGGCAACGACATCGGACGCAGCTACCGGTCCGCCATCTTCTACGGCGACGAAGAGCAGCACCGCGTCGCCGTGGACACGATCGCGGACGTCGAGGCGAGCGGGCTGTGGCCGGGACCGGTGGTCACCGAGGTGGAGCCCCTGGGCGACTTCTGGGAGGCGGAACCCGAGCACCAGGACTACCTGGAGCGCTATCCCGACGGCTACACGTGCCACTTCCCGCGACCGAACTGGAAGCTGCCGCGCCGGGAGTCGTCCCCGACGAACTGAGCGGAGCGGGCGAGGTGGTTCCGGTCGCCCGGCTGCTGGAGTCCAGGCCCGGCGCGGACGAGTGCCGGCGGCACGGCCGTGCCCGCCGCGCCGTGCGGTCAAGCCCGCGGCAGCCGTGAGGCCCGCACACGCATCCTCCTCACGACGGCCGAGCCCCCTTCTCGGGAGCCGGTGGCAGCGCGAGGTGGGCGAGGTCGCCCGGCGGCGGTGTGGTGACCGGCCACAGGGGAGCGGCCTCCCCGTCGGCGAGCGCGGCCGGCGCGTCGGTGAGGTTCATGCGCTCGCGCAGCCGGCCGTAGAAGTCCGTCGGGCCCAGCCGGACCGCCTTCAGCCGGCGTGGCGCGGCGTACACGCCGATCCAGTCCCCGGGGCTCAGTACACCGCGCAGCTGGCCGTCGATGCTGACGGCGGCCTGGCCGGACCGTTCGAGAATCCGCAGCGCGATCGGTTCGTCGGGGGCGGCTACGACCGAGCGGTTGAACACCATGTGCGGGGCGACCGGCGTGAACACCAGAGCCTCCGCGCGCGGCGAGACCACCGGACCGCCGGCGGCGAAACTGTACGCGGTCGAGCCCGTGGGCGTGGCCACCAGCAGTGCGTCGGCGGAGTAGCAGGCCAGGAGCCGGCCGGCGAGATAGACACCGACCGACACCTGCCGGTCCCTGGCGAGCTTCTCCACGACGACGTCGTTCAGCGCCGTGACGTTCAGCGCGACGCCCCAGTCGTCACCCGTCTCGCACTCCATCCGCACCCGGGGCGGCGGCAGCATCGGCCCGCGGCCGTACCGCAGCAGCGCCTCCATCTGCGCGGGCACCTCCAGCCGGCACGACGCCCGCAGGGTGAGGAGCATCCGGCTCTCGACGGTGATGCGTCCGGCCCGGACCGCGTCCAGCGCCGCGCGCACCGCCGGGGCCGGGACCTCGGTGAGGAAGCCGACCCGGCCGAGGTCGACGCCCAGGACCAGGGCGTCGTTTTCGGCCGCCAGCCGGGCGCCGCGCAGGAACGTGCCGTCGCCGCCGAGGGTGACGATGAGGTCCGGATCGCCCGCCGCGTCGACCTCCTCACGGGCGCTGTGCCGCGCCCCCTCCTGCCACACGTCGATGTCGGCGCACGCCACGGCGTGCTCCGCGCACCACTCGCGCACCGCCTGTGCGGCAGCCACGGCCTCGGCGCGGCCGCCGTGCACCACCAGGCCGACATGGTTCACTCTCATATCCGCCTCCCGGCCGGCTGTTCCCCTGCGCCATCCTCGCCCGCGAACCGCTTCGGCGCGGCCCCCGCCACGCGGGCGGCCTCCTGGGCACGTGCGCCCGCGCGCCCGAGTACGGCCGTCTCCGCCTGACATCCCCGTCATACCTCTGACGTCGACGCCGTCAGTCGGCCGGTCCGCCGGTGTCCTTCGGGCGGTAGCCCGGTGTGTGGCCGAAGGTGCGGCGGAAGACGTCGATGAACGCGCTGGCCGAGGACCAGCCGCACCGGTGCGCCACCGTGGTCACCGGCGTCTGCTCGGCCAGCAGGACCAGCGCGTGGTGCAGCCGCAACTGCGTGCGCCACTGCGGGAACGTCATGCCGAGGTCGCCGCGGAACAGCCGCGACAGCGTACGGTCGCTCGCCCCGACCTCCCGGCCCAGCTCGGCCAGGGTGCGGCCGTCGGCCGGATCAGCGCGCAGGATCTCGCACAGCGCGCGCAGCGGGGGCGAGGAGGGCGTGGGCAGGTGCAGGGGCTGCTGCGGCGAGGCCCTCAGCTGGTCGAGCAACACCGCGCGCAACCGGGCCCGTTCGGCACTGCCGTCGTCCGGTGCACGGGTGTACGCGATGATCAGCTCGCGCAGCAGGGGGCCCACCGCGAGCACGGTCGGCGTGTGCAGGGCCAGCGGGTTCTCGGCCGCCGGCAGCCCCACCAGGTGCAGCTGCAGCTCGCCGTGCGCCTCATGGGCGTGGACCGTGCCGGCCGGCACCCAGATGGCCCGGGTGGCCGGGGCGACCCAGGAACCCGCGCCGGTGGTGACGGCCACAACGCCCCGGCCCGCGTAGACGATCTGGTGGTCGTCGTGCCGGTGGGCCTCGATCGCCGCGCGGGACGCCAGCCGCCGGGTGCGCGTCGGAGCCGTCGGCTGATGGCGGACTTCCGTCATCACCTGGCAGGTTATCGGAAGTACGACAGCCCGGCCGGGCCGGAGCATGACGGGGTGCGAAGGAACATATCGATCGCCCTGCTGTCCGCCGGGCACGCGTGCGTCGACGTCTACCAGGGCGCCGTCGCCTCCCTGATCCCGTTTCTCGTCGCCCGGCGCGGCTATGGCTATGCCGCGGCCTCGGGTGTCGTACTGGCCGCCTCCCTGCTGTCGTCCGTGGCGCAGCCGCTCTTCGGCGCCCTCACCGACCGCCGGCCCGTTCCCTGGCTGCTTCCCGTCAGTACGCTCCTGGCCGGTGCGGGCATCGCGCTGAGCGGGCTCGCCGACGCCTATGCCCTCACCCTGGGGTGCGCGGCACTGTCCGGGATCGGCGTGGCCGCCTACCATCCCGAGTCCGCCCGGGTCGCGCGGCAGGCGGCCGCGGGTGCACACCGCGCCATGGGCTGGTTCTCGCTCGGTGGCAATGCGGGCTTCGCCCTGGCTCCGCTGCTGGTCGCCGCCGTCGTGGGCACCGGCGGGCTGCGCTGGACGCCGTTGCTGGTGCTGCCGGCGCTCGCCGGGACCGCGCTGTGCATGGCCGTCCTGCGCGCACCGGAGCGACGCCGGTCCGTCCGGGCCGGTACGGCGCCGGTGGCCGGGACCGACGACATGGCAGCGTTCGTGAAGCTGTCGCTGGCCGTGGTGTGCCGCTCGGTCGTGTTCACCGGGCTGAGCTCCTTCCTCTCCCTGTACGCCGCGCAGCGTCTGGGAGGAAGGGCCGCCGGCACCACCGCGCTGTTCGTGCTCTATCTCGGCGGCGCGCTGGGCTCCGTGCTGGGCGGCGCGCTGGCGGAGCGGTGGGACCGGGTCACGGTGTGCCGCTGGTCATATCTGGTCTCGGTGGTGGCGGTCGCGGGCGTGGTGTGCGTCCCCGGTCCCGCTCTGTACGCGTGCGTCGCGCTCACGTCCGCCGGCCTTTACGTGCCGTTCTCCCTCCAGGTCACTCTCGGCCAGGACTACCTGCCCACACGGGTGGGCACAGCCGGCGGGATCACCCTCGGTCTGGCCGTCGGCGTCGGCGGTCTCGTGAGCCCGCTCATCGGCCGGCTCGCCGACGCCGCCTCCCTGCGCACCGCTCTCGCCCCGCTCGCCCTGATGCCGGCGCTCAGCTGGCTGCTGCTGCGCACCCTGCCCGAGCCCGCAACCTCGCGCACGGCCGGCGGGAACAAGGGCGAACCGCAGCCCCACCCGTCAGCCCCGCGCCGGTGACCAGCGGTGGGCGGTGAGCGACGAGCGCAGACGGAACGTGCGGCGGCCGGAGCGGGATGCCCGGCCGCCGCGCGCCGTGGTTCGTCACTCGTTCTGGAAGACCGCCTTGCTCACCTCGGCGGGGTTCTGGAATTCCTTCTTGCCGAGGTGTGCGATGCGCTCGGTGACTTCCTTGGACGCGTGATTCTTCTCGGCGACCTTCCGGAGCTGTTCCGAGTTGGCCGGGTACTCCGCGCCGGACAGTGCCTTCTGCAGATCAGGGGGGTTGATACCCGCCATGGTTCCTCCAGGCGGTGAGATCGTGCTCGGTCGGTACGCCGGCGCCGCATGCTGCGCCGGGACTGCCCAGGTACCCACGGCCCGGCGGCGGATTCACGAATTCCTCCCGGTCATGGGTCCCCGGGCGGACGGGTACTCGGTGACTTCGGAACAGGCAAGGACACGTGAGGGAGGCCCCCATGAGCGAGTCCACGCCCTCCCAGGCGGAGGGCGACCGGGAGCCCGGAGACGCGCAGGCGGAGCAGCCGCCGCGCACGACGCCGTCCCAGACGGAAGGATCGGACACCGCAGACGAGAACGGCAACAGCGACCAGGACGACGAGTGAAGGAGGCGTCATGAGCACGGCACACACCAGCGTCCCCGAGGTGCTGGCGGCGCTGAAGGACGTGTCTTACCCGACCGACAAGGAGCACCTGGTCTCGGCCGCGCGGGAGGCAGGCGCGTCCGAAGAGGTCGTCAAGGCCCTGCGCGGCATCCCCGCCGAGCAGTACACGGGCCGTGAGGACGTGGCGAGGTCGGTGCGGGTGGACCCGGATTCGGACCTCGGCCACACCGCGGCACAGCGTGCGGAACAGGCACGAGAGGGAGGCAAGCCCGGCCTCTCCCAGCATCTGCGGGAGGAACCGAAGACACCGATCCAGGAGGAGTTCGACCGCTGAGCCGGCGCCGGCGCCCGGGCGCCGCCCAGGCGTTCCTGCGGCTCGTGGCCCCCTGACCCCCCGTGCGCTAGCGTGCCTGATCAGACACGTCTGGACAGGTAGGACAGGTGGCTCGGCGATGACGCACCCGCAGGACCCGCTCGCAAGCACCGACGGCAGATCCCCCGCCCGGCCGATCCAGGTGGAGACCCACGGGCTCGACGTGATCGGCGACGCGGACCGCAAGGGCACCCCGCGCACGCTGTTCTGGCCCTGGTTCGGGGCCAACGTCTCAGTTCTCGGACTGAGCTACGGCGCCTTCGCGTTCGGTTTCGGCATCTCCTTCTGGCAGGCGCTGATCGCCGGTGTGCTCGGCATCGTCGTCTCGTTCCTGCTGTGCGGTTTCATCGCGGTCGCCGGGAAGCGCGGCTCGGCGCCCACCATGGTGCTCAGCCGGGCGGCCTACGGAGTCCGCGGCAACCGCCTGCCGTCCGTGATCTCCTGGGTGCTCACCGTCGGCTGGGAGACCGTCCTCACCGCGCTCGCCACGCTGGCCACCGCGACCGTCTTCAGCCGCCTCGGCTGGGGCGGCGGCACCGAGACCAAGGTGGTCGCCCTCATGGTGGTGGCCGCGCTGACCGTCGTCGGCGGGGTCATGGGCTTCGACCTGATCATGCGGCTGCAGACATTCATCACCGTGATCACGGGCGTCCTCACACTCGTCTACATCGCCCTCGTCGCCGACCACGTCCACTGGAGCACGGTCAGTGCGCTCCCGGCCGGTTCCGCGCAGGAGTTCGTCGGCGCGCTGGTGTTCATGATGACCGGCTTCGGCCTCGGCTGGGTCAACGCCGCCGCCGACTACTCCCGCTATCTGCCCAGGAGTTCCTCCAGCCGGGGAGTGATCGGCTGGACCACCTTCGGCGCCTGCGTGGCCCCGCTGCTCCTGCTGGTCTTCGGCCTGCTGCTGGCCGGTTCCTCCCAGAGCCTGAGCAAGGCCGTCGCGGCCGACCCGATCGGTGCGCTGACGACGATCCTGCCCACCTGGTTCCTGGTGCCCTTCGCAGTGGTCGCCGTGCTCGGACTGGTCGGCGGAGCCGTCCTCGACATCTACTCCTCGGGCCTCGCCCTGCTCTCCGCCGGCCTGCGCGTGCCCCGCTACCTGGCCGCGTTGTTCGACGGCCTCCTGATGATCGCCGGCTCGGTCTACATCGTCTTCTTCGCGGGCGACTTCCTCGGCCAGTTCATGGGCTTCCTCACCACCCTCGGCGTGCCCATCGCCGCCTGGTGCGGCATCATGCTCGCCGACCTCGCCCTGCGCCGCCGCGACTACGACGACGGCGACCTCTACCGCCCGCACGGCCGCTACGGCGACATCCCGCTGCCGCCCCTGCTGCTCACCCTCGCCGCCACGGCCGTCGGCTGGGGCCTGGTCACCAACACCGCCGCGAGCTGGCTCACCTGGCAGGGCTACCTCCTCTCCCCGCTCGGCCTCGGCGGCAAGACCGGTGCCTGGGCGTACGCCAACCTCGGTGTCCTGGTCGCACTGGCCCTCGCCTTCACCGGCACCCTGCTGCTCGGCCGGGGCCGGGTGCGCGCCCAGGAGGCGCAGGCACCGAGCCCGGTCACCGACGAGGGGGTGCTGAACGCATGACCGCCGGGCACCTCGCCGTCATCGACATGCAGCACGTCTTCGCCGCCCCGGCGAGCCCCTGGGCCACTCCCCGGTACGCCGACGCGGTGGCGGGCGTCCGCAGCCTGCTGCCGTCCTTCGACGACCGCGTCACCTTCACCCGCTTCCTGGCCCCCGGCACACCCACGGGGGCCTGGCGCGCCTACTACGACCGATGGCCCTTCGCCCTCCAGCCCCCGGACTCCGAGCTGTGGCAGTTGTCCGAGGAGTTCGCGGAGCACGCCGCCCATGTCGTGGACGCCACCACCTTCGGCAAGTGGACCCCGCAGCTCGCCGCCCGCGTCGGTCCGGACGACCGCCTGGTGCTGGCCGGTGTCAGCACCGAATGCTGTGTGCTGTCCACCGCCCTGGCCGCCGCCGACGCCGGCGTCGAGGTTCTGGTGGTCGCGGACGCCTGCGCCGGAGTGGACGACGACTCGCACCTGAAGGCCCTGCAGATCATGGGGCTGTACCAGCCGCTCGTCCGGATCACCACCGTCGACGACCTGCTCGCGGAGAGCCGACCGTGACCGGCGTCCCGCTCAAGCACCAGCGGATCAGCCGGATCCTCGCTCGCGAGATCCGCGGCGGCAGCCGCCCGGCCGGCCGGCGGCTCCCCGGCGAACACGCCCTCGCGCAGCGGTTCGGCGTCAGCCGTACGACCATCCGCGCGGCCCTTGCCGAACTGTCCGAGGAGGGCCTGATCACCACCCGCACCGGCAAGGGCTCCTACGCCCTCTTCGACGGCCGCCCGCTGGACGACCGGCTCGGCTGGGCCCGCGCCGTGGCCGTGCCGGGCGTGGACACCACGGTGCGGACCCTCGCCGTACGCGAGACACGCGACGCCGCACTCGCCGCAGAGCTCGGCCTGGAGAAGGACGTGTTCGTATGCGTGGAGCGCACCCGTGAGCCGGCCTCGGACGGCACCGTGGTGTCGTACGAGCGCAGCTTCCTGCCACCGGTGCCCGTGATCCGCGAGCTGCCCGCCCGCGGCCTCGCCCAGGAGCCGCTCACCGAACTGCTCCTGCGGGCCGGGCTGCGCGCGGACCACGGGGAGCAGCGGATCAGCGGGCAGCCGGTCGACGCCCGGGAGGCGCAGTTGCTGCGGCGCACGCCGGGGGACTGGTTCCTGCAGACGCGGCGGACCGGCCGGGCAGCCGACGGCGCCTTCGTCGAACACGTCGTCACGCTCCTCGACCCCGGCCACTTCCGACTGACCCTGGCTTTCGGCCCACCCGCCGCCTGACGGCTGTCCTGAGTCTCACCGTCTCCGGACGCACGTTTCCAGGCCCCCACCGGACCTCCGCCGATCCTCACGCATGCGCCGCCGCCCACCGGGTACGCGAGGCGGGAGCACGCCCGGGTGCAACCGCCCCGGGTGGCCCGTACGACCGCCGCTACCTGGGGATCTGCCATGGAGACACCCGCACACGACGACCTGCCGACGCCGGCCCAGCAGGCGCTGGACGCGCTGGCCGTGAACGCCGAGGACCAGTCCGCGCTGGACGTCCTCGCCCACAGTGACGTGCTCGTCCCCGTGCCGGACGACGCGATCGACGGGGAGGGCGCCGATGCCACGAGCGTGGCGCTGCCCGTCCTCGAACAGCCCGGAGGCGACCCGGTCGTCCCCGTCTTCACCACGGAGGGCGAGATGACCGGACTGCTGCCGTTCGTCTCGCGCTACCGCCTCATACCGCTGGGCGCCCTGGCCTCCCAATGGCCCGACGAGGACCTCTCCCTGGCCATCGACGGCAACTCCACCCACGCCCTGACCCTCACGTCACAGGGGGTACGCACCTTGTTGGCGCGGTGACCAGCGCCCCGAAGCGGGCCTTGCACGACGGCCGGAACTGGACCCTGCACCCGGGGATCACCCGCCGCCCGCAGGGAAGACCCTCAGCGGAAGACGGAAGCGGCGCGCGAAGGAGCCGATGTCGTGAGGGTCGTCCTGCTGGGCACCGCTGCCGGCGGCGGCTTCCCGCCCTGGAACTGCGCCTGCGCGCTGTGCACGGCCACCCGGGACGGCCGGCTGCCCTCCCGTACTCGGGAATGCGCGGCCGTCACCGGCAACGGCCGCGACTGGTGGCTGCTGAACGCCTCGCCGGACCTGCGCGCCCAGCTCACCGCCACGCCGGCGCTCCGGCCCGGCCGCGGTCCCCGGGACACCCCGCTGCGCGGTGTGCTGCTCACCGACGCCGAGCCCGACCACGTCACCGGCCTGGCCGAGCTGCGCGGAGCGGCGGGCCTGAAGGTGTACGCCGCCCCGCCGGTGCGGGACGTCCTGGCTCCCGCCCGAGCCGCCCTGGACCGCTATGCCCCCTGGGAGTGGCCGGACAGCCTGGCAGAGGGCGGATTCGTGCTGGCCGGCGGGCTGGTGGTCACGGCCCACCCGGTGGGCGTGAAGATCCCGGCGTATGTACCGGCGCAGGCGCCGCAACCGGCCGGCCCGTGGATGACGGCGTATCGCGTCGAGGACCTGGCCAGTGGGGGAGTGCTGGTCTACGCGCCGTGTGTCGCTGCCTGGAGCCCGGCGCTGGAGGACCTGTGCGCCCAGGCCGACTGCGTCCTGCTGGACGGCACCTTCTTCGCGGCCGACGCGATGGGCACGGCGGTGCGGTCCGGCTCCGGGCAGGCCGCCATGGGACAGCTCCCGGTCACCGGTCCCGACGGCTCTGTGGCGGCTCCGGCACGCCGTCCCGGCGCACGCCGGATCCACACGCGCCTCGACCACACGAACCCGCTTCTCGATCCGGCGTCACCGGCACGCGCGCGTGCCGCCGAGGAGGGCGTCGAGGTCCTGCTCGACGGGGCCGAGCTGCTGCTCTGACCCTGCCGCTCGCTCAGCTGCTCCCACCCTGCTGCTCGCTCAGCATGCGCTCCAGCACGGCGCGCTGCAGTGGCAGCACCTCGGCGTGCAGCGCGCGGCCCTTGCGGGTGAGCGCCACCCACACCCCGCGCCGGTCCTCCGCGCACACCGAGCGCTTCACGAGCCCGTCCTTCTCCAGCCGGCCGATCAGCCGGGACAGCGCGCTCTGGCTGAGATGGACCCGTCCGACCAGGTTCTGCACCCGGCACTGGTCGCCTTCCGCGGGCGACTCGGAGGCCAGGATGTCCAGCACCTCGAAGTCGCTGGCGCCCAGCCCGTGCGGGTGCAGGGCCCGGTCGATCTCGCACATCGTGCGTGCGTGCACGGCGAGGATGTCCCGCCATCGTTCCTCGAGCCGGGCGTCGGCCGTCTTGACTGCCATACCCGCACCGTAGCACCGATCCGGCCAGTCATTGAGTATGCAAATAGTGCGGGCGCAAGAATGTCGGCGCCGCCGCTCAGACGACCGGGTCCTGGAGGAGGCCGACCAGGTTGCCGTCCGGGTCCTTCACCGAGACGACGAGCCTGCCGTTGCCGACGTCCCGCACGTCCTGGACCACTTCGGCGCCCGCCTGCACCAACGCCGCGAGCCGCTCCCGGAGGTCGGTGACGTGCCAGAACGGCACCGGCCCGGTCAGTCCCTGGGCATGTCCGTTCGGGTCGAGGCCGACGTCCTGTCCCTCGGCCTTGAAACCGACGTAGTACGGCTCGTCCACGTACGGCTCGACACCCAGCAGAACCGTGAACAGGGCCTTGGCACGGTCGCGGTCCTTGACGGGGTAGATGATCGTCTGCAGGCCGGCGGTCATGGGACTCTCCTTCTGAGGTGCGTGGCCCGGCGGCGTCTTTCCGCCGGTGCACTTCACGCTAGGGCCGGGGAGCCCGCCGCGGCTTCTTCGATCCTGACCGCTTGCGGGCTCCCCGGGCGTCACTCGTTGTGCAGCACCTCCGCGACGGTGAGCCGGGCCGCGCGCCGGGCGGGGACCAGCGCGCCCATGACCGCGATCAGGACGCCCGCGAGGGCCGGCAGCGCCAGGATCGGCGCATGCCAGACATCCGTCATGTACGACGGCAGAGTGATGTCGATCCCCGCCGCCATGCGCGGGATCACCGCCTCGTAGGCCGCGATGCCCAGTGGGACGCCCAGCACCGACCCCAGCGTGCCGAGCACCGCCATCGACGTCACCGTCATCACCGTGACCTGGCCGGGTGTCATGCCGATCGACTTCAGCATGCCGAGGTCGCGGCGCCGGTCATGGGTGTTGAGCACGGCCGTGTTGAAGACACCGAGGGAGGCGACCAGGGACAGCATCAGGGTGAGGGCGGTCGCGGAACCGACGATGGCGCCGGTGACGCTGTTGGGCTCGGTCAGCTGTACGGACAGCCCCTCGTCGGCGGCCGCGACGGCACGGGCGTACGCCTTTATGTCCGTGTCCTCGCGCAGCTTCACGTGGTAGGCGATGGGCTTCTCGCCGGGGATCAGGGCGGTCATCGTCGGCCAGGTGCCGATGATCAGCCGGTCGTCGTTGTCCATCGTCTCGCCGACGACCGTCACCACCTCCTCACGGGCTCCCTTCCGCAGCCGCAGACGGTCGCCGACGCCCACCTCGTTCCTGCGCAGGAAGGCCGAGGAGGCCAGCACCTCTCCCGTACGGTGCGTCCAGCGCCCCCGCGTCAGTACGCTGTCCAGGTGCGGATCGGGTCCGCGCCGGCCCTCGAACATCACCACCTGCGTGGTGCCGACGAGGAGCGCCTCGTCGTCCGCCCGCGCGGTGACCCCGCTCGCACCGGGCAATCCGCCCAGCATCGACTGGAGTTGCCGGTCGCTGTGCGTGGGGTGCACCTCCTTGCCGTGCCGTTGGCCGCCCACGTAGACGGTGACGTCGTAGGCGCGGTGACCGGCGTTCCCGTAGCCGGTCAACGTCGCGGCCAGGCCGGTCGCGAACGTCACCGTCGTCACGCCCAGCACCACGGCGGCCAGGGTGAGCGCGCTGCGCGCGGGCCGGGCGAACGGCAGCCCGACACCGAGGCTCACCGATCGCGGCAACCGCAGGCCGGCCAGCCGCCGTTGGATGCCGAGTGCCCGACCGGCGCGTGGCGCGCTGCCCGCGCTGATCGCCCGCACGGCCGGCAGCCGCTGCGCCCGCACCGAAGGGCCCAGCGCGGCCAGCACACAGACGAGCGGCACACCGAGCAGCGCGAGCAGATTCACCCAGGGCGCGATGCCCAACTTGTCATGCAGCATCCCCGACATGGGCCCGGTGAACACGAACTGCAGGAACGGCTTGGCGAGCAGATTGCCGGCCAGTGTGCCCAGCGCACAGCCCAGCACCGCCGGCAGGGAGATCATCGAGAGGTAGACGCCCAGGACCTGTCCCGGAGTGAACCCGAGGGCCTTGAGGATGCCGATGTGCCGGAACCCGGAGACCACCGCTCCGGCCACCACGTTGGCGACGATCAGGACGGCGACCAGGATGCCGAGCACGCCGAACGCCATCAGGTACGGCGCGTACCCGCGCGCGTTGCTGCCGATCCGGTGCTTGAGCGCCAGGTACGTCTGCGAACCGGTGAGTGCGCCCTCGGGCAGACCCGCGGTCACCTCGCCCAGCCCGGCGCGCAGCCCGCTCTGCGACGACGCGTCCCGGAACCGGTACAGCATCTGGGAGGCGTTCGGGTGCAGGGCGGCGATCTGGTCCGGGGCGACCCACACGTCCGCCGTATGACTCAGATCGAAGGCGAACCCGACGACGGTGAGCGTCGGACCCGACCGCAGGTGCCACTTCTTGCCGAGGTCGTCGGCGCTCCAGTCGGACGGCCGGTTCAGGACCATCTCGCCCGGCCGGGTGGGCCACCGGCCCGCCCACAGGTCCACCCGGTCCACCGGGCCGCCGGGGCCGGGGCGGCCGACCACGGTCGC
The DNA here is from genome assembly GCF_044546895.1 of Streptomyces sp. NPDC053069. Lineage (NCBI taxonomy): Bacteria > Bacillati > Actinomycetota > Actinomycetes > Kitasatosporales > Streptomycetaceae > Streptomyces > Streptomyces sp. NPDC053069. Next base: position 221,034 of record NZ_JBITZN010000001.1, on the reverse strand, counting down.
CTCGCCGCCGATGCCGAAGTCACCGGGGCCGCGCGGGATCTCCAACGTCGCCTGCGGGAACGGGCCCGCCACCGCCTCCACGCCCGGCTGCCGTGCCGCGCGCGTCAGTTGGGCGTCCGACACCGCTTCCCGGTCGTACACGGCGGTGACATGCGGCCCGCGCTGGCCGGCGAAGACGTGGTCGAACGGCGCCGACGCCGCGTCCACCAGCCCCAGCGCCACCACGATCGACCCTGTCGACACCAGTGCGACCAGCCAGATCACCACCGTCTGCAGTCTGCGCCTGCGCGCCGCCGCACGCGCCGCCTTCCACACCGCTCTCATACCGACGGCTCCAGGGTGTGCTCGTCGGTCACCCGGCCGTCGGACAGCTCCACCAGACGGCTCGCGCAGCGCTGCGCCAGCTGCCGGTCGTGTGTGACGATGACCAGCGTCTGGCCGATCTGGTTCAGGTCCAGCAACAGATCCATCACCTGCTCCCCGGCCCGGCTGTCCAGCGCGCCGGTCGGCTCGTCGGCCAGCAGCAGCGCGGGCCGGTTCATCAACGCCCGTGCCACCGCCACTCGCTGGCGCTCACCCCCGCTGAGCACCGACGGGTAGGCGTTGCGGCGGTCCGCGATGCCCAGCTCCTCGAACAGCTCCAGCGCCCGCCGCCGGGCCTGCCGGGCCGGTGTGCCGGTCAACTGGGCGGCCAGCGCCACGTTGTCCAGGGCCGACAGGTCGTCGATGAGGTTGAAGAACTGGAAGATCATGCCGATCCGGCGCCGCCGGAACAGCGCGAGCCCCTTCTCGCTCAGCTCCCCGACGTTCTCGCCGTGTACGACGACACTGCCGGCCGTCGGCCGGTCCAGGCCGGCGATCATGTTGAGCAGCGTGGACTTGCCGCACCCCGAGGGGCCCATCACCGCGACCGCCTCCCCGGCCCGGACGTCCAGCGACACCCCGTCGAGCGCGACCGTCTCGCCGTACTCCTTGCGCACACCGTCGAGCCGTACGACGGTGTCTCCCGTTCTCACCTCGGTGACCATGGACAGGACGCTAGACGTGGGACGACGGGGTCGGCATCCCTCCCCGGACGGCATTGCGCCGCAGGGCTCATCCTGGGGATGCAGAACGATGAACCCCCAGGTCGATGCGGCTGTCAGTGCCGTCTGCGACCATGAACGGCATGGGGGACTACGAGGTGCTGACGGCGGCGCTCGCGGTGGCGTGCGCGGCCGTTGCCGGGATGGGCGTGGCGCTGGTGCGCACCCGGCGCCGCTGGCAGACGGCGGTCGGGGAGCGGGGCTGGCTGCTGGAGCGCGAGCGGGAGAGCGCGGCCGAGGCCGCGATCACGGCCGAACGCGACCGGATCGCCCGGGAGTTGCACGACATCGTCAGCCACAATGTGAGCCTCATGGTCGTGCAGGCGAGCGCCGCACGCGAGGTGCTGGGGACGATGCCGGACGAGGCGGCGACGGCTCTCAGGGCCGTCGAGGACGCGGGGCGGGGCGCGATGACCGACCTCAGACATCTGCTGGGACTGCTGGCGCCCGCACAGGACGGCACGGACACCGACCCGGGAACGGGCGCGCAAGAGGGCGCGGGTGCGGACGCGGACGCGGTGAGCACGCCGCTCGCCCCGCAGCCCGGCCTCGACCGGCTCGGCCCGCTCGTGGACCGCATATCGTTCGCCGGGCTCCCGGTCGAGGTCCGTGTCTCCGGCGAGCCGCGCCCGCTGCCCCAGGGCATCGACGTGACCGCCTACCGGATCATCCAGGAGGCCCTGACCAACGCGCTCCGGCACGGCGACGGCGGCAAGGCGGAGGTGACCGTGCGCTATGCCGACCACGCCCTGCGGGTCGAGGTGCTCAACACCGGCCCCAGCGTGCTGACCGGCACCGCCCAGGTCATCCCGAGACCGGCGGCCGGCGGCACCGGGCGCGGCCTGCTCGGTCTGCGCGAGCGGGTCGCGGTGTACGGCGGTGACCTCGACGCCCGCCGCAGACTCGGCGGCGGCTATCGCGTCCGCGCACGCATCCCCCTGGACCGGCCATGACGGGGGTCGCGCCCGAGCGGGCGCCCCGGGTCCTGATCGCCGACGACCAGACGCTGATCCGGACCGGCTTCCGGCTGATCCTCACCGCCCGGGGCATCGAGGTGGTCGGCGAGGCCGCCGACGGCGCCGAGGCGGTGTCCGCGGCGGGCGAACTGCGCCCGGACGTCGTCCTCATGGACATCCGCATGCCGGCCATGGACGGCCTGGAGGCCACCCGCCGCATCCTGCAGCGGACCCCGGACTGCAGAGTGCTCATGCTGACCACGTTCGACCTGGACCGGTATGTGTACGAGGCTCTCGCCCTCGGCGCCAGCGGCTTCCTGCTCAAGGACGTCACACCGGAGCACCTGGCGGCGGCCGTACGGCTCGTCAGCACCGGCGACGCCCTGCTCGCCCCGCAGATCACCCGGCGCCTGGTGGAGCGGTACGCGGCCGAGGCCGAGCGGACGGCCAAGCCCGTGCCCGCCGACCTGGCCGCGCTCACACCCCGCGAGCGGGAGGTGCTGACCCTGATGGGCCGCGGCCTGTCCAACACGGAACTGGCCGCCGAGCTGACCTTGAGCGAGGCCACGGTCAAGTCCCACGTGGCCCGTATCTTCGCCAAGCTGGGCCTGCGCGACCGCGCTCAGGCGGTGGTCCTCGCCTATGAGACAGGGCTGGTCCGCCCCGCTGCGCGGTAGCGCCCCAAGGGGCGCTACCGCGCAGGCCGACTCGCGCCGCACCAGCTCCGTGGGCAGAAATCACCGTGGCCGTGTCCTCGCCGGCGATCTGCGCGAGCAGCACCCGCACCATCTCGTTGCTGATCCGGTCCCACGGCTGACGGATGGTGGTGCGCCGGTGCCGCGGCCGTAGCCGCCGGGGAGTCGTCGAAGCCGCCGACGGCGATGTCGGGCACCCGCTTCCCGGCCCGGTGCAGCGCCGCCGGCACGCCCTGCGCCATCAGGTCGGAGACGACGAACACCGCATCCACACGCGGAGCCTGCGCCGGCAGCCGCTGCGCGCCCGCCTCACCGCCGGCCCGGCGACAGCAGATGCCGGACCATGTCCCGGGCGCCGTCCCGGTCGTCGGCGGCCGCATGACTCACCTTGGAGCCGCGGTCGATCGGCTTGCCTCAGGCGACGAGCGGCACGCCCTCCCCCGCGGTTCCTCGGCGACGGGATCGCCGGAGTGACTGGACACCAGCAGCACCCCGTCGACATGCCCGGCGGTGATGTGCCGCGTCATCCGGCGCCGTTCGCCCTCCGTGCCCGCGATCATCAGCAGCGGGATGTCGTGCGCGGCCGGCGCCCGGGTGCAACCGCGCAGCAGGACATGGAAGTTGGTGGTCCTCGGCACACGTGAGACGGTGCCGCGCGAGACGCCTGCCTCGCGCGCCACGTCGTGGATCGTCGGCGGTTTGCGCCGGCCCCCCGAATTGCTCATGCGGTACGGCCGTTCGGTACCGGACAACGACCGACGACTCCCGGACGTGACGGAGTCGCCGGGGCGACAGTGGGAACACTGCGTATGAGGAGGCCGGGGACGGAGGCGGACGCAATGATGGGAACTCCCTCGGGCCGGATGCGGCAGACGATCCTGGAATGGCTCAAGGACCCGGCGGACAACTTCCCGGCGCACTGCCGCCGCGACCCCGTCGCGAGGGGCGTCACCGCGCGGGCCGTGGCCGTCAAGCTGGGCGTACCCCGCCGGACCGCCGTGGCCCACCTGGACTTCCTCACCCGCCTCGGTGTGCTGCGCGCCCGCCGCATCCGCTGCCGCACCTATTACCGGCGCGACGAGATCCGTATCGCCGAGGTGGCCCGGATGTTCGAGAAGGGGTGGTGAGCGGAGGCCGGGCAGGACAGAGTGGCCGGGCAGGCGGGGGCGACCGACGGCGAAAGGGCACCGCGCATGGACCGACCGACGGCACTCGTCCCGCTCCACTACGTCTCGCTGGGCGCCCGGGGCCCCGAGGACGTGGTCGCCGACGCGCACGGACGCGTGCTGACCGGGGCGGAGGACGGGCGGATCCTGCGCGTCCACCATCTCGGCGACCCGCGCACAGCCCGTGTGGAGGTGCTGGCCGAGACCGGCGGCCGTCCGCTCGGGCTCGAACCGCTCCCGGACGGCGGTCTGTTGGTGTGCGACGCGGAACGCGGCCTGCTGCGCGTCGATCCCGTGGAAGGCGCCGCCGGCGCCGTGCGCGTGCTCGCGGACTCGGTGGCGGGGGAGCGGCTCCGTTTCTGCAGCAACGTCGTCGCCCTGCCGGACGGCACCGTGTACTTCACCGTCTCCAGCCGCCGATACCCGCTGGACCGGTGGATCGGTGACATCGTCGAACACACCGGCACCGGACGCCTGCTGCGCCTTGCGCCCGAGGGCGGCGAGCCGGACGTCCTGCTGGAGGGGCTGCAGTTCGCCAACGGCCTGGCAGCCGGAGGCGACGGCGCCTTCCTGGTGATCGCCGAGACCGGTGCCTGCCGGCTGACCCGCTACCACCTCACCGGCCCGCGCGCCGGCCGCACCGACCTCTTCGCCGCGCTTCCCGGTATGCCGGACAACCTCTGGCGCGAGGGCCCCGGGGGCCCGCTGTGGGTCGCGCTCGCCAGTCCGCGGGTCCCGCCGCTGGACGTCCTGCACCGCACCCCGCCCGCCGTGCGCGGCGCCGCCGCCCGGACCGCCGTCCACGCGCCCTACCGCCCGAGCGGCACGATCGGGGTCATGGCCCTCGACGACGCCGGACGGACCGTGCACCACCTCACCCGCCGCCGCTCCGGCTTCCGCATGGTCACCAGCGTCTGTGCGACCGGGGACCACCTGGTCCTCGGCAGCCTCCGGGAGCCCGGCGTCGCGGTCTGCGCGCGGCCCGCAGCCCGCTGACGCGGCGGTAGGCTGGTGTCCGGCCGTGATCACCCGTCGGGGCAGGCCGAACAGGAGACGCAAGCGCATGACAGCCCCGGAAGCCGAGAGCCTCCGTGTCCGCCCCACGGCACGGCGGCGGTCCCTGTGGCATCACCAGATACCCGTCGTCGCGGTGGTCGCGGTCGGCGGCGCCCTTGGCGCATGCGCCCGTCACGGGGTCACCCTCGCCTGGCCCACACCGCCGGGCGGCTTCCCCTGGGCGACCTTCTGGACCAATGTCGTCGGCTGTGCGGTGATCGGTGTCTTCATGGTGCTGATCACCGATGTGTGGGCAGCCCACCGCCTCGTACGCCCCTTCTTCGGCACCGGTGTCCTCGGCGGCTTCACCACGTTCTCCACCTACGCCGTCGACACCCGCAAACTGGTCGACGCCGGCCGCCCGGGACTCGGGCTCGCCTATCTCGCCGCGACACTGTGCGCGGCCCTCGCCGCGGTGTGGCTCGCCTCGGTCGCAGCCCGCCGGGTGCTGATCAGGAGGCAGCGATGACATCACTCACCGGCCGCGCCCTCAGGCTGACCGTCTACATCGGCGAGGACGACACCTGGCACCACAAGCCCCTCTACTCCGAGATCGTGCACCGCGCCCACGCGGCCGGACTCGCCGGGGCGAGCGTCTTCCGGGGCATCGAGGGCTTCGGCGCCTCCTCCCGCATCCACACCTCCCGCCTGCTGTCGCTGAGCGAGGACCTGCCGGTGGCGGTCGTCGTGGTGGACGGCGAGGAGCGCGTCCGGGCGTTCCTGCCGCAGCTCGACGAACTCGTCGACGAGGGTCTGGTGACCCTGGAGGAGTGCGAGGTCGTCCGGTACGTGGGGCGCTCCGCCGGCCCGGAGGACACGGATCCGAAGGGTAAGAAGTCGTTGTGAACTGGCTGCTGGTCATCGCGGGGGCCATGGTCGGCGCACCGCTGCGCTATCTCACCGACCGCGCCGTGCAGGCCCGCCACGACTCGGTCTTCCCCTGGGGCACCTTCGTGGTGAACGTCACCGGCTCGCTGGTCCTCGGGCTGCTCACCGGCGCCGTGGCCGCCGGGGCCGCCGGCCCCCACCTGCAGCTTCTCATCGGCACGGGGCTGTGCGGCGCGCTGACGACCTACTCGACCTTCTCCTACGAGACCCTGCGCCTTACCGAGGCCGGCTCCGGCCTCTACGCTGCCGTGAACGCCGTCGCAAGCGTGACGGCGGGGCTCGCCGCGGCCTTCGCCGGGGTCTCGCTCGCCGGCGCCCTGTGGGCCTAGGCGCTTGCGGCACCGCCGGACACAGCAAGTACTGTCTACAGCATTGTCGACCAACTCTCCTCAGAACTGGATCCCATGAGCGCCATCTCCGTCGGTCAGGCCGTCGTCCTCGGAGTAGTCGAGGGGGTGACCGAGTTCCTCCCGGTGTCCTCGACCGGTCACCTCAAGATTGCTGAGGGGCTCATGGACATCCCCGTCGACGACAAGTCCGTCGTCGGTTTCTCCGCCGTCATCCAGGTCGGCGCCATCGCCGCCGTGCTCGTGTACTTCTTCAAGGACATCAAGCGGATCGTCTCCGCCTGGTTCCGCGGTCTGACCAACCGCGAGGAGCGCTACCACCACGACTACAAGTTCGCCTGGTGGGTCATCGCCGCGACCATTCCGATCGTCGTGGTGGGCCTTGCCGCAAAGCCGCTGATCGACGGCCCGCTCGCCTCCTTGTGGGTGGTGGCCGGGTCGCTGATCGTCGGCTCCGCGGTGATGTGGTGCGCGGACCAGATGGGCCGGCACAAGCGCGGTGAGGACGACACCTCCTTCAAGGACGCGATGTGGGTCGGCTGCTCGCAGATCCTCGCCCTGCTCTTCCCCGGCTTCTCCCGCTCCGGCGCCACCATGTCGACCGCGCTCATCCTGGACCTGGACCGCGTCGCCGCCACCCGTCTGTCGTTCTTCCTCGGCATCCCGGCCCTGACCGGTGCCGGCATCTACGAGCTCAAGGATGCCCTCGGCGCGGGCGTGGGCGCCGCCCCGCTGGCCGTCGGCACCATCGTGTCCTTCGTCGTCGCCTACGCCTCCATCGCCTGGCTGCTGAAGTTCGTCGCCAAGCACTCCTTCAACGCCTTTGTGATCTACCGCATCGTGATCGGCGTGGGCCTGCTCGGCCTGCTCGCCACGGGCACGCTCAATGCCTGACAAACCCTGCTGATCACCCACGGGGTGCGGATGCCTTCATTCAGGCGCCGCACCCCGTGAATGTTTCCTTACGCCGCCTCTTGACAGCTCCGGCGCGCAACCCGCAGGATCGCTCCCGTGAACCTGTCAGACAGCCAGACAGGTGGTCGGGGACCTCGGCGCGTGAGCGCCATGGAAGCGGTCCTCGCCCACCTCCGCGGTGCCATCGAGCGCGGCGAGTACGCCATGGGCGACAAGCTCCCCTCCGAGGCCGAGCTGTGCCGCACGCTCGAGGTGTCCCGGCCCGTGCTCCGCGAGGCGCTGCGCGCCCTGCAGACGATGGGCCTGACGGTCTCCCGGACCGGCAAGGGCACCTTCGTCGTCGCGAACGCCGTCGAGGACCCCACGTTCGGCGACTACGCGGCCAGCGACCTGCTGGAGGTGCGCCGGCACATCGAGATCCCGGTCGCCGGGTACGCGGCCGTGCGCCGCACCCCGGAGAACCTGGACCATCTGGCCCACCTGCTCGACCGCATGGAGCGGGAGACGGACACCACCGCGTGGGTCGCGATGGACACGCTCTTCCACCTCGCCGTGGCCGAGGCCGCCCAGAACCCGGTCTTCCGCCGGGTCATCGAGGAGATCCGCGACGCACTGGCGCGTCAGTCGGCCTTCCTCAACGAGCTCGGCGGCCGTCGCGAACAGTCCAACCGCGAGCACCGGGCGATCGTCGAGGCGCTGATCGACGGTTCCGAGCACGACGCGGTGGAGGCCATGAGCCACCACCTCGACCGTGTCGAGACGACCCTCACCGACATCGTGCGCCCCGGGCGCACGGACCTCCCCACGGAAGGCGGACCCGAGGCGTGAGCGAGCAGCACCTCAAAGACGAGACGCGCCCCTCGTCCGGCCATGTCGACGCCGGAGACGCCGGCTACAGCAAAGGCCTCAAGCACCGGCACGTCAACATGATCGCCATCGGCGGCGCCATAGGCACCGGCCTCTTCCTCGGCGCGGGCGGCCGGCTCGCCGACGCCGGGCCCTCCCTCTTCATCGCGTACGCCGTCTGCGGCGTCTTCGCCTTCCTGGTCGTCCGGGCCCTCGGCGAACTCGTCCTGTACCGCCCGTCGTCCGGCGCCTTCGTGTCGTACGCCCGGGAGTTCCTGGGCGAGAAGGGTGCCTACACCGCGGGCTGGATGTACTTCCTCAACTGGGCGACCACCGGCATCGCCGACATCACGGCGGTCGCCACGTACACGCACTACTGGGGCATGTTCTCGGACATCCCTCAATGGTTGATCGCATTGATCGCCCTGGCCGTCGTGTTGACCGTCAATCTGATCTCGGTCAAGATCTTCGGCGAACTGGAGTTCTGGTTCGCGATCGTCAAGGTGTCGGCGCTGGTCGTCTTCATGTGCATCGGCATCTTCCTGCTGGTCACCCAGCACCCTGTCGACGGCCACCACCCCGGCCCGTCCCTGATCACCGACAACGGCGGCGTCTTCCCCAACGGCCTGCTGCCCATGCTGCTGATCATCCAGGGCGTCGTCTTCGCCTACGCCTCCGTCGAGCTGGTCGGCGTCGCCGCCGGTGAGACCGAGAACCCCGAGAAGATCATGCCGAAGGCGATCAACTCGATCATGTGGCGTGTGGGCCTGTTCTACGTCGGCTCCGTCGTCCTGCTCTCGATGCTGCTGCCCTGGAACAAGTACAGCGCCGGTGAGAGCCCCTTCGTGACCGTTCTGTCGAACATCGGCGTCCCGGCGGCCGGCGGCGTGATGAACCTGGTCGTGCTCACCGCAGCCATGTCATCGCTGAACTCCGGCCTGTACTCCACCGGTCGCATCCTGCGCTCCATGGCCATGAGCGGCTCTGCCCCCAAGTTCACCGCGAGGATGAGCCGCAGCCAGGTCCCCTACGGCGGAATCCTGCTCACCAGCGGTATCTGCGTCCTCGGCGTGGGCCTCAACTACGTCGTCCCCGCCGACGCGTTCGAGATCGTCCTCAACTTCGCGGCGATCGGCATCCTCGCCACCTGGGGCATGATCATGGTCTGCCACCTGCTCTTCTGGCGGAAGACCCAGGACGGCGAACTGACCCGGCCGTCGTACCGGCTGCCGGGCTCCCCCTGGACCGAACTCGTGACGCTGGCGTTCCTCGCCTCCGTCCTGGTCCTCATGTACGCCGACGGCGGCGCCGGACGCACCACCGTGCTCTGTCTGCCGCTGATCGTCGCAGCGCTGGTCGCGGGCTGGTACGCCATCCGCGGCCGCACAGCGCGCACCTCCACCGGCGCCGACGCGTGATCCGCGACCCGGCTCGCCCCGACCCATCGATACAGGCAGTGATGTACAGCAGTTCCCCCGCCGACGCACCCGTCGTCCGCGAACCCCTGCACGCGCCCGTCGCCCACCTCGTCCGCGGCGGAGTCGTCGAGGGCATCCACTACGGCTCCGTCGTCGTCCTCGGCGCCGACGGCCGGGTGGAGTTCCAACTCGGCGACATCGAGGCCGCCTTCTACCCGCGCTCGGCCGTCAAGCCCCTCCAGGCCGTGGCCATGCTGCGGGCCGGACTGCCGCTCGACGGCGAACTGCTGTCCCTGGCCGCAGCCAGCCACTCCGGCGAGGAACGCCACCTCGCCGGCACCCGGCGCATCCTCGAACTCGCCGGACTGACCGAGGACGACCTGCGCAACGTCCCCGACATGCCGTTCGACCCGGTCGTCCGGGACGCCTGGGTGCGCGAGGGCCGTATGCCCTCCCGGCTCGCCCAGAACTGCTCCGGCAAGCACGCGGCCATGCTGTGGACCGCCAAGCTCAACGACTGGTCCCTGAAGGACTACCTCGACCCGAAGCACCCGCTGCAGCAGGCGATCGAGGAGATCGTCGAGGACCTGACCGGCCAGCGGGTCGCCCGGGTCACCGTCGACGGCTGCGGGGCTCCGCTGTTCTCCATCTCGCTGCACGGACTCGCCCGCGCCCTGTCCCGCATCACCTCGGCCGCCCCCGGCACGCCCGAGGCACGGGTCGCCGACGCGATGCGCCTGCATGCGGAGATGGCCTCCGGCTCGGGGCGTGACGTGGCTGCGCTGATGCGGGCCGTGCCGGGGCTGCTGGCGAAGGACGGCTTCGAGGGCGTGCAGGCCGCCGCGTTGCCCGATGGCCGGGCCGTCGCGGTGAAGATCGCCGACGGGGCGAACCGGGCACGGATTCCGGTGGCCGCGGCTGCTCTCGCTCGTGCGGGCGTGGATCCCGGGCTGCTGACCGAGTTCGCGGGTGAGCCGCTGCTCGGGGGCGGGGAGCCGGTGGGCCGTGTGCGTGCGGTGCGCGCACTGGACCCGGTTCCCTTCACCACCTGCGCGTAGCGCTCCGCTGGGCAGGCCGTCTTGGAGCTGCGGGTCCGTCGTGGCTGACCACGCAGTTCCCCGCGCCCCTTACGGGCCGCTTTCACCTCCGTACCTCAGAAAGAGGACCCATCTCTCATGACCGCCGCCACCCGCAGCGAACACGATCTGCTCGGCGACCGTGACGTACCCGTCGACGCGTACTGGGGTGTGCACACCCTGCGTGCGACGGAGAACTTCCCCATCACCGGCACCCCGATCTCCGCCTACCCGCATCTGATCGACGCCCTGGCCGCCGTCAAGGAGGCCGCCGCCCTCGCCAATGAGGAACTCGGCCTGCTGGAGCCGAAGAAGGCCGCCGCCGTCGTGGAGGCCTGCCGCGAGATCCGCGAGGGCAAGCTGCACGACCAGTTCGTCGTCGACGTCATCCAGGGCGGCGCCGGCACCTCCACGAACATGAACGCCAACGAGGTCGTGGCGAACCGTGCGCTGGAACTGCTCGGGCACGAGAAGGGCCAGTACGAGTACCTGCACCCCAACGAGCACGTCAACCTCGGCCAGTCGACCAATGACGTCTACCCGACCGCCGTCAAGGTGGCGACGGTTTTCGCGGTGCGTGGACTGCTCAGGGCGATGGCCGTGCTCCAGGACGCGTTCGCCCGCAAGGCGGTCGAGTTCCGTGACGTGCTCAAGATGGGCCGTACACAGTTGCAGGACGCGGTGCCGATGACGCTCGGTCAGGAGTTCTCTGCGTTCGCCGTCATGATCGAGGAGGACCGCAGCCGTCTTGCCGAGGCCGTCGAGTTGATCCATGAGATCAACCTGGGTGCCACGGCGATCGGTACGGGGCTCAACGCGCCCGCCGGCTACGCCGAGGCCGCCCGCCGGCACCTGTCCGCGATCACCGGCCTGCCGCTGGTCACCGCCGCCAACCTGGTCGAGGCCACCCAGGACTGCGGTGCCTTCGTCCAGATGTCCGGCGTGCTCAAGCGGATCGCGGTCAAGCTCTCCAAGAGCTGCAACGACCTGCGGCTGCTGTCCTCCGGTCCGCGCGCCGGCCTCGGCGAGATCAACCTGCCGCCGGTGCAGGCCGGTTCGTCCATCATGCCGGGCAAGGTCAACCCGGTGATCCCCGAGGTGGTCAACCAGGTCGCCTTCGAGGTGATCGGCAACGACGTCGCCATCACCATGGCCGCCGAGGCCGGACAGCTCCAGCTCAACGCCTTCGAGCCGATCATCCTGCACTCGCTGTCGGAGTCGATCACGCATCTGCGGAGCGCCTGTCTGACGCTGGCCGAGCGGTGCGTGAACGGCATCACCGCCAACACCGAGCGGCTGCGCGCGACCGTCGAGAACTCCATCGGGCTGGTCACCGCGCTCAACCCGCACATCGGCTACACGGCCGCGACCGACATCGCCAAGGAGGCGCTCGTCACCGGCCGGGGCGTGGCCGAACTGGTGCTGGAGAAGGGCCTGCTCCCGGCCGAGCGGCTCGCCGAGCTGCTGCGCCCCGAGGTTGTCGCCGGCAGTGGGGCACCGGCTGCCTGACCTGCGGCGACGCAAGGCCGATTGCGCTCCGGGACCGAGCGGGAGGCACAATGGTGATCATGACAACGACGTCGTCCCTCACCTTCCTGCCGGTCCTGGAGCGCATCGCCGAGGAGATGGAACGCACGCCCGGCCGCGGCCGGGCCGCCGACTACATCCCGGCCCTCGCCGCCCTCGATCCCCGCCGGTTCGGCATGGCCGTCGCCGAGCTGGACGGCACGGTGTACGGGGTGGGGGAGTGGCGCGAGCCGTTCTCCACGCAGTCCATCACCAAGGTCTTCACACTCGCCCTGGACCTGGCCCGCGAGGGCGACGAACTCTGGGAGCACGTGGGCCGCGAGCCCTCCGGCAACCCCTTCAACTCACTGGTCCAGCTGGAGTACGAGAACGGCATCCCGCGGAATCCTTTCATCAACGCGGGCGCCCTCGTCGTCACCGACCGCCTCCAGACCCGTACCGGAGACGCGGCCGGGGAACTGCTGGCCTTTCTGCGCGCCGAGAGCGGCAACGCCTCCCTGGACTTCGACCAGGAGGTCGCCGCCTCCGAGACCGCCCACGGCGACCGCAACGCCGCCCTCGCCCATTTCATGGCGTCCTACGGCAACATCGACAACGACGTGCCGACCCTTCTCGACCAGTACTTCCGGCAGTGTTCGCTCACCGCCTCCTGCGCCGACCTGGCCCTCGCCACCGGCTTCCTCGCCCGGCACGGCATACGCGCCGACGGCAGCCGCCTGCTCACCCGCAGCCAGGCCAAGCAGGTCAACGCGGTGATGCTGACCTGCGGGACGTACGACGCGGCCGGGGACTTCGCCTACCGCGTGGGCCTGCCGGGCAAGAGCGGCGTCGGCGGCGGGATCATCGCGGTCGTCCCCGGCCGGTGCACCCTGTGCGTGTGGAGTCCGGGCCTGGACGAGCGGGGCAACTCGGTGGCCGGAGTGGCGGCCCTCGACCGGTTCACCACGCTGACCGGGCTCTCGGTGTTCTGAGGGAGCGGTTGTCCCGGTCAGTACCCGTCCGGGTGAGGAGCTGTGGAGCCGAGGACGCGCCGGGCGTCCAGCCACACCCGCTCGAACTCCTCCGCCGGGATCTCGTCGGTGGGCCACGCTCCGTGCCAGGACGCGAGCCTGCCCTCGGCGAGTTGACCGTACCGTCGCAGGTAACGGCCCATCGTGGCGAAGTCCGACCGCTCCTGGAACCGCAGCACCTCCTCCAGGGAGGCGGCGGTCACCGGAGTGCCGTCCTCACCCCGCAGATCCACCTGCCGCGTCACGCGCCCTTCCTCGTCGCCCTCGAAGTACCGCCAAAGATCTTGGTCATCGTCGTACACACGGATCCACATCGGCATACGGTCATGCTCGCGCACGCCGCGGGCACGGCGGCGCACACACGCCCGTCACACGCGGGTCGCCCGCAGGTGAGCGGAGTGTCGCCTTCCGGCCACCCGGCGTCGACACGCTGAACCAGTGTTGGCCATGGCATTTCCCGTCGATCTCCGCCGCTGCCGGCTGCTCGGGCTGGCCGGCACCGCCGTCCTCGCGCTGGGCGGTGAGACAGCCGGTGCCCTGCCCGTACAGGACCTCCTGGCACCCGCCTCCGCGCGGGTCGCGCTCGGCCTGGTCGGGGTGTACTTCGGTGTCGTGCTGCTCATCGCGGCCTGGGTGCTCCTCGGCCGCCTGGTGCGCGGCCCCCAGCCGCCCACCCCGCGCGCCCTGCTGCTGGTGCTCGCCGTGTGGGCGGCCCCGCTGCTGCTCGCCCCGCCGCTGTTCAGCCGGGACGTCTACAGCTACCTCGCGCAGGGCGCCATGGCCGACGCCCACATGGACGTCTACGCCCACGGGCCCGCCGTGCTCGGCGGTCCGCTCGCCGACGAGGTCGCCCCGATGTGGCGGCACACCGGCGCCCCCTACGGCCCCGCCTTCCTGGCCGTGGCCTCCGCCCTCGCGGGCCTGACCCGCGGCCGGCTCCCGGCCGGGCTGCTGGGCATGCGCCTGCTCGCCCTGCTCGGGGTGGCCCTGATGGCGGCGGCGCTGCCCCGCCTTGCCCGGCACAGCGGTGCCGACCCGGCCGCCGCCCTGTGGCTCGGCGCCCTCAATCCGCTGGTCCTGCTGCACCTGGTGGCCGGTGCCCACAACGACGCCCTCATGCTCGGCCTGCTCGGTCTCGGACTGGTCGCCGCGCGCGGTCGCCGGCCCGCCCTCGGCGTCGTCCTCGTCACCCTCGCCGCGCTGGTCAAGGCACCCGCGGCCCTCGGCCTCCTCGCCGTCCTGGCCCTCCAGATCCGCTCCGGCCGCCGCCCGCTGCCGGCCACCCTGACCACGGCGGGCGCCTCCGCCCTGACCACGGTCGCCGCCACCGCAGTCGCCGGCACCGGCTACGGCTGGATCGGCGCCCTGGCCACCCCGGTCTCCCCGCAGAACTGGGCCCTGACCAGCCTGGCCGGCCGCGCCACCGGAGCGCTGCTGGAACACCTCGGCAGCAGCCTGGCCCCGCTGGCCGTCCCGGCGTGGCACCTGCTCGGGCTCGCGGCCACCGCCGTCGCCGTGGCACTGATATGGCTCCGGCTGCGCCTGAGACCGGAGTACGCGCTCGGACTCAGCCTGCTGACGGTCGCCGTGTTCGGCCCGGCGATCCGCCCCTGGTACGTGCTGTGGGGCCTGTTCCTCATCGCCGCCGGTGCGCCCGACACCTCGGTGCGGCACCGGGTCGCGGCCCTGGCCGGCGTCCTCGCCCTCGCCGTCCTGCCGAGCGGCGGCCCGGCCGACCCCGGCCAGCTGGTGCTCGCCGTCTCCGGCGGGGTGCTCGGTGTGGTCGTGCTGTGGCAGGCCCACCAGGCGGCTCAGGCCCCGGCGCCGGGACGCACGGCGTGAGCGGCCCGCTGCGCCCCCGTACGGACCGCGGACGCGCGCTGCTCGTTCTCGCCCTCGTCGCGGCCGTCACGGTCTTCACCGCCACCGTGCCGCTGCTGCGCGGCTTCTTCGACCTGCGTGTCTACTACGGCACCGTGCACACCTGGGTCCACCACGGCGGCCGGATCTACGACTACCAGGTGCCGGGCACCTCGTACGGCTTCACCTATCCGCCGTTCGCGGCCCTCGCCATGCTGCCGCTGGCCCTGCTGGGCCGTACCTCGGCGATCGTGGCGTCCCTGCTGGTCAACCTGGCCGCGCTGGCGGTGGTCCTGCGGAGCCTGGCCGGGCCGGACTGGCGGCGGCACGGCTGGTACCGGTGGTCGCTGTGCCTGTGCCTGCTCGCTCTGTTCGAGCCGCTGCGGGACACCTTCAGCTTCGGCCAGGTCAACGTGGTGCTGCTCGCCCTCGTCCTCGGCGACTGCCTGCTGCTGTCGACCGGCCGGGAGCGCTGGGCGGGTGCCGGGATCGGGCTCGCCGCCGCCGTGAAGCTCACGCCCGCCCTGTTCATCGGCCTGCTGCTGCTCGCCGGGCGGCGCCGGTCGGCCGGCCTCGCCACGGCCGTCGCCGCCGCGGCGACCGGGCTGGCCGTCTGGGCGGACCCCGGGGCGTCCCGTTTTTACTGGACCGAGGCGCTGTGGGACACCGGCCGGGTGGGCCGGCTCGACTATGTGTCGAACCAGTCGCTCCAGGGCGTGCTGGCCCGTCTGGGTGAGCCGGGCCGCCCGCTGTGGGCGACGGTGGTCCTGCTGACCCTGTGCGTCTGGGCGTGGCGGGCCCGCAGGGCGGTGTCGGCCGGCGACTGGACGGCGGCGTTCGCGCTCACCGCGGCGGCGGCCTGCCTGGTCAGCCCCATCACCTGGGTGCACCACCTGGTGTGGCTGCTGCCGTCCTTCGCCGTACTGGTCCGCGCCGGTCGCCGGCGGATCGCGGCCGTCCTGTACGCGGTGCTGTGCACGAGCGTGGTCTGGCTGTGGTTCGACGACGCCTCCGGCATCGGCGGCTTCCTCGGCAGCAACACCTACACGTGGATCACGCTGGGTCTGCTGTTCGGGCTGCCGACGGGTCAGCCGCGCCCGGCCCGGCTGCCCCTGGCCCGCAGCGCAAGTGCCACAGCTCCCGCGCCGAGCCCCGACAGCCCCACGACGACGGCGGTGCCCGACCAGTCCGAGTCGTCGTCCTGTGCGGTGGCCGCGGCCACCGGTGCGGCGGCGGACGCCGGGGACGACTTGGGGCGCAGCCCGTCCAGCGAGCCGACCGGATCCACCCGCCCGGCCGCCGCGAAGCCCCAGTCGAGCAGCCGGCGTGCCTCCTCGTACACGGTCAGCCCCCCGCCCTCCTGAGGGTTCATCACGGTCACCACCAGCGTGCGCCCGCCCCGGCGGGCCGCGGCCACGAGGGTGTTGCCCGCATCGGTGGTGTAGCCGTTCTTGATGCCGATCAGCCCCGGGTACGGGGCCACTCCGTCCTCACCGGTCAGCAGCCGGTTGGTGTTCTCGATGCCGTACGACGAACCCTCGCCGGGGAACTGTGCCTCGGCGGTGGAGCAGTAGCGGGCGAAGTCGGGATTGCGCAGTCCGGCCCGGCCGAAGACCGCCAGGTCGTAGGCGGAGGACACCTGGCCGGGGGCGTCGTAGCCGTCGGGGGACACGACATGCGTGTCCAGGGCGCCGAGCGAGCGTGCCTTGCCCTGCATCCGCGCGGCCGTGGCCGCCCATCCGCCGTCCAGCGAGGCGAGCACGTGCACCGCGTCGTTGCCGGAGCTGAGGAAGACCCCGCGCCACAGGTCGGCCACCTGGTAGGAGTGCCCCTCCTCGACGCCGACCAGGCTGCTGCCCGGACCGATGTCCGCCAGCTCCTCGTACCGCACGGTGTGCTGCATCCCGGCGGGCAGCGTCGGCAGCACGGTGAGGGCGAACAGCGTCTTCAGGGTGCTCGCGGGCGGCAGCCTGCGGTGCGCGTCGTTCGCGGCCAGCACCTCCCCGCTGCCCGCGTCGGCGACCACCCAGGACAGCGCCGACACCTCCGGCACCTCGGGCGCGCCCCGGCGCGGCCGGACCTGGGGGCCGGAGCGGTAGAGCAGGGACGGCCCGGGCATCGCCGCCCGGGGTCCGGGCGGTGCGGGCTCGCCGGCACGGGGCCCGGCAGCGGCGGCGGCCGGCGCGAGTGCCAGCACGCCCGCCACGCACAGGGAACAGGCCGACACGGCCGCCCGATGAGAAAGGGCTGTGAACATATGATCAACGTACGAACGGGGTCGCCGTCGCTCGCGCTGTCGGGGCCGTTCGGCCCATCGGAGCAACCCGGATGCCGCACCCCGGCACGCCCGCGGGCGGGGTTCAGCCGGTGGGCAGGGTGGGCAGGATCTGCCGCAGGAACGCGGCGTTGTCGGGGGTGGAGCGCAGCCGCTCCAGGAGGGTTTCCAGGCCGGACGGGCCGCTCTCGCGGGAGCGCAGGGCGCGGCGCAGGCCGTGTACGGCCGTCAACTCGGCCGGAGTGAGCAGAAGTTCCTCGCGGCGGGTGCCGGTGGCGTCGAGGTCCACGGCGGGGAAGAGGCGACGGGCGGCGGCTTCCCGGTCGAGCCGCAGCTCCATGTTGCCGGTGCTCTTCAGCTCCTCGAAGTAGTAGCCGTCGGCGCGGGAGCCGGTGTCCACCAGGACGGTGGCGAGGACGGTCAGCGAGCCGCCCTCCTCGGCCTGGCGCGCGGCGCCGAAGAGCCGCTTGGGACCGAGCAGCGCGCCCGCGTCGACACCGCCGCTCAGCGTACGGCCGCCGGCGGCGGAGGCGTTGTTGTGGGCCCGGCACAGCCGGGTCAGCGAGTCCAGCAGGACGACGACGTCCTCGCCGGCCTCCACCAGGCGCTTGGCCCGCTCGACGACGAGTTCGGCGAGAGCGATGTGCTCCTTGGGGGTCCGGTCGAAGGTGGAGGCGTACACCTCGCCACGCACCGAGCGGCGCATTTCGGTGACCTCTTCGGGACGCTCGTCGAGCAGCAGGACGATCAGCCGGCACTCGGGATGGTTGCCGGCCACGGCGGCGGCGAGCTGCTGGAGCAGCACCGTCTTGCCGCTCTTCGGCGGTGCCACGATGAGTCCGCGCTGGCCCTTGCCGACGGGGGCGAAGAGATCCGCGACCCGACCGGCCGGCCCGGACGCGGGGTGTTCGAGGCGGATGCGGTCGTGGGGATGGAGCGGGGTGAGGTCGCGGAAGTGGCGCCGGCCGCGCAGGTCCGCCGGGTCGCGTCCGTTCACGCGGGTGACCTCGGTCAGGGCGCGCCGGTCGCCCCGGGCGCCTTCGACGAGGTCGCCCTTGCGCAGCCCGTGGCGCCGGATCAGGGCCGGCGGGACCTGGGGGTCGGCGGGGGAGGCGAGCAGGTGTGCGGGCCGCAGATGCCCCTTCCCGTGCGCGTCGATGTCGAGGACACCGGTGATGAGCCGGGGGGCCGGGGTCTGCTGGACCACGGGAGGGTGTTCGAGTGTGGTGGTCATGGGCGGAGGTCCTTTCGCGGACGGAAGAGAGTGCGTCCTCCTGCGGACGGAAGAAGGCGGTGGGAAGGGGGGGAGGCCGCGAGCGGGAGGCGCTGACAGCTGCCTCCGGGCGGCGGGAACGGCACCTCGGGTTCGGCGCGGACGCCCTGGTCACGAGGTGGTGCAGAGAAGAAGCCCGGGCCGGTCGGAAGCCTCGGCCGAGGGGCTGGTGGAGAGAAAGCGGCGCCGGTGTCCGTACGAGAGGACACGCACACGCGCTGATCGCACTATACCGGTGCGTTCGGTGGAGTCAACATGACGGCGTCCACGGACATTCCCGGGAACTGAAGTTCCGTCAGCTGTGTGATGCCACCGCTGCGGGCAGTCGCCGCGCAGCCGGTGCCGGACCGGCTCCCCGTGTGCCGACGCCTACTCGTCGGCCAGGGCCGGTCGAAGGGCCGGCCGCCGGCCGGCCCTTCGTGTCGCCGGGCCGGGCTATGCCGACCGGGCCTCCGCCTCCTTGGTGATCCGGTCGAACCGCGCGCCCATGGCCTCGGCGAGGGCCTGGGCCCCGGACAGCGGGCGGACCATCACCATGAAGTCGTCGATCAGGCCTTCCTCGTTCACGTGCAGGAAGTCGCAGCCGGTCAGCTCCCGGTCGCCGACGCGGGCCGTGAAGACCAGCCCGTGGTCGGAGCCGGCCGGGTCGCCGATCTCGCGGACGTACCGGAAGTCCTCGAACACCTGGGAGACCGCGCGCAGGATCGCCGCGGTGATCGCCTTGCCCGGGTACGGCTTGAAGACGACGGGGCTGGTGAAGACGACGTCCTCGGCCAGCAGCGCCTCGACGGCGTCCATGTCCCCGGCCTCCACCGCCTCGCGGAACGCACGCATCGAACCACCTCGCATAGTAAATTTGTTGAATAGGTGCGGAAGACATTATTCAACTGCTGCTAGCCTGTCCATATGTCGCTCAAGTACGCCGTCCTGGCCGCCCTGCTGGAGGGTGAGGCCTCGGGCTACGAGCTGTCGAAGGCGTTCGACGTCTCGCTCGCGAACTTCTGGCCCGCCACCCCGCAGCAGCTCTACCGGGAGCTGGAGCGCCTGGCCCGGGACGGGCTGGTCCAGGCCCGGACGGTGCAGCAGGAACGGCGGCCGAACAAGCGGATGTTCACGCTCACCGAGGCCGGCCGGGCGGAGCTGGGCGCGTTCGCCGCCGAGCCGCCGAAGCGGCCCACCGCCATCCGTGACGAACTCCTCATCAAGATCCAGGCGATGGACGG
The DNA here is from genome assembly GCF_044546895.1 of Streptomyces sp. NPDC053069. Lineage (NCBI taxonomy): Bacteria > Bacillati > Actinomycetota > Actinomycetes > Kitasatosporales > Streptomycetaceae > Streptomyces > Streptomyces sp. NPDC053069. Next base: position 201,418 of record NZ_JBITZN010000001.1, on the reverse strand, counting down.
CGGTGACCCCGAGGTCACCCGCGCGCTGATCGAGGAACGCAGGGGCTGGGCACGCGGGAAGCTCGACCGCTACCGGCGTGTGCAGGCCCGCCTCCTCGACGGCCGCACCGAGGAGGCGTACCTCCGCGAGGCCCACCGCGTCGGCCCCTACCTCACCCTGATGGCCGGGATCGCCTTCGAGGAGGAGAACCTGCGCTGGTGCGAGCGGGCCCTCGCGGTCATCGCCGAGCGGGTGGCCCTAGGCTGAGGAGGTGTTCGGTCCCGAAGGCCCCAGTCTGCGTGAACTGGCCGTCCAGGCGCTGTCGTCCGTCGAGCACGGCTACGACCTGCTCGCGCCGAAGTTCGACCACACCCCGTTCCGGACCTCCGACCGGGTGCTGGAGTCCGTGGCGAAGGCGCTGGCCCCGCTCGGGCCGTTCGAGGACGGGCTCGACCTGTGCTGCGGCACGGGCGCCGGCGTGGAGGTGCTGACCGGGCTGTGCCGTCGGAGCGTCACCGGGGTCGACTTCAGCGCGGGCATGCTCGATGTCGCCCGGCACCGGGTGCGGCCCGCCGGCGGACCCGAGGTCGCCTGGGTGCGCGGCGATGCCCGTGCCCTGCCGCTGCGGACCGCCTTCGATCTCGTGGTCTCCTTCGGGGCGTTCGGTCACTTCCTGCCGCGCGAGCTGCCCGGACTGTTCGCCCAGGTCCACTCCGTGCTGCGGCCCGGCGGCCGGTTCGCCTTCCCCGTGCTCGCCCCGCCCCGCCCGAAGCAGCCCGGCTTCTGGGTGCTGCTCGGCTTCGACGCGGTGATGCGGGTGCGCAACGCATTGTGGCGGCCGCCGTTCGTCATGTACTACCGGGCCGTCCGCCTCGGCGACGTGCTCGGCGAGCTGGAGCGCGCAGGATTCACCGTCGAGCTGCACGCTCTGCCCGAGTTCGGGCGGCGCTGCGACGGCAGCCCACGGGCCCGGCTGGTCGAGGCCCGGCGGGCTCAGCCCGCCGCGGGCAGCGTGAACTCGTAGACCAGGGTGTCCCGTTCGGCGTTCACCACCAGATCGGTGATCTCCAGCGGCCGGGCGTACTGGTCGTGCACCCGCCGGGTCACCCGTACCGAGGAGGCGCCGTCCACCTGGGTGATGGAGTCGCGGTGGTGCAGCGACAGACCGGCCTTGCGCATCCAGTCGTAGGCCCGCCGCAGATGCGCGGGCGTGGCGCCGTCGGCCCGGTCCCGGTAGCGGGCCAGCTCCTCGACCTCCGCCAGCGCCACCGCCGAGAAGGAGGTCACCGCCGTCCGCAGCGAACGGCCGTCCGGCGTGGCCGACCGGTAGCGGTGCACCAGCGTGGGCCGGTGCGGGGCCAGGCCCAGCGCCCGCGCGTGCTCCGGCGGCGGAGTCTGCCAGGTCACCGTGGCCCGGTCGACCGCGCACGGGTCCGCCGAGCGGGATCCCAGCGGGAAGGCCGGCGTCCCCTGTTCCTGGACCGGCCGGGCGGGCAGCGCGGCATGGCTGCCCCGCCGGTCGGTGGCGACCAGACCGCTGCGCCGCAGCACCTCCAGCGCCTGCCGGACGGTTTCCCGGCTGACCTGGAAGTACGCGGCCAAGTGCCGTTCGCCCGGCAGCCGTTCGCCCGGCGCAATGGTGCCGTCGCGCAGTTCGTCGAGCAGCAGCGCAGCGATGCGCCCGTACAGGGGCCGGTCGTCGATCTGGGCGGGTTCGTGCGGGGTGGTGCGGGCCATGCCGCGCCCTCCTGTTGTGACAAGACGTAGTCGTGCGGGCTCGTTGCGCGACCACAATTAGCATTGGTCTAAACCACAAGGGAAGAGCGGCCTGCCGGTTCGGCCGAAACCCACCCGCGCGATGCCGTGGTCACAGCGCGCTGTACAGTGCGTCGATCAACGCCGTCTTCCGCGGGTCGTTGGCGATACGCGGCCCCATCCGGTTCATCACATACCCCAGCGCCACACCCGCCTCCGGGTCGGCGAGCCCGCACGAACCGCCGAACCCGTCATGACCGAAAGCCCGCGGGTTCGGGCCGTACGAACCCTGCGGACCACTCAGCCACAGACCGAGCCCCACCTCGGTCTCGCCCGCGAAGCCCGCGCCCAGCACCAGATCGCGGCAGCTGCCCTGACCCTCACGCACCCGCTCCGCCGCCTGGTGCGACAGCAGACGCCGCCCACCGTGGGAGCCGCGCCCGGCGAAGACGCCGTACAGGGCCGCGACCGCGCGTGCGGTGCCGTGGCCGTTCGCCGCGGGGATCTCCGCCGCCCGCCACTCGGGTGTGTTCGCCTGCGCCGCGCCGACCACGGGATTCGTCAGTGCCGCGAGCGCGGCGGGCGGCAACTGGCTGAAGACCGCCACCTGTTCACTGTCACCCGCGGCCGGCGAGTGGGCCAGCTCGGCCAGCCGGCCCGCCTCCTTCGCGGGCAGCCCGATCGTGAAGTCGATCCCGAGCGGCCCGGTCACCTCCCGCTCCAGGAAGGCCCCCGGCCGCATCCCGCTGACCCGCCGGATCACCTCGCCGACCAGGAACCCGTACGTCAGTGCGTGGTAGCCGGAGCGGGTGCCCGGCTCCCACCACGGCTCGGTCGCCGCCAGCCGAGCGGTCGTCAGCTCCCAGTCGTACAACTGAGCCAGGGAATGCGGCTCGCGCAGCCCGGACAGGCCGGCGCGGTGCGACAGCAGATGCCGTACGAGCACCTTCTCCTTGCCGGCCGCCGCGAACTCGGGCCAGTACGTGGCCACGGGCGCGTCGAGGTCGAGCAGCCCCCGGTCGGCGAGCAGGTGTGCACACAGCGCCACCGGGCCCTTGGTGGTCGACCACACGTTGACCAGCGTGTCCCGCTCCCACGGGCGGGTGCCGGCGGCATCCGCCCAGCCTCCCCACAGATCCACCACCGTGGTGCCGTCCACGGTCACCGCCACGGCGGCGCCCAACTCGCCCCGCTCACGGAAGTTCTCCTCGAACGCCTCCCGCACCGCCGCGAAGCGTGGGTCGCAGTGGCCGTGGACCTGGGTCTCGTGTGCGGACATGGGGCCTCCGTCGTCGCCGGGAACCCGGGCCGCGACGCCGCGACCCGGGTTCCCCGAACGTACCGACTGGTCGGACTGGAGGGAAGTGCCCCGCTGCCGCCCGCGGCCTCAGGCGTAAGACCTCAGCCAGCGCACCTTCTCCCCCTCGTGGAAGGGGCCGCCGCCCTCATGGTCGTTGAAGTCGTAGACCTCGATCGCCTTGTCCTCGTGCGCCCAGGCGTTGAACGCGGCGAACACGGTCGACGGCGGGCAGGTCTGGTCCTCCAGCGCCGCCGAGAACAGCGCAGGAGCCCGGCCCCGCGCCGCGAAGTGCACCGCGTCGAAGTAGGACAGCGTGCGCTGCACCTGAGCCGAGCGGCCCCGGTGCGTCTTGAGGAACAGACCGATCTCACGATACGGGTGACGGTCCGTCAGCACCGTCGCGCGCGGGAAGTCGCACAGGAACGGCACGTCCGGCGCCACCGCGACCAGATCGGGGACCAGGCCGCCGACGGCCAGGGAGATGCCGCCGCCCTGACTGGCGCCGAGCACCACGGTGCGCGCCGCGTCGGTGAGCGGGTGCGAGCGGGCCGCCTCGACGGCGCGCACGGCGTCCGTGTACACCCGGCGGTAGTAGTAGTTCTCGGGCGCGTCGATGCCCCGCGTCATGAACCCGGGGTACGCCGGTGCCGCACCCACCGGGTCCGCCGTGCCGCCCCCGGCGCCCCAGGCGCTGCCCTGGCCGCGGGTGTCCATCACGAAGTGCGCCCGGCCCGTCGACGCCCACAGCAGGTTCTCGTGCGGCAGCCCGCGCCCGCCGCCGTAGCCGATGAACTCCACGACCAGCGGCAGGGGTTCACTCGCTCCGGCCGGCAGCCGCAGCCAGCCCTTGACCGGGTGCCCGCCGAAACCGGCGAACGTCACGTCGTACACCCGGACCGTCGACAGCCCGGTGTCCACCGGCTCGAAGCGGGCGTCCAGCTCGTGTTCGCGTGCCTCCTCCAGGGTCTTCTCCCAGAAGGCGTCGAAGTCCTCGGGCTCGATGGACTCGCTGCGATGCGTGCGCAGTTCATCGAGGGGAAGGTCGAACAGGGCCATCACCAACCGCCTTTGTGGAGGAAACAGCGTCAGCTCACCGTAAGTGGACGGTCGGAGGCTGACCAGTAAACGTTTGCTCCCGCTCGGCGGCCGGAATCACCGTCACGTCCGTGGCTGGGTCCACTTCGGTCCCGTGCGCGCCCACTCCCGTTCCCACTCGGCCAGCCGGTGGCGCAACGCGATCCGGCGCTCGACGGCGTGTCCGAGGAGGACGACGGCCGCCGCACCGCCCGCCGCGCACACTCCCACGGTCACCGCGTGCTGCCACACCGCCGCATCGCCGGCCGGCGGTGAGACATCGCGGCCCCGGGCGTCGAACCACACCCAGACCGTGTCTCCGGTCCGGGTCCCCGCCGGCACCCGGGCCCACGCCGTCCGGGCACCCTTGCCCGGCTCGGTCCAGCGGACCTCGGCGCGGTACGGGTGTTCGCGGTCGCCCTGCACGGCGGACACCCGCTCGGGCGGATCGCCGATCACCTGCGCGCGCACCTGGTGTCGCTGGGCCCGCTGTTCGGCGGCGAGCGTCCGGGCCTCGTCATGCGCACGCAGGCCCGCGGCCACGCCGGCCAGGGGCGCGACGACAAACAGCAGGACGGCGACGATCAACACCGTCCACGCCTCCACGAGATCCGAGCGGCGCCGCAGCGGATTGCGCCGCCAGCGCCAGCCACGCACCCGGGTACGCATGTCCACCTCCTCGCACGGTCGGAGCCGGAGAGCCGTCGAGCCGCTCCCGCGGCCCGTCACCCCCGCCGCTCACGCACACGAGCGTCCACACCCGTCTCGTACCCCGTACGGAGCACCTCGCTCACGCTGCGAACCGCGAGTTCAAGTCCGTCTGGAGCACGGAACGCGCCATGCGCCCCACGATCGCGCGAGCGGCCGCGGTGCGCGCCCCGGGATCAGCCGAAGCGCTCGATGCGGATCCGGTCCACCGGCTGGCCCGCCGCGACCAGCAGCCGGGACGCGTGCTCGGCGAATGCGTTGGACCCGCACACATAGGCCTCCCACCCACCGGGAGGCTGCTCGGCCAGGAGCGGGGCCACATGTGCGGCCGCCATACGTCCCACGGGCACACCCTCGGGAGCGCTGCGGGTGAACACGGGCGTCGTCTCCGCGTCCAGTTCCGAGGCGTAGATCAGCTCCTCGGGGCTGCGCGCGGACACCAGCATGCGCAGCGGCACGGTGAGGCCGCGCCGCCGGTGGTGCCGCACCATCGACATCAGCGGCACGATCCCGGAACCGGCGCCGATCAGCAGCGCGGGCCGGTCGCCCGGCCAGGCGAAGAACCCGCTCAGCGGCCCGCGGACCTCGACCGTGTCCCCGGGACGGGCGACGGTGTGGAACCAGCCGGAGACCTCGCCGTCCGGCACATGGTCCAGGGTCAGCTCGATGTGCCCGGAGTCATCCGGTGCCGACGCGATCGAGTAGTGACGCTGCGCCACATAGCCGTCCGGCGCGGTCAGCCGCAGCATCAGGTGCTGCCCGGGCAGATGCCCCGCCCAGCCCGGCACCGCCAGCCGGAAGGTGGCCGCGTGCGGCGTCTCCCGCCGGATCTCCGTCAGCGTGGCCGTCTGCCACACCGCCGCCACCTGCTCGCTGACAGCGATACGCCCGGGCACCGCGAACCGCTTCTCGGGAACGCCTGCGCCGGTCGCCGGGAAGGAGGCGGCCGAGTCCGGGGCGGCGGTGGGTGCTGCCGGGTTCGGAGAAGCGAGCGGGGTGCTCGGGTTTGTCGTCGCCGTGTCAGTCACCGGAGTACCTCTGCTCCTCCCAGGGGTTGCCGCGCGCGTGGTAGCCGTTGCGCTCCCAGAAGCCGGGCTCGTCGTGGTCGAGGAGCGTGAGGCCCGCGATCCACTTGGCGCTCTTCCAGAAGTAGAGGTGCGGCACCAGCAGCCGCGCCGGGCCGCCGTGCTCGGACGGCAGCGGCTCGCCGCCGTACTCCCAGACGATCCAGGCCCGCCCGCCGGTGACGTCGGCGAGCGGCAGGTTGGTGGTGTACCCCGTGTGGGAGCGCGCGAGCACATGGGTGGCGGACCCATGGGGCTGCACCACATCGAGGAACGCGTCCAGGGAGACACCGCCGAACCGCACGCCGAACTTCGACCAGCCGGTCACACAGTGGATGTCGCCGTCGTACGCCGAGGCCGGCAGCGCGTGCGCGGCGTCCCAGTCCCAGGTGTGCGGCCGCTCGACCAGTCCGTCGATGCGGAAGGACCAGTCGGCCGGCGCGAGGTCGGGGGTGACCTCGGCGGACAGGACGGGCCAGTCCTCGCCCGCGTCGTACTGCCCGGGCGGCAGCCCCGGGTTGTGGACGCGCGGGCGGCCAGTGAAGCCTCGCGTGACGTTCATCCGTCAACCGTACGCTGTCGCTCCGGGTGCTCCGTCCCTGGTCACCCCCTGGCTCGTTGCGCCCGTATGAACTCTTCCGGGCCAGGGAATAGCGCCGCCACGCTTCTCCTTGGCGCTCGATGCCGGCACCTGCGCTCGATGCCGGCACCGGTACACCGGTGACAGCGCGAGAGAAGCGAGGAAGAGCATGCCCCAGGCGTATGTCCACCCGCGGCACGGCGGACCGGAGAACGAGAAGCTGTCCGACCGGCACACCCTCGGCGAGACCGTGATCGAGGGGGCCGCGTGAGCGTCACCGCCGGCGCGGGCGTCGGCGACCGGAGCGCCGCGGACACCCCGCACGTCCTCGACAACCCGGCCCTCGCCTCGCTGACCGGCCCGCACGCCCACTTCGCCGAGCGGCGCGGCCGGGTGCTGCGCTACCCGGCCGACGTCTCCCCGTGGCTGGCGCTGCCCGAGGAGCCGGACGCGCGCGACTGGGCGGACCTGGCCGCGCTGGCCGGTCCCGGCGCGGAGATCCCGCTGCCGGGCTACCGCGGCGCACTGCCGGACGGCTGGGAGACCACCTTCCGGGTGGACGGCGTGCAGTTCGTGGACGACGGCCTGGCCGCCGCGCCGGACGCGGAGGCGGTCCGCCTGGGCCCCGCGGACGTGCCGGAGATGCTCGACCTCGTGGCGCGTACCCGGCCCGGACCGTTCCTGCCGCGCACCGTCGAACTCGGCACCTACCTCGGCATCCGCCGCGACGGGGCGCTGATCGCCATGGCGGGGGAGCGGCTGCACCCGCCGGGCTGGACCGAGATCAGCGCGGTCTGCACCGACCCCGCCTTCCGGGGCGAGGGCCTCGCCACCCGGCTGATCCTCGCGGTCGCCCACGGCATACGGCAGCGCGGCGAGACGCCGTTCCTGCACACGAGCGCCGAGAACACGGACGCGATCCGGCTGTACGAGTCCCTGGGCTTCCGGCTGCGGCGTCGTACGGCGTTCCTGGCGGCCCGCGCCCCGCAGCGGCCGGCGGACGACCGGGCCGCCGTACCGGTGGCGTGAGGGGACGAGGACAGCAGGGGGCTCAGGCGGAGCCGGTCTCGCCGGGACCCGCGTTGTACCGCTCCAGGTAGGCCGCGAAGCGCACCAGGTCCTCCTCCGGCCAGTTGGCGAGCCGCTCACGGAACGCGGCGCGGCGCCTGCAGGTGACCTGGGCGAGGATCTCCCGGCCGGCCTGCGTCAGATGCAGCACCTGGACCCGGGCGTCCTCCGGGTCCGGGCGGCGTTCGATCAGCCCGGCCCGCTCCAGCGCGGCCACCTGGCGGCTGACCGTGGACTTGTCCAGCGCGTAGTGCGCCGCCAGGTCGGTCGCACGGCAGCCCGCCTGCTCCTCGAGATGGCTGAGCAGGGTGTAGGACACCAGCGACAGCTCGGGGTGCATACGGCCCGCCGAGGCGCGCGCCCGGCGGGCGAAGATGGTCATCTCGCGCTGGATCGCCTCGACGGCCGACTCCGCTGCGTTCACGGGAATACCTCCTCCGGCGTTCTAGTTGTATAGTACAACTTGAACGGGAAGTTGTATAAGCCAACCTTTGGAGGTCGCCCGCGATGAGGTCACCGGCACTGCGCCATGTGCTGACGCACCTGATCACCCCGCTGCTGATGTGCATAGGCATGGGGCTCGCGTACATGGGGGCCTTCGTCACCCCCGAGCCGCACCACCTGCCTGTCGCCGTCGTCGGCACCGCCCCGCAGGCCAAGGTCTTCGCCCAGACGGTCAAGGACACCGCTGGGGACAAGCTCGACGTCCGCACGGTCGCCACCCGTGCCGACGCCGTCGGCCTGCTGAAGTCCCGCGAGGTGACCGGCGCCTATGTGCCGAGCGTCGAGGCTCCCGAGCTGCTGGTGGCGAGCGCCGCCTCCGACATGGGCGCGACGGCCGTGGAGAAGGTCTTCACCCCGGTCGCCGCGAAGGAGGGGGTGCCGCTGAAGGTCACCGACGTGGCCGAACCGGTCGCCGACGACCCCACGGGCCAGGGCCTGTTCTTCCTGCTGATCGCCCTCAGCATCGGCTCCTACGCCTCGGTCGCGGCCCTCGGTGCGGCAGGCGCGGGCCTGCCGATGCGGCTGCGGGCACTGCTCGCGCTCGGTGTCTCCGCCGTGGTCAGCGGCATCGGCGCGCTGCTCGCCGGACCGGTGTTCCACCTGGCGCACCACGACCTCGCCGGTGTGTGGGGCATGGCCTGGCTGTACTCGGCCGGCATCCTCTTCATCGGCGTCGGTCTGCACACCTTCCTGAAGCGGTGGACCACGCTCACCATGATGGTGCTGTTCGTGATGCTCAACTTCACCAGCTCCGGCGGGTTGTTCCGCCCCGAGCTGCAGAACGGCTTCTTCGGCACCCTGCACGCCTTCTGGAACGGCGCCGGCTTCGTCGAGGGCGCCCGCAGCCTGCTGTACTTCGGCAACGACGGTCTCTCGCGCAACGTCTGGACCCTCGCGCTCTGGCTGGTGGCGGGCCTGGTCGTGACCGGGATCGCGGCCCTGTACGAGCGGCCCCGCACGGCCCGGCACGCGGCCGGCCACGCCGGCACCGCAACGCAGGCGCCGGACACACCGGCCCTGGCGCCCACCGAGCGCGAGGCGGAGCGGGCCACCGAGCAGGCGGCCGCCGAGGAAGAGGCCGAGGAGGCGGTCGGCGTCTGACCCCGGCCGGCCAGGACAGGGAACACACCGCCCGGCGACAGGCGGGGCTCCCTGCCGGCTTCCCGGAGCGCCCCGCTTTCCCGCCCCTCCACTCGGCCGCCGGTCTCCCGACCACCGCCGGCCCCTCCGCTCGGCCGTCGGTCTCCACACCGACGTCGGCCCCTGCGCTCGGCCGCCGGCCTCCAGACCGCCGCCGGCCATGCGCCCGCCGCCGGTTCTTTTCGGTCCGTGGCCGGTCTTCGGGTCCGCGGTCGGCCTTCATGGGCTGCCGACTGTTTTGCCACCACCGGTCGTTGGGCCCGCCACCGGCTGTTCGGCCCGCCACCGGCCGTTGGCCCAGCTGTCGGTCGTTCGGCCCGGTGTTTCGGTATCGCCGTCGGTCGTTCGGCTCGCTCGCCGTCAGGCATTCCGCTCGCCGTCGGGGTTTCCGTCCGGGGCTGTCCGCCGGTTCGCGGTCCGTCCTCAGGGGATGCCGGCTGCTTCGACGCCGTCGGCCCTTCATCTCCTTGCCGAACCGATCGTCACCACCCGCGCCCACGCCGGCGGTGCGTCCGGCCAGTAGTCGGGGTCGTTCTCGTCGTACGACCCGCCGGTCCGGGGGAACAGCCCCACCACCGTCCGGCAGGACGGCCGCGCCTCGGGCCACGGTGTCTGACCGTCGGTCAGGACCACCACCACGTCGGGCCGCGTGCGCAGCGCCCGGGCGAACCCCGTGCGCAGATCCGTCCCTCCGCCGCCCACCAGCTCGATGCCCTCCGCCCGGCACAGCGGCTGCACGGTCCGGGCCGCCGCATCACAGGACAGCACGGAGACCAGGTCCCGCCGACCGCCGACGGCCCGGCAGATCGCGGCCACCTCCAGCAGCGCGCTGCCCAGTTCCGCGTCGCTGACCGAGCCCGAGGTGTCGACGACCACGCACACCCGGGGCGGCCTGCGCCGCAGACTCGGCAGGACGACTCCGGGCAGCCCCGCCGAGCGCCGCGCCGGGCGGCCGTAGCTGTAGTCCTCGCCCTCGCCCGGTGCGGAGACCGCCGAGCGCAGCGCCGAACCCAGCAACTGGCGCCACGGCTGCGGCGGATGGAACGCCTCCTCCGCCCACCGCCGCCAGCCCTGCGGGGCGCTGCCCGGGTTGCCCTTGATGCCCTGCGCCACCCGGAACCGGACCGCGTCCCGCTCCTGCTCGCTCAGTCCGTGCGCGCCGTCCGGCCCCAGTTCCCAGGCCCGGTCCAGCCCGTCGGCACCGCTGCCGCAGTCCAGCCAGGCCAGCCGCTCCAGCTGCGGACCGAGCCGGAACCCGGGCAGGTAGTCCTCCATCAACCAGCCCGAAGGCAGCCCCACTCGCTGGGGTGTCACGGCGTCCTCGGGCGTTACCAGCCCGTCGCCGAACACGTCGTCGTTGATCTCGCAGTCCGCGGCGATGTTCATCCGCAGTCGTTCCGCGGGACCGGTCAGCTGGTGCTCGCGGGCGAAGCGGTCGCTGCGGCCGTGATGGTCGCGCAGCAGGTGCGCCACCTCGTGCACCCACACCGCGGCCAGTTCCGCCACCGGCGTGCGGTCCACGAACGCCGCGGAGACATAGCACCGCCAGTACCGGTCGACCCCCATCGTCGGCACCTCCCGCGACTCCACCGGCCGCAGCGCGAACAGTGCCGTCGCGAGGTACGGCCGGACGCGGGCCGCGTGCAGCCGCGCGGCGAAGAGCTTGCCGAAATCCAGCGGGCCGGGCGCGTCCGCCGTCATCGGCGGGCCCCGGCCGTCCGCGCGGTGTGGCGGGCGGCCTCGTCCGCCCGCCGCGACAGCGACACCGCCCCGGCGAGCCGCTCGACCGCAGCCGGCACGTCCCAGTCCTCCCGGCGCAGGGAGGCCAGTGTGGTCGCCGGGACGACCACCACGTCCGGTGCCCCGGTCTCCATCGCCCGCACCAGCAGCGCCCAGGCGGCGTCCCAGCGGGCCCGCTCCGGACGCTTGCGGATCGCGTCCACCACCCCGTCCAGCACGGCCTGCCGCAGATCCCCGCGCTCGGGCAGTTCGGCGCCCGCCGGGTCGGCGAGCAGCGTCTCCGGGTCGGGCAGGTCCAGCCGGTCCAGACTCGCCAGCAGCTCCAGGCCGGGACCGTCCCCGACGGTGCCCCGGACCAGCAGCGACAGCACGTCCCGCGAGGAACCGGCGGCGGTCGCGAAGGCGATCAGCCGCAGGGTCGCCTCCCAGCTCCGGGGCGACGGCCACGCGCCGCCCCGGCGGCTCTCCCCGCCGGGAAGCCGGTGCACGAGCCCCGGTCGTGCGACGAGGAACGCGCACACCGCGCGCCGTGCGAAGGCCACGGCTTCGGGCAGCCGCTCGGGAGCGAGCCTGGGCAGGGTCGCCCGCGGCCAGGTCCCGCCCAGGCCCCGTACGACGACGTCGTGGTCGTGCGCCCACTGCAGATGCACGAACCGGTTGGCCAGCGGCGGGCTCAACTCCCAGCCGTCGGCCGCCGAGGGCCAGGGCGCCGGCGGTGTCACCGTGGTCCAGCCGCTCCCGGACCCCGGCCAGGCAGTCCGGACGCCGGTGCGCCTCGTCGACGGCCCGCAGACAGGGCAGCGGCGGGCCGCCCAGCGCGGCCAGCAGCTCCTCCCGCCGGAGCTCGGCCGGATCGTGATCGAGCGGTCCAAGCACGCCGTCGACCAGTCCGATGCGGTGCGTGGCTCCCCGGCACTCCACGCGTCGGGCTCCCGCGGCCGGATCGACGTCGTGCGCCGGGCCGGCCAGCTCCCGCCCGGGGGCCAGCGCGGCGGCGACCAGCGGGTGCAGCTGCCCCGGATCGAGCAGCCCGGCATCGAGCAGTTCCAGGTCGGGCAGCACCCAGGTCGCCGCGTCGGGCAGCACGGGCAGCGTGGAGAACCCGCCCGGCGGAGGCTGTGTCACCACCCGCAGCGCGCGGGCGGCACCCTCGGCGCCCGGGTCTCGGCAAGACCCGTGTTCGCCGGCCGGAGTTGAGCGAGCGGCCGGCCCCGAGGCACCGCCCGCCTCCGTCACCAGCTCCAGCGCCAGCCGGCGCCGGCCGCCGAGCCGTACCGCAAGGGCGCCGGTGGAGCGGCCCTCGGCGGCCAGCAGGAGGGCCGCCTCGGCCGCCCACCGGCCGACGGCACAGCCGGGGACCGGCGGTACGAGCCCGAGCGGATCGGGCTTGCGCGGCACGGCCCCCGCACGGTCGCGCAGCTCGGCGGCCCTGCGGGCGTCCCACAGATGGCGGTGCAGGTCGAGCCGGTAGCGCCGGTTCGGGTGCGGATGCGGATGGCCGCCCGTCTCCGCGCGCGCCGGGTCCCACACCGCGAGGCTGATCCGCTGGCCGGCGTCCGCCCAGGACGGCGGTGTACGGGCCACGAGGTGCAGCGGGCCGGCCCGGCCGGGCCGCTCGTAACGGGCCAGGGTGAGGGTCAGGCCCGGACGCAGCAATCCGTCGGGCGCGATCCTCGGCATGTGCCAGCGCAGCAGGTCGGGTGCGAGATGGCGGAGGTCGGCGCGCAGCCGGGCCGCCAACTCCCGGCCGTGGGCCCGGGCGAGGGAACGCAGATCGAGGTCCAGGTCGATGCGGGCGGCGGCGCAGGCACCTGCCCAGTCCCCTGCGGCACGGCGGCCGGTGGCACGTTCGATCATGGACGGTGGCACGGCGTACCGGCGTACGCGCAGCCACAACGAAAGCCGGGAATCCCCGTACGCGGTGGAAGGGAGCATCAGCGCTCACCTTGCGCGGACGGGACCCCCAATCTCTGAGAGGCGTGAGTCTTCATCGCGGCGAGCGTAGCCGCCCGGCCCGCCACCGCGCCAGGCGTTTTCCGCCCGGACCGGGGCGCCCCGTTGGGGTATGGTGTCCGTCCGGTCGCGGACGCCCGCGGCCCCGATCGCGAGGAGGTGGGACCCATCACCGCTGTGTCAGCCAGGGTGCTCTCTCCTCAGGACGACGCGGTGCACCGGCAGCGGTGACCGCGGGAGCGCTCTGAAGATCTCGCGCTCGCGAAAGGCTCGTCGCCCCCATGTCGGCTTCGTCATCTTCTTCGTCTTTTACTTCGTCCTTTTCTTCGCCTTTGTCATCTTCCCGCTCTCTCCCCGCCGTCGTCTCCGCGCTGCGTGCCGCCGGGTGCGTCTTCGCCGAGGAGGAGGCGGAGTTGCTCCTCGCCACCGCCGGCACCGCGGACGAACTGTCCTCGATGGTGGACCGGCGCGTCGCCGGATTCCCGCTGGAACAGGTCCTCGGCTGGGCCGAGTTCCGCGGCCTGCGCATCACCCTGGAACCGGGGGTGTTCGTCCCCCGCCGCCGTACCGAGTTCCTGGTCGGCCAGGCGCTGGCCCAGGCGCCGTACGCGAGCGTGGTCGTGGACCTGTGCTGCGGTTCGGGCGCGCTCGGCGCGGCACTCGCCGCCGCCCTGGACGGTGCCGAGGTGCATGCCGCCGACATCGATCCCGCCGCCGTACGGTGCGCCCGCCGCAACCTCGCCGCCTTCGGTGGCCGGGCCCACACCGGCGACCTCTACGGCGCCCTGCCCGCCGCACTGCGCGGCCGCGTCGGCATCCTCGCCGCCAACGTGCCCTATGTCCCCACCGCCGAACTGTCCCTGCTGCCGGCGGAGGCCCGCGACCACGAGCCGCGCGTCGCCCTGGACGGCGGTGCGGACGGCCTGGACGTGCTGCGCCGGGTGGCCGCCGGGGCGCCCGAGTGGCTCGCGCCGGGCGGCTGTCTGCTGACCGAGACCAGCGAACGCCAGGCACCGGCAGCCGTGCAGGCCTTGGCCGGCGCGGGTCTGACGACCCGTCTGGCGGTGTCGGAGGAGCTGTCCGCGCACGTGGTGATCGGCGTACTGCCGTAGCCGTCAGCGCAGTTCCTGCGCCCGGGCGATCAGCAGGGCGACATCGTCGTGGTTGTCCGGGTGGTGCAGGGTCCGCAGGAGCAGGTCGCAGGTCTCCTCCAGCGGGCGGGCGGGGTCATCGAGCAGGGACAGCAGGAAGTCCAGGCGTTCGTCCAGGGAGTGGCGGCGGGTCTCCACCAGCCCGTCGGTGTAGAACACCAGCTCGTCGCCGGGCTCGAAGTCGACCGTGACGGTGGAGAATTCGACCCCGCCCACCCCCAGCGGCACTCCCGTCGGCAGCTCCAGCAGTTCCGGCGGCCGGCCCGGGCGGACCCGGGCCGGCGGCAGATGGCCGGCGTTGGCGATCCGGCACTGCCGCAGATGCGGATCGTGCACGGCGTACACGCAGGTCGCGATGGAGTGGTCCAGGGCCGAAGTCGTCTTGTCCAGGTGCTCCAGCAGCAGCGCCGGGTCGAGGTCGAGGGCGGCCAGCGTGGTGGTCGCCGTGCGCAGCCGGCCCATGGTGGCGGCCGCGCTGATCCCGCTGCCCATCACGTCACCCACCACGAGCGCGGTCTTGTCGCCCTCCAGCGGGATGACGTCGAACCAGTCGCCGCCGACCTCGCTGGTGGCCCCGGCGGGCTGGTAGCGGGAGGCCACCTCCAGGCCGGTCATGACCGGCGGATGGCCGGGCAGCAGGCTCTGCTGCAGGGTGAGGGCGGTGTTGCGGGCGCTCTGGTACCAGCGCGCGTTGTCGATCTGCACGGCCGCGCGGGCGGCCAGCTCCCGGGCGAGCAGCACGTCGTCGTCGTCGAACGGCGCCGGATTGCTGGTGCGTTTGAGGTCCAGGGCGCCGAGCACCTCGCCGCGCGCGATCAGCGGCACCGCGAGATACGAGTGCAGTCCCGCCCGGCCGAGCAGTTCGGCCGCCTCGGCGGAGCGGGCGATGCGCGGCAGGTCGTCGTCCTTCACGTGCGGCACCAGTACCGCCTCGCCCGAGCGCACGCACTCGGTGACCAGGCGGTCGGGTGCGTACCGGGCGATCCGGCCGGGCGGGTCGGCGGCCCGTACGGCGTCCGAGTCGTCATGCGGGCGCACCGCGAGGGCGCGGATCACCGCGGCCTGCGACGGGCCGAGCGTGCTGCGCCGGCCCTCCACCACCGCGTCCAGCAGGTCCACGGCGGCCACGTCGGCCAGCTCCGGCACGGCGACGTCGGCCAGCTCACAGGCGGTGCGGTCCAGCTCCAGCGTCGTACCGATCCGGGCCGAGGCGTCGGCGACGACGGCGAGCCGGCGCCGGGCGGCCTCCGCCTCCAGCGAGGCCCGGTGCTGCTCGGTGATGTCGACCACCGAGACCGCGACACCGAGCACGTTGCCCGTGGCGTCCTCCAGCCGGTACAGCGAGTGTGCCCAGGTGTGGTCCTGGTCCGGATCGGCGGGGGTACGGCCGACCAGCGTGTTGTCGATCACGGGCACGCCGGTGTCCAGCACCCGCCGGGCGTCGGTCTCCACGGGCTCGGAGTTCAGCATGGGGAGCACTTCGCGCAGCGTGCGGCCCACGTGCTCGGCGGCCGGCACGCCGTTGATCCTCTCCAGGGCCGGGTTGACCGAGACGAACCGCAGCTGGGTGTCCAGGACGGCGTAGCCGATCGGTGACTGCTTCACCATCCGCTCGGACAGCGCCACGTCCTGCTCCAGCCGCCGTACGGTCGACTGGTCGGCGGCGAGTCCGAGTGCGTACACGTCACCGCGGTCGTCCAGCAGCCGCATGTTGCGGAACTCCACCAGGCGGGTGCTGCCGTCCTTGTGCCGGATCGGGAAGCCGCCGGCCCAGCTCTGCCCGGTGCGCATCACATCGGCGAAGAGCTTGCCGACCAGCTCGAAGTGCCGTTCGTGGACCATGAGCCGGGCGGCGTACTGGCCGAGGGCCTCGCCGGCGCTGTATCCGAACAGCTCCTCCGCCTGCGGACTCCACAGCACGATCCGACCGGTGGTGTCCAGCACCACCGAGGCCACGCCCAGTACGTCGAGCAGACCGCCGGGCGGCACCGGCCCGCGCACCGGCTCGCCGCCCTCCGTCACCGGAGCCTCGGCTGCACTCATGCCATGCACCGCCTTCGCCCGTTGGCACGGCACGTCGTCCCCCGTGCCGACTCCCCTGGTTCCACCGCACTCACACTCGACTCTCCGACGCCTCGGCCGGTTACCTCCACCATCTCTCACCCCAGCGGTGCACGTCCGCCGAAGCCGCCACGGGGGCGGGACGCCTCTCCCGGACATCGTGCACGCCGGTGCGGCGGTCCGGGAGAGTTCACGCTCATGTTGCTCCATTGGCCTGTACATGACCATCGCGCCACGCCAGACTGTCCGCCGTCCGAGTGTCTCCCGCCCTGTGTTCCCTCCGTCCGAGGAGTCGGCCATGCCCGTGCCCGCCCGGCAACGCTGTCACGCAGTTCTCGCCGGACTCGTCACCCTCGCCACCGCCGCCGTCGTGTCGCTCGCCGCACCCGGGCCCGCCGCCGCGGCCGGCACCTGGACCGAAACCGGCTCCGACCGCGCCCGCCCGCTGGACGAGAGCCAGGGGCTGACCTCCGTCGAGATCCCGGCGAACAGCCCCAACCGCTACACGGGCATCGGCACGATCCCGATCGGCGTCTCCAGCCGGGGCTGGAACCACGTCGGCGACCCCGACGCCACGTACAACGGCTACTACATCGAGCCCTATCAGCAGGACTCCGGCAACTCGAAGATGTACCGCGTGCAGGCGCCCGACGGCACCTGGTCGGAGTACGTCCACACGCTGAGCCCCGGCGAGGCCCTGAACAACTCCTGGGACGCGGTCTCGCCCGACGGCCAGTGGATGCTCTCGGGCGAGTGGGGCACGATGAACCGCCTGCTGGTCTTCCCGACCCCCGGCGTCAACGCGGCCACCTCGCCCTCCGCGAACCTCCCGCAGGCCTCGGCGGTCCACCTGGACCACTCCGTCCGTGACGTCCAGGGCTGCGACTTCTCCGGCCCCACCACCCTGCTGTGCTCCTCCGACGACCCGGACGGCAGTCTCTTCGGGCTCACCAAGCCGCTGCTGGAGATCGACCTGTCGGCCCCGCCCAGCGGTTCCGCGGACGTCACCGGCCATGTCACCGCCCTGCGTCAGCTGCCGCTGCGCAGCTCCTGCTCGGGCGCCTTCGAGGCGGAGGGCATCGACTACGACCGCCGCACCGGCATCCTGCGCGTGATCGTCATGTCGCCCGGCTTCTGCGTCCTGACCGACAGCAAGACGTACAAGTTCTCCCGCGGCTGAGCCCGCCTGGGGTGTGCGGACCGGCCGGTGGTGCTTTCCTGAGGGTGGACGCGGTTCGGCGGGGTACCCCGTTCCACCGCAGCGCGGCCACGAAAGGAGCGATCAATGGCACCCACGGAGCGGTCGCATCCGGAAACCGTCACGGTGGAGATCAGCGGTGACAAGGAGGACGCCCGCCTCGTCTTCGACGCGCTGAGCTCCTGCTTCGCGTCCGACCGGGGCGCGGACGAGATCCCTCAGCAGTTGCACGAGGTCCGGCCGATGGTGTGGCTCGGCACGTACGACGTCGCGGACGCCCGTGGCCCGGGCTGCCCGCCGGTCCACCTCGGCGCGGCCGTCCAGGCGGACGTCCAGGGCGGCTACTGGGCCGTGGACCGGTTCCGGCACACCCTGGACTCGATGTTCACCGTGGAGGAGACCTGCACGGCCTCCGGCGACCAGGAGCGGGATCTGCATCTGCGGCTGCAGAGCCGCTGACCCTGCTTCTCGCTACCGAGACGCCCCGTCCGGCCCCGCGCCGGCCGGGGCGTACTGCGCCTCGCCGTCGCCGAAGGACCAGTCGACGGACGTGTTCTCGGTGACGGTGACGACGACGTTGCGCGGCTCGGTACCGGTGCGCTCGTGCACCAGCTCGGCGATCCTGCGGTACAGCGCGCGCTTCAGCTCCGGCGTCCGCCCCGAGCGCATGGTGATCGCCACGAACACCACCGAGCCGTCCTTGCGCAGGCCCAGGTGGTCGTCGTACCGCAGCGTGCTGCTGACGCCGTCGTGGCCGGTCAGCGCCTGGAAGCGGTCCTCGGGCGGGACGCCGAGCGTCTCCACCAGGGCGTCGTGGACGGCCCGGCCGAGCGCGTCGAGCCGGGCCGGGTCGGTGCCGAGTGCGTCTATCCGGACGAGGGGCATGGCGGAGTGTCCTTTCGAAGCGGGCGCGCGTTTCTTCCTCGGGTCGTGTACATACTAGTAGGTACAGAGTGGGCGGCGTCACGCAAGCTCGGTTGTGCAACTAGTTGCATAACCGCTCCGGTGTCCTCTACAACAAGAGGCGACGACACCGCGCACGGAGGGCCCCATGAGCCGTTACCCGCACCTGATGACCCCGCTCGACCTGGGCTTCACCACACTGCCCAACCGCGTGCTCATGGGCTCCATGCACGTGGGCCTGGAGGAGGCCGAGCGCGGTTTCGAGCGGATGGCGGCGTTCTACGCGGCCCGCGCACGCGGCGGCGTCGGCCTCATCGTCACCGGCGGCATCGCACCCAACGAGGAGGGCCGGCCGTACGACGGCGGCGCCAAACTCACCACCGAGGCGGAGGCCGAGCAGCACAAGGTCGTCACCGGGGCCGTGCACCGCGAGGGCGGCCGGATCGCGCTGCAGATCCTGCACTTCGGCCGGTACGCCTATCACCAGGAGCTCGTCGCGCCGAGCCCGCTGCAGGCGCCGATCAGCCCGTTCGTGCCGCGCGAGATGACCGATGCCGACGTCGAGCGCACCATCGACGACTACGCCCGCGCCGCCCGCCTCGCCCGGCAGGCCGGCTACGACGGCGTGGAGATCATGGGCTCCGAGGGCTACCTCATCAACGAGTTCATCGCCGCGCAGACCAACCAGCGCACCGACCGCTGGGGCGGCTCCTACGAGAACCGGATGCGCTTCCCGGTCGAGATCGTGAAGCGGGTGCGCGAGGCCGTCGGCGAGGACTTCATCGTCATCTACCGCCTCTCCATGCTGGACCTGGTGCCCGGCGGCTCCTCCCTGGACGAGGTGATCACCCTCGGCAAGGCGGTCGAGGCCGCCGGGGCGACGATCATCAACACGGGCATCGGCTGGCACGAGGCCCGCATCCCGACCATCGCCACCTCCGTGCCGCGCGGCGCCTACACCTGGGTCACCAAGAAGCTCATGGGCGAGGTGTCCGTGCCCCTGGTGACCACCAACCGCATCAACACCCCCGAGGTCGCCGAGGAGCTGCTGGCCGACGGCTACGCGGACATGGTGTCCATGGCCCGTCCGATGCTCGCCGACCCCGACTTCGTCGCCAAGGCCGCCGCCGGGACACCGGAGGCCATCAACACCTGCATCGGCTGCAACCAGGCCTGTCTCGACCACACCTTCAGCGGCAGGATCACCTCCTGCCTGGTCAACCCGCGCGCCTGCCACGAGACCGAGCTGGTGCTGGCCCCGACCCGGCTGAAGAAGCGCGTCGCCGTCGTCGGCGCGGGACCGGCCGGGCTCGCCTGTGCGGTGAGCGCCGCCGAACGCGGCCACGACGTCACGCTCTTCGACGCCGCGAGCGAGATCGGCGGCCAGCTCAACGTCGCCCGCAAGGTCCCCGGCAAGCAGGAGTTCGACGAGACGCTGCGCTACTTCCGCCACCAGCTGGACGCCCACGGGGTCGACGTACGCCTCGACACCTGGGTCACCGCCGAGACCGTGGCCGGCTACGACGAGGTCGTCGTCGCCACCGGCGTCACCCCGCGCACCCCCGACATCCCCGGCGTCGACCACCCCCGCGTCGTCGGCTACCTCGACGTGCTCCAGGGCGGCGCGCCCGTCGGCGACCGCGTCGCGATCCTCGGGGCGGGCGGCATCGGCTTCGACGTCGCCGAGTACCTCACCGACGGCGGCGACAAGGCGAGCGAGGACCCGGAGACCTACTTCCGGAACTGGGGCGTCGACATGGAGTACCAGGCGCCGGGCGGCCTCGCGGCCCCCCGGCGGGCGGCGCCGCCGCGCCAGGTCCACCTGCTCCAGCGCAAGACCACCAAGGTCGGCGCCGGCCTCGGCAAGACCACCGGCTGGATCCACCGCACCGAGCTGAAGCACCGCGGCGTGACCATGGTGCCGGGCGTGCGCTACGACCGGATCGACGACGCCGGCCTGCACATCACCGTCGGGGACGAGAGCACGGTCCTGGACGTCGACACGGTGGTGCTCTGCACCGGCCAGGAGCCGCGTCGCGACCTGTACGAGGAGCTGGCCGCCGCCGGGTGCAGCGTCCATCTGATCGGCGGCGCGGACCTCGCGGCCGAGCTGGACGCCAAGCGGGCCATCAAGCAGGGCACGGAGCTGGCGGCGGCCCTGTAGGGCGCCCCACGCACGTCCCTAGGATGATCCCATGTCACTCCCGCACGCGATCCTGACCGCCCTGCTGGAAAAGCCGTCGTCGGGACTGGAACTGACCCGCCGGTTCGACAAGTCGATCGGCTACTTCTGGTCCGCGACGCACCAGCAGATCTATCGCGAGCTGGGAAAGCTGGAGGCCGAGGGATTCATCCGTACCCTGCCGGCCGAGCAGCCGGCCCGCGGGCAGAAGAAGAGCTACGAGGTCCTGCCCGCGGGCCGCGCCGAACTGGCCCGCTGGACCGCCGCCGCCCAGGACCCCAAGCCCCAGCGGGACGTGCTCCTGCTGCGGCTGCGGGCCGCGGCGGTGGTCGGCACGGCCGGTCTGGAGGCGGACCTGCGCCGCCATCTGGAGCTCCACCGGCGGCAGTTGGCCGAATACCGGGCGATCGAGGAGCGCGACTTCCCGCCGGACCGCGACGCCCCCGAGGACCGGCTGCGCCACCTCGTGCTGCGGGCCGGCATCGACCTGGAGACCTTCTGGACCCAGTGGCTCACCCACGCCCTGGCCGAGTTCGCCGAACTGCCCGGCGACTGAGTACCGCTCAGAGCCGGTACGGCCGCGAACGCCGGCGCAGATACCAGCCCGCGGCGATCACTCCGGAGCCGACCAGAGCCGCGCCGACGCCCAGCGTCAGCGGGCCGTAGTCCCGGGTGGCGCCGCCCGCGCCGCCCATCACACCCCGCGAGGGCGCCGGCGTGCGCGTCGACGAGATGGTCGGCGCCGAGGGCGCCGAGACGATCACCGACTGGGTGCCCGCCGTGGTGCCGCTGGAGCAGACCACGACCACGGTGTACGTCCCCGGGCTCACCCCCGACCAGGCCGCGGACTGGCTGATGGTCGTGCCCGACAGCGCCACCTGCCGGCCCTGGGCGAAGTTCGCCTGCCGGCTGTCGAGCAGGGCCGCGGTGCCCCAGCTGCCGTTGATCTGGGTACAGGCGCTGGTGACCACCGAGACGGTGGACCCGGTGGTGCTGACGGAGATGCCCGAGACCGCGGCGGACGGGCCGGCGAGAGCGGTCGGGAGCGCCGCGGCGGCCGCCAGGAACAGACCGGAGCGGACGAGGAGTCGCGAGGTGTGCATGGGCTGGCCTCCGGCGGCACGGTTGGCGGTACGTCCCATGCGCCGCCTGGGGTCGGGAAACGTCCGTGCTGCCTGGGCAGCAGCCAACGCGGCCTCGGGTCCGCCCGCACCCGGGAGACACCCGGCCAGGTGACGGTTTCCTCCGTCCGGCGCAAGGCGACACGCCGCGAAGAGGCGTCCGTCAGCCGCCCGTGGTCACCCTCCGCTGCGCCGACCAGCCGCCCCAGGTGCCGTCGGGCAGCCGCGCCCGCAGCCGCACCCGGTGCTCCTCGCCCGCACTGCGGCCGACGTAGAAGCTGTAGCTCGCCCTTCCGCGCGGCGGCGTGCCGCCCCACACCAGCGAGGTGGCCGAGGCGCCGTCGAGCCGGATCTGGTACTCGGTGATCACCCCGTCCATGCGCGGCGGGTCCCAGGTCAGGTCGAGGTAGTACGCGCCACCGGCCCGGTGGGTCGTCATGGTGAAGCCGGTGGGCGCGGTGTTTCGGCCGTCGTCGGTGCCCGGGGTGGTGAGGTGGACCGGCGCGCCGGCGGGGGAGAGGTTGTCGGCGGCGTCGCGGGCCCGCACCGTGAACACATAGCGGGTGCCGGGGCGCAGTCCGGTCACCACGGCCGCGGTCTGGTTCCCGCCGACGCTGTGGATCTTCGTCCCACCCTGGTACACGTCGTACGACACCACGCCCCGGTCGTCCCGGGAGGCGCCCCAGGACAGCTGGACCGCGCGGCTGGAGACGATGCGCCCGGCGGGTCCCGACGGCCGGGTCGGTGCCGAGCGGTCCGCCGCCGCCCTGGCCGGTGTGCGGGCCCGTGCCGCACGGCTCGGCGGGCCCAGCCGGCCCGCGGTGTCCCGGGCCCGCACGGTGAAGGCATACACGGTGGACGGCCTGAGCCTGGTGACGTCCACCATGTGCTGCGAACCCGGCACTTCGGCCACCTTTGTGGCGCCGCGACATACCTCGTAGGAACGGATGCCGGGCCCGCCTGCCACCGCGTTCCACATGACGTGCACGCTCGTGGCGCTGCCCGCCTGCGCGGTGACCCCGGTCGGAGGACCCGGCGCCCGGCCCTCGTCGTCGGCGGTCCGGGTCCAGCCACAGGCCGCCACCAGCAGCAGGACCCCGCAGACCGGGACGAGCGGCCAGGGAACGCGTCGCACGTCTCTGCCTCCCCGGGGCGGCGCCGGCATCACGTAAAGGTCCGGACCAATATGGCGCGATGGGTGCGGGGTGGCAAGAGGGCCGCAGTGGTGGCCGCCGTGGGCGTTTCGTATGCTGAGCCTCTCTACGGCTGAACCGACCGCGAGGGCAGGGAAGTTCACGCCTGCGGCGCGGGCACGCTGTCGTCGCCGAATCCGCGCCGGCGCGGGTGGCCGGGGGATCAGGACCGGCTCCGGTCGCGATCCCCGGCCCCTGTTGTCGCTGTGCATTAGCCCTTTTGGTGGAGTTGTCCCTCACGGGGTGTCATAAGCGTGCTCCATCCGGCCGATTCGGAGTGGCCTGGACAGCCGGGGCCGTGTACGCGCACCACAGTGTGCTGGATGTCCGCCCGTCCCTGTCGAGAGGGTCCCTGATCGTGCGTGTCCCGTCCTTGACGCTGGCCGTCGCCGGCGCCACCCTGCTCGCCCCGGCCGCGCTGCCCGTTCCGGCGGTCGCCCTGCCACCCGGGGAACGGTCCATGGCCCGCGGCGGGGGCGCCGTCGCAGCCACCGACCTGCTGGCCCGGCTCGGGGAGTGCCACCAGATCTCCCGGGGCCGGTACCGCACCGACACCGACAGCCCCGCGAGCGTCCCCGTCTGCGGCACCCGGGACGCCGTCTACTGGAAGGCCGACCTGGACATCGACTGCGATGGACAGTCCACCGCCCGCTGCAACAGCCGGACCGACCCGCAGTTCGCCGACGCGACCGCCTACGAGCAGTCCGACGGCCGCCATCTGAACGCCGAGACCCTGCCCTACATCGTCGTGCCGGCCCCCAGCCGTATCTGGAACCCCCGCAAGGACGGCGTACGGGGCGGCGCCATCGCCGCCGTCGTCTACCGGGACCGGGTGCAGTACGCCGTGGTCGGCGACACCGGTCCGCGCGACCTCATCGGCGAGGCCTCCTACGCCACCGCCCGGCGCCTCGGCATCCGGGCCGACCCGCGCGGTGGCGGGGCGCCCTCCGGTGTCACCTACATCATCTTCAAGAACTCGCGCGTGGACCGCATGGAGGACGACACGGCGGCGGCGGCCGCGGGAGCGCGGCTGGCCAGACTGTTCGTCGCGGACAGGTGACCAGCGCGCGCCCCTGGCACGGTCAGACCTTGCGGTAGCCGTACGCCTCCTTCGCCGCGGCCTCGACCGCGTCCAGGTCGGCACCGGCGGCGGCGGTGACCACGGCGGCCACCGCGCCCTCGACGAAGGGTGCGTCCACCAGCCGTGAGCCGTCCGGCAGTTCGTCGCCCTCGGCGATCAGCGCCTTCACCGTGAGCACGGCACTGCCGAGATCGGTGAGCAGCGCGACCCCGGCGCCCCGGTCGACCGAGGCCGCCGCCGCGGAGATCAGCTCGGCGCTGGTGCCGAGCCCGCCGCTCTCGGTGCCGCCCGCCGTGGCCACGGGCACCGCCGTGGCCCCGCCCGCCAGCCCCTTCGCCAGCTCGGCGACCGAGGCGGCCACCTCCGCGCTGTGCGAGACCAGCACGATCCCGACCAGCCTCTCGTCACTCACCGTCAGCCCTCCGCCGCTTCTTCCAGCGCGGCGATCAGCAGCGCCGACGAGGTCGCGCCCGGATCCTGGTGGCCGATGCTGCGCTCGCCGAGATAACTCGCCCGGCCCTTGCGGGCCTGCAGCGGCGTGGTGGCCACCGCGCCCTCCTCGGCGGCGGCCCGAGCGGCGGCGAAGCCGGCTCCGAGTGCGTCCACGGCCGGCGCCAGGGCGTCGATCATGGTCTTGTCGCCGGGGGCCGCCCCGCCGAGCGCCATCACCCCGTCCACACCCGCGCGCAGCGCCTCGGCCAGCTGGTCCGTGCTGACCTCGGCGGCATCGCCGAGCGCCTTGCCGGTGCGGCGCAGCAGAGTGCCGTACAGCGGTCCGGACGCACCGCCGACCGTCGAGATGAGCTGCCGCCCGGCGAGGGTCAGTACGCCACCGGGGGTGTCCGGCGCCTCCTTCTCCAGGGCGGTCCGCACGGCCGTGAAGCCGCGCTGCAGATTGCTGCCGTGATCGGCGTCCCCGATGGCCGAGTCGAGGGCGGTGAGCCGCCCCGCCTCACGGTCGACGGATGCGGCGGTCGCCGCCATCCAACGGCGGAAGAAGTCGGCGTCGAGCACTGGATCTCCTTGCGTGGTAGGGATGATGACCGGCGTGCCACGGGTGAGGGTCGCCTCGTCCGCCGTATCACATCCCCCAGCGCAGCGCCGGGGTCTTCACCGGCGCGTCCCACAACCGCAGCAGTTCCTCGTCGGCCTGACAGAGCGTCACCGAGGCACCCGCCATGTCCAGGGACGTGACGTAGTTGCCGACGAGCGTGCGGGCGACGGCGACGCCGCGCTCGCGCAGCACCCGCTGCACCTCGGCGTTGAAACCGAACAGTTCCAGCAGCGGGGTGGCGCCCATGCCGTTGACCAGCACCAGCACGGGGTTGCGCGGGGGCATGTCCTCCAGGATCGCGTTCACCGCGAAGTCGGCGATCTCCCCGGAGGTCATCATCGGCCGCCGCTCCCGGCCCGGCTCACCGTGGATGCCGATGCCCAACTCCAGTTCACCATCGGGTAGTTCGAAGGTGGGGCTGCCCTTCGCCGGGGTGGTGCAGGCGCTGAGGGCCACGCCGAAACTGCGAGCGTTCTCGTTCACCTGGCGGCCGATGGCCTCGACGCGTTCCAGCGGCTGACCCTCGGCCGCGGCGGCGCCCGCGATCTTCTCCACGAACAGGGTCGCACCGGTGCCGCGCCGGCCGGCGGTGTACAGGCTGTCGGTGACGGCCACGTCGTCGTTGACGAGCACCTTGGCGACCTGGATGCCCTCGTCCTCGGCGAGTTCGGCCGCCATGTCGAAGTTCAGCACGTCACCGGTGTAGTTCTTCACGATGAACAGCACCCCGGCGCCACTGTCCACGGCGGCCGCGGCGCGCGCCATCTGGTCCGGCACCGGCGAGGTGAACACCTCTCCGGGACAGGCCGCGGAGAGCATGCCCGGTCCGACGAACCCGCCGTGCAGGGGCTCGTGCCCCGACCCGCCGCCGGACACCAGTGCGACCTGCCCGGCCACCGGGGCGTCCCGGCGGACGATCACCCGGTTCTCCACGTCCACGGTCAGGTCCGGATACGCGGCCGCCATCCCGCGCAGCGCGTCCGCCACGACGGTCTCCGGCACGTTGATCAGCATCCTCATCTGTATCTCCTCGTTCGCGTAGCGCCGGCGCTCCGGGATCTGCGTCTTAGCAGGTCACCGGCACGGAAGGGCGGTTCTTGATCTTGGCGGTCCGTTGCGGTCGGAGGCGGTTCGCGGCAGGGCTTCTGCCGACTCAGTGCTGACGTCGGTGACGGGACGTCAGGTGCTGACGGCCGCCCGGTGGAGGCGGCCGTCCGTCCCGTCTACTGGAAGTATCGACCTTGCATCAGCGAAGGTCACCTGCGACCGCGCGACTGTACGGTCTGTAGCGTCCGGTGACACTGTGCTCCCCGGATCCGCTGTCCCAGGCGTCCGTCAGGTGCATGGGTAGCCGCACGTCAGCCGCACGTCAGCGTCGGCGTCGCCCAGTCGCCGTGGTCGTTGCCGTTGCCGTCACCGGCATCGCCGACCTTGAGGTCGACCACCTGGACGCCGCTGACGTCGACGTCGATCGGCACCGCGGCCTGCTTACCGCGGATCGTCGGCGTGGTCACCAAGGTCCTGCCGTCGGCGATCACGGAGAAGGTCACCGTTCCCGCACCGTCTGTCTCGTCGTCCACACCGACGTCCGCCGCCAACCGAGAGCACTTTCCGGCGAGGTACAGCTCGACGTCGCTGACCGAGTTGGTGCCCAGGCCCGTGGCGTGACCGACACCGGCGATACGGATCGGACGGCCGTCCCCGGCCGCCTGCTCGCCGACGCTGGTGTCGCGCTCCACCGGCCCCCACCCGTTGGTGGACGACAGGAACGGCAGGTCGCTCACCGCGCTCCTCCCGGCCGGCGGGGCCGGCGGGATCCCGCCGACGATGCGCTCGTCACCGCCGGCAGCCTGCCGTCCGTTCTGCAGGTAGTGCACGGTGGTGGTGAGTGCCGAGGCGGAGGGCAGCATCCCGGCCGGCGGCTGGACCTTCCAGGTGAAGGTGGCCGATGCGCCGGGTTGCAGGCGCTTGACCGACGTGGGGCTCGTGGCCGTCACGTTCCAGCCGTCGGGCGCGGAGAGCGAGGCCGTCAGCCGGGAGGCGGACGGTTGGTCCTTCGGCACCCGCACCGTCGCCTCGGCGGTGAAGGCCTGTGCCGACTGAGCGGTGTCGGGCACGTCCAGGGTGACATCCGTTCCCGGACGCTTCGGCATCGCGTACTTCCTGTGGTCGTAGCGGGGGCTGTCGTTCTGCGCGACGCGCAGGGACGAGGCGTAGCTGCCGTAGTCGGTGAGCGCGACCTTGCCCAGCCCGCCGGTGCTGCCGTCCAGGTTCCACACGGCGATGGCGATGCTGTTGTGGCCGTTCGGATTCAGGATGCCGTCGGGGACCGGGAAGGTGTGCTGCGGGCCGAGGTAGTTGACGTAGTTGCCGACCTGCCAGCCGTTCACGAAGATCGTGGCACGGTACTTGCGTGACGGGTCGTCGGTGAACGTCAGCCCGAGTGAGGTGTCCTGGCCGTGCGGCAGGTCCAGGTTGACGTCCGTGCGGTACCAGGAGACCCCGGGACGGGTGTCGGTCGTCGGCAGGGACACCCGGCTCCAGCCGCCGTCCGGGTAGCCCGGCAGGGACCAGCCGGCCCGCTCGCCGTACAGACCGCCCGTCGAGAGCGGACCGCGCACCGGGTCCTGGAGGTCCTCGCCGCCCCGTACGCCCTGCAGCCGCCAGGTGACGGCCGTCAGCGGTGCCCCGACGAGGGAGGCGCTGGTCAGGCCACGCGCGGTCTTGTTGCCGTTGGTCGAGTTGTAGTCCTCCTCGTGCCCCATGTTCACGGTGAGCACGGAGATGACGTTGTCACCCTTCGCCTTCACCGAACCGGCCGGGAAGGTGAAGTCGGCGCTGCCCGTGGTGGAACTGCCCAGGAAGGTGCCGCCCAGCCAGGCGGAGAACGCCTGCGCGTTCCCGCCGGAGTCCGAGACCAGGTGGATGCCGGTCTCCTTGCCGGTGGCCCGGAAGCGGCCGCGGTACCACGTGGTGCCGGTGTGGAACCCGTAGTCGTCCGCGTAGAGCACCGGCAGCGAGTCGATGCCGGAGATGCTGTTGGTGGACGTTCTGTCCGCCACCTGCCAGCTGGAGTCGTCGAAACCGGGGGCCGCTTCGGGCGACTCCTCGGCGTGCTTCCAGTCGGTCAGCGTCGGCAGGTGGACCGGGGCAGCCACCGGGATCGTCCCGGTGAGGCTTCCTGCGTCGGCGGTCCGGGTGTCCAATGCCCTGCCGTTCCAGGTGACGTGGTCGGCGGAGGTGAACACCTCGATGTTCTTGTCATCGGCGTTGTCGCCGGTCAGAGCCACAGTGTGGCCGCCGTCCGAGCTGGTCGCCGTGCGCAGCAGGTGGGTGCCGCGCACGAGCACCGGGCCGGTCGCCGTGTCCTGGCGCCAGAAGGTCCCGGCCGTCGCCCTGTCGCCGACGAGCAGCTGCAGCGGGCGCTTCCCGCCACCGCTGATGTCGACGCGGATCAAGCCCTTGTGCGTGTAGTTCAGGCGCAGGTCACCGGTGGCCGCGTCCCACGTGGTCGTGGCCGGCCCGCCGCTGGTGGTCACGGTCGGCTCGGAGGCGTAGCGCAGCACGGTCTCGCCGTCGCTGCCCGGGTCGCCGTAGAGCACGGCGACGTCCCGGTTGCCGATGTCCGCGTGGGTCATGATCTCCGACGTCGAGTACTGCAGCTGCGCGTCCCCGAGCCGGTAGTTCGCCACGATCACGTGCGAGTCGCGTCCGTCGAGGGTGATCGCGGTCCCCGGCTGCTGCGGCACGACCGGGTAGGTCGGCGTCGCGGTGGCGGCCGTCGGCACGTCGATGGCGTCGACGGACACGTAGTTGTCGGACGACCCCGAGCTGTGCTTCCCGGCTACGACGATCTTCAAGGTGTGCGCGCCGGCCGTCAGCCCGGTCTTCTGGAAGATCACCGCCTGGTTCTCGCCGCCCGAGTCGTCGACCGTCGCCACCTTGGTGCCGTCCAGATAGACGTCGGCGTAGCCGTGGTTGTCGGTCTTCGAGCCGATCCAGCGGATCGCGGTGCCGTCGAAGGGCACGGTGACCGAGTCACCGGGCTTGTTCGAGAACGACTCGGTGTGCCTGTAGTCGCCGCTCGTGTAGCTCTGGTCGGCCACGTGGGACCACGAACCGGCGTACTGCAGCGCGGAATCGGGGTCGTCCCAGGTGTAGGTGGTGTCCGCGGACGGCTGGGCGTTGAAGTCCAGCGAGATGTGGGTCCTGTCGACCGCCGTGGACGTGGAGTTGCCGTGCCGCAGGACGTGGAACTGCGTTTTCGTGTCGGGGTTCATCCGGGCGGTGTCGACCACCGCGGAGTCGTCCGGCGGTGTGGCCCTGATCGCCTCGGTCTTGGTCAGCGGGGCGACCGACTGCGTGAAGTACCCGATGAGCTTGTCCTCGTAGTACTTCGGATCCAGCTGGCGGTTCTCGCGGATCGCGGCCCCGTAGTCGTAGGACGTGTAGTTCTCCGGCATGCCCAGCCAGCCCCAGTTGGTGCCGCCGTAGGTCATGTAGAAGCTCTGCGCGGTGGCGCCGACGGCTATGTTCTGTTTGTAGAACACGTCGGCGAACCGGTCGTTGATCAGCTGGGCGCACTTGTCGTAGCCCGGCCCGCCCCAGGGGTCGAAGGCGCCGCCCTGGAACTCCGGTGTGTACAGCGGCCTGCCGTCCGGGTGGTCGTAGCCGATGTCGGGTACGCCGTTCCACTTGGACGGGTTCGAGCAGTTGAAGCCCTGCGGATAGGAGTCCGGTCCGTCGATGTCCAGGGCGCCGGTACCAGAGTTGAAGGTGCCGTTGTTGTTGCCGGTCAGCGGTACCGTGATGCCGTCGGCGCGGGCCTTGTCCTCCAGGTGCTTCATGTAGGAGCGGCCGGCGGCCGAGCCGTTGTAGTACTCGTTCTCGACCTGGTAGGCGATGACCGACCCGGTGCCGTTGGTCAGTTGGTGGCGGGCGATGACCTGGTCGATCCGGGTCAGCCATTCGTCCGCGTACCTCAGGAACTGCGGATCGTCACTGCGGTTGTGCCCGGCCTTGGTGGTCGACCAGCCGGGCAGGCCGCCGCTGTCGACCTCCGCGTTGATGTACGGCGCCGGGCGCGCGATCACGTAGAGCCCGGCTTCCTGCGCCATGTCGAGCAGTCTGTCGACGTCACGCACCCCGCTGAAGTCGTACACACCCGGCTTCGGCGAGTGGTATCCCCAGTCGAAGTACAACGACGTGGCGTTGAATCCGGCGGCCTTCATCTTCTGGAAGATGTCGCGCCACAGATCCGGACTCGGGAGCCGGAAGTAGTGGAACTCGCCGGACCACAGGTAGGTGCGCCTCCCGTCGACGAGGAACGAGTAGCCGTCGAAACTCACCGTGTGCGCCCCCGGACTGGCGGCGGACACGGCGGCGGGTGCCTGTGCGCCGCCGTCCTGCGCCGTGGCGGGCGCGGTCATGCCGGCGGCCAGGGCGATGGTCGCGGCCGTCGCGAGGACCGCCCTCCACCGTCCACGGCGACCGGGTCTCGCAGTTTCTGAACCGATCCGATTACTCCGCACTGCGGCCTCCATACCGCCTGAGCAATCAACATCCAACAGACTCAGGCAAAGTCGAACAGTAAGGGGGCGCAAGGTGCAACACAATGGGGCGGGAGGACACGGTCGAGACGGGGAGAGCGCGGTGTGCGTCGTGACGACAGGGCTGCCGTTGGACGGTCCATGAGCGACCTCCGTCACACAGCTATTGATCTAGAGCCGACTCCAGCTTCTAACGTCGAGCTGTTGGCCAACGGGCGATCGGAACAGGGGAGAAGAATGAGCGTTTGGTTTGTCACCGGTGCATCACGTGGGCTCGGCGCGGAGATCACCCGTGAGGCGCTGGACCGGGGGCATGGCGTGATCGCCACGGCGAGGGACGTGTCGGCGGTGCTTCAGGCGTACCCGCAAAAGCCGGACGGATTGCTGGCGGTGAGCGCGGACGTGACCGAACCGGGGCAGTTGACTGCTGCGGTGGAGGCCGGGCTGAAGGAGTTCGGCCGGATCGACATCGTGGTCAACAACGCCGGTTACGGCCTCGTGGGCGCGGTCGAGGAGGTCTCCGACGAGGCTGTACGGGACCTGTTCGACGTCAACGTGTTCGGTGTACTCAACACGTTGCGGGCGACCCTGCCGACCTTGCGTGCCCAGCGGTCCGGGCACATCGTGAACATCGGCTCCGTGGGCGGCTTCGCCACCGCGCCGGCCGTGGGCCTGTACGGCGCGTCCAAATTCGCCGTCGAGGGCATCTCCGAGGCACTGCACGGTGAGCTGGCACCGCTGGGCGTCCACGTCACCGTCGTGGAGCCGGGCGGCTTTCGCACCGACTTCCTCAACAGTTCGAGCATCCAGGTCGAACCGGCCTCGATCGTGGACTACGTCGCCGGCGCGGGACCGGTGCGCGAGGCACTGGCCAAGAACGACGGCCGTCAGCCCGGGGATCCGGTGAAGGCAGCCAAAGCCATCGTCGACGTCACCGAGGTCGCAAAGCCCCCGCTGCGCCTGCAGTTGGGCGCGGACGCGGTCGAGCGCGTCGAGGCGAAGCTGGATCTGGTGCGACGTGAACTCGATGAATGGCGGCACGTCGCGCTCTCCACCGCTGTCTGACTCCGAAAAGCTGGATGCGCCGTTCCCAAGGGCCGGGGCCGGAGGTCACGCAGCCGGTTCACCTGGGCCCCGGCCGGTGGGCGGCGAGGTGTTTGCGTGCCTCGTTGTAGGCGTCCGCGTCGATCTCGCCGGAGGCGAAGCGTCGGTCGAGGATCTCCTCCGGTGTCTCCCTGTGCGTCCACCCACGATCCGGGCCGTCACCGCGACCGGCCGGGTGTCGTGTCAGGCGGACCACGGCCCAGACCGCCAGCCCGATCAGTACGATCCACAGCAGCGGCATGAACGCCATCCAGACCCAGCCGCCGTCCCAGTACATCACCGCAGCTCACCTCCCCAGGAGGCATCCCCACACTTCATTCTCCGTCCGGGCCGGTCCCCGTGCCAGGGCCTGCCCCGGTCGGCGCCGGTCAGCCGTGGTCGGCGGAGGGCGAGGGGGCGGACTGCGGTGCGGAGGTGAGCGGGAGGCCCGAGCGCGTGGGATACCGCTCGTCGTAGCGGCGCAGCTTCCACAGCGCCACGGCGCCGATCCAGGTCACCAGGAAGGTGACCACGATGACGATGCCGATCGTGTTGAGGTCGACGGCCGCCAGCCACGACCAGGGCGCGCGGTCGGCCGCGCCGAGCCGCTCCGCCAGCAAGGAGACCAGCTCGACCGTGCCGACGACGAACGCCACGAAGACCGACAGGCCGGTCATGGTGAGGTTGTAGTAGATCTTGCGCACCGGGTTCGAGAACGACCACTCGTACGCCTTCGCCATGAAGACGCCGTCGGTGGTGTCCATCAGGCTCATGCCGGCGGCGAAGATCAGCGGCAGCGCGATGATGGCAAGGGGTGGCAGCGTGCCGTCCGCGGCCGAGGCCGCCGCGAGGCCGAGCGCGCCGACCTGGGTGGCGGTGTCGAAACCCAGGCCGAAGAGGAGGCCCACGAAGTAGAGCTGCCAGCTGTGCTCGATGAGCTTGTTGTAGCGGCCCTTGAAGACCCGGTTCATCAGGCCGCGGTCGGACAGCAGCTGCTCCAGTTCCTCGGGCCGGTGACGGCCCTGCTTCGCCTCCCGCCAGGTGCGGAAGATGCCGCGCAGCACGGCCAGGTTCATGGCGGCGATGGCGTAGAGGAACACACCGGAGACCAGCGTGCCGATCACCCCGCCGATCTCGGCGAAGCCGGCCTGGAAGCGGTTCGCCGCCTGCGCGGCGAAGGCGATGCCCAGGGACAGGCCGAACACGACCGACGAGTGGCCGAGCGAGAACGCCAGCCCCAGTCCGAGCGGACGCTTGCCCTTCTGCAGCAGGTAGCGAGTGGTGTCGTCGATCGCCGAGATGTGGTCGGCGTCGAACGCGTGGCGCATGCCGAGGGTGTACGCGAGTCCGGCCGCCCCGGCGTACAGGAGCGTGCCCTGGCTGTCGGCGAGGTCGTGGTACCGGGCGTTGTAGTAGACGAAGAGGCCGAAGCCCGCCATGTGCAGTGCGGCCACGAAGCCGTACATCGCCACCAGGCGGCGTATCTCGCCCCGGTCGAACCGTCGGTTCGGCCGGACGGATGTGGCGGTGGTGCTCATGGGCAGCTCTCTCGGGACGATGTCGATGGCCATGCCTTACTGCGCTAATGGTTCAGATGCGAATCATATGCAGCAAGGAGGGTGCTTTCACGATGCCGGCGCGATCGGCAGTTCCAGGAGAACCTCCCAGCCGCCGTCGGCGGTGGGTCCGAACGTGACGGTGCCGCCCAGGAGGGCGGCGCGCTGCCGCAGGGCAACCAGGCCGTAGTGCGCACTGGGCAGGGGCAGGGCGGGCCGGGTCGGCGCGGTGTTGCCGACCGTGACAGCAACGGCGTCGCCCTTGCGGCAGGCGCGTACGGTGGCGGTGGCGCCGGGTGCATGTTTGCGCACGTTGGTCAGCGCTTCCTGGACGGTGCGGTAGACGGCGCGCTGCAGAGCCGGCGGAAGGTCGGCGGGCAGATCCGTCGTCAGGTCGGTGTCGATACCGCTGGCGTCGATCAGTCGCCGCAGGTCGGCCAGGGAAGGCTGCGGAGTCAGTTCCGTTGGGCGGGTGTGGGAGCCACGCAGGACGTTGACCATGTGCCGCAGTTCGTCGAGCGTCTGCACGCTCAGCCGCCGGATCGTGGCTGCGGCTTCCCTCGCTCCGGTGTCCCGCGTGCCGACCTGGAGCGCACCCGCCCGCACCGCGATCAGGCTCACCTGGTGGGCGACCACGTCATGCATCTCGCGTGCCAGCTGCGCGCGCTCCTCGGCCAGGAGGGCCTGCGCGCTCAGCCGCCGTTCATGGTCGCGGGCCCGCGAGATCTCGGCCAGCCGCAGCGACAGATCACACCGAGCCTGAACCAGCTGGCCGAGGAAGACGGGCGCCGCAGCCGTCGCCGCGGTGTATCCCAGAGTGATCAACGACGAGGCGGTCCACAGATCCAGATGCGGCGGCGGCGACCAGGAGGTCATGTCGCAGAGCGTGTAGGCCATGGCGCACGCAGCCAGCAGCACCCGGCTCCGGGTGCGCGTCGCCAGGGTGTACAGCGCCGCCAGGGCGGCGAAGGTCGCGTCCGACAACAGGACGGCGGGCAAGGTGAGCAGGAAGGTCGTCAGCGGCCGGCGCCGGCGCAGCAGAAGCAGGCAGGCGGCGGCGAGGGCCAGGCCCATGCGCACCGGCTCGTCCACGCCGACATGCACCCAGACGTCCAGCAGTGCGGCACCGACGAAGCCGGCATCACGCAGTGCGCCGGCCAGACGGCGGGGCATCATCCCGGCTCCAGGTCTCGGGACGGTCTGAGGAGTCCGGCGCGTTCGGCGACCAGGGCCGCCTGGACGCGGCTGCCGACCTCCAGCTTGGTGAGGATGGCGCTCACGTGGTCCTTCACGGTGCCGGTGCCCAGGTGCATCCGGGCGGCGATGTCCGCATTGGACAGCCCCTCCGCGATCAGCACGAGCACGGCGCGTTCGCGCTCGGTCAGCCGGTCCAGGCTGCGGGTGGCGGTTCCCTGGCCGCCGGCCTCCAGATATCCGTCCACGACGGTCCGCGTGACCTTGGACGACAGGACGGTTCCGCCACCGGCCAGGGCGCGCACGAGGAACGGCAACTGCTCCGGGTCGGTGTCCTTCAGCAGGAAGCCCGCCGCCCCGCAGCGCAGGGCCGTGGCCACGTACTCGTCCATGTCGAACGTCGTGAGCATGGCCACCACCGGAGGCTGCGGCAGCCGGCGCAGATCGGCCAGGACGGACAGTCCGTCCACGTCCGGCATGCGGATGTCCAGCAGTACGACGTCCGGGCGCGTCTCCCGCGCCGTCCGTACCGCCTCCCCGCCGGGGACCGCCGCCACGACCTGGAGATCGTCCGCGGCATCCAGGATGCACCGGAACCCCGTACGGATCAGGGCCTCGTCGTCGACCACCAGTACCCGGATCACGCACGCTCCCACTCGCCGTCGGATCACCGTCCGTCGTACCACGCCGAGCAGCGCCGCGCTCCCCGAGACGGACGACCGGCCAGGTGGCGGGGCCGGGACCGGCCGGTCGGCGGGGATGCTCCGGCCTGCTGCCGGATGGTTACGGCAACCGGGTTCGCCAACCCTGGAGAACGTGGAACGCAACGAGCCGACCGAGGTGGTGCCGGCGGCGGTCGAGACCGCTCGCTGCCGCCGTACGCAGGCCGGCACGACGGTCCAGCGGCATCGACCTGGCGGTGTCGTACCCGGCGGCGTCACGCCGGGCCCCATGAGGAGGGCAGCCGCATGACGATCAGCCTGACACTTGTGTGCGCGCACCCCGCAGACGCGACCTGGGGCCACGCTCTGCCCCGTGACTGCGACATCGACGGGGCAAGCACCGTTCTGACGACGCTCGGCCCCGACACGTCGGCCGTGCGGTCGCCCACGAGCCGCTGCGCGCGCATCGCCGCGGCCCTCGCGCTGAGGGCCGCGGCGGAGCCCGCACTGCGCGACCTGGACTACGGCGCATGGCGCGGCCGTACCGCGGCCGACATCGTCGCCGCGGACCCCTACGGATACAGTGCCTGGCTCACCGACCCGGATGCGGCACCGCACGGTGGCGAATCCATCCGCCGGCTCTGCCACCGGACCGCGCTCTGGCTCACCGGCCTGCCTCCCGACACCGGCCACGCCCTGGCCGTCGTCGAACCGGCCGTGTGGCGAGCCCTCCTCGTCCACGCCCTGGCCGCACCCGCACGAGCCTTCTGGCAACTGCGGATATCGCCCCTGCACGACGTCTGCCTCACGCGGCGCGGTGATGTCTGGAGCATCCGGCCGGCCACCATATTCCCCGCACCGAGCAGCGGCCGGCATACGACTTTGCTCGGCACCGGGCCGACGAGGCCCAGGCGCACCGCCGGCCGGCATGCCGCGCGGCTCTGTCGGCACGCATGCCCACCACTGGTGGGACACTCCTGACCAGCCGGCCGAGCACTCCGCGGACGTGAACGGGAGGCTCCCCCGACACCTCGTCCTTCACTCGTACGGGGAGGGAACCTACTCGTACGGGGAGGGAACCTGCCGGAGGGTGACCGTCCGCCTACCATCTGTCGCATGCCGCAGGAATCTGCCGGCTGCGCGGGGGTGCGCAAGCCGGCCCTCGTCCTCCTCCTGGGACTGGTGCTGCTGCTCCTGGCCCACGCCGTCGCGTGTGCCGGGCACCTTGCCGACGGCCACGCGCACGACCTCCACGCGCAGGGGGTACCGGTGGCCGCGCCGGCGGCACCCGAGGAGGCCGGAGCGGCCGTACTGCGGTCCGTCCGGGAAGCGGCGGAGGACCTCGGCCCGGGGCACGGAGCCGACGAACATCCCGGGCACGGCAGCGTGTGCTGCGATCCTGCGGACCTGCCCGCCGGGCCACGAGCCACGGCCGGAGCCGTCCTCCTCGCGGTCGCGCTGCTCGCGCTGCTCTTCGTGCGTCGGCGCCCCGTGGACCCGGCGCCGCCGGGTGCCCCGCCAGGCAGAGCGGGTCCAGGGCCCGTGGGCAGCCCCTGCGGCTCCCACCTGCTCCACCTCGTTTGTGTCAGCCGTACATGACGGTGCCGCCCGGCCGAACGCCGGGCCTTCCGGCACTTCCATCCGTACGGCAGACACGTGGCTCCCGCGGCAGCGGAGCCACGAGAGGACCCCCACCATGAGCACTGCGCTGCGCAGCGTCACCTCGCACGACGTCACGTCCTTGATCGCGGCACACGACCTCCCCGAACCGCCTGGAGCACCCCGCCGGTCACCGGCCGGCATGGTCGGCAACACCCCTGTCCTGTGGGTCGGCGAGCCCTTCAACCCGGCGGGCCGCGGCTTCTGGGCCAAGCTGGAGGGCGCCAACCCCGGAGGGATCAAGGACCGCGCGGCCCTCCACATGGTCGACGCCGCACGACAGCGGGGCGACCTCCCGCCGGGCGCCCCGATCATCGAGTCCACCAGCGGCACCCTCGGTCTCGGCCTGGCACTGGCCGGCATCACCTACGGCCATCCGGTCACCCTCGTCTCGGATCCCGGCCTGGAGCCCTTGATGGTGCACCAGTTGCGCGCGCTGGGAGCGCACGTGCACGTGGTCACCGAGCCCGCCTGCCCCGGCGGCTGGCAGGAGGCACGCCGCCGGCGCGTGAGCGAGCTGCTCGCCCGCACACCGTCGGCCTGGTGCCCCGA
Source organism: Streptomyces sp. NPDC053069 (assembly GCF_044546895.1). Classification (NCBI taxonomy): domain Bacteria; kingdom Bacillati; phylum Actinomycetota; class Actinomycetes; order Kitasatosporales; family Streptomycetaceae; genus Streptomyces; species Streptomyces sp. NPDC053069. The sequence goes on along the minus strand of NZ_JBITZN010000001.1, from coordinate 164,353 downwards.
CCAGTACAACAACCCCGACAACGTCGCCGCCTACGCCTCACTGGCGCTGGAACTCGTCGTCCAGCTCGGACGGGTCGACGTCCTGGTCGCGGCCGTCGGTACCGGCGGCCACTCGGCCGGCGTCGCGCGCACTCTGCGCGCCTTCAACCCGCAGCTCAAGCTCGTCGGCGTCGACTCGGTGCACTCCACGGTCTTCGGCCAGCCCGCGGGCCCCCGGCTGATGCGCGGCCTGGGCAGCAGCATCCACCCCGGGAACGTCGACCACGCCGCCTTCGACGAGGTGCACTGGGTGGCCCCGCAGGAGGCGGTGTGGGCCTCCCGCCGGCTGGCCCGCGGCCACTGTGCCGGCGGCGGCTGGAGCGTGGGCGCCGTGGCACTCGTGGCGAACTGGCTGGCCCGTACCGAGCCGGAGCGGACCAGGATCGCTGCCGTCTTCCCCGACGGCGTGCACCGCTATTGGGACACGGTCTACAGCGACGACTTCTGCCGCCGGCACGACCTCCTGCACCGCTCCCCGGCAGCCGAACCGGACGAGATCGCGCACCCGGCCGAGGGCGTGGTGGAGCGCTGGACCCGCTGTACGACTGTCGTCGTGCCCGAGGGGGCGGTGCGATGAAGTCCCTCGCCGCTCAGTTCCGTTCGTTCAACGGTTGTCTCCGGTTCCTGATGGTCCAGCAGTTCACCATCAACACGGCCTTCTACATGCTGATGCCCTATCTGGCCGTGCATCTCGCGGACGGCCTGGGCCTGGCCGCCTGGTCGGTCGGGCTGGTGCTCGGGGTGCGCAACTTCACCCAGCAGGGCATGTTCCTCCTCGGCGGCACGCTCGCCGACCGGCTCGGCCACAAGCCCGTGATCATGACTGGGTGCGTGCTGCGGACGGTCGGCTTCGGCCTGCTGGGCTGCGTCGGCTCGCTCCCCGCGCTCGTGGTGGCGTCGGCGGCGACCGGCTTCGCCGGCGCGCTGTTCAACCCTGCCGTGCGCGCCTGTCTGGCCGAGGAGGCGGGGGAGCGTCGGGTGGAGGCGTTCGCCGCCTTCAACGTCTTCTACCAGGCCGGGATGTTCGTCGGCCCCCTGGTGGGACTCGCCCTGCTGGCTGCCGACTTCCGGTTCATCTGCTCGGTGGCCGCCATGCTGTTCCTGGCGCTGACGCTGGTCCAGGTGCGCCTGCTGCCGGCCCGTCAGGGTGCGTCGCAGGCCGAGCCGGACGGCGTGCCGGCCAACTGGCGCACGGTCGTCGCCAACCGCCCGTTCCTGCTCTTCTCGCTCGCCATGATCGGCTCCTACGTCCTGTCCTTCCAGGTGTACCTGGCGCTGCCGCTGCAGGCGCATCGCGCCGCCCCGGACGGCGGCGACGCGGTGACCACGGCGCTGTTCGCGGTCTCGGCCGCGGTCTCCGTGGCCGGCCAACTGAAGATCACCGCCTGGGCCGAGGCGCACTGGTCGTCCCAGCGCGCCCTCGTGTACGGCATCGCACTCATGGGTGCGGCCTTTCTGCCCCTGCTTCTCGGGACCACCCCGGTCACCCGGGATTCGAGCCCACTGACCTGGGCCGCGGCGCTGACCCCACTCCTCGCGGCGGTCACCGTGCTGGGACTGGGCACCGCGCTGGTCTACCCCTTCGAGATGGACACCGTCGTCTCCCTCGCGGGCGGACGCCTGGTCGCCACCCACTACGGCCTGTACAACACCGTCGCCGGCCTGGGCATCACACTGGGCAACCTGGCCACCGGCGCCGTCTGGGACGCTGCCGACCGCCTGGGACTCCCCGAGCTGACCTGGTGGGCGCTCGCGACGACGGGCGGCATCTGTGCCGGTTGCGTGGGGCTGCTGGCGCGCTCGGGCCGCTTGTCGGCAGGAACCGAGCGGAAGCTCACGGCGGTTGCCCCGTGAAGAGGGAGCAATCCTTCACACGGGCGGGGAGCAGGGAATGAATACCCCAGGGGTGGACGGCCTTCGGTCTGTCAGCCGCTGGCCGCGTACCGTCCGGTGCCTTCACCCCCGAGGGTGGACTACACGCATGAACAGCGCTTTCGGCGGGTTTCCGGTCCGGGCGCCAGCACCATGGGAGGGCCGCCCGGACCGTCCGGACCCGCCCCCACCGAAGGGAACCCCCATGGGCCTGCGCACCGCGCTGCTCTCCCTCGCGAGTGCTGTCACCCTTGTCCTCTCCGTCTCCGCCTCCGCCCGTGCGGGGGCCGACGGCGCACTCGAATACGGCTTCGTCGAGGCGGGCGGCCGTCACGCCGGAACGCTGGAAGATCCGGACCTCAACGAGTGCATCAACATTCCTGAGCTGGGGTCTTCCGCGGACTCGCGCACGTATGCAGACGCCCCGCACAACGTCACCAATGCCTATGCCGATGTGTACGAGGAGAGGGACTGCGAGGGCACCAGGACCACGCTCGCACCGGATGCCCCCGGTTCCCCGGACACGGTGCACTTCCGGTCCGTGCTGTTCCGGCCCGCTGGGTGAATCGCTGCCTGGTGCGCCTCGCGGAGCCGTGCGGGCCGGCGGCAGTGTCCACCGCATCGGCCGGCCCGTCCCGGGGAACTCGGGCGTCCGGGGACGGAAGCCGCCGATCGGCGGAGGAGGTGCCGTTGCCGTGGACGACTGGGAGATGTGGGACATGCATGACGAGGTACGGCTGTCGCCGCGCGAACGGCTGGTGCTGCTGCAGATCGAGACGGACCTCCGGCAGGACCACAGGTTCGCGCGCCGCATGGGGGACGGCCACCGCAGGGGCTGGCTGCCCGCGGCCGTACTGCTGCTGGGCACCGCCTCGGCGTTCGTGGCCGTCATGGGCATCCGCACCTCGGACCCCGCGCTGCTGTGCTGCTTCGCTCTCCTGTGGCCCCTGACCCTCCTGCAGGCCTTCCGCCTCCTCTGCCGCACGACCCGCCTGCGGTCCCACACGGGGGAGCGGATGAGGGAGTGGCTCTGACGACGGCGGGAGGCCGGTGACCGACCTCAGCCCTGGGGGCCTGGCAGGCCCAGTCGAGCCAAGCCAGGCCCCCGATCCCGCAGATCCGGAAACCAGCCCCGAACGCGCCCGGCAAGCTGGATCCCTGCCCCCTGGACCCGGCCTGCCCCAGCGCGCCAGTCGCTGCTGTCAGCTCTCCTTGCCCCGACCCGTCAGCGCATCGCGCATGCGGTCCACCAGGCCGGTGCCCGGGGCCAGGAGTTTGTTGGCCGGGGGAGTGTCCGGTGCGGACGGGTGCGGTCGCGTGGGGGCCATCTTCTTCGCCCGGCGCACCTTGTCGCCCAGGTCCATCAGCGCATCGGCGGGGCAGGCGGACTCCAGCCGCGGGAAGAGGTTCTGCTCCTCGTCCGTCACATGCGAGCGGATCTCGCTCATCAGCTGCCCCATCAGCGTGTCGAACTGCGGATCGTCCGCCTGCATGCCCTCCAGGTCTTTCATGATCTGTTCGGCCTTGGCGTGATCCTCGAGTTCCTTGTCGGCCAGGGCGTCCCCGCCGGAGATGTGCTCGCGCACCGCCGGGTACAGATAGGCCTCCTCCGCGACCGAGTGGCGCACCAGCTCGATCGTGGCCTGGTCGGCGAGGTTCTTGCGGTCCTTGGAGCCGGGCGGCAGCGCCTCGATACGGCCGAAGATCTCCTCGACCTCGCGGTGGTCGGTCGTCAGCTCCTGGATGACGTTTCCGCCGTGACCCATGTCGTTACCTCCTGCGAGACATCGCGGCGGCCCATGACGGCCTGCCGTCGCCGCGCCGAGTGCCCCGAGCACGGCGCGCTACACGGCCAGCCCGCGCCGGGTCAGTGCATCGGGTGGCTGACTGCGTCCGTCCGGCCGACTCGGTGGTCGCCGGGTCGGCGGCGTCGGGCGCGGGGGTGGGAGCCGTTCAGCCGGGCGTCGGTGGTTGCCGGGTCTGTGTGTCGGGCGGATGTGACGCGGGTGTCCGGTTGATTGGGGTGGCCGCCGGTCGGTGGCGTCGGGCGCAGGGCCGTGGCCGTTCAGCCGGGCCCCGGCATTGCCGGGTCTGCGCGTCGGGTCAATGGGGCGAGGCCCTCCGGCCGGCTGGGGCAGGCGCCGGGGCGGCGGCACGGAGCGAGCCGGCCGCGACGGGTTCTGGCCGTCCGGTCCGGCTCGGTCGGCTGTGTCATCGGTGTTATCGGCCCGTCGGAGTCAGCGCAACGAGTGGCGTGCCGCGGCCGTGCGGCCCGGCTCCGACAGCGTCCACTGCCACCAGTGGTCCAGCAATTCCTCGGCCAGACTCCCCGTCTCCATCAGCGCGGGCCGGCCCACCGCCCGCGCCTGGGCGCTGACCTTGGCGCCGCCCGCGACCGGGTCCACGGCGATCACCGGGGTGCCGGTGCGCAGGGCCAGCACCAGGCCGTGCAGCCGGGTGGTGACGACGACGTCGAAGCGGGAGACCAGGGCGAGGAACTGCTCGGCCGTGGCGCACAGCCGCCAGTCGTCCGTGGCCAGCCGGGTGTCGGCGGGTACGCGTGCGCAGTCCTTCCCGGCCAGCCAGCGGGTGAGCCGTGTGTTGACCTCCTCGTGCCGGCGGCTGCGCCGTACTCGCCCTGCCCCTGGGAGAGCAGCACCCCGGCCACGGGCGGCAGCGGGCCCGCAGGGGCCGCCGCCGCAAGATCGTGCCGGGCCGGGGCCGCGGTGCCGTCGCGGGCGACGATCTCGTGGAAACCGGTGGCCCCGGGATCCGCCGGATCGACGACCGAGACGCCGGCCGCGAGTCGCCGACAGGTCCTGAACCTGGCATGCAGCCGGGCGACTTGCGGGCCGTGCACCGGACCGCACACGAAGAGCACGGTGCCGTACGCCTCCGGCCGCGCCGCCTCCAAGGACAGCGCGCCGGGACGGAAGCCGGGGCTCCACGCCGTGTCGTGAGGGATGCCCGCCCGGGTCAGCGCGGCGGACGCCTGCCGCTGCGCGAGCGTGTCACCGGCCGTCGCCTCCCCGTCCAGGAAACTGAACCAGCCCGTCAGCAGAACCCGCCCGGGAGGCCGGCCGGACCCGCGCAGCATGCGCAGCAAAGCGGCCGTGAGGTCGTCGTCCATGTCCCTCTCCTGCCTCGCTCCGGCTTTCACGGTTCTCCGGCCTCCCGCCCGCCGACCGCCCTCGGAGTCGCGCGAGTACCCGTGCTTCCGGACAATAAGAATCCAACGTGTGAAACCAACTGGCAGGGGCACTCGCTGCCAGCGCCGTCCAGCCAGCGGCGGCCGACCAGGGCGGTCCTCCAGACGAGCGGGACCCGTGCCCTGCCCAGATCTCCCCCCTTTTCCCTCCGTGCTTCCCTCAGCGGGCCGACGAACCCGGCCCGGCGACGCGGTACGCGCCGAACGCCCAGGCAGGAGCGCTGCGACAGCCCAGCCAGGAGCGTTCCACGGGCGCGACGACGTGGACGAAGGAATGGCCCCCATGACTGGTGACACACCGTTTCCCTGGCGGCGCGCCCTCGTGACCGGCGGCGCCGGCTTCCTCGGCTCACACCTGTGCGAGAGCCTGCTGGATTCGGGCGTCGAAGTCGACTGCGCCGACAACCTCGCCTGCGGGCGGCGCGAGAACGTCGCCCAGCTCGAGGACCGGCCCGGTTTCCGGTACGTGCACTGCGACGTCTCCCACCCCGACTGCGTGGAGTCCCTGACGGGGCCGTACGACCTGGTGCTGCACTTCGCCTGCCCGGCCTCGCCCGCCGACTACCTGCGCCTGCCGCTGGAGACCCTGGACGTGGGCAGCCTCGGCACCCGCAACGCGCTCGCGATCGCCGAACGCGACGGCGCGCGTTTCCTGCTCGCCTCCACCTCCGAGGTCTACGGCGATCCGCAGGTGCACCCGCAGCACGAGGGCTACTGGGGCAACGTGAACCCCATCGGGCCGCGCAGCGTGTACGACGAGTCCAAACGGTTCGCCGAGGCCCTGGTCACCGCGCACGCCGCCAGCAAGGACACCGACGCCGGCATCGTGCGGCTGTTCAACACCTACGGGCCGCGCATGCGGGCCCACGACGGCCGCGCGGTGCCCACGTTCATCTGCCAGGCCCTGGCCGGGGAGCCGGTCACCGTGACCGGCGACGGCAGCCAGACCCGCTCGCTGTGCTACGTGGACGACACCGTCGACGGCATCCTCCGCGTCGCCGCGAGCAGGGCCGTGCGGCCCGTGAACATCGGCGGCAGCGACGAGATCACCGTGGCCGACCTGGCCCGCCGGGTGGTCGCCCTCACCGGCTCCCGCTCACCGATCGCGTTCATCGACCGGCCCGTCGACGACCCCGGCCGCCGCCGCCCCGACACCACCCTCGCGCGCGAGCTGCTCGGCTGGTCGCCGCAGGTCCCCTGGGAGGAGGGCCTGAAGCAGACCATCGCCTACTTCGCCGCCCGGCCCCCCGAACCGGTCCCGGGGGAGGAGGACCCGGCACCGCAGTCCTGACCCCCGACCGCCCGCCGCACTGGAGCAGCGCATGCACGTCCTCGGTATCAACGCACTCTTCCACGACCCCGCCGCCGCCCTGATCACCGACGGCAAGATCGTGGCGGCGGCGGAGGAGGAGCGGTTCTCGCGCCGCAAACACGGCAAACGGCCCGTCCCCTTCTCCGCCTGGGAGCTGCCCGAGCAGTCGGCCCGCTGGTGCCTGGAGCAGGCCGGCCTCACCCCGTCCGACCTGGACGCCGTCGCCTACTCCTACGATCCCGCGCTCGCCCGCCCGGCCGACCGGATGGGCCTCGACGACCCCTGGGACCATCTGCGCCAGGAGTACGCCCGCCAGGCCCCCGGCTTCCTCGCCGAGGCCCTGCCCGGACTCGACCCGGCGAAGGTGAAGTTCGTCCCGCACCACGTGGCCCACGCCGCCTCCGCCGGACCCGTCTCGCCGTACCCCGACTGCGCCGTCCTCGTCCTGGACGGCCGCGGCGAATGCGGCTCCCATCTGGCCGGCCGCTGCACCAACCGGGAACTGACGGTCCTCGGCACCCAGCAACTGCCCGACTCCCTCGGCCTGTTCTACGAGGACCTCACCCAGCACCTCGGCTTCCTGCGCAGCAGCGACGAATTCAAGGTGATGGCCCTCGCCTCCTACGGCACCCCGCGATTCGCGGACCGGCTGCGCGCATACGTCCAGGCCGACACGCAGGGCGGTTTCCGCGCCCGTCCCGTCCCCTGGGCCGACCTCGTCCCGCCCCGCCCGGCCGGCGGAACCTGGAGCCAGGACCACGCCGACCTCGCCGCCAGCGCCCAGCTGTGCCTGGAGGAGGCCATGCTCGCCCTCGCCCGCTGGCTGCGCGAGCGCACCGGTGAGGACGCGCTCACCCTGGCCGGCGGTGTCGCCCTCAACTGCGTCGCCAACACCCGGCTGTGGCGCGAGAGCGGCTTTGCGCACGTGTGGGTCCAGCCCGCCGCCGGAGACGCCGGTACCGCCCTGGGCGCGGCCGCACATGTCGCCGGCCAGAAGGACACCCTGGAGCCGATGCCGACCGCCGCACTCGGCCGGGGCTGGACCGACGCCGAGCTACGGGCGTGGCTGGAGCGGGCGGCCGTACCGTACGAAGAGCCCGCCGACATCGCCGAGACCGCCGCCGAGGCGCTGGCCGCCGACGGGATCGTGGCCTGGTTCCAGGGGCGCAGCGAGTACGGGCCGCGCGCCCTAGGCCACCGCTCGCTGCTCGCCCACCCCGGCAGGGCGGACAACCTGGAGCGGCTCAACGCGGTCAAGGGACGCGAGGAGTTCCGGCCGGTCGCCCCCATGGTCCTCGCGGAACGGGCGGCCGAGATCTTCGACGGGCCGCTGCCCAGCCCGCACATGCTGTTCGTGCACGACGTGGCCGCCGACTGGAAGGACCGCATCCCGGCCGTCGTCCACGTCGACGGCACGGCCCGCATCCAGACCGTCGACCGCGACCTGGAACCCCTCGTCGCCCGGATGATCGACGGCTTCGAGCGGCGCACCGGGCTGCCGGTGGTCGTCAACACCAGCCTGAACACCGCCGGACGGCCCATGGTCGACGACCCGCGTGACGCGCTGGAGTGCTTCGGCTCCGCACCCGTGGACCTGCTGGTGCTCGGACCGTTCGCGATCCGCCGAGGGAAGGCGTTCGCATGACCGGTGCGCCCGCCTACACCGTCGTCGTCCCGACGATCGGCCGTCCCTGCCTCGCCGAGTGCCTGCGCGCGCTCGCCGAGGCAGCGGGGCAGCCGCCGCACGAGGTGATCGTGGTGGACGACCGGCCCGCGCCCGACGGCGAGCTGCCGCTGCGGGCGGCCGGGCCGCTGCTCGACCGGGTGCGGATCCTGCGCACCGGCGGGAAGGGCCCGGCCGCGGCCCGAAACGCCGGCTGGCGCACCGTCGAGACCCCCTGGACGGTCTTCCTCGACGACGACGTCCAGGTGCTGCCCGACTGGTCCCGGCTGCTCGCCGAGGACCTGCGCCAGGCCGACCAGGAGGTCGGCGGCATCCAGGGACAGCTGCGTGTCCCCCTGCCCCCGGACCGCCGGCCCACGGACTGGGAACGCAACACCAAGGGCCTGGAGAACGCCGCCTGGGCCACCGCCGACATGGCCTACCGCACCGCCGCGCTCACCCGGGTCGGCGGCTTCGACGAACGCTTCCCGCGCGCCTTCCGTGAGGACGCCGACCTCGCCCTGCGCGTCCAGCGGGCCGGCTGGTCGCTGATCAGGGGCAGGCGGACCACCCGGCACCCGGTCCGCCCGGCGCACTGGTGGGCCTCGCTGCCCGCGCAGCGCGGCAACGCCGACGACGCGCTGATGAACCGGCTGCACGGCCGCGACTGGTGGGACCGCGCCCAGGCGCCCCGCGGCCGGCTGCCCCGCCACCTGGCCGTGACCGGTGCCGCGCTCGCCACGGCCACCTGCGCACTGGCCGGCCGCCGCAGGGCCGCCACCGTCTGCGCGGCCGTGTGGACGCTCGGCACGGCCGAGTTCGCCCTGGCCCGCATCCTGCCCGGCCCCCGTACGGCCCGCGAGATCGCCGGGATGCTCGGCACGAGCGTGCTCATCCCGCCGCTCGCCGTACGGCACTGGCTGCGCGGAGTCGTCCGCCACCGGCACGCACGACCGCTGGGAGGTACCGGGTGAACCCTGTCTCCGCCGTCCTGTTCGACCGCGACGGCACCCTCGTGGCGGACGTGCCCTACAACGCCGACCCCGATCGCGTCCGGCTCCTGCCGGGCGCCGCGGCGGCCGTCGCTCTCGCACGCTCCCACGGCCTCGCCACCGGTGTCGTCAGCAACCAGTCCGGCATCGGCCGCGGCCTGCTCACCGCGGACGACGTGCGCCGCGTCAACGAGCGTGTCGACGCCCTGCTGGGCGGCCTGGACACCTGGGAGTTCTGCCCGCACACCCCGGCCGCCGGCTGCCCCTGCCGCAAGCCGCGACCGGGCTTGGTGTTCGCGGCCGCGGCCCGGCTGGGCGTGGCACCCGCCGAGTGCCTGGTGGTCGGCGACATCGCCGCCGACGTCCTGGCGGCACACGCGGCGGGCGCCCGCGGGCTCCTCGTCCCGAACGCCGCCACGGCCCCGGCGGAGGTGACCCGTTTCGCCGCCCTGACCGCCCCCGACGTACTCACCGCGGTCCACATGGCCCTGGCGGGGGTGGCGAGGCCGACTGAGACGGAGTCCTCTCGGCGGGAAGGGGCGGACGCGGCCGGACCGTGGCTGGCCCGGCCGGAGGCGGCGGTCCCGGGCGGAGGCCGACTGTCCGAGCGGGACGCGGCGGTTCCTGACGGGACGTCGTCCTCTTCGCGGCACGCCGCGGTCCCGGATGGGACGTGGTCCTGTTCGTCGGAAGCGGCGGGGCCGGGCCGAGTGCGGCCGCCGCGGCTGGACGCACTGGGCCGGCAAGGGAGGCGGTCGCCGTGAAGGTTCTCGTCGTGCGGCTCGACAGCTTCGGTGATGTGCTGCTCGCCGGGCCGGCCGTGCGTGCCGTCGCCGCTCACAGCACGCACGTCACCATGCTGTGCGGTCCGCGCGGCGCGGATGCGGCCCGGCTGCTGCCCGGGGTCGACGAGGTGCTGGTGTGGGAGGCGCCCTGGGAGGGCTTCGACCCGCCCGAGGTGAACCCGGGGGACGTCGAGGACCTGGTCGGCCGGCTGCGCGCCGGGGACTTCGGCGCCGCGCTCGTCCTCACCTCCTTCCACCAGAGCCCGCTGCCCACCGCGCTGCTGCTGCGGCTGGCGGGCGTCGGCCGGATCGGCGCCGACAGCGTCGACCACCCCGGGCGGCTGCTCGACGTACGGCACCGGCGGCTGCCCGGCCGCCACGAGGTCGAGGCGGCGCTCGACACCGCCGCCGCCATGGGCTTCCGACTGCCTCCGGGAGACGAGGGGCGGCTGCGCGTGCTCCCGCCGCCGGACACCAGCGGCCTCACCGGCAACGGCCCGTACGTCGTCCTGCACCCCGGCGCCAGCGCGCCCGCTCGCGCCTGGAGTCCCCACCGGTGCGCGGACGCCGTCGCCCTGCTCACCGACGCCGGGCACCGCGTGGTCGTCACCGGCGGCCCGCACGAGCGTGTGCTCACCCGGTGCGTGAGCGGGGACGTGGGCGTCGACCTCGGCGGGCGGACCTCCCCGCGCACCCTCGCGGGCGTGCTGCGCCTGGCCGACGTCGTGATCAGCGCCAACACCGGCCCCGCTCACCTCGCCGCCGCCGTCGGCACCCCGGTCGTGTCGCTGTTCGCGCCGGTCGTCCCGGCCGAGCGCTGGGCCCCGTACGGCGTCCCCACCATCCTCCTCGGCGACCAGTCGGCGCCGTGCGCCAACACCCGGGCGCTGACCTGCCCGGTGCCCGGACACCCCTGCCTGGACGAGGTCACCGGCCAGGACGTGGTGCGCGCGGTGCACAAGCTCATCCAGGAGCGGCACTCATGAACATCCTCGTCTGGCACGTGCACGGATCGTGGCTCACCGCCTTCGTGCAGGGCCCGCACACCTATCTGGTCCCGGTCACCGACGACCGTGGCCCCGACGGGCTCGGCCGGGCCGTGACCTGGGACTGGCCCGAGACCGTCGAGGAGTGCACGCCGAAGGAGCTGGGGGACCGCGACATCGACCTGATGGTGCTGCAGCGGCCGCACGAACTCGGCCTGGCCCCGCGCTGGACCGGCCGCCGCCCCGGCGTGGACGTGCCCGCCGTGTACGTCGAGCACAACAGCCCCGACGCGTCCCCCGAGCGGCAACTCCACCCGCTGGCGGGGCAGTCGGCGATCCCGATCGTGCACGTCACCCACTTCAACCGGCTCATGTGGGACACCGGCCGGGCCCCGACCGACGTCGTGGAGCACGGCATCATCGACCCCGGCCACCGCTGGACCGGCACCGAGCGCCGCGCGGCCGTCGTCGTCAACGAGCCCGTGCGCAGGGGCCGCACGACCGGCACCGACCTGCTGCCCCGCTTCGCCCGCTGCGCTCCCCTGGACGTCTTCGGCATGCGCACCGAAGGGCTCGCCGAGCACCTCGGTCTGCTCCCCGACCGCTGCCGCAGCCGCGACCTGCCCCAGCACGAACTGCACCGGGAGATGGCCCGCTGCCGGCTCTATCTGCACCCCGTGCGCTGGACGTCGCTCGGGTTGTCGCTGCTGGAGGCGATGTTCCTGGGCATGCCGGTGGTCGCCCTCGACACCACCGAGGTACGGGAGGCGGTACCCGCCGGCGCCGGGGTGGTCTCGAACCGTCTCGACGTACTGGAGGACGCCGTACGGGCCTTCCTCGCCGAACCCGAGCTCGCCCGCCGCACCGGCGCGGCGGCCCGGGCCGCGGCCCAGGCCCGCTACGGAGAGCGGCGCTTCCTGGACGACTGGGAGCGCCTGATCAAGGAGGTCACCCGATGAGCCGCATTCCGCACACGGCCGGGCGCGTCGCCATGGTCTCCGAGCACGCCAGCCCGCTGGCCGCGCTCGGCGGACCGGACGCCGGCGGCCAGAACGTGTACGTGGCGCAGGTAGCGCGGCAGCTCGCCAGAAAGGGATACCGGGTCACGGTGTACACCCGGCGGGACTCGGCGGGCCTGCCGGACCGGGTGACCCTCATCGACGGGGTGCAGGTGGTGCACGTGCCCGCCGGACCGCCCACCCCGGTCCCCAAGGACGAACTCCTGCCGCACATGGAGGAGTTCGGAGCCTTTCTGGCCCGGCAGTGGTCGCAGAGCCCACCGGACGTGGTGCACTCCCACTTCTGGATGTCGGGCCTCGCCGCCCTCGTCGGGGCCCGGGACCTCCGCATACCGGTCGTGCAGACCTATCACGCGCTGGGCACGGTCAAGAAGCGCTATCAGGGCGCCGCTGACACCAGCCCGCCGCAGCGCCTCGCCATCGAGGAGGCCGTCGGCCACGAGTGCGCCCGGATCATCGCCACCTGCAGCGACGAGGTCGCCGAACTGAAGGCCATGGGACTGCCGGAGGACCGGATCAGCGTCGTACCCTGCGGCGTCGACCCCGACCAGTTCGCGCCCGCCGCCCGCAGCCGCCCGGCGGGTGCCCGCAGGCGGCTGCTCGCCGTCGGCCGGCTGGTGCCCCGCAAGGGCTTCGACCGCGCCATCCGCGCCCTGGCCGGCATCCCCGACGCCGAACTGCTCATCGCGGGCGGCCCCGAGGCCGACCTGCTCGGCGCCGAACCCGAGGCGCAACGCCTGTACGCCATCGCCGGCGAGTACGGCGTCAGCGACCGCGTCACCCTGCTCGGCGGCATCAGCCGGGCCCGGATGCCCCGGCTGATGGCCGGTGCGGACCTCGTGCTGTCCCTGCCCCGCTACGAACCCTTCGGGATCGTCCCGCTGGAGGCCATGGCCTGCGCGACGCCGGTCGTCGCGACCGCGGTCGGCGGCCAGCTCGACACGGTCGTGGACGGCACCACGGGCGTGCTGGTCCCGGCCGACGACGACTACGACCTCGGCGCCGTCGTCCGTGCGCTCCTCGCCGACCCCGGCCGGCTCGCCCGGTACGGCGCCGCCGGCCGGCAGCGGGTGCTGAGCCACTACACCTGGGACCGCGTGGCCGACGGCGTGGCGGCGGTGTACGGCGCCGTGTCCTCGATCCCCTCGCTCTCGGGAGTCGTCCGATGAAGACCGTCCACGACACCACGCACTGCGACGACCTCGCCAAGGCCCTGGACACGTTCCGCGAGCACGGATCCCTCATCGAACAGTGGGGCACCGAACTCGCCCGCCGCCTCGGCTCCGGGGCCCGGCTGCTCGTCGCCGGCAACGGCGGCAGCGCGGCACAGGCCCAGCACCTGACCGCCGAACTCGTCGGCCGCTACCGCGACGACCGGCCGCCGTTCTCCGCCCTCGCCCTGCACGCCGACACCTCGTCCACGACCGCGATCGCCAACGACTACGGCGTCCAGGAGATCTTCGCCCGGCAGACCGCCGCCCACGGCCGCCCCGGAGACGTACTCCTGCTGCTGTCCACCAGTGGCGCGAGCGCCAACCTGCTGGCCGCCGCCGACCGCGCCCACCGCCTCGGCATGACGGTGTGGGCGCTGACCGGCCGGGCCCCCAACCCCCTTCAGCTCGGCGCGGACGCCGCGCTGTGCGTGGACGCACCGGTGGCCGCCACCGTGCAGGAACTCCACCTGGTCGCCGTGCACATGCTCTGCGAGGCCTTCGACAGCGCGGTGGAGCGCGGGGAGGCGGACCGCACCGAGTCCGGCGGCGTGGACGGCAGGCCGGGTGTCGTCGGCCGGCTCGTCGGCCGGGCCCGCACGGTCGGCCGGTCCGCGGACGGTACGCCCGTGGCCCCGAGGAAGGGACACGCATGAACAGCTCACGCACCCGCCTGGTCGTCGTGGGCGACGCGCTGCTCGACCACGACCTGTGCGGCCGGGCCGAGCGGCTGGCACCGGACGCCCCCGTGCCGGTGGTGCACGGCACCCGGCGCAGCTCCCGCCCGGGCGGCGCGGCCCTCGCCGCCTGCCTCGCCGCCGCCGACGGCCGCCCGGTCACCCTCGTCACCGCGCTCGGCGACGACCCCGCCAGTGACACGCTGCGCGAGCTGCTGGCCGGCCGTGTCGACCTGGTGGACGTGCCGCTGGACGGCACCCTGAGCAGCAAGACCCGGGTCATGGCCGGAGACCGGCCGCTGCTCCGCCTGGACGACGGCGAGGGACGCGCCCGCACGGCGACGGCGGCCGCCGAGACCGCCGTGACCGGAGCCGACGGTGTCCTGGTCGCCGACTACGGCCGGGGGACCGCCGACGTCCTGCGCACGGCCCTGACCACCGCCGCCGGCCGGGCACCCGTGGTGTGGGATCCCCATGTACGCGGCCGGCCCCCGGTCCCCGGCGTCCGCCTGGCCACGCCCTCCGCCCAGGAGGCCCGCACCTTCGCCCGCCGGCTGGACCACGCCGACGACACGGGCGACGAGGCCGGGCTGCGCACCGCCGCACGGGACGCCCGCACCCTGGTCCGGGCCTGGCAGGCCCGGGCCGTCGCCGTGACCCTGGGCGAGCGCGGCGCGCTGCTCTCCCACGGCGAGACACCGCTGCTGGTACCGACCCCGGCCGCCGCGGCGGGCGACCCGTGCGGCGCCGGCGACCGGTTCGCCGCGGCGGCCGCCGGACTGCTCGCCGACGGCGCGCTCACCGAGGCCGCCGTGCAGGCCGCCGTCCACGCCGCGACCCGCTACGTCGCCGAGGGCGGCGCCCGCGCGGTCGCCACCGCGGACCGGGCGGACGCCCCCGAGGCGGCCTCGCCCTGCGGGGACACCACGGCGGACGCCGTGCGCACGGCCACCCGGGTCCGGGCCGCGGGCGGCACCGTCGTGGCCGCGGGCGGCTGCTTCGACCTGCTGCACGCCGGGCACGTCGCCCTCCTCCAGGCGGCCCGCCGGGCCGGCGACTGCCTGATCGTCTGCGTCAACTCCGACGACTCGGTACGCCGCCGCAAGGGCAGCGGACGCCCCCTGGTCCCGGCGCCCGACCGGGTCCGGGTGCTGCGGGCCCTGGAGTGCGTCGACGCGGTCGCCGTGTTCGACGAGGACACGCCCGAACGCATCCTCGGCGAACTCCGGCCGCACATCTGGGCCAAGGGCGGCGACTACGCCCGCACCGAGCTGCCCGAACAGCCCCTGGTGGAGAGCTGGGGCGGTCAGGTCCTGCTGCTGCCCTACCTGGACGGCCGCTCCACCACCGCCCTGGCCCACCGCGCAGCCCGGTCCCCGGCTCCCACGGGAGGAACTCCCAGGTGACCCCCGGACCCCCGGCACGCCGCACCGCCCCGGACACCGCGCGGCGGACCCGATACGACACCCGGCGACCACCCCACACCCCGCCGTGCGCCCCGGCGGCACCCGGCCGTCCCGGACCGGCGCCGACGCGGACCGCCCGGCGGTGGCAGGCTTCTGCGCGGTGTGCGGCCGTCCGGGTTCGGTCCCTGGTGCGGTCGGAATGGCGGTGCCGGGGTTGTGGGCGGTGTGCGGCCGTCCCGGTTCGGCACCCGGTGCGGTCGGCAGGGCAGTGGCCGGCCGGGGCCTGCACTCGGTGCTTGGCCGTCCCGCGTCGGGGGGCGGCCTGTCCGCCGCAGGGCACTGGCGGCCAGGATCCGCGCGCCGCCGAGCACCGGTCCGACGGTTCGGGTCCCGGCCCGGCCCGCTCCGCCATCCGGTACGCGTCCCCCGCCCGCGACGCGGTACTCGCCCGCCCTTGCGCCACGGCAGCCGCACCCCTCGGAGGAGTCACCCGGTGACCCGCACGCACTCGTCCCACCGCCCGGTCGTCCTGGTGCTGCGCGCGCTCGGGCTCGGTGACCTGCTGGCCGGCGTGCCCGCGCTGCGCGGCATCCGGCGGGCCTTTCCCGGCCATCGCACCGTCCTCGCCCTGCCGCCGGCCCTCGCCGAACCGGCGCGCGCCACCGGGGCGGTCGACGCCGTCTTCCCGGCCGAGGCCCCGGGACGGGCGGTGCCGTCCCTCACGCACTGGACCGGCGCGCCACCCGACGTGGCGATCGACCTGCACGGCAACGGCCCGGAGAGCCGCGACGCCCTCGCGGCCGTACACCCGCGCAGGCTGCTCGCCCATGCCGCCCAGGACGGCCCGCCCTGGCAGGCCGACCTGCACGAACGGGACCGCTGGTGCGCCTTCCTGCACGCCTACGGCATCCCGGCCGACCCCTTGGACCTGCGGCTGCCCCGGCCGGGCACGCCGTCCCCGGCGCCGGGCGCGGTGGTCGTGCACCCCGGCGCGGCCTCCGGCTCCCGCCGCTGGCCGGGGGAGCGGTACGCCGCCGTCGTACGGTGCCTGCGCGCGGCCGGACACCACGTCGTGCTCACCGGCGGGCCCGGCGAGGAGGCCCTCGTGCGCTCGGTGGCCGAGCGCAGCGGACAGCGAGCCCATGACGTACTCGCGGGCGGCCTGCCGTACGCCGAGCTGTCCGCGCTGGTGGCCGAGGCGTCCCTGGTGCTCAGCGGCGACACCGGCCCGGCGCATCTCGCGGTCGCCCACGGCACCCGCTCCGTCACCCTCTTCGGACCCGTGTCCCCGCACCTGTGGGGCCCGCCCCGCAGCCCGGCTCACCTGGCCCTGTGGAAGCCCGGCCCGCCCGGCGACCCGCACGGCCGCACCCCCGACGCCTGCCTGCTGCGCATCCGCTCCGGCGAGGTCGCCGCGGCCTGCCTGACGCTGCTCGGCCCGGCCGGCGGCGGCTCCCGGCAGGCCGGACCGGAGGTGGCGCATGTCCACTGAGTCCGCCCCCGGCCGCACCCGCAGGGCCACCGCTGCGCCGGACCCGCGCATCACCGTCGCCGTCATCACCCGCGACCGGGCCGCCAGCCTGCTGCGTACGCTCGACGCGCTGGCCGAGCTGCCCGAGCGGCCGCCGGTCATCGTCGTCGACAACTCCCGTGACGACACCACCCGCAGGGCCGTGCGCGGTCACCCGGCCCTCCCCCGCCTGCTGCGACCCGCGGTCAACACCGGCGCTCTCGGCCGCAACCTGGCCGTCCGGCACGCCCGCACCCCCTACGTCGCCTTCAGCGACGACGACTCCTGGTGGGAGCCGGGCAGCCTGCGCCGCGCCGCCGACCTCCTCGACCACCACCCCCGGCTCGGTCTGCTCGCCGCCCGCACCCTGGTCGGCGACCAGGCCGCCGAGGATCCCCTCAACGCCGTCCTCGACGCCTCGCCCCTGCCCGCGGAACCCGACCTGCCCGGCCGCCCGGTGCTCGGCTTCCTCGGTTGCGCCTGTGTGGTGCGCCGGGAGGCCTTCCTCGCCGTCGGCGGCTTCCACCCGCTGCTCTTCTTCGGCGGAGAGGAGACCCTGCTCGCCTACGACCTGGCCGCCGAGGGCTGGGGCGTCGCCTACGAACCCACACTGTGCGCCCGCCACCACCCCGAGGACCACGGCCGCACCGGCCGCCCCTTCCTGGTCCGCCGCAACCACGTGCTGACCACCTGTCTGCGCCGCCCCTGGCCCGTGGCGCTGCGGGCCGGTGCCGGCCTCACCGTGGCCGCCGCGGCCGGCCGCCCGGGCGCGCGCCGCGCCCTGAAGGAGACCCTCGTGCGCTTCCCGGCCGCCCTGGCTCGCCGCCGCACCCTGCCCCCGCACGTCGAACACGCCGCCCGCCTGCTCGACCGGCAGGCGGCGGTACGCCCGCAGGAAGACCCCGCGCGATGACCCGGACCGCCCCCGACGACCGTACGACCGTCGTCGTGATCACCCACAACCGCCGCGAGGAACTGCTGCACACCCTCGCCCTGCTGCACCGGCTGCCCGAACGCCCCGCGTGATCGTCACCGACAACGCCTCGACCGACGGCACCGCCGAAGCGGTCGCCCGCGACTTCCGCCAGGTGACACTGCTGCGCCCGGGCCGCAACCTGGGGGCCATCGGCCGCAACCTCGCCGTCCGGCAGGTCCGCACGCCCTACGTCGCCTTCTGCGACGACGACACCTGGTGGGAGCCCGGCAGCCTGCGCCGGGCCGCCGACCTGCTCGACGCCCGGCCCCGGCTCGCGGCCGTCACCGCACGGATCGTCGTGGAACCCGAAGGCACCGAGGACCCCGTCGTACGGGAACTGCGCGAGTCCCCGCTGCCCGGACCCGACTGGCTTCCCGGCCCCGCCCTCGGCTCGTTCCTCGCCGCCGCCACCGTGCTGCGGACCGAGGCCTTCCGGGCGGGCGGCGGCTTCCACCCCGGGCTGTGGCTCGGCGGCGAGGAGGAACTGCTCGCCTGCGACCTGCTGCGGCAGGGCTGGTGGCTCGCCTACGCCGAGGAGCTCACCGTGCACCACCGCGCCTCCCGGCTGCGCGACAGCACGGCCCGGCGCGTCCTCGGCCTGCGCAACACGCTGTGGTTCACCTGGCTGCGCCGCCCGCTGCTGCCGGCGCTGCGCCGCACCGGGCACCTGATGCGGACCGTGCCCCGGGACGCCGCGTCCGCGCGCGCCTTCGCCCACGCCACCGCCGGACTGCCCTGGGTGCTGCGCCAGCGCGACCCCGTACCGCCGGACCTGGAACGCCGGCTCGCGGCACTGGAACGGGCCCGCCGGAGTTCACCCGCACGGCGGTATGTCGGCTGAATCGCACCCGGCGCGACACGCCCGGCCGCAGTCGTTGCGCCGGGCGCGGCGCGCAGGCACAGTGAACTCCCCGGTCAAGACGCGGCTGGCTGCTCTGATCCTTCCCCGCCCAGGAAGCGCGATCCCCATGGATGACGGTCAGCGCCCCCGTGCCCGGGTCCGCCCCGGCGGCCCGGCCCCGCTGCTCCTGCAGACCGTGCACGAGCACCGCCCCGAGCTCGGCGCGCTCAGCGTGCTGAAGGCCCGGGGCACGGTCGACGCCTCCAACGCCGGGGAGTTCTCCGAGGCGCTCGCCGAGCACATCGCCGAGGCCGACAGAGCCGGCGAACACCCCGTGCTGGACATGACCGAGCTGTATCTCGCCTGCGCCGCGGCGGTGCGCGCCGTCGACCGGGCGACCGGGATCCTCGCCTTCGCCGGTCGCGCCCTGCCCGTCGTACAGCCCCGGCCGCACGTGCGGGAGGCGCTGCGCGCCGCGGGACTGCCGGGTGTGCGGGCCCATGCCACGATGGCGTCCGCCCTGGGTTCCCTGCAGTAACCGCTGGAGGCCGCACGACGCGCGGGGCCGCGGCCCGGCGGCACCGCCTGGTGAGCACACCGGCGGGCATCCGTCCGGCGCGGTGGATGGCGCGATCGCGGGTCGGACACCTACCGTGCACAGTGGTCAGGAAGAGGCCTTTTGAGTCTTCTGCGACGTCCTGATCCCGGTGATGCCATGAAACCCTCTTCCGAACCGCCCGCCGCCCCGGCCCCGCTCGTCATCGAGTCGTCCGTCGTGGAGGGACTGCCCGCCGAGGGAGCGCTGCTGCTGCGCATGTCGGGCAGCCTCGACGCCGCGGGAGCCGAGGCCTGGTCGGCGGAGCTGCGCGGGCACCTGGAGGAGGCGGACCGCGCGGGCCTGCGGCCCGTCCTCGACATGGGCCATGTGCAACTCGGCGGTGCCGCCGTGCTGCACACGCTCAGCGAGACGACCCGGTCGCGCACCGGACGCCCGGACCTGATCATCGTCCGTGCCCGGCCCGGAGTGCGCGAGGCGGTGCACCTGGCCCGCCTGAACGGCGTCCGGCTCTACGCCACCCTCGACGAGGCGCTGCACGAGCTCGCCCGCGCCGCCTCCCGCGTGGAGGACCTGCCCGCCTGGCGGTCGCAGATGGCGGATCCGCTGCGGCCCAGTTACGAGGACCTGCGCAAAGAGGTGCGCGCGCTGCGCGCCCGGGTACGCACCGCGCCGGTCATCGGCATGGCGCAGGGCGTGCTCATGGTCCGCTACGGCCTGCCCGACTCCGGCAGCGCCTTCCGGGTGCTGCGCGAGGCCTCGCAGCGGTTCAACGTGCCGCTGCGCGTCCTCGTCTCCGCGGTGGTGGTGGCCCGGCCCCCGGACGGCGAGGTGTGGTTCCCGGGCCGGCGCTGCCTGCCCGTGCCGCAGCTGCGGATCCTGGCCCGCGACGGCCGTGACCCCCGCTACCGCCGGCAGATGATCGACGCCGTCCTGCACGAGGCGCTGGCCATCGGGCGGGCCCCGGCGGGGTACGTGCGCTTCGTCGACCCGGCCGCGAACACGCTGATGCTGGAGACCCACTACGGCTGCGTGGACACGTTCGTCGACCACCTCGTGCGCGGCCGGGACGAGGGCACGGCCGACGCGGTGGCGCGAGTGCGCGGATGCCGGGTGAGCGTGCCCGACGTGGCCGCCGACGCGCTGCTCTCCGAGGAGTTCCGGCGCGTCCTGCTGACCACGGGTACCGGCGCCCTGCAGAGCGTGCCCGTGCTGTCCTCGGCCGGCTCCTGCACCGGCGTGATCACCCTGCACTGGCCCGACGCCGGGCACCGGCCGACCGCCGCCCAGGCCGAGGCGCTCGGCCTGCTGGCCGCCGACACGGCGGCCTGGCTGAGCTGGTACCACCGCTCGGTACTCCTCGACGCCCTCGAACACCTCCACCGGGCGGCGAGCGGTTCCGCCCCCTTGCCCGCCGCATCCGGCGCGGGTGACCCGCACGGCTCTGGGAACCCGGAGCGTGCACGCACCCCGCACCATTCGGAGGGAGTCCGGCGCATGTCCAATCCGCAGCAGCCCGAACAGCGGCGCAGTGACAAGGGAGGCGCCACCCCGCAGGACAGCGGCGAGCTGAAGGCCCGCCAGACGGCCGACCGGAAGGCGGGCCGCCCGCACGGCTCGGACAAGGGCGAGAAGGGCGGCGGCGAGAGCGGCGGCGTACCTCCGTCCCAGCGCCCCGACCACCCCTGACCGCCCCCCGGCTCCTGTCGGCGGGTCCCGGTCGGCGCCCGAGCGCCCACCGGGGCCTCAGCAAGGAGCCCCGGACCTCCGGCAAGCCACCACCCGCCCACCGGCCCCGCCACCCGGCAGCCACGCCGGGTGGCGATGGCGCTCGCGGGGCGGGGACGAGCGTGCCGACGGCCGGCGGGGAGCGGTCCGCGGGCCTGTAAGGCGGTGGCGGTGCGCCTGGTGAACAGGCGGTCGGGTGCTTGCGCGGGGTGCCCGTGCTGCGGTCGTGGGGGCGAGACCGAGCGGCTGCCGATGGGCGTCCCCGCCCCTGCCCGTGTCTTCCGACGCGGGGACGAGCGCGTGCCGGGCGGGCAGCCTTGGGTCGTGCCCGTACCCGGGCGCACACCGGCCGCCGCCTCCAGGAGGCGTGCCGCGCCCCGTCCGGCGTCGCATCCCAGGCGCTAGGCTCCCGGTATGCGGATCTCCGTCTCCTCCGACATGGACGAGCCCGTGGCCCGTCTGCTGATCGCCGAGTTGCAGCGCCGTGGCCACGAGGTCCGGGCGTACGGCGCGCTGCAGCCGGGCGCCGACGCGCAGTGGGCGGTCTGCTCGGCGGCGGCCGCCCGGGACGTGGCCGAGGGCGCGGCCGATCAGGCGGTGGTGTGCTGCTGGACCGGCACGGGCGCGTCCATCGCGGCCAACAAGGTGCCCGGCGTACGCGCGGCGCTGTGCACGGATGCCGTGACCTCGGACGGTGCGCGCCGCTGGAACGATGCCAACGTCCTCGCGCTGAGCCTGCGCCTGACCTCCGAACCGCTGCTGAAGGAGATCCTCGACGCCTGGTTCGCGGCGGAACCCAGCCAGGACCCCGAGGACCGGCAGAACGTGGCCCGCGTCGGCCGCCTGGACGCCGCCCGCAAGGATTCCTAGGGGCGTAGGGCGGTCCGGCGCGGGCCGGGATTCAGTGGGCGCCCAGTCCGCCGCCGCCGAACGAACCGCTGGAACCCCGGCTCCAGCGCGGACGATCCTTCGACGCGCTCGGCTTGGAGTCCATGTTGCTCAGCTCGTACGGGGTGAGCGGACGGCTGCCCTTGGGGACCTGGGGAACCTCCTGGGATTCTCTGTTCTCCCGCAGTTCGCGCACCGGGCCGTCCGGCGGCAGCTTGGGCTGTTCCTCGGGCCGCGGCCGAGGAGACTCGCGGTACTTGACGCGGGAGTTCATCCAGAAGCCGCCGGCGAGCAGCGCCAGGACACCCATGGCCACGATGAACAGAACCAGGCTCATCAGGCCGCTCGCTGCGGCCAGCTGCGTCGATGCGGTACTCATACAACTAGGCATACCCCGCCCAGAACCGGACGAACCGGACACAATGCGTGACGGCGGTGGACGTACCGCGCGGTCCCGGCACCCATGGTGCGCGGCGGCGCGGCGCCCCCCGCCGCCGTGCGCGTCGACACCGGCGCCCTCTGCGGCCCGGATGGTGGTTTGCCGTGCTGTGCCCCGGCTACCCGCACGATGTGACATCGCCCACCTCGCAGCAGCTCTACCGGTTCCTGGAGGACCGCTTCGCCTGTGCACAGGCGTGCACCGAGTGCGCCAGGGCCTGCGCGGTGCGCGCGAGCCTGGTCGACCCGGACGGCACCGAGCGCCAGGAGCGGGTGCGCAGACTGGGCATCATGTGCGCCGAGGTGTGCGACTCCACGTGCCGCATCCTGGGCGAGGAGAACCGGCAGGACGAGGACGAGATCCGGGTCCGGCTCGACTGGTGCCGCTCGGCCTGCCTGGAGTGCGCCCGCGCCTTCGACGACCAGCCCGGCGCCGAGTCGGCCGCAGCCACCTGCCGGGCGTGCGCCGACGCCTGCTCGGAGTTCCTGCACAGCCTCGTGTGACCTTCCCGCGGCAAGCCCGGAATTCCCCGGGACACGGCATTCCCTATTTCTGAAACACGTTCTACGGTGTGCGCCGTCAGGACCGCCCTTGGGGAGCCTGGAGGCGCCGTGCACCTCGACCACACGCCCGAGCAGCAGCGACTGCGCGCCGAGCTGCGCGCCTACTTCGCGGAACTGGTTCCGGACAACGCCTACGCCCGGTACGCCGACCCGGCCGCCCAGAAGCGGTTCTACCGGGACACCATCCGCCGGCTCGGCACCGACGGCTGGCTCGGCGTCGGCTGGCCGAAGGAGTACGGCGGGCGCGGCATGACGGCGATGGAGCAGTTCATCTTCTTCGACGAGGCCGCGCAGGCCGGCGTACCACTGCCGCTGATGGCGCTGAACACGGTCGGCCCGACGCTCATGCGGTTCGGCACCGACGAGCAGAAGGCGTACTTCCTCCCGCGCATCCTCTCCGGCGAGATCGACTTCGCCATCGGCTACAGCGAACCGGACGCCGGCACCGACCTCGCCTCCCTCAGGACCAGGGCCGTACGCGAGGGCGACGAGTACGTCGTCAACGGGCAGAAGATCTGGACGACGAACGGGGACACCGCGGACTGGGTGTGGCTCGCCGTGCGCACCGACCCGGACGCCCCGCCGCACAAGGGCATCACCATGCTGCTGGTGCCGACCTCCGACCCGGGATACTCCTGCACGCTCATCACCACGCTCGCCTCCCACGACACCACCGCGAGCTACTACGAGAACATCCGCGTCCCCCTCTCCCGCCGCGTCGGCGAGGAGAACCAGGGCTGGCGGCTGATCACCAACCAGCTCAACCACGAACGCGTCACCCTCGCCGCGCACGGCACCATGGCCGTCCGCGCCCTGCACGACGTCCAGCGGTGGGCGACGGAGACGAAACTCGCCGACGGCCGCCGCGTGGTGGATCTGGGCTGGGTACGCCGGCTCCTCGCCCGCACCCACACCCGGCTCGACGCGCTGAAGCTCCTGAACTGGCAGATGGTCACGGCCGTCCAGGACGGCACACTCACCCCGCAGGACGCCTCCGCCGTCAAGGTCTACGGCTCCGAGGCCCGCCGCGACGCCTACGCCTGGCTCATGGAGATCGTCGGCGCCGCGGGACCGCTGAAGGAGGGCTCGGCGGGTGCCGTCCTGCACGGCGAACTGGAGCGCGGCTATCGCTCGGCGGTCATCTTCACCTTCGGCGGCGGCAACAACGAGATCCAGCGCGAGATCATCTCCTGGATCGGCCTGGGGATGCCGAGGGTACGGCGCTAGCCTGCGGGCATGGGCGATCCCGGGCTGTTCACGCCGAACTCGGTGACCTGGCAGATGCACGGCGACCCCATGATGTGGGTCGCCGGCGTCCGCGCGCTCTACCTTCAGGCCCTGCACCCGCGCGCGGTCCGCGGGGTCATGCAGAACTCCGACTTCCGGCGCGACGCCTGGGGCCGGCTGATGCGCACCGCGAACTTCGTCGGCACGACGACCTACGGCACCACGCAGGCCGCCGAGCGGGCCGGCGCGCGCGTACGGAAGATCCACAGCATGCTGACGGCCACCGACCCGGACACCGGCGAGCGCTACGGCGTCGACGAGCCCGAACTGCTGCTGTGGGTGCACTGCGCGGAGATCGACTCCTATCTGCACGTGCTGCGCCGCTCGGGCTTCCCGCTCACCGACGCCCAGGCCGACCGGTACATAGCCGAACACCGGGTCAGCGCGCGCCTGGTGGGCCTGGATCCGGAGACCGTACCGGCGAGCCGGGCCGAACTCGCCGCGTACTTCGACAGGGTACGGCCGCAGCTGGCGGCGGGGCGCGAGGCACGCGAGGTGGACGACTTCCTGCTCCGCCCGCCGACGCATCCCCTCCTCGTCCCGGCGCGCGAGGCGCTGTGGCGGCGCGTGGCGCAGTTGGCGTACGCCGCTCTGCCGCCGTACGCCCACGAGCTGTACGGCAGACCGGCCCCCGCACCTGCCGTCGTCACCCGCCGGTTGCGGGCCACGGGCGCGCTGCTGCGCCGCGTTCCGGCACGTGTGCGCTGGCAGCTGCCGCCCAAACACATCCTGAGGGCCATGGCGAGGCTCGGCCCGCAGGCACGTCCGGCACCGTACAAAGTCGGACGATAGACCGCCATACTGGACGGGCAGGGGGGTGTGGCGCGGATCGGGACGGCGCGGTGGGGCGCGGTTCCGAGCCGGCCTCCTGGGCGGCGGGGCGGACGGCGACGGGGGCGGCGGATCGCTATGGGGGAGAACAGGCTGGTTCAGGACCGGTACCGGCTGCTCGACCTGATCGGGCGGGGCGGGATGGGCGAGGTGTGGCGGGCCCGGGACGAGTCCCTCGGCCGGCAGGTCGCCGTGAAGTGCCTCAAGCCGCTCGGCCCCCACCACGATCCGTCCCTCACCCGCGCCCTGCGGGAACGCTTCCGCCGCGAGGCACGGGTGGCGGCCGCCCTCTCGCACCGCGGGGTGACCGTCGTCCATGACTTCGGCGAGTCCGACGGGGTGCCGTACCTGGTGATGGAGCTGCTGGAGGGCCGGGACCTGAGCCGGCTGCTGGAGGACAACAAGGGGCATCCGCTGCCCGTGGACGACGTGGCGGACATCGCCGCCCAGGTCGCCGCCGCCCTCGCCTACACCCATGAACACGGCGTCGTCCACCGGGACTTGAAGCCGGCCAACATCGTGCGGCTGGCCGACGGCACCGTGAAGATCTGCGACTTCGGCATCGCCCGCCTCGGCCACGACATCGGCTTCACCGCCCGGCTCACCGGCACCGGCGTCGCCCTGGGCACCCCGCACTACATGTCTCCGGAGCAGATCGGCGGCGATGCGGTCGACCAGCGCAGCGACCTGTATTCGCTGGGCTGCGTGCTGTACGAAATCGCCACCGGGGCCCCGCCGTTCGACCTGGAGGACGCCTGGGCGGTCCTCATCGGCCACCGCGACACCCCACCCCGCCCCCCACGCGAACAGCGCCCGGAACTGCCGGTCCACCTGGAGGACGTCATTCTCACCTTGCTGGCCAAACGGCCGGAGGAACGGCCGCAGGATGCCGGGGAGCTGGTCCGCCGTCTCCTGGGCGGCCGCACAACGGCCACCGCCGTTCCTGCCGTTCGTATTCCGGACGTGAGAGACGGAACCCGTCTGCCGTCCTGGACCCGGGACATGACCACCGGCCACAAGGCTCTCAGCGCCGACTTCCGCGCACTGCCGCCCGACTCGGGCGCGGCTCTGTCAGCCCGCTGGGTCGCAGCGCCCGGAAGGGGCGCGGGGCCGTATCCGACGGGCGACCACCGTCACGCGGGCGTGCCCGGTCACGGGGGTCCCGCAGACGCCCGACGACCCCAACCGGCCCTTCCCGAGGCGCGCACGGCACTTCCCGAGGAGGGCACCGCCGCCTCCGCCCTCCTGCGCGCCGGCCGGGCCGCCGAGGCGCTGGCCGCCTACACGGATCTCGCGGAGACCAGAGCACGTGTGCTCGGCGGCGACCATCCCGACACCCTCGCCGCCCGCCAGGAGACGGCCTATGTGCTGGGACGGCTGGGCCGCCACTTCGAGGCCCACCAGGTGTACGCGGAGGTGCTGGCCGCCCGGGTGCGCGTCATGGGCCCCGACCATCCCGACACCCTGCGCTGCCGCCACAACCTCGCCTGCACCCTCGGCCGGCTCGGCCGCCTGGACGACGCCTGCCGTACGGCCCTGGAGGTGGCCGCCGCCCGGGCCCGGGTGCTCGGTCCCGACCATCCCGACACCCTGGTCTCGCGCTGCGAACTCGCCTACGCCGAGGGCCAGTCGGGCCGCTGGGAAGAGGCGCTGCGCATCTACCGCGAGGTCGCCGGGGCCAGAGCGCGCGTCCTCGGCGCCGACCACCCCGACACGCTCGCCGCCCGCTACGAGACCGCCCTCAGCCTCGGCCGCCTCGGTCGCAGCGCGGACGCCCTGCGCGTGTACCGCGAGCTGGTCGGGGACCGCACCCGCGTCCAGGGCCCCACCCATCCCGAGACCCTGCGCGCCCGGCACGGCCTCGGGGTCAATCTCGGCCGGCTCGGGTGCTGGGAGGACGCCCTGACCGAGGCCCGGGAGGTGTGCCTGCTCCGCGAGCAGACCCTGGGGCCCGCGCACCCCGACACGCTCGTCAGCCGCCGTGAGGTCGCGGTCGCCCTGGGCTGGCTGGGCCGCTGGGAGGAGGCCCTCACCGAGTACCGGCGGATCACCGCGACCCGCGAGCAGATCCTCGGCCCGGACCACCCCGACACCCTCGCCGGCCGCAACGACGAGGCGCACTGTCTCGAACGCCTGGGCCGCAGCGCCGAGGCGGTGGAGCTGTACCGGCGGGTCGCCGTACTGAGTCGGCAGCGGCCTTCCGGCGGGCGGTGACAGCGGAGCGTCCCGGCCGGCCACCGGGCGGCGACGAGGACCACCGGTACGTGCTCTCGCCGACCGGGATCATCCCGTGTTACCAAGAACCATGTCTGCCAACGAGGGAACCCGCGCGTACGACGCCGTCATCGTCGGCGGCGGCCACAACGGCCTGGTCGCCGCCGCCTACCTGGCCCGCGCCGGCCGTTCGGTGCTGGTGCTGGAACGGCTCGACCACACCGGCGGTGCCGCCGTCTCCACCCGCCCCTTCGCCGGTGTCGACGCCCGGCTGTCGCGCTACTCGTACCTGGTCAGCCTGCTGCCGCAGAAGATCGTGCGCGACCTCGCCCTGGACTTCCGCGTCCGCTCCCGCACCATCTCCTCCTACACCCCGGCGGAGCGGGACGGCCGGCCCACCGGACTCCTCGTCGGCGGCGGCGAGTCCCGCACCAGGGAGGCCTTCGCCCGGCTGACCGGCGGCGACGACGAGTACAGGGCGTGGCAGCGCTTCTACGGCATGACTACGCGGGTCGCCGAGCGTGTCTTCCCGACCCTCACCGAGCCCCTGCCCAGCCGCGAGGAGCTGCGCCGCCGCATCGACGACGAGACCGCCTGGCGAACCCTGTTCGAGGAACCCATCGGCGTCGCCGTCGAGGAGAACTTCACGGACGACCTCGTCCGGGGCGTGGTCCTCACCGACGCCCTCATCGGCACCTTCGCCGACGCCCACGACCCCTCCCTGGCCCAGAACCGCTGCTTCCTCTACCACGTCATCGGCGGCGGTACCGGCGCCTGGGACGTGCCCGTCGGCGGCATGGGCGCCCTCACCGACGCCCTGGCCGCCGCCGCCCGGTCGGCGGGCGCGGTCGTCGCGACCGGGCACGAGGCGGTCCGGATCGCCACCGACGGCGAAACCGCCGAGGTCACCTACCGCACGGCCGACGGCGAGGGCGTCGCCGCCGCCCGGCACGTCCTGGTGAACGCCTCTCCGCAGGACCTGGCCACGCTCACCGGCGACGCGGCGCCCGAACCCGCCGAGGGAGCCCAGCTCAAGGTCAACATGCTGCTCACCCGGCTGCCCGGGCTGCGCGACCCGGCCGTCGACCCGCGCGAGGCCTTCGCCGGCACCTTCCACATCGCCGAGGGCTACCGGCAGCTGGCCACCTCCCACGCCCAGGCCGCCGCCGGTGAAATCCCCGCCGTGCCGCCCTCGGAGATCTACTGCCACTCCCTGACCGACCCCACCATCCTCGGCCCCGACCTCGCCGCGCGCGGCTACCAGACGCTCACCCTGTTCGGCCTGCACACCCCCGCCCGGCTCTTCGACCGGGACAACGACGCCGTACGCGACGAACTGCTGAAGTCCACCCTCGCCCAGCTCGACGCCCACCTCGCCGAACCCCTCGCCGACTGCCTGGCCACGGACGCCGACGGTCGCCCCTGCATCGAGGCGAAGACCCCGCTCGACCTCGAACGGGACCTGCGGC
Source organism: Streptomyces sp. NPDC053069 (assembly GCF_044546895.1). Taxonomy (NCBI): domain Bacteria; kingdom Bacillati; phylum Actinomycetota; class Actinomycetes; order Kitasatosporales; family Streptomycetaceae; genus Streptomyces; species Streptomyces sp. NPDC053069. Next base: position 135,881 of record NZ_JBITZN010000001.1, on the reverse strand, counting down.
TGCCCGGCGGCAACATCTTCCACCGCGCCCTGTCCTGGCCCTACGCGCAGCCGGAAACGGGCCGCTGGGGAGTGGAGACCCGGCACCCGAACGTGCTGCTGTGCGGCGCGGGCGCGGTGCGCGGGGGAGGGGTGAGCGGCGTACCGGGACACAACGCGGCGATGGCGGTGCTGGAGACCACCGCAGAACGCGACAGGGCGAAGTGACGTCACAGCGCGAAAAGAATCTGACGTTCCGTCAGAAAAGCACTTCCGTCGTCCAGCCGACTGCGGCATCCTGCGCCCATGCAGACGGAGCTGAGCAGGAAACTGGGAGTCGAGCACGCCGTCTTCGGCTTCACGCCGTTCCCCGCCGTCGCCGCGGCCATCAGCCGGGCCGGCGGCTTCGGCGTGCTCGGCGCGGTCCGCTACACCGCCCCCGACGACCTCGCACGCGACCTCGACTGGCTCGACGCACACACCGGCGGCCGGCCCTACGGGCTGGACGTCGTCATGCCCGCCAAGAAGGTCGAAGCCCCGGAAAACCACACACTGACCGAGGCAGACGTCGAGGCCATGATCCCCGAGGGCCACCGGGAGTTCGTGCACGAGACCCTCGCCAAGTACGGCGTCCCGGAGCTGGCCGAGGGCGAGGCGTCCGGCTGGCGCATCACGGGCTGGATGGAACAGGTCGCCCGTACCCAGCTCGACGTCGCCTTCGACCACCCGATCCGGCTGCTCGCCAACGCCCTCGGCTCCCCGCCCGCCGATGTCGTCGCCCGCGCCCACGACCGGGACATCCTGGTGGCCGCGCTCGCGGGCAGCGCCCGGCACGCCCGCAAGCACCAGGAGGCGGGCATCGACATCGTCGTCGCCCAGGGCTACGAGGCGGGCGGCCACACCGGCGAGATCGCCACCATGGTGCTCACCCCCGAGGTCGTGGAAGCCGTCGACCCGCTGCCCGTGCTGGCCGCGGGAGGCATCGGCAGCGGACAGCAGGTGGCCGCGGCCCTCGCCCTCGGCGCCCAAGGAGTATGGCTGGGCTCGCTATGGCTGACCACCACAGAGGCGGACCTGCACTCCGCCGCCCTGACCCGCAAACTCCTCGCCGCCGGCTCCGGCGACACCGTCCGCTCCCGTGCCCTGACGGGCAAGCCCGCACGTCAGCTCCGTACCGAGTGGACCGACGCGTGGGACGACCCGGCCGGACCCGGCACCCTGCCCATGCCGCTGCAGGGCCTGCTGGTGGCCGAAGCGGTCTCCCGCATCCAGAAGTACGAGGTCGAACCGCTGCTCGGCACCCCGGTCGGCCAGATCGTCGGCCGGATGAGCAGCGAACGCAGCGTCCAGGCCGTCCTCGACGACCTCACCCGCGGCTTCGAGGAGGCCGTGGACCGCATCAACCGCATCGCCGGAAGGAGCGGCCAGTCGTGAGCACACCCCCTGCCGGTTTCTGGGCCCAGGCCGCCCAGCACCCCGACCGCACCGTCCTGGTCGCCCCCGACGGCGAGGAATGGACCGCCGAACGCCTGCACTCCGCCGCCAACAAGCTCGTCCACGGGCTGCGCGCGGCCGGACTGGAACGCGGTGACGCCTTCGCCGTCGTCCTGCCCAACGGCGTCGAGTTCCTCACCGCCTACCTGGCCGCCACCCAGGCCGGCCTCTATCTGGTCCCGGTCAACCACCACCTCGTCGGCCCCGAGATCGCCTGGATCGTCGCCGACTCGGGCGCCAAGGTGCTCCTGGCCCACGAGCGGTTCGCCGACGCGGCGCGCCGGGCCGCCGACGAGGCCGGACTCCCGGCCACGCACCGCTACGGGATCGGTGCGGTCGACGGCTTCCGGCCGTACGCCGAACTCCTCGACGGGCAGCCCAAGTCGCCCCCCTCCGGCCGCGAACTCGGCTGGGTCATGAACTACACCTCGGGTACGACGGGACGCCCGCGCGGCATCCGCCGTGCACTGCCCGGCAGGCCGCCCGAGGAGTCCTACCTGGGCGGCTTCCTCGGGATCTTCGGCATCAAGCCGTTCGACGACAACGTCCACCTGGTTTGCTCGCCGCTCTACCACACGGCCGTCCTGCAGTTCGCGGGCGCGTCCCTGCACATCGGCCACCGCCTGGTCCTGATGGACAAGTGGACCCCCGAGGAGATGCTCCGCCGCATCCACACCCACCGCTGCACGCACACCCATATGGTCCCCACCCAGTTCCACCGCCTGCTGGCCCTCCCCGACGAGGTGAAGGCCCGCTACGACGTGTCCTCCATGCGGCACGCCATCCATGGCGCGGCCCCCTGCCCCGACCACGTCAAGCGAGCCATGATCGACTGGTGGGGGCACTGCGTCGAGGAGTACTACGCGGCCAGCGAGGGCGGCGGTGCGTTCGCCACCGCGGAGGACTGGCTGAAGAAGCCCGGGACGGTCGGCAGGGCCTGGCCCATCAGCGAACTCGCGATCTTCGATGACGACGGCAACCGGCTCCCACCGGGACAACTGGGCACCGTCTACATGAAGATGAGCACCGGCGGCTTCTCGTACCACAAGGACGAGACCAAGACCCGCAAGAACCGCATCGGCGACTTCTTCACCGTCGGCGACCTCGGCTACCTGGACGAGGACGGCTACCTCTTCCTGCGCGACCGCAAGATCGACATGATCATCTCCGGCGGGGTCAACATCTACCCGGCCGAGATCGAGTCCGTGCTGCTCTCCCACCCGGCCGTCGCCGACGCCGCCGCCTTCGGCATCCCGCACGACGACTGGGGCGAGGAGGTCAAGGCGGTCGTCGAGCCGGCCCCCGGCCATGAACCGGGCCCGGCCCTCGCCACCGCCCTGCTCGACCACTGCGCCGAACGGCTCGCCGGCTACAAGCGGCCCAAGAGCATCGACTTCATCGCCGAGATGCCCCGCGATCCCAACGGCAAGTTGTACAAGCGGCGGTTGCGGGACCCGTACTGGCAGGGGCGTACGCGGGCGGTGTGACCGCGTCCCGGCGCGAAGCGGGAACGGCCTCAAGGGCGGTGGTGCGGACCGCCCTTCAGGAACCCGGCGAGACCGGCGGCGTCGGTGCCGGCCTTGCGGTAGACGCTGGAGAGCAGCTGCCGCACGCCCTGCTCGGTCAGGCGCAGTTCCTTGGCGATCACCGCCACCGGGTGTCCCTGGACGCTCAGTTCGGCCGTACGGCGTTCCTGGGCGGTCAGCGTGTCCACCTGGACGTAGCGCAGCGGCAGCGGGCGCAGTCCGGCTGCCGAGAGCTCTGCCCTGGCCCGGGCGGCGAGTCCCTCGGCCCCGCAGTGGACGGCTCCCTCCAGGCCCTGGTAGAGCCGGTCGGCGGCCTCCTGCAGCCGCCCGTTGCGGGACAGCGCGGCGCCGTGACCGATCTGGGCGCGGGCGAGTTCGTAGGCGGCGGGCGACTGCTCCAGGTGGTCGACGGCCTGCGCGTACAGATCGAGTGCCGCAGTCCCGCCGGTCACCTCGGCAAGGGTGTGCAGGGCCTGGCCGACGATGGAGGCGGCGCCGAAGTGCTGGGCGCGGCGGACGGCGTCCCGGGCGTGGGCGATCGCCGCGTCCGGGGCGGTGGCGGCGAGCGCGGTCGCGAGCCGCAGCTGCCACGGGCACCAGGCCGGGTTGCGCCAGGCCCGTTCGTCCAGCCAGTTCCCGACCGCGGACAGCAGCTTGGCCGCTTCCGCGTGCCGTCCCTCCGCCAGGAGCAGTTCCGCGTACACGGTGCGCGGGTCCGGATAGATGACGGCGTTCGGCGCCATCTCACCGAAGTGGTGGTCGTCGGCGAGTGCGCGGGCCTCGGCGATGCGCCCACGGGCCAGCAGCGTCTGGATCAGGACGCTGACGCCGTACCACTGGGCGGCGACGACCCCTTCCACCTTGTCGGCGATGCGCAGGCCTTCGCGGACCAGCTCCTCGGCCTCCGCCAGGCAACCGCGGTGATAGCGCACGTAGCCGGCGATGGTCTGGCCGAAGGCCAGGTGCGAGCCGTGCCAGCCCCTGCCCGCGCACTCGGCGATCCCCCTCTCGAACAGCTCCTCGGCCCGCCGCGGCTGGTCGGCGTACATGAAGACCAAGGCGACGGAAAGGGGTACCTCGAAGCCCCGGTTCTCGTCGGTCCAGCTCATGCCGCCCCGCAGGGACTTCTCGGCATACGTGAGGGCGGTCCGGCGCGGTTCGCCGCGCAGGACGGCATCCCAGGCCCGCAGTCCCAGGATGTAACGCTCCTCCAGCCTGCGACCGGGCAGCTGCTCGGCCAGGCGCGCCAGCGTCCGGGAGCGGGCGGGTGAGTCGGGATCGTCGGCGCGCATCGTGCTCCAGACGAACTGATCCGCCTGCATCCGCAGTTTGACGCGCGGATTCGTGGCCTGCCGTGCCTCCTCGGCGGCCACGGCCACGGCCTCGGCCATCCGGTCGGTGTGGGCCAGCGCCGTCGTCAGCCGATAGACGATGGAGGCGCGCAGATCGGGGTCGACGTCCGGCTCCGCCAGCGCCTGGCGAAGATGCCGCACCGTGGCCGTGGGCTCGATCAGGAACGTGGCGCACGCGAGTTCGTGCAGAACCGCGGCACGGTCCTCGGGGAGGGGTGGCTCCTGCATCGCACGGTCCAGCAGACGCCGGGCGGCCTCGGTGGCCCCGGCGCGAAGGTACTCGCGAGCGGCCTCGCGCAGACACGCCACCGTCTCGGTGCTGCCCTCGCAGGGCACCTCCAGCAGATGCCGGGCGGCGGCGGTGGGGCCGTATCCCGCAGCCAGGACGGCCTCCGCGGCCGCGTTGTGCAGACCGGCCCGGAAGCCGGTGCGGATGGACCGGTAGATCGTCGTGGCGATCAGCGGGTGCACGAATTCGAGCTCGCCCTCCGGACCACGGCCGTCGGCGAGGATCCGGGCCGCGCGCAGCTTCTGGGTCGCCTCGGCGGCGGCCTCCTCGCCGAGCACCGCGATGGTCGCGGCGAGCTGCGGTGAGAAGGGCGAACCCAGTACGGCAGCGGTGTGCGCGAAGCGGACGGTTGCGGTGTCGAGCCGTTCCAGACGCTCGATCAGTCCGGGGCCCTTGATCGCCGCGGCGAGTTCACGCATCGCGGGCAGGTCGTCCGCGGTGCCGCTCAGTTTCCGCTCGCCGAGCCCGATCGCGAGCTCCACCGTTTCGAAGGGGCTCCCGCCGGTGGCCGACCAGCATTCCTTGCAGAACACGTCCTCGGCCGCCTCACCGACCTCGTTCCTGATGATCTGGGCCACGCCGTCGGCGGTGAGATGTGCCAGGTCCTGAAGGCGGTCCCCGTGACGTCCGACGAGCGTGCGGAGTTCACCCGCGTCGGACGGCAGCTCGTCGGGCCGGTAGGCGATCACGATCAGCAGGGGAAGGTCATCGATGCGTGACGCGAAGGAACCCAGCCAGCTGAGGGATTCGGTGTCCGCCCAGTGCAGGTCGTCCAGGAGCAGCACCACGGGCGCCTTCTTCATGATGAGGCGCGTCATGACCCAGTCGAGACCTTCGCGGACCCCGGTCGGGTCCGGTGCCGGGGCAGGGCCCCTCGCCTCGAGACCGAGCACGCCGGCCATGACGTCGTACCAACTCCCGAGGAGGGCACGGAGTTCCGCCCCCTCCATCCTCGCCAGCCAGGGCTGCACCAACTGGCGCACCACGCGGAATGCCGATCCCTGTTCCGTCTCCCCGCCCCTGCCCGACAGCACGGTGAATCCGGATGCCGCGGCCCGCTCACGTGCCTGCGTGATGAGTGCCGTCTTGCCCAGCCCGGCAGGTCCGCTGAAGGCGAGCAGCCCCCTGCGCCTCGCCCGCGGCACGCCGTCGGTCGTGCGTCGCAGTTCCTCGAACGCCGCGTCGAGCGCCTGAAGTTCCCGTCGGCGCTCGATCAACGTCCGTTGCTCGGTGACCGGGTGCCGCGGCTCCGTCGCCATGTGCCGTACCGCCTTCTGTCATTCGGCTCAGGACAGCCGAGAGTACGCCTCGCCGAGGTGGGGCCGGCCGGATTGGGCACCATCGGGTGAATCATGAACTGTAGGTGGGAGAATGCCCCTACGCTGGGTAGGAGGCACGGATGGACAGCTCCCGGTGCTGCTGTGGCAGGGGCACGTCAGGGATGGGCTACGGCACGGCGGGCACCGACGTCACATCCGCGTAGCGCGGCACGGTGCGGGACCAGTCGTAGCACCCGCGGATCCAGCCGGTCATGCACTCCACATAGCCGACTCCCGCGGGGCTCAACTCCGGTTTGATCCCGTCATAGAGCCTCTGGAACTCCTCGATCGTGCTGTTGATCTCCTCGATGGCCAGGAGGACGGCGGTCTGCAGAGAGCATCGGTGCTCGCGCCGGCGGGCCAGGGCCAGGTTGATCATCTCGCCCGCGCGCTGTTCTTTCACCGCGGAGAACAGGTCGGCCGTCCACACCGCCGCGTCGGCCGACAGCCGGTTCAGCCGCCGCACCACGGGATGATGGACCTCGGCGGCGGTCGGTGCGAGGGGCTGGGCGGCCTCGTACAGCGGGTGGAACGGCTCGACGCCCGCGGTCAGCGACCGTATGGAGGTGCAGTCGCCGGTGCGCAGGAGGAAGGGGTGGGTCTGGGCCACGGCTTCGTACAACAGGCCGTGCACGTATTCACGGCTCAGCCCGGCCCATCGAGCGGCCTGTGCGGGTGTGCACCGCTCCCGGACCTGTCGGTGGAGATCGGCCAGGGCCGCTCCGAGCGGAGTGCTGGGCGGCCGGCCGTCGCGCAGAATCTCCACGCTTTCGCACAGCATGGGCAGCAGCCTGCCCGGAGACTGCCGGCCGACGTGCTCCGCAAGGTCATCGAAGATGAACTGGTAAGCGATCTGGTGCGCCACGATCTGGAGGAGACCGGCGTCCACGGTGGGGCTGGTGTGGGACGCGAGTTCGGCGGGCCGGGTGCGGGCGATCATCGCCGCCACATCCGGTTCGTCGGTCAGCCCCCATACCCTCAGCCATGCGTCGACGCCGGCCGCGGCTGCGGCTTCATAGGGGTTCCGCCGGAACGGGAAAGGCATGTGGATGTGGGTGTCGATCAGGTCCCGGAGGGTGGAGACCGGCAATCGGTCCGGTACGCCGAGCGTGATTTCCTCATGTGTTGTCGACAATGTGGTCACCTGCCGTTCGGCTGTCCGGTGTGCGCTGGGCGGCTGCTGCCCGGGGCGTGAGCGAGGCGGCGGAGTGCATGCGGGAACGGGGTTCGCAGATCATGACCAGTGAACGGGGCCCCATGGTGATCCCGGGGCGCGGTTTCTGATCGACATACCCCGGCAGGTGCCGCAGGCGCCGGCGGCGGGCGATGGTCGCGAGCGCCAGGGTGGCCTCCACCATCGCGAACTCGTCGCCGAGGCATTTGCGGTTGCCTGCGGAGAACGGCATCATCGCGCGGCGCTGCCCGGCGGTGGGCTGCCCCGGCAGCCAGCGGTCGGGGTCGAAACGCTCGGGGTCGGGGAACGACGAGGGATCGTGGTGCAGGAGGTAGGGGCTGTACAGGACGGCGGCTCCTTCGGGCAGACGGCACCCGGCGAGTTCCGTCTCCCTGGTGGTGACACGGGTGAAGAGCCAGCCGGGTGACGAGTGGCGCAGCGTCTCCGAGACGACGCACCGGGTGTAGACGAGGTGCGGCAGATCGTCGCGACCGGGCCGCCGACCGTCGGCGAGGACGGAGTCGAGCTCGGCGTGCAGGCGGCGCTCCGCAGCCGGATGGCGGGCCAGCAGGCTGAAGGTGCCGGCCAGCGCCAGGGCCTGGGTTTCGACGCCCGTGAGCAGCAGTGTGATCAGGTGGTCGTGGACCTCCTGGTCGGTGATCGCCGCCATCTCCCCGTCGCCACGCGCGGCCGTCAGCAGGGTTCCCAGCACGTCGTCGCGGTCGGGACCCCGGCGACGCTCCGCGATCACCGCGTCGATGATCGCGTGCAGACGGGAAAGTGCGCGCCGGTAGCGGCGGTTGGCGGGTGCGGGAAGGCGGAACAGGGCGTCGACCGGTACCACCGTGCGGACGAACAGGCCACGGACGACGTCGGTGAGACACTCCCGCACCTCGGCGGTCGTCGTGTCGTCCAGCGAGTCGGAGAGCAGGACCCGGCTGATCACGCGGGTCGTGAGGGTCGTCATCGCCTCGGTGACGGGAACCGTCCGGCCCGTCTGCCACGTCTCGCACACCGACTCGGCCTCCTCGGTGACGAGGTCCGTGTAGTGGACGACGTGGGAGGGACGGAAGCCGGGTTGCAGCAGCGCCCGCTTGTTCCGGTGCGTCGCCTGGCGGCAGGTGACGAGACCGTCTCCCATCAGCTTCCCGAGCCTGTCGTACAGCGGGCCCCCCTTGTCGAAGGTGTGCGGATCCATGAGCACTTCGTGGACCAGCTCCGGATGGCACACCATCCAGGCACGCTGGGGGCCCAGTCGTATCTCGACCAGATCGCCGTGCGCGGGCAAAGAATTCAGAAACGCCAGCGGTCGACGGTAGAAGGCGATACCGTGGCCAAGGAGCGGGAATATGCCGGGAGCAGTACCTGTCCTCCAGACTCGCTTCTGTTCAGGCACAGCACGGCTCATGGATACCTCCTGCGCGACGTGACACGCGAAATGTGTGAACGTGCTACGGACTAGACCTGAGACTTGTCTTGCCCAGGTTCAACGGTGCGCGGTGTCCGGAAACCTTTCTCCAAAGGGGCGCACAGGGGCACGCAGAAGCAAAAAGTTGCACTCGGTGAATGTCCGTCGATGCTTGACCTGCCTCCGCGGCACACCGAGGATCATGAGCCATGACGCAGGGACACGGCAGCACCGTCGACGGAGTGCTGCGCCGCAGCGCCCGACGCACCCCGGCCCGCCTCGCGGTGGAGTACGGCGAACGCCGCTGGACGTACGAGGAGCTCGACGACGCCGTCTCCCGTGCCGCCTCGGTACTGCTCGCGCAGGGCCTCACTCCCGGCGACCGGGTCGGCGCCTACGGCCACAACTCCGACGCCTACCTCATCGGCTTCCTCGCCTGCGCCCGCGCGGGCCTGGTCCATGTGCCGGTCAACCAGAACCTCACCGGGGACGACCTCGCGTACCTCGTCGGCCAGTCCGGCAGCACCCTCGTCCTCACCGACCCCGACCTCGCCGGCCGGATCCCGGACGGGGTACGCGTGCTGCCGCTGCGCGACGCCCAGGACTCGCTCCTCGCCAGGCTGGGCGGCACACCGCCGTACGACGGGCCCCCACCCCGCACCGAGGACCTGGTGCAGCTGCTGTACACCTCCGGTACGACCGCCCTGCCCAAGGGCGCGATGATGACCCACCGGGCCCTGGTGCACGAGTACCTGAGCGCCATCACCGCCCTCGACCTCAGCGCCGGTGACCTGCCGGTGCACGCGCTGCCGCTGTACCACTCGGCGCAGATGCACGTGTTCCTGCTGCCCTACCTCGCGGTCGGCGCGACGAACATCATCCTGGACGCGCCGGACGGGGACCGGCTCTTCGACCTCGTCGAAGCGGGCCGCGTGGACAGCCTGTTCGCGCCGCCCACGGTGTGGATCGGCCTGGCGAACCGGCCCGACTTCGCCACCCGCGACCTCGACGGCCTGCGCAAGGCCTACTACGGCGCGTCGGTCATGCCCGTCCCGGTCCTGCAGCGGCTGCGCGAGCGCCTTCCGCGACTGGCCTTCTACAACTGCTTCGGGCAGAGCGAGATCGGCCCGCTGGCCACGGTGCTCGGCCCCGGCGAACACGAGGGACGGCTGGACTCCTGCGGCCGTACCGTGCTGTTCGTGGACGCGCGCGTCGTGGACGACAAGGGCGAGGACGTGCCCGACGGCACGCCGGGCGAGATCGTCTACCGCTCACCGCAGTTGTGCGAGGGCTACTGGGACAAGCCCGAGGAGACCGCCGAGGCCTTCCGGGACGGCTGGTTCCACTCCGGCGACCTCGCGGTGCGTGACGCCGACGGCTACCTCACGATCGTGGACCGGGTGAAGGACGTCATCAACTCCGGTGGTGTCCTGGTGGCCTCGCGCCAGGTCGAGGACGCGCTCTACACCCACGAGGCCGTCGCCGAGGCAGCCGTGATCGGCCTGCCCGACGAGCGGTGGATCGAGGCCGTGACGGCGGTCGTCGTCCCGCGCGGCGAGGTGACGGAGGCTCAGCTCATCGAGCACGTGAAGGAGAAGCTCGCGCCCTTCAAGGCACCCAAGCGGGTTCTGTTCGTGGACGAGTTGCCGCGCAACGCCAGCGGGAAGATCCTCAAGCGCGAACTGCGCTCTCGCTTCAGCGGTTAGCCGGGGCTGCCGACGGCAGCTTCCGTACACCGTGTGCGGGTCGCCCCGGTCACGTGGCAGGGCTTCGCGTCGGTCCTACCCGGCGTCCTTGGGGCGCAGGTCCACGATCCGCCGGATCTTGCCGACCGAGCGCTCCAGCGACTCCGGCTCCACGATCTCCACGTCGACGGACACCCCGATCCCGTCCTTCACGGCCGCGACGATGGACCGGGCCGCCGCGTTGCGTGTCTCCGGGCTCGCGTCCGGGCGGGCCTCGGCGCGCACGGTCAACCGGTCCAGCCGGCCCTCCCGGGTCAGCCGGAGCTGGAAGTGGGGCGCCACGCCGGGCGTGCGCAGCACGATCTCCTCGACCTGGGTCGGGAACAGGTTGACCCCGCGCAGGATCACCATGTCGTCACTGCGCCCGGTGATCTTCTCCAGCCGCCGGAACGCCCGCGCCGTTCCGGGCAGCAGCCGGGTGAGGTCGCGGGTGCGGTACCGGATGACCGGCATGGCCTCCTTGGTCAGTGAGGTGAACACCAGCTCGCCCCGCTCGCCGTCCGGCAGTACCTCACCCGTGACCGGATCGACCACCTCCGGATAGAAGTGGTCCTCCCACACGGTCAGCCCGTCCTTGGTCTCCACGCACTCCTGAGCCACACCCGGGCCGATCACCTCGGACAGGCCGTAGATGTCGACGGCGTCGATCGCGAACCGCTCCTCGATCTCGCGCCGCATCTGCTCGGTCCAGGGCTCCGCCCCGAAGATGCCCACGCGCAACGAGGTGGCGCGCGGGTCCACGCCCTGCCGCTCGAACTCGTCCAGCAGCGTGAGCATGTAGGAGGGGGTCACCATGATGACGGCCGGCTGCAGGTCCTGGATCAGCTGCACCTGCCGGGCCGTCATGCCGCCGGAGGCCGGCACGACCGTACAGCCCAGGCGCTCCGCGCCATAGTGGGCGCCGAGACCGCCGGTGAACAGCCCATAGCCGTACGCCACATGCACGAGGTCACCGGGCCGTCCGCCGGCCGCCCGGATCGACCGCGCCACCATGTCGGCCCACATGGAAAGGTCGTTGTCCGTGTAGCCGACCACCGTGGGGCGCCCGGTGGTGCCGCTGGAGGCGTGCAGCCGGCGGATCCGCTCTCGCGGCACGGCGAACATGCCGTACGGATAGTTCTCCCTGAGGTCGGCCTTGGTCGTGAACGGGAAACGGGCCAGGTCGGCGAGGGAGCGGCAGTCCTCGGGGCGGACGCCGGCCTTGTCGAAGGACTCCCGGTAGAACGGCACGTTGTCGTAGGCGTGCCGCAGCGAGGTGCGCAGCCGCTCCAGCTGAAGCTCCCGCAGCTCCTCGGGCCCGAGCCGTTCGCCCGCGTCGAGCAGGTCCGCCGCATCCGCCATCGAGTCGTCTCCCTCGCCGCACTCACATACCGGACGACCGATCATTCGGTAGTTCCGTTCGGGGCCAGTAATTCAGGCCATGCGATTCCAAGCAAGAGGGCTGCGAGGATTTTCTGTCCCCGCCGCGTCCGGACCGGGCAGAGGGAGCTGCGCAGGAACCGGTGACCTTTTCCCGTTGCGCCGCCCAGGGGTGCCCCGACATGATCATCCCCATGCCGAACCTCACCGCGCCCGACGGGACCCGGCTCGCCTACCACCTGCGGGGTGCCGGTGAGCCTCTCGCTGTCCTGCCCGGCGGGCCCCTGCGTGCCTCCGCCTATCTCGGCGACCTCGGCGGGCTGGCCGCGCACCGGCGCCTGGCCCTGCTGGACCTGCGGGGCACCGGTGACTCGGCGCGGCCGGCGGACCCGGCGACGTACCGCTGTGACCGCATGGTCGAGGACGTGGAGGTGTGGCGCGCACACATGGGTCTGGAGCACATGGATCTGCTCGCCCACTCGGCGGGCGCGGCCCTGGCCATGCTCTACGCGGCCCGCCATCCGCAGCGGATCCGGCGGCTGCTGCTCATCACACCCAACCCGTCCGCCCTGGGTCTGCGGGCGACCCCCGAGGACCGGCTGGCCGCGGCCCGGCTGCGCGCGGACGAGCCGTGGTTCGCGCAGGCGTACCCCGCCTTCCGGGCCTGGCTGGCGGGCGACGCGGACTTCGACGACGCGTTCCTGCCGTTCTTCCACGGCCGCTGGGACGACGCCGCCCGCGCGCACTCCGACGCCGAGCTTGAGCAGACCAACGAGGAGGCGGCGGAGCACTACTTCGCCGACGGTGCCTTCACCCCGGACGCGACCCGGACCGCCCTCGCCGCGCTGACCGCGCCGGTCCTCGTCCATGCCGGGGAACTCGACGGCGGTCCACGCCCGGCCCTCGCCCGCCGTGCCGCCGAGGCCTTCGCCCGGGCGGAGCTCGCCGTCCAGCCCGGCGCCGGCCACTATCCCTGGCTGGACGACCCGGAGTGGTTCGTACAGCGCACCCTCGCCTTCCTGGACCGGCCGCTGGGCGCCGCTCTGCCCTCGGCAGAGTAGGCGGCCGGTGACGGGCGGCCCCGATTAGCGTGTCCGGCATGGACACCGCGACGCTGCACACCGGCGAGGCGAACGGCATCACCCTGGCCTGGCGGGCCTGGGGACCGGCGGACGCCCCGCCCGTCGTGCTGCTGCACTGCCGGGGCTCCGACGGCGGGGACTGGACGCACCTCGCCGAGCGGCTGGCAACACCCCCGCGCCCCCGCCGGGTGTACGCCCCCGACCTGCGCGGCCACGGACACAGCGACTGGCCGGGGGACTACCCGGCCGAGGCGATGAGCGACGACGTCCGTGCCCTGCTGTCCGCACTCGGGCACGACAGCGCCGATGTCGTGGGCCATTCGCTGGGCGGGATCGTCGCCTACCTGCTGGCGCAGCGCCACCCCGGGGTCGTACGACGCCTGGTGCTGGAGGACGTCTGCGCACCCGTTCCGCTCGACCCGCCCCGCCCGCCCGCCGAACGGCCCGCGGGAGAGCTGCCGTTCGACTGGGCGATGGTGCGGGCCACCGACGCGCAACGCAACGCCCCTGATCCTGTGTGGTGGGACCACATGGACCGGATCACCATGCCGACGCTGGTCATCGGGGGTGGCACCACCAGTCTCATCCCGCAGGACCAGGTCGCGCAGCTCGCCCGGCTGATCCCGGACGCCTCGCTGGTGACCGTGGACGCGGGGCACCTGGTGCACGAGTCGTGCCCGGAGGAATTCCTCGCCCTGGTACGGGATTTCCTCGACCGCTGATCACGGGCACCGCCGGGTCCAGCGCGGCTGCGGCCCGAGCGCCGCCGGAAACCGGTCCCGACACCGCGGCGTGCTACCGCTCGTCGGCCGCGACGGCCACCTCCCGGGCCCACCGGTAGTCGGCCTTGCCGCTCGGGGACCGCTGGATGGACTCCGTGACGACCAGTTGACGGGGGATCTTGTAACCGGCCAGCCGGGTACGGCAGTGGCTCTGGATGTCGGCCAGCGAGGGCCGCGCCGCTCCCTCGCGCAGCTGCACCACGGCCGCCACATGAGTGCCCCAGGTGGCGTCCGGCACCCCGGCGACCAGGGCGTCGTACACATCCGGATGCGCCTTGAGCGCCTGCTCGACCTCCTCGGGGTACACCTTCTCGCCCCCGGTGTTGATGCACTGCGAGCCGCGGCCGAGCACGGTGACCACGCCGTCCTCGTCGACCGTCGCCATGTCGCCCAGCAGGACCCAGCGCTGTCCGTCCTTCTCGAAGAAGGTCTCGGCCGTCTTCCGCGGGTCGTTGTAGTAGCCCAGCGGCACATGGCCGCACTGGGCGACCCGGCCGATCTCGCCCGCGGTGACCGTCTCGTGCGTCGCCGGGTCAACCACGCGGGTACGGGAGTTGACCCGGATGCGGAAGCCGCGCTCGGGCCCCGAGTCCTCCGTCGCCGTACCGTTGAAACCGGACTCGGAGGAGCCGAAGTTGTTGAGGAGCATGGCGTTCGGGACCAGCTCGCGGAACTGCCGGCGCACCGTCTCGGACATGATCGCGCCCGACGAGGACACGCTGAACAGGGCCGAGCAGTCCGTGCCCTTCATCGGCCCGCTCAGCGCGTCGATCAGCGGCCGGAGCATTGCGTCGCCGACCAGCGACATGCTGGTGACCTTCTCCTTCTCGACGGTCCGCAGCACCTCCTCCGGCACGAACTTACGGTGCAGTACGACACGTTGGCCGAAGTTGAAACCGATGAACGCCGTCAGCGTGGAGGTGCCGTGCATCAGCGGGGGAGTGGGGAAGAAGGTGATCCCGGAGCCGCCGGCGGCGACCCGCTCGGCCAGCTCCTGAGGCGTCTTGACCGGCTCCCCGGTCGGCGCCCCGCCGCCCAGCCCGGCGAAGAACAGGTCCTCCTGGCGCCACATCACGCCCTTGGGCATACCGGTCGTGCCGCCGGTGTAGATGATGAACTGGTCGTCGCCGGAGCGGGCCGGGAAGTCCCGTACGGGCGAGCCGGCGGCCTCCGCGCCGGCGAACGCCACCGCGCCCGGCACCCCGCCCGCCTCCGGACCGACCCGCAGCAGATGCCGCAGCTTCGGCACCCGTGGCAGGGCGCCCGCCACCCGGTCCGCGAACTCCGCGTCGAAGACCAGTGCGACCAGATCGGCGTCCCGGTAGAGGTAGACCAGCTCCTCCTCGACATAGCGGTAGTTGACGTTCACCGGGACGATCCGTGCCTTGAGGCAGGCCAGCACGGTCTGCAGGTACTCGACGCCGTTGTACAAGTGCAGGCCGAGGTGTTCGCCCGGGCGTATCCCGCTGTCGAGGAGGTGGTGGGCGATGCGGTTGGCGGCCGCGTCCAGCTCCGCGTACGTCAGGCGGCGCTCCGCACCGGTGCCGGGGTGATCGGCGTACACGAGCGCCTCGCGGTCCGGGACCACGTCGACGACCGACTCGAACAGGTCGGCAAGGTTGTACTCCACCGCTCCTCCTGACCCCGGCAGTCCTGACGAACAAAGGCGCAACGGTCGCATCGCCGGTCATCAGAGCAAAGAGCGCGGCAACTGTGAAGGGCCCGCGGCAACAAATCTGACTGTCTGTCAGAAAACTCTTGAAGCTCCCTTGAAGTGCCTCCCCGCCTCCTGCAACCTGTTCTCGTTCTCACCGAGGGGAGAAAGCCCATGGGCGGGACGGAACACCTCACCGTGCGGCGCGAGGGCGCCACACTCGTGCTCGCGCTCAACAGGCCCGACGCAAGGAACGCGCTCTCGCTCCCGATGCTCGTCGGCCTGTACGACGGCTGGATCGAGGCCGACGCGGACGACGGGATCCGCTCGATCGTGCTCACCGGGTCCGGCGGCTCCTTCTGCGCCGGCATGGACCTCAAGGCGCTCGCCGGCAACGGCATGGTGGGGGAGCACTACCGCGACCGGCTCAAGGCCGACCCGGACCTGCACTGGAAGGCGATGCTGCGCCACCACCGCCCGCGCAAACCGGTCATCGCGGCCGTCGAGGGGTACTGCGTGGCGGGCGGCACCGAGATCCTCCAGGGCACCGACATCCGGGTCGCGGGCGAGTCCGCGACCTTCGGGCTGTTCGAGGTCAGGCGCGGACTGTTCCCGATCGGCGGCTCCACCGTCCGGCTGCAGCGCCAGATCCCGCGCACCCACGCCCTGGAGATGCTGCTCACCGGACGGCCGTACACCGCCCGGGAAGCCGCCGGCATCGGGCTGATCGGCCGAGTCGTCCCCGACGGCACCGCGCTCGATGCGGCCCTGGAGATCGCCGGGCAGATCAACGCCTGCGGCCCGCTCGCCGTCGAGGCCGTCAAGGCGTCGGTGTACGAGACCGCCGAGATGACGGAGACCGACGCACTCGCGGCCGAACTCGCGCGCGGCCGGCCGGTCTTCGACACCGCCGACGCCAAGGAAGGCGCCCGCGCCTTCGCGGAGAAACGGCCGCCCGTCTACAAGCGGGCCTGAACCGCCGAAGGAGTCCCCAAGGATGCCCGAAGTCCTCAAAGCGCCCCTCGTCGTCGAATTCCCCTTCACCCGCTCCCTCGGCCCGGTGCAGAGCGCCTTCCTCACCGGCCTGCGTGAACGCGTCGTCCTCGGCGTGAGGACCACCGACGGACGCGTCCTCGTCCCTCCCGTCGAGTACGACCCCGTCACCGCCGAGGAGATCCGCGACCTGGTGGAGGTCGCCTCCACGGGCACCGTCACCACCTGGGCCTGGAACCACGAGCCCCGCCGCGGCCAGCCCCTCACCACCCCCTTCGCCTGGGTTCTCGTCCGGCTCGACGGCGCCGACACCGCCCTGCTGCACGCCCTCGACGCCCCCGGCCCCGACGCCGTACGCACCGGCATGCGGGTCCGCGTCCGCTGGGCCGCGGAACGCACCGGCGCCATCACCGACATCGCCTGCTTCGAGCCGTACGACGGCGAACCGGAGCAACCGGGGGGCCACAGCGGCGAATTCGCCGACCCGCTCACCCAGATCGTCGCCCCCGCCCGCCTCGACTACACCTACTCACCCGGCCGCGCCCAGTCCGACTACATCCGCGCCCTCTCCGACCGGCGGACCGTCGGCGAACGCTGCCCCTCCTGCCGCAAGGTGTACGTCCCGCCGAGGGGTGCGTGCCCCACATGTGGCGTGGCCACAGCGGAACGGGTCGAGGTGGGTCCGCGCGGCACGGTCACCACCTTCTGCATCGTCAACATCAAGGCGAAGAACCTCGACATCGACGTTCCCTACGTCTACGCGCACATCGCGCTCGACGGCGCCGACCTCGCCCTGCACGCCCGGATCGGCGGCATCCCCTACGACCAGGTGCGCATGGGCCTGCGCGTCGAACCCGTGTGGACCGAGGGCGCCCGCTACCCCGACCACTACCGGCCCACCGGCGAACCCGACGCCGACTACGACACCTTCAAGGAGCTGCTGTGACCCGGGAGATCGCGGTCGTCGCCTTCGCCCAGACCGACCACCGGCGCTCCACCGAGGAGTCCTCCGAGGTCGAGATGCTCATGCCGGTGCTGCACGAGGTCCTCGCGCAGACCGGCCTGAGGACCGCCGACATCGGCTTCACCTGCTCCGGCTCCAGCGACTACCTCGCCGGCCGCGCCTTCTCCTTCACCCTCGCCCTCGACGGCGTCGGCGCCTGGCCGCCGATCTCCGAGTCCCATGTCGAGATGGACGGTGCCTGGGCGCTGTACGAGGCCTGGACCAAGCTGCTCACCGGCGACGCCGACACCGCGCTCGTCTACTCCTACGGCAAGTGCTCACCCGGCTCGGTGCGGGACGTGCTCACCCGCCAGCTGGACCCGTACTACGTCGCACCCCTGTGGCCCGACTCCATAGCCCTGGCCGCACTGCAGGCACAGGCCCTCATGGATGCCGGGCACACCGACGAACCGGCGCTCGCGGCCGTCGGCGCCCGCAGCCGACAGGACGCGGAAGCCAATCCGCATGCCCAGCTCAAGGGGCAGGCGGCGCACGGCGACTACGTCGTCCGGCCGTTGCGCACCGGCGACTGCCCACCCGTCTCCGACGGCGCCGCCGCGGTGATCCTCGCGGCGGGGGAGCGGGCCCGGGAACTGTGCGAGCGGCCCGCCTGGATCCGCGGCATCGACCACCGCATCGAGGCGCACGGCCTGGGCGTCCGGGACCTCACCGACTCACCGTCCACCCGGCTCGCCGCCGAGAAGGCCGGCGCCTTCGAACGGCCCGTCGACACCGCTGAGCTGCACGCGCCGTTCACCTCGCAGGAGGTGGTCCTGCGCCGGGCGCTGGGCCTCGGCGACGACGTGCGCGTCAACCCCTCCGGCGGGGCGCCGGCCGCCAACCCGGTCATGGCCGCCGGACTCGTCCGCATCGGCGAGGCCGCCGCCCGCATCCACCGCGGCGCGTCCGACCGCGCCCTCGCCCACGCCACCTCCGGCCCCTGCCTGCAGCAGAACCTGGTCGCCGTACTCGAAGGGGATCCACGATGAGCAAGGAGCCCGTCGCCGTCGTCGGCATCGGCCAGACCAAGCACGTGGCCGCCCGCCGGGACGTGTCGATCGCCGGACTCGTCCGTGAGGCGGCCCGGCGGGCCCTGGACGATGCCGAGCTGGCCTGGGCCGACATCGACGCCGTCGTCATCGGCAAGGCGCCCGACTTCTTCGAGGGCGTGATGATGCCCGAGCTGTACCTGGCGGACGCGCTGGGCGCCGTCGGCAAGCCCATGCTGCGGGTGCACACCGCCGGCTCCGTCGGCGGATCCACCGCGCTCGTGGCCGCGAACCTGGTCGCCGCCCGCGTCCACAGCACCGTTCTCACCCTCGCCTTCGAAAAACAGTCCGAGTCCAACGCCATGTGGGGCCTGTCCCTGCCGATCCCCTTCCAGCAGCCCCTCCTCGCCGGCGCCGGCGGCTTCTTCGCCCCCCATGTGCGCGCCTACATGCGACGCAGCGGCGCCCCCGACACCATCGGCTCCCTCGTCGCCTACAAGGACCGGCGCAACGCCCTGAAGAACCCCTACGCCCACCTCCACGAGCACGACATCACCCTGGAGAAGGTCCAGGCCGCACCCATGTTGTGGGACCCCATCCGCTACTCGGAGACCTGTCCGTCCTCCGACGGCGCCTGCGCCATGGTCCTCACCGACCGCGCCGGCGCCGCCCGCGCGCCCCGGCCGCCCGCCTGGATGCTCGGCGGCGCCATGCGCAGCGAACCGACTCTGTTCGCGGGCAAGGACTTCGTCTCCCCGCAGGCCGGCAAGGACTGTGCCGCCGACGTCTACCGGCAGGCCGGAATCGCCGACCCGCGCCGGGACATCGACGCCGTCGAGATGTACGTGCCGTTCTCCTGGTACGAGCCCATGTGGCTGGAGAACCTGGGCTTCGCCGAGGAGGGCGAGGGCTGGAAGCTCACCGAGTCGGGGGTGACCGAACTCGACGGAGACCTGCCCGTCAACATGTCGGGCGGGGTGCTGTCCACCAACCCCATCGGCGCCTCCGGCATGATCCGCTTCGCCGAGGCCGCCCTCCAGGTGCGCGGCCAGGCCGGGGAACACCAGGTGGACGGCGCCCGCCGGGTGCTCGGACACGCCTACGGCGGCGGCTCCCAGTTCTTCTCCGTGTGGCTCGTCGGAACGCGGCCACCGGAGTCCTGAAAGTCGCCCCCACGTGGCCTGTCGGGCATCGTGACCGGTCGCTAGGCTGACCCGCGGACGACGAACCGGGAGGAGCACGGACGTGGCCGAGAGCACGATCCAGCAGCAGCCGTTCACGGGCTGGGACAAACCCGAGCTGGACCTCAGCAAGGCCGAGTGGCAGTCCAGCAGCCGAGGTCTGGGCGATGTCCAGATCGCCTTTGTCGAGGGCTTCATCGCGATGCGCAACAGCGGCCGTCCGGAAAGCCCATCCCTGATCTTCACACCGGCGGAATGGGGCGCCTTCGTCTCCGGGGCCCGTGAAGGGGAGTTCGACCTCACCTGATCCGCGTCCGCATGACCTGAACCGGGGGTGTTCCGAGCCGATTTCCGGACACGCGACCAACACGGCCTCGCCGGGGGCACCGCCTGCGTCAGGCTGGCCCCAGGACGGGGAAGGTCGGGGAAGGTCGTGTTCCGAAAGGTGAGGGACGATGAGCACTGCGCCGGTCATCGCCGCGGTCGACGGATCGGACGACAGCCTGCGCGCGCTGGAGTGGGCCCTCGACGCCGCCCGCCGCCGCGCCGCACCGCTGCGGGTGGTGCACGTACGGCAGTACGCCGCCTGGGGCCAGGCCGACGTGCTGGTCGCCGGGCCGCCCGAGGCGGAGGGCGATCCCGTTCTGGACGACGTCCACAGCCGGCTCGCGGGCCGCGGCGCGCAGCCGGCCGTGGAGTACGTCGCCCTGGAGGGCGTACCGGGGGCCGTGCTGCCGGAACTCGGCGCCGACGCCCAGCTGTTGGTCCTCGGTTCCCGGGGGCGCGGAGGCTTCGCCAGCCTGCTGCTCGGTTCCAACGGACTGGCCGCCGCCCGGGACGCCGAGTGCCCGGTGGTCGTCGTACCCCGGCCCGGCCGCCAGGTGCACGGGGACGGCCCGGCCGGGCCCGGACCGCGCGTGGTCGTCGGCCTGCACGCCGACAGCCCCGACGAGGCCACCCTCGCCTTCGCCTTCGCCGAGGCCGCCCTGCGCGCGGCCCGCGTCCAGGTGATCGCCGCCTACCCGTGGCCGGTGCAGACCTGGTCCGCCCCCGGCCAGCTCGTGCCCTCCCAGGCCGACCGGGACGCCGTCGAGAACGAGACCCGCGCCCTCGCGGAGGGCTTCCTCGCCCCGCACCGCAACCGACACCCCGAGGTCCGCGCCGACATCCAGGCGCTGCCCGGCGACGCGGCCGGCCACCTCGTCGCCGCCTCCAAGGACGCCGAGCTGGTCGTCGTCGGCCGCCACCGGCGGCGCCTGCTCGCACCGGCCCGCATGATGGGCTCGGTCACCCAGGCCGTCCTGCTGCACGCCGCGAGCCCGATCGCGGTCGTGCCCCCGGGACCGCCGCAGAGCTGAACCCGGCGCCCCGGTGACCCAGCGGTCCGGGAGTCGGCAGCCCCGCGGCCCCGAGACTCAGCGGCCCGGCAGCCCGGCAGCCCGGCGGCCCGGCGGCCCGGCAGCCCGGCGGCCCGTGCCCCGGCGGCGCGTGGCCCGGCAGCCCGGCAGCCGGCAACCCTGCGGCCCGTGGCCCCGAGACGCTGCGGCCCGGTGGCCAGCGGCCCTGCGGCCCTGCGGCGGGCAGCCCCGCGGCCCCGAGACTCAAGCGGCCTGGCGGCCTGGCGGCCTGGCGGCCGGTGGCCCGGTGGCCCCGCGGCCGTGGCCCCGGGGCTCGGCAGCCCTGCGGCTCAGCGGCCCGTGGCCCCGAGGCTCGGCAGCCCTGCTGCCCTGCGGCCGGCAGCCCAGCGGCCCCGAGACTCAGCTGCCCGGCGGCTGGTGGCCCGGTGGTCCAGCGGCCGGAGCCAGCAGCCTGGGAGCCGGCAGCCCCACGGCTCCACGGCTCCACGGCTCCACAGCCCCACGGCTCCACAGCCCCACGGCTCCACGGCTCCACAGCCCCACAGCCCCACAGCCCCACAGCCCCACAGCCCCACAGCCCAATCGGCGTAGCAGACCGCACGGCACCCCGCAATCCCTGCGGCGCCGACCGGTATCCACCCGGCTGTGGTGTCCCGCGCCATGGTGGTGGCCCACACGTGTACGTACGGTTCCGCCACGCCCGGCGCTGTGTGCGCCGCCCCCGCGCACGAGCGGCCGGGACATCCGTCCTTGCGAAGGAGCCGCCGTCCATGCCGCTGCCACCGTTCCGAAGGGCGCCCGGAGCGCCGCCCCGCGTCCGTCTCCTGTCCCGCCTTCTCGCCGTCGGCGCCGTCGTCCTCGGCACCGCGCTCGCCGGGCCCGTGCCCGCTGCCCGGGCCTCCGTGTCCCTCACCGAGGTGAGCGGCTTCGGGTCCAACCCGGGCGCCCTGACCATGTACGTGTACCGGCCCGCCGCCCTGCCCGCGCACCCGCCGGTCGTCGTGGCCCTGCACGGCTGCACCCAGAACGCACAGGTCTACGCAGACAACTCCGGCCTGCCCCGACTCGCGGAGCGCGACGGCTTCCTGCTGGTGCTCGCACAGACCAGCTCGGCCAACAACCCGAGCCAGTGCTTCAACTGGTTCCGGACTGCGGACAACCGGCGCGGACAGGGCGAGGCGCTGTCCGTCCGGCAGATGGTGAGCCAGGCCGTCACCGCCTACGGCGCCGACCCCCAGCGGGTCTACGTCACCGGTCTGTCCGCGGGCGGTGCCATGACCGCCGTCCTGCTCGCCACCTACCCCGACGTCTTCTCCGCCGGCGCGGTCGTCGCCGGCCTGCCCTACGACTGCACCAAGGACAACAGCCCCTACACGTGCATGAACCCGGGCGTCGACCTCAGCCCGGACCAGTGGGCCCAGCGAGGGCGGGACGCCTATCCGTCGTACACCGGGCCGTGGCCGCGCACCGCCATCTGGTACGGCGACCAGGACACCACCGTCGTCCCGCGCAACGCCACGGAGCTGCGCGACCAGTGGACGGCCCTGCACGGCCTCTCCCGGACCCCGAGCCGCACCACGACCATCGGCCCCGACGCCACGCAGCAGGACCAGTACCTCGCCGCCGACGGCACCGTCGCCGTGGAGGTCGACCGGGTCCCCGGCATCGGCCACGGCACCCCGGTCGACCCCGGCACCGGCACCGATCAGTGCGGCAGCACCGGAGCCCCGTACTTCCCGGACTCGATCTGTTCCAGTTACTGGATCGCCCGGTTCTTCGGCCTGGACACCTCCGACCCGGGCGGCGGCACCGGCGGTGGCGGCGGTGCCCCCTGCTTCACGGCGAGCAACTACGCCCAGGTGCAGGCCGGAAGAGCCACCACCAGCGGCGGATACACCTACGCCAAGGGATCCCAGCAGAACATGGGTCTGTACAACACGTTCGTCACGCACACACTGAAGGAGTCACCAACGGGTTACTACACCATCGCCGACAACGGCTGCCCCTGACACAAGGTCAGCCTCGGTCGGTCATGGTGGCCGACGACGCTGCTGGGGCCGCCTTCATAGCGGCCCCACACATGTCCGGCACCCCCACTCCAGCCCTAGCCTCCAGCGCGTCCACCCCACAGCCGGAGGAACCCGTATGCCCGCCACACCACCCGGACGCCCCACACGCCGAGCCCTTCTCCCCGTACTCTCGCTCACCGCGGCCTGTCTGCTCCTCGTCACACCGGCCACGGCGGCACCCCACGGCACCCCGGATGCCCACTGCGCCGGCCGCATCCACCTCCGCGTCCCCGGTGCCGCCCGACGGCAGGCCGACTGCCTGGACGAGCTGACCACGGCCGGCACCGTGGCCTCCGGCCACACCGACCCCGCCGACTACGCCGGTCTCACACCCAAGGACCTGCCCACCCCCAGCGGTGTTCCCGGCATCCAGATCGACGGCTACTTCCCGGACACCTCCACCACCAACAACGACCACGGCTGGCACCACGACTCCCAATTCGTCATCCGCCTGCCTGACCACTGGAACGGCGGCCTCGTGGTCGCCGGAACCCCCGGCAACCGTGAGCAGTACGCGAACGACAAGGCCATCGCCGACTGGGTGCTCGCACGCGGCTACGCCTACGCCGCCACCGACAAGGGCAACACCGGCACCGCCTTCTACCGCGACGGCCGGCGGCCCGGCGACGCCATCGCCGAATGGAACACCCGCCTCACCCAGCTCACCCGTGCGGCCCGCGCCGTGATCACCCAGCGCTACCACCGGCCCCCGGCCCGCACCCTCGCCACCGGCCTGTCCAACGGCGGCTACCTCGTCCGCTGGCAGCTGGAGCACCACCCCGAGCTGTACGACGGCGGAGTCGACTGGGAAGGCACCCTCTGGCGTACGGCCGGACCCAACCCGCTCACCTTCCTGCCGCCCGCGCTGCGCCACTACCCGGCGTACGCCGCCGGCGGCCCCGCAGCCGCCGACGCCGAGGCCGCCCTGCACAAAGCGGGCTTCCCCGCCGGCTCGGAGTTCCTGTGGCCGTACCACGACCGGATGTACTGGGACCTCACCCAGCGCATCTACCGGGAGGAACTCGACCCCGGCTACGACGGCGCCACCGAGGCCGGCACCCCCTTCTGCGCCTCGGGCACATCCGCCTGCGACGCCGACTACGACTACGCCGCCCGGCCCGCCTCCGTCCACCGCGCGGTCGACCGGATCGCCCTGACCGGACGCATCGGCAAGCCACTGATCACCCTTCAGGGCACCCTCGACGTGCTGTTGCCGATCAGCGAGGACTCCGACGTCTACGCCCGCATGGTCCGCGCGTCCGGGCGGGGCTCCCTACTGCGCTACTACCGCATCGAGAACGGCACCCACACCGACTCCCTCGTCGACGTGTTCCCCGACAGGCTGCGCCCGATGGTGCCCTGCCACCACGCGGCCTTCGAGGCCCTGGAACGCTGGATCACCGGGACCGGCCTGCCACCGGCCGACCACACGGTCCATCGCCCGGCCGGCGCCGACCCGGCCGCTCTCCTCACCAGCTGTCCCCTGGCCTGAGGGGGAGCGCCCCGAAGGGGGCGGGGCTGTGTCCGACATGCGGCTCCGCCCCGGGCGCGCCCAGCCACAACGAACCCACGGACGATCGGCCGCCCCATCACCACACTTGCGGCGGAGCCCACGTACCATGGCCGCATGTCGTTCCTCCGCCGCCGCAGCGCCACTCCCGCCGGGCCCGACTTCGACGTGCTGGCCATGGACCCGGGCGACTGGCCGGGCAACCTCGGCGCGGGCCTGCTGCCCGCCCCCGACGGCACCTGCCAGGGTGTCTTCCTGCGCTACGACCTGTTCGGCGGCCGCGGCCCCGCCATGATCATCGGCAATCTGCCGGAGGGCTCCCCGGCCCGCGAGGTCGCCGAGGGCGAGATCCCCTTCGAGGTGGGCCAGCTGCTGCTGGCGCTGGAGAACGACGAGGAGGTCACCGTCGTCGGCGTCGAGGACACCCCGGTTCTCCAGGGGGACAACCTCCTGATCGTGCGGCGGCTGAAGCTGTCCGAGTCCCGGATCTCCTGTGTCCAGTTCGACCGCAGCGACGGCGTCCTCGTCACCATCGCCGCCTGGGACCGCCCGATCACCGACGACCTGTACGCCCTGCTGAAGCCGCTTCCGGCGGAGCTTTTCCAGCAGGGCTGAGGCCGGCGGCGCACGGCTAGTACGACGAGCCCTCGACGATCACGTCCTCGGCGCGGACGAACCCGACCCGGTGGCCGTACTGGATCTCGTAGTACAGGTCCTTGCCCACCACGACCCGGTGCGAGTCGGTGGTGAAGGTGACCGAATAGTCGTACTCGCCCGGTACCACGTCACCGACCACGTACTTCTGCCCGGCCGGGATGGTGTACGGCAGCGGGACGACCGACTGGGCGGGGACATCCGCCGGGTAGGCCTCCTTCTCCGGGTAGGCGCGGCCGTACACCGGGACACTCGCCAGGCCGTCCTTCGGCGTGATCACCAGACCCCGGGCGGGCACCGCCGTCGGTGCCTTGCGCGGATTCTCGAACCAGGCCTTCTGGCCCAGGTACCAGATCGCGGTCCAGTCGCCCCAGCGGTCCGCCACCACGTACTGCTGGCCCGTGGACACCCGGGAGGACAGGTCGTTCACGTCGGTGGTCGGGTCCTTCTTCAGACCGATGTCCTTCACCAGCGGTGCGTTCACGTCATGGTCCGTGTACAGGCGCACCTCGCTGGAGCCGTGCGCCGGGCACGCGGCACCGCCGGTGGTGCAGCCCGTGTACGCCGGCTGGTTCGCGGCGTAGTCCGGCAGGATCGTCACCAGCCCGGCCGACTTGCCCGCGGTGCGCTTGAACGGGTGGCCCAGCAGCTGGAAGTAGTGCCGCCAGTCCCAGTACGGACCCGGGTCCGTGTGCATGCCGGGGATGGTGGACGTGGTCGGGCCGGGCACGTTGTCGTGACCCAGGATGTGCTGCCGGTCCAGCGGGATGTCGTACTTCCTGGCCAGGTACTTCACCAGCCGGGCCGAGGACCGGTACATCGCCTCCGTGTACCAGGCGTCCGGGTTGGCGAGGAAACCTTCGTGTTCGATGCCGACGGACCGGGCGTTGACGTCCCAGTTGCCCGCGTGCCAGGCCACGTCCTTCGCCCTGACGTGCTGGGCGATCAGACCGTCCGTGGAGCGCACGGTGTAGTTCCACGACACGTAGGTGGGGTCCTGGATCAGGTTCAGCACCCCGTCCCAGGCGCCCTCCGTGTCATGGACGACGATGTACTTGATGCGCTGCGACACCGGACGGTCGCCGAGGTCGTGGTTGCCGTAGTCGTCGTTCCCGAACTGTGCATACGGCGCCCAGACCGCCTCGCAGGACACCGACCGCGGGCACTCGACGCCGTCCGTGGGCAGCGTGCCCAGGCCGGCCCGCGCCAACTGGGCGATGTCGGCGGTCAGCGCCGGCTGGGCGGCGAGCGCGACCAGCTGGCCGTCGTCCGTGATGCGTTCCTCGCCGGTGCGCAGGACGTCGTACACGTCGTTCGCGTACGCCGCCGCGGTCGCCGTGTCGTCGGCGCCCGAGAAACGGGCGACCGCGCCGTACCATTCGGCCGGGTCGGCGCTCAGCGGCTCGCCCAGCTCCCGCTGCGCGGCGGCGAGCAGGGCGGCACCGCCGGCCACGTTCGCCGCCGGGTCGGTGCGCAGCTTCTCGGCCGGGAGACCGGTCAGCTCCGCCGCCTTCGGGAGCGTCTTCAGACGGGGCGGGAGCGTCGAGGCGGCCGGCACCTTGACGACGGGATGCAGGGCGGCGCGGGCGGTGTCGCCGCGGGCGTCCCCTATGCCCTCGGCGAGGTGCTCCGTGATGGCGAGCGCGGTCCGGGCGTCCGTGAGGTGCATGGGGCCGTAGCCGCCGGTCACGCTCGGCGCGCCCGCGTGCCAGTCCCAGCGCGACTGGAGGTAGGAGACGGCCAGCAGGACGCTCTGCGGCACGTGGTAGTCGGCCGCCGCCGCGGCGAACGCCTGCTGCAGCTGGTCGGTGGAGTCCTGGGCGCCCGGGGCGGGGGCCGCGCCGAGCAGCGGCAGCAGCAGGGCCGCGGAGGCCAGGGGGACGGCTGCCCGCCGCAGGTGTCTGTGGCCGGGAGCGGACGTGGGGTCGGTGGCGGAACCTCGCAATGCGGCCTCCTGTGACGGGCGGGCGTGGCGGGGCGTGCGGCGCCGAGCTGGGTCAGTGGTACCGGCTTGCCGACGATCCGTCAATGATGCCGTCACGACATCGATTTGCCTTGTCACGGAGGGTTCCGGCGAGTTTCGCAGCGGCGGTGCGCGGGCCTGCGGGGCGTCACTGGCGTACACCAGTGGCCACCGTCGGCCCGTATGTGCGAAGACCGCGGTGCCGGCCCGGACATACGAAGGTCCGCGGTGCGCCGCCGCTCTGGCGCACCGCGGACCTTCGTGCCCGTCAGCGAGTGCCGACCGCCGCGCGGACGGCCTTGCGGGCCATCTGGCAGTCGTCGTGCAGCCGCCTCAGCAGCAGCCGCTGTTCCTCGCCGGACTGCGCAGCACCCGGGTGGGCCGGGCCCGGTGCCGCCGGGGCCGCGTCGTGCATCGAACGCTGCACGGCCGTCTCGTAGGTACGGATCTCCCGGGTCAGCAGCAGCATCAGGTTCACCAGGAAGGCGTCGCGGGAGGCCGGGCCCGCCGCCTGGGCGATCTGGCTGATCTGCCGCCGTGCCGCCGGCGCGTCCCCGAGGACCAGCCACAGCGTCGCGAGGTCGTACCCCGGCAGATACCAGCCCGCGTGCTCCCAGTCCACCAGCACTGGACCGGCCGGTGACAGCAGGATGTTCGACAGCAGGGCGTCGCCGTGGCAGAACTGCAGCATGCCGTGGCGACCCACCTCGTGGGCGATGCCGTGCAGCAGCTTCTGCAGGTCGCCGAGGTCCCGGTCCGTGAGCAGGCCCAGCTCGTGGTACCGGGAGATCCGGGCGCCGTAGTCCAGCGGCATCTCGAACGTGCCCGCGGGGGGCCGCCAGGCGTTCACCCGGCAGATCGCGCCGAGCGCGGCCCGGATGTCCGCGCGGGGCGGTGCCTCGGCCGGATGCCGTTGCAGCGCAGCCACCCGGCCCGGCGAACGCTCGATCACCAGTGTGCAGTTGTCCGGGTCCGCCGCGATCAGCCGGGGCACACGGACCGGTGGCCGGTGCCGGACGAACGAGCGGTATGCGGCTATCTCGTGGCGGAACCGCTCGGCCCAGGCGGGCGAGTGGTCCAGCAGACACTTGGCCACGGCCGTGCTGCGCCCCGTCGTCCCGACGAGGAGGACGGACCGTCCGCTGCGCCGCAGCACCTGTACCGGAGCGAACTCCGGACAGATCCGGTGCACCGAGGCGATCGCGGTACGCAGCTGCGCGCCCTGGGGGCCGGACAAGTCGAGTCTCCCACTCAGCGGTTGGGTGCCGGGCTGGCCCGGGACCCGCCGGGGCCGGCCCGCGACCGGCACCGGTCCGCCCGGTCGCGCCACCGGGTCGAGGTAGGGTCCGCCGCCCGCCGGGCGGGAGCGCAGCGGCCGTGGCGGGGCGGACACGGAGGACGATGCTGCGTACATGGGAGATACAGATCCCTTCGTGTGCCTGCGGTGCCTGCCTTGTGGTTCCGTGCTCGGCGCACATGCGCGGGGCCGGTCGCTCCAGGAGCCCGTACTCCGATCGCATGCACTGCGAGCGTGCGCCTGCCCGGCCCGGCCGCACGGGTGCACCCTGGGGAATGCATCCGACAGCCCGACGAGGCCGAGCTGCGACCGGGTCGGGGTGGCGCGTTCCTACTCGACACCCGATGCCCAGTGGCACACCATCTGGCGGACCCTGGCGAACCCTGGCGAATAGTCGCCCGGCAACCTCCACGGGGCTACTGTCAACTCAGCCGAGAACCTGGGGGCTTGACGTGAGCGGACAACCCAACACCCGCCTTGCGGACCTGTTCGGCCTGGCCGGCTGGTCCAAGGGCGAACTCGCGAGGCTGGTCAACAAGCAGGCGGCGGCCATGGGCCACCCCCAGCTGTCGACCGACACCTCCCGGGTCCGTCGGTGGATCGACATGGGAGAGATCCCGCGCGATCCCGTACCGCGGGTGCTGGCGGCTCTGTTCACCGAGCGTCTCGGCCGTGTCGTGACCATTGAGGACCTCGGTCTGGTGCGGCACGGGCGTACGGGGAAACGGCAGGGCGACGGGATCGAGGAACATCCCGACGGCGTGCCGTGGGCGCCCGAACGGACCGCCGCGGTCCTCACCGAATTCACGGGAATGGACCTCATGCTCAACCGACGCGGCTTGGTGGGCGCGGGTGCCGCGCTCGCCGCGGGATCCACACTCAGCAGCGCCATGTACGACTGGCTGCACACCGACCCGGCCCTGAAGGCCGACGCCCCCGTTCTCGACGATCCCCTGCACGCCGACCCCGCTGGGTTCGACCGCTATGAGGCCGCCCCCATCGGGTCGCAGGAGGTCGAGGAACTGGAGCGCTCGGTCGAGGTGTTCCGAGCCTGGGACGCGGCCCGTGGCGGCGGGCTTCAGCGCAAGGCGGTCGTGGGCCAGCTCAATGAGGTGGGCGGCATGCTCGCCTACCACCACCCACCCCATCTCCAGCGGCGTCTGTGGGGCGTCGCCGCCAACCTGGCCGTCCTCGCGGGCTGGATGTCGCACGACGTCGGCCTGGAGCCCACGGCGCAGAAGTACTTCGTCATCGCCGCCCATGCCGCCCGCGAGGGCGGGGACCGGCCGCGCGCCGGTGAGGCCCTGTCCCGGGCGGCCCGGCAGATGGTGCACCTCGGCCGGCCCGACGACGCACTGGACCTGATGAAGCTCGCCCAGTCCGGCGCCGGCGACCGTCTGCAGCCGCGTACGAAGGCGATGTTCCACACCATCGAGGCCTGGGCGCAGGCGTCGATGGGCAAGGGCCAGGCGATGCGCCGCACCCTCGGCCAGGCGGAGGACCTCTTCGTCTCGGACCGGCAGGACGCGCAGACACCGGACTGGATGCAGACCTTCAAGGACGAGGACCTGTACGGCATGCAGGCTCTCGCCTACCGCACGCTGGCGGAGTTCGACCCGGGCGCGGCCGTGCACGCCCAGCACTACGCGGAGAAGGCCCTGGCGCTGCGCGTCGACGGCCGGGAGCGGTCGAAGATCTTCGACCATCTGTCCATGGCCTCGGCCTGTTTCATCGCCGACGATCCCGAACAGGCCGATCGCTACGCACGGCTGGCCCTGATGTCGATGGGCTCGAACTCCTCCCGGCGCACCTGGGACCGGCTGCGCCAGATGTACCGGCTGACCGCGGAGTACGCCGGCTATCCGAAGATCCACGAACTGCGGGAGGAGATCCGGCTCGCTCTGCCCAAGCCCAGGGGCAAGGGCGGCAGCACCGCACAGGCGTGAGCGCACAGGCCCAAGGGCCTGTGCGCCGGTCTCCTCACCACCTCACCCGACTCACTGTTCAGCTCATGCGGTGACCTTGGCGACGAGCACACAGGCGTCGTCCTCGCGTCCCGTTCCACCGAACTCCTCGACCACGGTCCGTACGCAGTCCTGCGCGCTGCGCGCCGCGGCGAACCGCGGGGCGAGGCCGAGCAGGCGGTCCACGGCGTCGGCCGAGCTGTGCCCGGGCACCACCCCGTCGGTGTGCAGCAGGAGCAGGTCACCGGGTTCCAGGGTCGCCTCGGCCTCCCCGTAGACGGCGCCCGAGGTGGCGCCGAGCAGGACGCCGTCCGGTGCGTTCAGCACGCACCCCGTCCCGTCGCGGTACAGCAGCGGGGCGGGGTGTCCTGCCTGTGCCCAGACCAGGGTGCGGCTGGCGGGCCGGTAGCGGCAGCAGACGGCGCTGCCCAGGGCGGGTTGCACGGTGGCGTCCAGTAACTGGTTGAGCATGCCGAGCAGTTCACCGGGTTGTGTGCCGGCCAGGGCCATGCCGCGTACGGCGCCGAGCAGCGTCGCCATACCGGTGGCGACGGCCACCCCGTGTCCGGTGAGATCGCCGACGCTGAGCAGCGTCTCGCCGTCGGACAGCTCCAGCGCGTCGTACCAGTCGCCGCCGAGCGGCGTGGTCGTCGACGCGGTCAGACGGCGGGCGGCGAGGTCGAGGGTGCATGGCCCCTGGTGCGGGAGCCGCAGGGAGCCGCGCCATGGCGGTAGCACGGCCTCCTGCAGCTCGGCCGCGATCCGGTGCTCGGTCCGCTCCTGCCTGCGGTGGCGCTGCAGCGAGTCATGGGTCTCGTGCACCGTCCGCCGGCAGCGGCGCAGTTCGCTGACGTCCCGCAGCACGGCCCACATGGAGGTCGTGCTGCCGTCGGCGCCGAGCACGGGCTCGCCCATCATGTGCACGGTCCGCACGGACGCGTCGGGCCGGACGATCCGGAACTCGCCGTCGATCGGCGTGCCGTCGACCAGGCAGTCCGTGACCATCGCGGTGAGCTTCGGCCGGTCCTCCTCCAGGACCAGCGAGGGCAGTTCGTCCAGGGTGAGGGCCGAGGCGGTCGGGGCGAGGCCGAGGATCTGGTACAGCTCCCCGGACCAGGTCGCCTCGTCCGTGAGCAGGTTCCACTCCGCGCTGCCGACCCGGCTGAGCAGCGAGCCGCCCGGGCCTGCGGGCGTCTCGACGGGTTCGGCCGGGTCGGAGTGCGGGGCCTCGGGGCCGTCCCGCAGCTGGGCCAAGTGGACGCCGAGGTCGTCCAGTTGGTGCAGTGCCAGGTCGTACAGGGCGCGCTGCCAGCGTTCCTCCGGGTCCGCACCGTCGCTCCCGGTGTCCCGCCGTACGGCGTCCACGTCGCCCTTGAGCCGCCGCGTCTGCGTGATCAACGCCTCGACCGAGCCGCGTCCGGGTGGCTGGGCGGCTGGGTGGTCCGCGGAGACTGGGGACGGCATGACGCACTCCGATGGGGGACGATACGGCCGGGGAGGACGGGGGGACCGTTACGACTCTGGCACAGCCCACGACGCCCCGTAAGGGATTTGGCAACACACGATACGGTGGTGCTTCCGGCATATGCCAGAGTCTTCCCGGAGTGATCCCGGCGCACGAATGACGTACGCGCCCGACCGCTCAAGCCGTAGGACAACTACGGGAGTTGCCTCATTGCGGACGTTTTTCGACCGCGCTCAGCCGTCTGTTCGTCGCTCCTGTGTTCGCGTGTCCTCCGATCGTCTTGTACATGCCGAACTCTGACCGGATTTGGCGGCATGCGAGCCGCCCCCGAGGACTCCATAAGGGCATGGACGCCATCACAGTCGAACAGCCCGCCCAGGCCCGGCTCATCACCGCCGAGGACCTGGAGATCCCCGTACCGGCCACGCTGCGCTACACCACGGACGACCCCCTGGCCGTCCGCGTGGACTTTCCCGCCGAAGCCGCCCTGGAGGGCGAGGAGGTCACCTGGGTCTTCGCACGCTCCCTGCTCGACCAGGGCCTGCGGGCCCCGGCCGGCCACGGGGACGTACAGATATGGCCGTACGGCCGCACCCGGACCGTCGTGGAGTTCCACTCGCCCCACGGCCTGGCTCTGCTGCAGTTCCCCGCCTCGGCGCTGCGCCGCTTCCTGCTGCGCACCTACGCGGTGGTGGCGGCCGGGCAGGAGGACATGGCCGGGGTGGTGGAGCGGGGGCTGAGCGCCCTGTTCGGCGGGGTGTGAGGGAACTCGGGCCATTTCCGCTTCTGTTCATCTCCGCCTCATCGCACCGGTATGGACCCCGAGCGCCACCGCGGGCACCCTGGCGCGCGGTGTGCCGCAGGGGCACTCCGCTGACGAGGACGGGGCCAATGACACCGATCAGCCGAAGAGGCTTCGTGGGGCTCGGTGCCTCCGTGGCGGCGGGTGCGGCGCTGGGCGCCGGCACACTCCCCCGGAGCCCGAATGCGCTCGCTCCGGGAGATACCGCCATGACCGCGGCCGCCGCGACCACGGCGACCGGCACGATCAAGGATGTGCGGCACGTGGTGATCCTCATGCAGGAGAACCGCAGCTTCGACCACTACTTCGGCCGTCTGAAAGGCGTGCGCGGCTTCGACGACCGCAGCGGCATCACCCTGGGCGGCGGCCACCCGGTCTTCAACCAGCCGAACGGCACGAGCCGCCAGTACCCCTGGAAGCTCAGTGCGACACCGCCGGCCGGCGGCAAGGACGGGGAAACCCTGGCCCAGTGCAACGGCGACCTGCCCCACTCGTGGTCCTCGCAGCACTCGGCCTGGAACAAGGGCCGCATGGACCACTGGGTCGCGGGCGTCGGCAGCGTCCGCTCGCTCGGTTACCTGGACCGCTCCGACATCCCCTTCCACTACGCGCTCGCCGACAACTACACCGTCTGCGACGCCTACTTCTGCTCCGCGCTCAGCGCGACCGGCCCCAACCGCACCTACCTGTGGAGCGGCAAGGTCGACCCCTCCTCCTACGACGGCGGCGACGAGTCCGGCCTGACCTGGCAGAACTACGCCGAGGCGCTGCAGGCCGCCGGCGTGAGCTGGAAGGTCTACCAGAACGCGGCCGACAACTACGGCGACAACGGCTGCGCCTACTTCACGAACTTCACGAACGCCAAGGCGGGCGACCCGCTGTACGACCGCGGCATGTCCTCGGTACCGAAGACGACCGGCTCGACCCCCGACGACATCGCCGCGGCCATCAGGGCCGACGTCGTCGCGGGCACCCTCCCGCAGGTCTCGTGGATCGTGCCCAACCAGGCCTTCTCCGAGCACCCCTACGCCCCGCCCGGCG
The DNA here is from genome assembly GCF_044546895.1 of Streptomyces sp. NPDC053069. Taxonomy (NCBI): domain Bacteria; kingdom Bacillati; phylum Actinomycetota; class Actinomycetes; order Kitasatosporales; family Streptomycetaceae; genus Streptomyces; species Streptomyces sp. NPDC053069. The sequence continues at coordinate 102,430 of NZ_JBITZN010000001.1, read as the reverse complement.
ACGGCGCCCACTTCGTCAGCCTCGTCTACCAGGCCCTCGCCGCCGACCAGGACGTCTTCGACTCGACGGTCCTGTTCCTCAACTACGACGAGAACGACGGCTGCTTCGACCATGTGCCCCCGCCGGTGCCCCCCGCCGGAACACCCGGGGAGTTCCTCAACGGCGTGCCGTACGGCTTCGGCTTCCGCGTCCCGATGATCGTGATCTCGCCCTGGACGCGCGGCGGCTGGGTCTCCTCCGAGGTCTTCGAGCACACCTCGGTCCTGCGCTTCCTGGAGACCTGGACGACCGCCCTGGGCAAGCCCGCCAAGTGCCCCAACATCAGCGACTGGCGGCGCAGAGTCAGCGGCGACCTCACCGGCGTCTTCGACTTCGCAGCCCCGGTCCACGGCCCGGTCTCCCTGCCCGCGACCGGCGTCATCGGCATCGGCACCTGCGGTCCGCTGCCCAACCCGGTGCCGACGGACAACGCCCTGCCCGCCCAGGAGCCCGGCACCCGTCCGGCCCGCGCGCTGCCCTACCAGCCGAACGGCTACCTGGATCACCTGGAGTTCGGCGCCGCCGGCAAGATCCTCGCCTGGTTCACCATGACCAACCAGGGCGGCCCGGCCACCCGCGCCGCCCACTTCTCCATCCACCCGAACGCCTACCGGGACACCACGCCCTGGCAGTACACGGTCGACGCCGGCGGCACCGCCTCCGACTCCTTCAGCATCGGCACGGGCTACGGCGGCGGCAAGTACGACCTGACCATGGTCGGCCCCAACCGCTTCCTGCGCCGCTTCCAGGGCGACGCCACCAAGGCCGGCAAGGCGGCGGAGGTGAGCACCCGGTACGCGGTCGAGCCGGGCACGGGCAAGCTCGCCGTCTACTTCAGGATGACCAACTCCGGTACGTCGTCGGTGAAGTTCACGATCACCTCGCACCACTACCGCAGCGACGGCCCCTGGACCTACACCGTCGCCGCGGGCGCCTCCACGGAGGACTTCTTCAACGCCGTCGCCCATCAGGACGGCTGGTACGACTTCACGGTGACCGTCGACTCCGACGCGACCTGGTCGCGCCGGTTCACCGGGCATCTGGAGACGGGTGCCGCGAGCGTCAGCGGCTGACCCCGGCGTACAGGTCCGGGCGCGGGGCGAGGCCGACGGCAACCCGGCCGCCGCTCTCCAGCGCCCGGACCCCCGCCTCGGCGACGACCGACGCCGCGTACCCGTCCCAGGCACTCGGACCGGTGACCTCGCCACGCCGGGTGGCGTCGACCCAGGCCTGCACCTCACGGTCGTAGGCGTCGGCGAACCGGACGAGGTAGTCCTGCGCCACCTCCTCGCGGGCGCCGCCCGCGGTGGTGACCACCATGGTGTGCTCGTCACCGATGCGTGCGCTGCCCTTCTCGCACACCGCCTCGCAGCGCACCTGGTAGCCGAAGCCGCAGTTCACGAAGACCTCGACGTCGACCAGCGCGCCCCCCTCGGTCTCGAACAGCACGAACTGCGGGTCGAGCAGGCCCTCGGGGGCGCCGGCGGACGGCGTGGGGCGCAGCACGGTCACCGCCGTCAGTTCCTGCCCGAGCAGCCAGCGCGCCGCGTCGATCTCGTGCGAGACGGAGCTGTTGATCAGCATGGCGCTGGTGAAGTGACCGGGGGAGGAGACGTTGCGGTGGATGCAGTGCAGCATCAGGGGCCGGCCGAGGCCGCCGTCGTCCAGCAGCGCCTTCAGGCGGCGGTACTCGGTGTCGTAGCGGCGCATGAACCCGATCTGCGCCAGCCGTCGGCCCAGCCGTGCCTCGGCCTCCACGACCCGCAGGGCTCCGGTGGAGTCCGGCACCATGGGCTTCTCGCACAGCACCGGCAGGCCACGGGCGAAGGCGGCGAGCAGGGCCTCCTCGTGCGCGGGCCCGGGAGAGGCGATCAGCACGGCGGCGACACCGGGCGCGTCGAGCGCGGCGAGGGGGTCCGTGTGCACGGTGACCCCGACGAGGCCGGCCACCACGTCCTTCGCCCGGTCGACATCGGGGTCGGCCACCGCCGCGACCCTGGCGCCGCTGACCACCTGGTCGAGACGTCGTATATGGTCGGCCCCCATGTGGCCGGCGCCCAGTACCGCCACTCCCAGCAGGTCACCCATGTGTGCGCTCCCTCTCGCCGGCGATCACGGCGGTAGCGTACGCCGACGAGAGAGCGCTTCCTCGGGGTGCCCCGCCGGGGCACCCGTTGCCGCAGGAGGCCTCAGTACCGCAGGACTCCTGCGATACCGTTCGCGTCAGCCAGCGTGCCGTCGGGCACGAAGCGGACGTCGGCGCCGGTCTCCAGACACTGCTCGACGATCTCGTCCACGATGTCGTCGCGGGCGTCCAGATCGCCGGGCTCGGCCGGTACCAGATGCTCGCCGAGGTCGCGGACGGTCGGCCGGAAGTTCTCCTCCACGGCGAGCAGCCGGACCCGGCCCTCGCGGGCGCTCTGCCACAGCTCGTCCAGACCGGCCGCGAAGGTCCGGTGACCGCGTGCCGAGATGAGCTCCCGGACCACGTCCGTGGTGTCCTTGCGGGCCTCGGCCTCCAGTACCGGCCGCAGCGCCTGCCACACCGCCTCCGGACCGGCGTGCGCGAGGCCGCCGTGCGGGACGTGGACGGCGGCCTTGGCGACACTGCCCACCTCGTCCAGCAGGGACAGCGCCGCCTGATCGCCGGTGACGTACACGGGCCGGGGCTGGTCGCGCAGGACCGTGTTCATGGCGGTGTCCGCCTCACGCAGGAACTGCCGGGTGCCCTCGTCGCTGAAGACGCTCGGCAGGCCGCCCGTGCGCATCTGGCGCTCCGGATCGAAGTTCTCCTGTCTGCGCTCCAGCGGGAAGCCGCCCGAACGGACCTGCACCACGCGGTCGTCGCCGCCGCTCCACAGGGTGACGCGGTCCGCGGAGAGAGACAGCACCCAGAAGGGGCGTCCGGCGGCCTGTGCGGCCACCAGGTTGCGGGTGAGGAAGGTGTCCGAGAGCACCACCCGCTCGGGGACGGTGCGGGCCAGGGACCACACCTGGTGCTCGCCGGGGGCGGCGAAGATCACCAGACCGTCCTCGGCGTGTGCCAGATCCACTTCCGCCAGCGCCCGGTCGAGCTGCGCCACGACCTCGTTGCGCCGCTCGCGGGTGACCGCGGGGTCCGACTCCAGGCGCCTGCGGGCCTCGCTGACCACATTGCGCAGCCGGACGGGATCCTGGCCGTTCTCGGGTTCGCGGCGATGCGTCGGGGTCAGCACCGACACCGCCGGGTACGGACGCGGGCGCCGGAGTTCGGCGAGGGTCGCGGGACTCAGTGCGTGCTCCATGACAGCACGATAGGTCGGATTCACATGTCCGGCATTCGGGGTAATCCACACCCGAGGTGCCCGCGGATCTCCTTGCCGCACCACGGTGACGCCACGCCCCTCGGACCGTTACGGTACCGGCCAGTAACCCGATCGCGCCGCACCCCGGAGGCCTGACATGCCGCAGCTCGAACTCGACGGAGCGGCCCTGACGTACGACGACGAGGGTCCCCGTGACGCACCGGAGGTGCCCCTCGTGTTCGTCCACGGCTGGACCGCCGACCGGCACCGCTGGGACCACCAGATCGCGCACTTCTCGCCGGGGCGACGGGTGATCCGGCTGGACCTGCGCGGGCACGGCGAGAGCACCGGGGCCGGGGTGCGCACCATCGCCGAGCTGGCCCAGGACGTCCTCGCCCTGCTCGATCACCTGAAGGTCGAACGGTTCGTGCTGGTCGGCCACTCGATGGGCGGGATGATCGCGCAGACCATCGCCCTGGCCCATCCCGAGCGGGTGGAGCGGATGGCACTGGTGTGTTCCATCGGCCGGATGACGTACAGCCGTGGCCGGGGGCTGCTCATGGCCGCCTCCACCCTCGTGCCGTACAAGCTGTTCGTCGCTGCCAACATCCAGCGTGCCTTCGCGCCCGGCTATCCGCGTGAGGAGATCCGCGCGCACATCCGTGCCTCCGCCGCGACCCCCCGCGAGGTCGTGATGACGCTGTACGGCGCGATGCGTGCCTTCGACGTCCTGGACCGGGCCGGTGAGATCCGTACGCCCACCCTGATGGTGCACGGATACCACGACGTGCAGCTGCCGGTGCGGCAGATGCTCCGGATGGCCAAGGCCTACCCGGACGCGGTCGTGCGGATCCTCGACGCGGGCCATGAACTGCCGCTGGAGAAGCCGGCCGAGCTGACCGCCGTGCTCGATCGATTTGTGTCCGATCGATTCGTGACCGAAAAAGCCTGATCTCTTGCGGCGTTTGGGGAAGTTTTTGCCCGTGGCCGGTTCCTGGCGGGACCGGCCCGGTGGCATGGGGTGCGCGGGGTGTCGCGCGAGCAAAACGCGGCCGAAACCACGGGGGCGGGGGAGGCCGTCCGTGTTGCCGCCGCGTTGACTGCCTCGGGCAACTGACGGAGGGTGGCCATATAGGTGCTAGATACAACCGGTTTGCCCGGCCAGTGCCTGGTTCACCTGGGGAAGCCGAGGTGGGCGCGGGAACCGGCCGCGAGCCGGAGGCAGGAGGTAACGCATGTGCGGCATCACCGGGTGGGTCTCCTTCGACCGTGACCTCACCGCCGAGGCCCCCACCTTGCATGCGATGACCGAGACGATGGCCTGCCGCGGCCCGGACGACCGCGGCACCTGGGTCCAGGGCCCGGCCGCCCTCGGACACCGCCGGCTCGCGATCATCGACCTCCCCGGCGGCCGGCAGCCGATGTCCCTCGACACCGCCGAGGGGACCGTGGCCCTGGTGTACTCCGGAGAGGCGTACAACTTCACCGAGCTGCGCCGGGAACTGGAGGGCCGAGGCCACCGGTTCACCACCGACTCCGACACCGAGGTCGTGCTGCGCGGCTATGTCGAATGGGGAGACGCGGTCGCCGAACGGCTCAACGGGATGTACGTGTTCGCCATCTGGGACGGCCGTCACGACAAGCTCGTGATGATCCGCGACCGCATGGGCATCAAGCCGTTCTACTACCACCCCACCCCCGACGGCGTCCTGTTCGGCTCCGAGCCCAAGGCGATCCTCGCCAACCCGCTCGCCCGCCGGAGGGTCGCGCTGAACGGGCTGCGGGAACTGTTCGTCCTCATCAAGACGCCCGGACACGCGATCTGGGACGGCATGCGCGAGGTGGAACCCGGAACGGTCGTCACCGTCGGCCGCTCCGGCCTCGCCACCCGCGTCTACTGGCGTCTTGAGACCCGTCCGCACACCGACGACCGCGACACCACCATCGCCACCGTGCGCTCGCTGCTCGACGACATCGTGCGCCGCCAGCTGGTCGCCGACGTCCCGCGCTGCACCCTGCTCTCCGGCGGCCTCGACTCCTCCGCGATGACCGCGATCGCCGCCCGGCAACTCGGCGAGCAGGGCGAGAAGGTGCGCAGCTTCGCCGTCGACTTCGTCGGCCAGACCGACAACTTCGTCGCCGACGAACTGCGCGGTACCCCCGACACGCCCTTCGTGCACGACGTCGCCGAACTGGCGGGCACCGACCACCAGGACATCGTCCTCGACGCGCAGTCCCTCGCTGACCCTGCCGTGCGCGAGCAGGTGATCCGCGCCCGCGATCTGCCGACCGGCTTCGGTGACATGGACGCCTCGCTGCTGCTGCTGTTCCGCGCCATCCGTGAGAAGTCCACGGTGGCCCTGTCCGGTGAGTCCGCCGACGAGGTCTTCGGCGGCTACCTGCAGTTCTTCGACGAGGAGGCGCGCCACGCCGACACCTTCCCCTGGCTGACCAGCATGGGCCGGCTCATGGGCGACGACGCCGAGGTGCTGCGCGCCGACCTCGGCAAGTGTCTGGACCTGGAGGGGTATGTCGCCGAGGGCTACCACACCGCCGCCGCCGCCGTCGAACGGCTCGACGGCGAGAGCGACTTCGAGTACCGGATGCGGCGGATGAGCCATCTGCACCTCACCCGCTTCGTCCGCGCGCTGCTCGACCGCAAGGACCGGATGAGCATGGCCGTCGGCCTGGAGGTCCGGGTGCCGTTCTGCGACCACCGGCTGGTCGAGTACGTCTACAACGCCCCCTGGGCACTGAAATCCTTCGACGGCCGGGAGAAGAGCCTGCTCCGGGAAGCGGCCGCGGACGTCCTGCCGCGCTCGGTGTACGAGCGGGTCAAGAGCCCGTACCCGTCCACGCAGGACCCGCGGTACGCCCGAGCCCTCCAGGAACAGGCCAAGGAGCTGCTGTCCCGGCCCTCCCACCGGGTGTTCGACCTCGTCGACCGCGACCGGCTGCGCCGGGCCGCCGAACGCGAGGAGCCGGTCAGCACCCAGGCGGCCCGGCGAGGCCTGGAACGCACCCTGGACCTCGCACAGTGGCTGGAGCTCTACACTCCCGAGGTGACGCTCAGCTGAGGCCGATGGCCCGGTCCGCGGCCGCCGCCGTGGGCTGCCACCACGTCGTCACCGGCTCCCACACCAGAACCTGCTTGCCGGTGCCGAGCCGCGCGGCGGTGAAGGAGCGGCCCCAGTGCGCGGCCGAGGCGGCCACGGTCACGGTCTCCACCCGGCGGGCCTCGGGGTCCGCAGGGTCACCGATGGTCCGTACGTCGGCGTAGGCGGTACGGCCCGCCGCGAGCCGGTGGTCGCCGGTGCCGCCCTGCGGTGTCGGCAGGGCCGCACCGTCCAGGTCCCCGAAGGTCACCGTGGGCACACGGTCGACGACGCACGCGCGGGTGCCGCGGTTGGTGACGCTCATGCGCACCACGGTCGGGTCACCGGCCACGGCCTTCGCCCGGATCGTCAGCGCCTTCTCGGCACAGCGGACGGGCCGGGCGTGGTCGGTGGCGGCCTGGCTCTGCGGCGCGGTCAGCAGCAGCACCGCCGTGGCGGCGGAGGCGGCGGGTACGGCGATGGCGGCGCGGATGCGCATGATGGGCTCCCCTGTGGTGGTCACGTACGGGATGCGGCGGCCGAAGTGCGCCTGCCCAGGGAGACGGCCGTGATGCGCGCAAGGTTGTGCCGGATTCGCACCTGATACCCGGTTGCGTCGCCGCTGTCATCAGCCGGCGGTGTTCGCGGAGCTGCTCCAGTCGTCTCCGTCCGCCGGGCAGGAGCTGCCGCTCGGGGGCAGGGTGCCGTAGAGGAGGAAGTCGTCGACCTTCCGGTGGACGCACTTGGAGGAGCCGTACGCGGTGTGGCCGTCGCCCTTGTTGTCGAGCACCACGGCCGACGGGCCGAGCCGTGCCGCCGTCTCCACGGTCCACCGGTAGGGCGTCGCCGGGTCGCCGCGCGTGCCCACGAGCAGCATCTTCGCCGAGTGGACGTCCTTCACCCGGTCGCGGATGAAGTCGGTGCCCTTGGGCCAGCCGTAGCACATGAGCAGCTGGGTGAGCCGGTACCGGCCGAAGACCGGCGATGCCTTCTCGTACGCCGACCGCAGGCTCCGGAGGTCCTTGGTGATCCGGTCCGCGTCGGGCCGGTCGGGGTCGTCGGCGCAGTTGACCGCCATCAGCGCGGAGGCCAGGTTGTCCGACGGGACGTTCTGCGGATCGACGAGGCCGCCGTTCTTCGGCTGCCCCTGGCGGGGCGGAGCGGCGCCGCCGTCGGCGAAGTTCAGCACGCCCCGCGTGTCACCGTCCTCCGTCAGCGAGGCCAGGGCGCGCTCCAGGGCGGGCCACAGGTCCCTGCTGTACAGGGCCTGGCCGATGGCCCCCACCAGGTCCTGTCCTGAGAACGTGCCGCCGAAGTCCATCGGGAGCGGGTTCTCGTCGAGCGAGTGCACCAGCCCGGTGACCTGGTCCCCTGCCGCACGCCGGTCCCGGCCGAACGGACAGGCGACGTCCGTCGTACACCAGTCCAGGAAATCGTCCAGCGCGGTCTGCTCGCCCTGGGCACCGGCCACCCCCTGCTCGGACAACGGCTCGGTCAGGGTGTCCACGCCGTCCAGGACGAGCCGGCCGACCTTGTCCGGGAACTGCGCCGCGTACACCGCGCCGAGCCGCGTTCCGTAGGAGAAACCGAGGTAGTTGAGCTTCTTGTCGCCGAGGGCCTGCCGGATGACGTCCAGGTCGCGGGACGCGTTCACGGTGCCGATGTGCTGCAGCACCGGGCCGGAATGCCGGGCGCAGTCGTCGGCGGCCTTCCGCAACTTCGTGAGCAGTGCCCGCGGATGGGCGAGGTCGGCGTGGGCGCCCGTCGCGACCGCGGCGTCGTCGCCGCCCTCGCCGCAGCTGACGGGGGAGGACCGGCCGACGCCGCGCGGGTCGAAGGTGACCACGTCGTAGCCGTTGGTCAGGTCCATGAACTCCTTGCTGCCGGAGGCGAGTTCGGGTATGCCCGCGCCGCCCGGGCCGCCGAAGTTCAGCAGCACCGAGCCCCGCGGTGTGCCGGTCGCCCGATAGCGGGCCAGGGCCAGGTCGAGGGTGCCTGCGCGGGGCCGGGCGTAGTCGAGCGGGACGGTGACCTTCGCGCACTGGAGGTCTTCCGGCATGTCCGGACCCTTGCAGGCCGCCCACGTCACCTTCTGCCGGTAGAAGCGGGACAGGTCGGGTTGCGGCTGCGGCCGGTCGGCGCCGGCGCGGGGGAGCCCGGCTCCGAGCAGGGCCAGGGCGAGGGCTCCGGCGCCCGCGCAGCGCCGCACGGCGGGCCGTCTGGACAGCTTGGCCAGCATCGATCGCCTCCCGGGACGCCTGTCGCGGACCGGGGGACGGCGCCCTGGACTCACCATAAGCGGGCCCCGGGGGACCCGCCTCCGGGCGAGCGGGACGGCGCCCGGTGCCGTACCCTTCGCGCCCTCCATGCCCGTTGGCGATCATTGAGCGGCTTTACATGCAGTTCGATAACAGTGTCGCTCGACGGGGTGAAAGACCGATAAGCCATAACTCGGATGGTTCGCCTGCGTTCTATGTGGTGCGGGTGAGTGCCCGCGACGACGTCTGGAAGGCAGGAACCATGAGACGGGCTACCCGAAACGGTGTGATCGCCGTCGCCGCCGCCTCCGGGGCGATGGCCCTTGCGATGCCGGTGTCCGCCGCCTTCGCGGCCGACGGCGCGGGCGCCGACGGCTCCGCGGCCGGCTCACCCGGGCTGATCTCCGGCAACGGCATCCAGCTCCCGGTGCATGTGCCGGTCAATGTGTGCGGCAACACCGTGAACGTGCTGGGGCTGCTCAATCCGGCGGCCGGCAACGCCTGCGCGAACCGCGGCGCCGGCAAGGGCGGGTCCTCCACGTCCCGCGGGGCGTCCGCCCACGGCGGCGCGCAGGACTCGCCCGGCGTGCTGTCCGGCAACGACGTCCAGCTCCCCGTCGACCTTCCGGTCAACGTCAGCGGCAACAGCGTCAACGTGGTCGGAGTGGGCAACCCGGCCCAGGGCAACCAGTCCGTCAACGGCGAGGCGCCCGGCACCCCCCGCCGTCCGCGCACCCCGGCCCCCAGGCCACCGGCCCCCACGAAGCACCGGCCCAGCCCGCGCGCACATCCCGTCGCGCAGTCGGCGGCGCTGGCCCACACCGGAATGGACGTGACGGCCCCGGCCATCGCCGGCAGCGCCACGCTCCTGCTCGCGGGTACGGCCCTCTACCGCCGCTTCCGCTCCGGTCGCACCAGTTGACCCGCCGCCCCTGAAAGGGCCCCACCGGACGCAGGCCCGGTGGGGCCCCGAAGACGGACCCGGGGCAACTGCTGCAGCCGGCCGGGCTGTTGCCGATCACCTTGTTCGGTCAGTCCGGCGCATGCCGCGGCAGGTGACAGCCAGGCCCGCGCCGATCGCGAGGCGGCGGGCGGCACGGTAAGGCAGTGGCCCCCGGGGTGAGTTCGGCGATGTCGCAGTCCTCCAGAGGGACGCCACCGAGCCCGTCCGGCTGTGGCGAGGTCGCCGCCCACGATGCGAGTGCTCTCGAAGTCGAGCCGGGCGCGTCCAACGGCTGATCCTGCCGTGGCGCGGCCCCCGTTGATCCGCAAGGATGCGGTACGGCAGTCCGGTCCCGACGGAAAATGGAGCGCATCGATGACCTCTGCGACCCCCCACGACCTCGTCGTCACGCAGGCCACCCTCACCGACTGGCCGGTGATCGCCGGGTGGGCGGCGGCGGAGGGCTGGAATCCCGGACTGTCCGACGGACCCGCGTTCTTCGCACAGGACCCCGAGGGGTTCTTCCTCGGCCGGATCGACGGGGAGCCGGTCTCGGCCATCTCCGTCGTCAACTACGGCGCGGACTACGCCTTCCTGGGCTGCTACCTCGTCCGCCCGGATCTGCGTGGCCACGGCCACGGCCTCACCACCTGGAAGACCGCCCTCGCCCACGCCGGCGACCGTACCGTCGGCCTGGACGGCGTCGTCGCCCAGCAGGACAACTACCGCCAGTCCGGGTTCGAACTCGCCTACCGCACCATCCGGTTCACCGGCACCGCCCCGCAGAGCGAGACGCCGGCCGGAGTGCGTCCGGCCGGCCTCGCCGACCTCGCCGCGATCACCGCCTACGACAGCGCCTGCTACCCGGCGGACCGTCCGCGCTTCCTCGCCGAGTGGCTCACCGGCCCCGGCCACCGGGTCTTCGTCCGCCACGACGGCGCACGCCTCACCGGGTACGGCGTGCTCCGCCCCGGCCGGGACACCCTGCGCATCGGACCCCTCTTCGCGGACACCGCCGACGACGCCCGTGTCCTGTTCGCCGCCCTCACGGCCGACGCCGCCGGACGCGAGATCGCCATCGACGTGCCCGAGCCCAACACGGCCGGCGTCGCGCTCGCCGAACAAGCCGGCCTCCGGGCGTCGTTCGAGACCGCCCGCATGTACACCGGGCCGGTGCGCCCTTACGCCCAGGACCGCGTGTTCGGCGTCACCACGCTCGAACTGGGCTGACACACAGGCCCGGGGCTGTGTTCGCGCTGCGGCTCCGCCCCGTGGGCGCCGGGCCGGGCAACCGCTCCAGGGGTACATGCGGTAATCCCGTTGCCCGGGCCGGGACGTTCCTGGTGAGCTGGGCCCATGGATCACTTGGCAGTGCTCGCCCGCTACGACCGTGACATGCGCGAGAACGCGGTTCCCGACGGCCCCGGTGCACGGATCGAGCGGTCCGGTGCGGTCGTGCGTCAGGTCGCGGACGCGTACGGCTGGAACGGCGTGCTCTGGTCCGACCTGGACCGGACGAGTGCGGAGCAGGTGATCAGGGACCAGATCGTCCATTTCACCGGCCTCGGCCGCGACTTCGAGTGGAAGCTCTACAGCCACGACCGGCCGGAGGATCTCGGTGCCCGGCTCACCGCCGCCGGGTTCCGGGCCGAGCCCGCGGAGACGCTGCTGATCGGCGAGACCGACCGGCTCGCCCTGGACGCCGAACCGCCCGCGGGCATCCGTCTCCTGCCGGTCACCGACCCGGCCGGCGTCGACCTCGTCGTGGGCGTCCACGAGAAGGCGTTCGGCGACGACGCCACCCGGCTGCGGCACCGGCTGCTCGCCCGTCTGGCCGCCGACCCCGGCACGGTCGTCGCCGTGGTCGCCCTCGCCGGGGACGAGCCCGTCAGCGCCGCCCGGATGGAGCTGGTGCCCGGCACCCCGTTCGCCGGGCTGTGGGGCGGCGGCACCGTCGAGGCCTTCCGGGGCCGGGGCATCTACCGTGCCCTGGTCACCCACCGCGCCCGCGTCGCCGCCGCCCACGGCTACCGTTACCTCCAGGTCGACGCCTCATCCATGAGCCGCCCGATCCTCGAGCGCCTCGGCTTCCAGGCGCTGAGCACCACGACGCCGTACGTGTACGGCAGCTGACCGCCGCACGTCAGCGACGCACGCGGGCCCGGTCCAGCGCGGCGACACCGAGTGCGGCCAGGGCGATCTGGATGAACCACTCGATCCAGTCCGGCCCCTTGGTCTGCGCGACCCCGAACCCGGCGGCGATGGCCGAGCCCAGCAGTGCGGCCACGATGCCGACCACGATGGTCCACAGAATGCCGATGTGCTGGCGTCCGGGGACGACCAGGCGTCCCAGGACACCGATGATGATGCCGATGACAAGGGCACTGATGATGCCTGATATCTCCATGTCCACCCCTTTTCGTGGTGCCTCCCGCTCATCGTCTGCCCGCTGTGAGCGAAGCCAGTCCGCTCGGCTCGTTGCCGGGACTTTCTGTTCATCCGACCTTCATGCCATGTACCTTTCAACCATTCCACGCGTGTAGAACCCTCAAGCGGGCTCTACGCGCGCAGACTTGGCGCCCGCACCGCCTCTCCCCACCCCTCATGGAGGTTCGCCGGATGCTTGGATCCAGGAGATCCCGTCCCAGACTCACCACCGCCCTGGCCGGATTCGGGCTGCTGCTCACCGGAGCCGCGGTCCAGGTCGGCAGCGGCACCGCCGCCCACGCGGCGACCACGCACCGCATCCTGTTCGACAACGCCCACGCCGAGACGGCCGGCAACGCCGACTGGATCATCTCCACCAGCCAGCCCGACCCGCTCGGCCAGGACTCCTCCCCGTCGGCCGAGACGGACTGGACCGGCGCCCTGTCCTCCTGGGGCGTGGCGCTGCAGAAGACCGGCGACTACAGCCTGAAGACGCTGCCCTCGGGCTCCAGCCTCAGCTACGGCGGCTCGTCCTCGACGGACCTGTCGAACTTCGACACCCTGGTCCTGCCGGAACCGAACACGTCGTTCACCAGCGCCGAGAAGACGGCGATCATGAACTTCGTGAAGAACGGCGGCGGTCTGTTCATGATCTCCGACCACACCGGCGCCGACCGCAACAACGACGGCCAGGACGCGGTCGAGATCCTCAACGACCTGATGACGAACAACAGCGTCGACTCCACCGACCCGTTCGGCTTCTCCATCGACTCGCTGAACATCACGTCCGGCTACCCGGCGGCGATCAGCGACAGCACCGACCCGGTCCTGCACGGCTCCTTCGGCACCGTCACCAAGAGCCTGATCGCGAACGGCACCACGGCCACCCTCAAGCCCGCCGACAACTCCTCCGTCAAGGGCCTGCTCTACCGCAGCGGTTACTCCGGTAACACCGGAGCCTTCTTCCTCACCAGCACCTTCGGCAGCGGCCGGGTCGCCTTCTGGGGCGACAGCTCCCCGATCGACGACGGCACCGGCCAGTCCGGCAACACCCTGTACGACGGCTGGAACGACTCCGGCGCCACCAACGCGGCCCTCGCCCTCAACGCCACCGCCTGGCTCGCCGGTTCGGGCACCAGCAGCGGCGGTGGAGGCGGCGGTACCGGCAGCTGCACCGCCGGCCAGCTGCTGGCCAACCCGGGCTTCGAGTCCGGTGCCACGTCCTGGAGCGCCTCCAGCGGTGTCATCGACAGCGACACCGGTGAGGCCGCCCGCACCGGGTCCTACAAGGCCTGGCTGAACGGCTACGGTTCCGCCCACACGGACACGCTCTCCCAGTCGGTGACCGTCCCGGCCGGCTGCACCAGCGCCACCCTGTCGTTCTACCTGCACGTCGACACGGCGGAGACGACCACCTCGACGGCGTACGACACGCTCAAGGCGCAGGTGGTCAACAGCAGCGGAACGGTGCTGTCCACGCTCGCGACCTACTCGAACCTGAACGCGGCGAGCGGATACACCCAGCGCAGCTTCAACCTCGCGGGCTACGCGGGCCAGACGGTCACGATCAAGTTCACCGGCACGGAGGGGTCCACCCTCCAGACGTCGTTCGTGATCGACGACACCGCGCTCAACGTGAGCTGAACCATGCGGGGGCGGGCCGTCCGGGCCCGCCCCCGCCCGGTCAGGCCGCCGGTACCGTGATCTGGGGTGTGTTCCAGCCGGAGACCCGCACGCCCGGCGCCGAACCGTGCAGATCGGCCGTCCGGCAGGTGGCGGTCAGCGTCACCGACTCGCCCGGCCACAGGCTCACCTCGTTGTCCGACCAGCGCACCGGCAGCACCGGCTTGCCCTGCCCGTCCACGAGGTGGACGTCCGTCAGCAGCGCCGGGGTCGCCCCGCCGCCCGTGTTCCGCAGGGTGACCGTCGTGGTCGACGTGCCCTCCGACGACTCGGTGGCCGCCGTCGCCGAGACCGGAACCCGCGCCATCGAGGCGAGCCCCTTGAGGTCGGCGTAGCTCGTCGTCGGCGTGTAGTACCAGGTGGTGCCGTTCCAGTCGAGGGTGTCGGGCCGGGTGGAGAGCCAGTACACGTTCCGGCTCACCTCCTTGCCGTCCGCGTCCGTCAGGACCAGCCGGAGCAGATACGTCGACGACAGTCCGCTCACCGAGGACGGCAGGGCGAGGACGGTGCCGTGCGCCCCGTCGCCGCTCACCGTCAGCCCGGTGACGGTCTTGTCGTACCTCTGTGTGCCGTCGGGGTCGTAGAGGGTGGCGTGTGCGCTGAGCCCGGTCGCGGAGGCGTGCCGGTGGTTGACGACGACGACCGAGCGGTCGTCGTAGGAGTACTGGATGTGCAGCGGTTCGTTCGCCTTCTTCGCGCCGAAGTAGGCCCCGCCCTGGTCCAGGTAGCGGTCCATCAGCTGCCAGTGCAGTGAGGTCCAGCCGCTGTTGAACATCCAGTGGATGACGCCGGTGGAGGGGGCCGAGGAGTCCGTGGCGTTGCGGTCGTACGCCTCGAACTGGGCGCGGACGTTCTCGTACTGGGCCAGCTGGGCCTTGCGAACATAGTCGGCGAGGCTCGTGGGGGCGCCGTAGCGGCCGGTGAGGGCGGCGTCGTAGATCTTGAGCGTGCCGAAGGTCGGGGACGGCGAGCGGTGGTACTGCTTGGCGTCCGGGTCCTTCCAGAGGGTGTCCAGTTCGGCGGGGGTCATCATGCGGCGCAGCGTGTCGAGGGTGGGGATGCTCGGCCCCGCGCTGGTCTCGGAGTTGAAGCCGGTGGCCCCGCCCTCGCGTTTGGCGTACCAGTAGCCGGGCGGCACCCAGTCGTACGGCCCGGTCATCTTCATGCCCGAACCGCCGAGCTGCGGCGAGGACTTCTCGGAGGCGGCGGGGACGACAGGAGCGGTCCAGTCGGCGGCCTTCAGGGCGTCCAGGTAGGTCTTCTCGATCCTCGCGTCGGGTGCGAAGTCGCTGCCGATCAGGAAGGAGATCACGCTGGGGTGGCCGCGCAGCCGGGCGGCCTCTGCGGCCATGGACGCCTTCGCCACCGGGTAGTCGGCCTCGGTCCACTGGTCGCCGGTCTCGCTGCCGTTGACCTGGCCCTCCCACTTGTCGCAGCACTCCCAGCCGGGCAGGGTGAGCACGCCGTAACGGTCGGCCAGGTCGAAGAACTCGTCCGGCTCCAGGTGTCCTTCCAGGCGGATCGTGTTCAGGCCCAGGTCGAGGGCGTACTTCAGCCGGTCCTCGACATAGGTGCGGTCCCAGCGCAGGAACTCGTCCGGCGACCAGCCGCCGCCCTTGATCAGCAGCCTGCGGCCGTTGATCCGGTACTCCCGAGCCCCGTCGGCGTTCAGGGGGGCCCGGACGTCACGGATGCCGAAGGTCTCGTGCGCGGTGTCGGACGTCGTACCGGCGACGGACGCGGTGAGGTCGAGGTCGTACAGCGGCTGCCCGCCCATCCCGGCCGGCCACCACACCTTCGGCGAGGTGACGCGCAGGCCCGGGGTGTCGGCGGGGGAGAAGGTGACGGTCTTCGTCTCGTGGGCGGCGAGCGGGACCTGCCGGGTGAACGTCGTCGCGCCGATGAGTCCGGTGACCTCGGCCGTGACCGCGGTGCCGGTGTCATTGCGGGCCTGCACCTTCACGGTGAGGTCGGCGGAGGAGAGCGACGGCACGGCCAGTTCGGTGACGACATGCGCGTCGCGCAGCGCCACCGGGCCGCCCCGGCGCACCACGACGTCCCGGACGATGCCCATGTTCCGGTCGGCCGGCGGCTGGAGCCAGTCCAGCCAGCCCATGGTGAGGTTCTTGCTCGGTTCGTTGGGCTGGACACGGAAGGCGACCGCGTTGGTGCCGGGCCGGACCAGCGAGGTGATGTCCAGCTCGTGGTGCGGGTAGACGCCGGTGACCTCCGCGGCCTTCGCCACCTGGTGGCCGTTGACATGGACGTCGGCCGCCGAGATCACCCCGCTGAAGTCGAGGAAGGTTCGCCGGGTGGTGTCCTCGACCGTGAAGTCGGAGCGGTACCACCAGGGGACCTGGAAGTCCGCCTTCGGGATCTTCTGCTGGTTGGTGGAGTAGAACGGATCGGCGTACACGCCGTCGGCGAGCAGCGCGGCCAGGACCGTCGACCGGGGGCCCGCCGGAAACCAGCCCTTGGCCGGATAGCCGGGCGAGGAGACGGCCGCCGGTGAGTCGCTCACCTTCGCCGAGGACTGGATGGCGTATCCGCCGAGCGGGGTGCCGGTGCCGGCCGCCGAGGAGACGCGGGTGGCCGGGACGGGCCCGTGCGGCACCGCCGAAGGCCGGGCGCCGGCCCAGGCACCGCTGGTCAGGGAGCCGAGCAGGCCGAGCACCAGCGCGGTGACGGCGTACCGGCGGGCGGGGGCGGGGCGAGGGAACATGGCAGCAGCACCGGCCTCGTAAAGTTAGGAAACTTTACTAACCTGCCTCAAGCTAGGGTGCCGCGCGGGCCGTGTCAACGACCGTGGCCGTGGCGGGCCTTGCAGGGTCAGCTTCCGGCCGCCCTGCGCTCGAACACCAGGTCCCGGGCCGTGTCCAGCGCCGTGGCCACCGCGCCGAGCAGGACCGCGTCCTCGCCGAGCCGGCTCGGCGCGATCCGCGGGCGCAGCGGGGTGAGGGTGCGCACGTGCTCCTGGACCGGGCGCAGCAGCAGGTCGACGCTGTGGCCGACGCCGCCGCCGAGCACCACCAGGTCCGGGTCGAGCACGGCGGCGGCCGCCGCCACGGTGTGCGCGATCCGCTCGCCCTCCAGCTCCACCGCCCGCGCGGCGGCCGGATGGCCCTGCCGGGCCGCGTCGAAGACCGCCTTCGCCGTGAGCTGCCCGCTCATCCCGAACTCCCGGGCGGCCTCCACCACGGCCACCCCGGACACCGCGTCCTCCAGCCGCTCCGGCTTCTGCCGGCCCGGCCAGGGCAGGAAGCCGATCTCGCCGGCCAGCCCGTGCGCCCCCGTGAACAGCCGTCCCTCACTGACGACGCCCATCCCGAGTCCGGTGCCGATCAGGATGTACGCGAACAGCCGGCTGCCCCTGCCCACGCCGTACGAGTACTCGCCGAGCGCGGCCAGATTGGCGTCGTTGTGCACCTCCAGCGGCACGCCCAGCTCCTTGCGCATCCGGTCGACCAGCCCCGCCCGCCCCCAGCCGGGCAGATGCATCGCGTACCGCACCCGCCGCTGCTTCGGGTCGTAGACGCCGGGCGTGCCGACCACTGCGTGCACCACCTCGGCCGGGTCCACGCCCGAATGGGCGGTCACCTGGCGGGCGGTGCCCACAACCAGGTCGGCCAGCGCCGCGGAGGTGCGGGCCCGGTTGCGTACGTCGGACCGGGCGACGACCGTGCCGTCCAGGTCGGCCACCGCCACCCGCAGCCAGCCCCGGCCGATGTCCACGCCGAGCGCGTACCCGGCGGCCGGGTCGGGGGCGTAGAGCACGGCGGTGCGTCCGCGCTCCGGGGCGTGGGTGCCGACCTCGTGCACCAGGCCGGCCGTCTCCAGCGATGCCAGGGCGCTGGAGACCGTGGGCTTCGACAGGCCGGTTTCGCGGGCGAGTTGGGCGCGCGAGGCGGCGCCGAGGGTGCGCAGCCGGTCGAGCAGCAGCCGCTCGTTGGTGCTGCGCAGCCGCCGGCGGCTCCAGGGCTGCTCCTGCTGCTCATCGACGTCACTGGCGGTCATCGGACCATTCTCAGGTATTCCCGGCGCATACTTGACGCCTCTAGTAAGGCTCCTTAACTTTATCGGCCAGTCAGCCCGCCGGGTGCCGTCGAGGCCGCCCGTGGCGTCAGGAGTCCCCATGTCCGGTAGTCCGCCACCCGCGGGTGGTTTCCTCCGCCGTGTCGGCCTGTTCCAGGCCACGGCCATCAACATGAGCCAGATGTGCGGCATCGGCCCGTTCGTCACGATCCCGCTGATGGTCACCGCCTTCGGCGGTCCCCAGGCGGTCATCGGCTTCGTCGCGGGCGCCGTCCTCGCGCTGTGCGACGGACTGGTCTGGGCCGAGCTGGGCGCCTCGATGCCCGGCTCCGGCGGCAGTTACGTCTATCTGCGCCAGGCCTTCCAGTACCGCACGGGCCGGCTGATGCCGTTCCTGTTCGTGTGGACGGCGATGCTCTTCATTCCGCTGATCATGTCCACGGGCGTGGTCGGCTTCGTGCAGTACCTGGGCTATCTGGCCCCCGGTCTCGGGCGGACGGCGGCCGACCTGATCGGCCTCGGCATCATCGCCCTGGTCGTGCTCCTGCTCTGGCGCGGCATCGAGCACATCGCCCGGATCACCACCGTGATGTGGACCGTGATGATCGCCTCGGTGCTGCTGGTGATCACCGCGGCGGCCACCGACTTCAGCCCGCACCTGGCCTTCAGCTACCCGTCGGGCGCCTTCGACCTGACCGGCGACCACTTCTGGCTGGGCTTCGCCGCGGGCCTGACCATCGGCATCTACGACTACCTCGGCTACAACACCACCGCGTACATGGGTGCCGAGATCAAGGACCCCGGCCGTACGCTGCCGCGCTCGATCCTGTTCTCGATCCTCGGCATCATGGCGATCTACCTGCTCCTGCAGATCGGCACCCTCGGCGTCGTCGACTGGCAGCGGATGACCGACCCGCACGACATCGCCTCCACCTCGGTCGCCTCGGCGGTGCTGGAGGAGACCTGGGGCAAGGGCGCCGCCGACACGGTCACGGTACTGATCCTGATCACGGCCTTCGCCTCGGTCTTCACCGGCCTGCTCGGCGGTTCGAGGGTGCCCTACGACGCCGCCCGCGACCGCGTCTTCTTCCGGCCGTACGAGAAGCTGCACCCCAGACACCGCTTCCCGACGCTGGGCCTGGCGACCATGGGCCTGATCACCGCAGTCGGTTTCCTGATCGGCCGTCATACCGACCTGGCCACGCTCATCCAGCTGCTGACCACGGTGATGGTGATCGTCCAGGCGCTCGCCCAGATCGTGGCCCTGACCGTGCTGCGCCGGCGGCGGCCGGACCTGCGCCGCCCGTACCGGATGTGGCTCTACCCCCTGCCGAGCGTGATCGCGTTCGCCGGCTGGTGCGTGATCTACGGCTACGCCGACAAGAACTCCCCGGGCCGCCGCCCCATCGAGTGGTCGCTGGCCTGGCTGGCCCTCGGCTGTGCGGCCTTCGCCGTCTGGGCGCGGCGGGAGAAGGTGTGGCCGTTCGGCGAGAGGGAGATCGCCGAGGAGTACAAGGCCCTTGAGATGAGCTAGAGCTACGGCAGTCTTCGCCAGCCTCCCCGGGCCGGACACCATGTCCGCCGGGGAGGCTGCGTTGATGACCCCGACACTCCCGGCGGACGTGACCGTCCGCCTCGCGACCCCCGAGGACCGGCCCACCGTGGAACGGCTGTGGCTGCTGTTCCGCCACGACCTGTCCGAGTTCGAGGGCGCCCTGCCCGGCCCGGACGGCACCTTCCGCAGCGAGTGCGTCGAGTACGCCTTCACCCGGCCGGGCTGGGCGCCGTACCTGTTCCTGAAGGACGAGCGTCCGGCCGGCTTCGCTTTCGTGCGCGGCCTGGACGGGCCGGTGCGGGTGCTGAACAGCTTCTTCGTGGTGCGCGGTGCACGACGGCGCGGTGCCGGCACGCACCTCGTACGGGACGTGCTGCGCCGGCATCCCGGTACCTGGGAGATCGCCTTTCAGGACACCAACCCGGCCGCCGTACGGTTCTGGCCGCACGTCGCCCGGGAGCTTGCCGGGCGCGCCTGGACGCGCGAGCTCCGCCCGGTACCGGACCGGCCGGAGCTGCGCGCGGACGTGTGGATCTCGTTCACCGTGACCGGCTGAGCGGAGCCGGGTCCGTCCGCGGCGCGTCCTCGACCGGCCTTACGGACGCCCATCAAGATCGCCCCTACGTGGACCTCCTTGACATGCAAGTAATTGCCTGCATAACGTTGAGTGTGCGATCAGAGGACGACACCGGGATGGACAAGGTCTTCAAGGCGCTGGCCGACGACACGCGCAGGCGTCTGCTGGACCGGCTCCACGAGAACAACGGTCAGACGCTGGGCGAGCTGTGCGAGCGGATCGCCATGACGCGCCAGTCCGTCACCCAGCATCTGGCCGTCCTGGAGGCCGCCAACCTGATCAGCACGGTGCGGCGGGGGCGGGAAAAGCTGCACTACCTCAACCCCGTACCGCTCCACGAGATCCAGGAGCGGTGGATCGACAAGTTCGAGCGCCCGCGCCTGAGCGCGCTCGGTGCCCTGAAGCGACGAGCCGAGGAAGCCATGGCCGACAAGCCGAGTTTTGTGTACGTCACCTACATCGCGAGCACGCCCGAGAAGGTCTGGGAGGCGCTCACCGACACCGACCTGACGGCCGCCTACTGGGGCCACCGCAACGAGTCCGACTGGCGACCGGGCTCCCGCTGGGCGCACGTGCGCACCGACGGTTCCGGAACCGCCGACGTGGTCGGCCGGGTGGTGGAGAGCGAACCGCCGACCCGGCTGGTCACCACCTGGGCCGCGCCCGATCAGGAGGATCAGGAGGACCGGCACTCCCGCGTCACCTTCGAGATCCGCCCCCACGAGGACATCGTCCGGCTGACCGTCGTCCACGAGGACCTCAACGACGAGGGCGAGCGCTCGGAGGTCGCGTACGGCTGGCCGGCCGTGCTGTCCAACCTCAAGTCGCTGCTGGAGACCGGCCGCACGCTGCCGCAGGAGCCGTGGCTGGTGCCGGGACGCTGAGCGGGCACGGGAAAGGCCGGTCCGCCCGGGCGGACCGGCCTCCCATCCTGCGTGTCTTCCTTTCCTCGCATCTCCGGCTACGGCCTGGGCGTGCTCCTCGCCGCCGTACCGGCACAGACGAGTCCGAGTACGAGCGCGAGTGCGCCGATGATCACGTTGTTGATGATCACGCCCGCGTCCGGGCCCCTGCCCACGACCCAGGGGGCGATGATCATCCAGATGCCGATGGCGCACATGGCCCAGCTGAGGCCGTACATCCGCTCGGGGGCCCGGGTGAATCCCAGGGCGAGCAGCCCTATCGCGATACCCATGATCAGGTTGTGCGTCATGAGGGCGGGCTGGCTCGCCGTGTAGTGCACTATCCACGGAGATGCCGCGCAGTAGAGCCCGAGCAGGAAGACCGGCCCGTCCACGAGCGCCACATCGCGACCGCCGAGCATGCGGGCGTAGCGTGCCCGCATTTCGGAGACATCGGGGTGGGTCGTCATATCACCCCTGTGCAGGTTGGCCATGACTCGTCTCCTTTGACTTTGCAGGCCAGACCGCGTCTGGTGCGGTGTGCGGATATATCCGCATGTTCCCAGTCTGCTCTTATTTATTCTTTATGTGTAGACCCACATCGGGTGACATGCCGGTACCGACACAGGGCAGCCGAAGGAGTACGGGACGTACGATGCGTTCGGCTGGCGACCTGGGAGGTGACCGTCCGTCATGGATGCGAAGGTGCTGGAGCGGTTCCCCGCCGGGGCCCCGCGCGGATCGTTGCCCGCGGAGGAGTACGCGGCAGCGCGCCGCGCCGCCGGCGAGCGGGTGACCGTGGTGATGGACCTGAACTCCGACGCCTTCCTCGTCGTGGCCGAGGTCGCCGAGGCGCAGGACGACAGCCGGCCCTGAGCCGGGCCCCGGGCGCCCGCGGTACCGACTCCGCTCGGCGGCACAGTGTCGTCGGCGAGCGGCCGACAGGTGATCGTGCCGGACCGTTCCCGCGGATCGCCGACGACACGGACAGCAGCCGGTGCACGTACCGGTGTCACACCTTCGTGAACTCCAACGGTCCGCGACACGAGACCGGTCGGGTTTTCCTTGACCGTCTCCCCGGCGGCTGCCACGAGGCCACCGCCTCCGGCCGGGAGTTGTGGGACGGCAAGAGCGTCGACCTGCACGGCGAGCACCTGCGGGTCGAGGACGCCAGGCTCGCCCGGGTGCCCGACCCGGTGCCCGAGGTGTACTTCGGCGGCTCCTCGCCCGCCGCCGGCGAGGTCGCGGCCCGGTACGCGGACGTGTACCTCCCCTGGGGCGAGCCGCCCGCGCAGGTCGCCGAGAAGATCGCCCGGATCCGTAAGCTCGCCGCCGGGCACGGCCGTACCCTGCGCTTCGGTATCCGGCTGCACGTCATCACCCGGGACACTTCCGAACAGGCCTGGGCGGAGGCGGACCGGCTGCTCGACGGCTTCGACACGGCGACCGTACGGGCCGTCCAGGCGGGCCTGGCCCGCAGCGAGTCGGAGGGACAGCAGCGCATGCTCGCCCTGCACGGCGGCAGCCGGGAGAATCTGGAGATCCACCCCAACCTGTCGGCCGGGATCGGCCTGGTGCGTGGTGGCGCGGGCACCGCCCTGGTCGGCAGCCATGAGCAGGTCGCCGAGCGGATCCGGGAGTACCACGCCCTCGGCATCGACGAGTTCGTGCTCTCCGGCCACCCCCACCTGGAGGAGGCGTACTGGTTCGGCGAGGGTGTGCTGCCCCGGCTCGCCGCGCAGGGGCTGTGGGCGCACCCCGACGACACCGTGTCCGCCGCCTTCGCCCAGCTGCCGTTCGTGAGCTGACCAACCGGCCTTGGCAGACTGTGGGTTCATGACACAAGAACCGAACGACGTCTCGCCCGCCGTCACTTGGGGTCTGCTGGCCGCGTGGGCCGTGCACGACACCGAGGAAGTGGTGATGGTGCCGCGCTGGGTGCGCACCCATGTGCCTCAGCTGCGCAAGAAGTATCCCCGGGTGCCGGAGACGGTGTGGCGGCGGCTGGAGGCCGTGGACGCGCGGGAGTTCAACACCGCTGTCGCCGCGATGGCTGTGGTGCTGGCCGCCGCGGCGGCCGACGGCCACCGGACCGGGGGCCGCTCGGCCGTCTACCAGACGGCGCTGAACGCCTTCGGCCTGCACGGCCTGGTCCACCTGGCCCAGGCGGCCGCGATGCGCGGTTACACCCCGGGCTCCGCGACCACCCCCCTGGTGGTCCTCCCCTTCACCGTGTGGGCCCGCGGCCGGCTCCGCCGCTCCGGCGCCCTGCGCCCCACCCGGCCGCGGCAACTGGCCGAGGGCCTCGCCTTTGCCGCCACGGCCGCGGTCGGCACCCACGCACTGGCCCAGCGCCTGCTGCGCCGACGGTGACGCAGGGCGCCCCGAATCACCCGTCAAGAACGCCCACGGCCGCGCTGCTGCTGACAGTGGCCCCGCTGCAGCGCCCCGGCGCCCGTACCAGCACCGGCGGTGAGGCGGGCGCCCCGGCTCCGGCGGCAGCGCCGCCGGTAGCCGCCCCGAGGGTGACGGGGAAGGCCCCTGGCCAAGGCTCGGCCGGCCCGTAGCCGCGTCGCCGGTCAGGGCGGCCCCGGCTGCAGAGCCCCCATGGGCTCAGCTGCGCCGGCGGCTGGCGCAGGGCCCTGGCACCGGTGGTCCTCAGCCCGCAGCACCCGTGTCGGTGCTGTCGGCGGCTCCCGGCCCGGTGGCCCCCAGGGCCCGCAGATGTGCCGCCCGGGACTCGGTCGTCTGTCCCTGGACCAGCAGGAACAGCGCTTCCCGGGCCAGGCGCTGGGCGCGGCTGGTCAGGGCCATCGACCGGCCGCCGCCGGCCACCACCGCCGCGGTGGTGGCCGTCCGCAGCACCTCGTACGACTCCGCGCGCACCGCCAGCCGCTCCGCGACCCGCTCCAGCGGTGCCGGATGGTCGGCCAGGGCGTAGGCGCGGCGGCGGACGTCGGCGAGCCGGGCCGTGAGCGGGGCGGCCGTCTCCGCGTCCAGCAGGGACAGGGCGGCCTCCGTGAGGCCGAAGACCGCCGGGTTGGCGTTGAGCGTCCTGGCCCGGTCCAGGGGCGCCAACCGCTCGTACGGCATCCGCAGGGCGACCGACTCCTCCGGCAGCCACAGTCCGGTCAGTTCCAGCGACACCGTGCGCGCGGCGGTGAGCGCGGCGAGGCGCATCGGTTCCGAGGCCCGCAGCCCCGGCTGCACGCGCGCCTCGGCGAAGGCGAGCACCGCCTCGCCCGCATCGGTCATCCCGGCGAGCAGCATCACGTCGTTCAGGCCCCACCCGGTGTACCAGGGCACGGTCCCGTCGAACCGCCAACCGCCGCCCTCCCGGCGCACGCGTACCGGGACACGCGGATACGAGCGCAGATGCGCGTACGCCACCCCGGACATCAGCTCGCCCCGCGACAGCGGACCCAACAGCCGCTCCCGGACGGGGAGTTCGCTCTGCGCCAGAATCTGTACGGGCGTGTGGTGCTGGGTCTGCACGAACCATGTCGAACAGCACGCTCCGGCCAGGATCTCCGCGGTCCGGCGGACCACGTCCGGCGGGGCGCCCGAGCCGCCGGACGCGACCGGAGCGCCCACCCCGAGCAGCCCCGACCTCTTCACCGCCTCGATGTGGCTCACCGGAACGCCCTCCTGGTCGACCCGCTCGGCCTCGGGGAGCAGCAGGTCCGTGGCGAGCCGGTGGGCGCGGTCGAGGAGCGGATGCGGCGTGGTGGCTGTCATACGGAGGATTCTGTCGAACATTCCCCCGGCGCCGTGCCGATCCCGGGGCCGGTCGTTCGTGCAGGACGTGACAGGCATCCGAGAGACCCCGAAGTCACCGAGGAGGACATCATGAAGCACTACCTGCTCAGCGGGACGTCGAGGCCTTCAACGACGAGTTGCGCGCGGCCGGAACGTGGGTGTTCGCCGGCGGTCTGCACGGCCCGGAGACCGCCACCGTGCTCCGCCCGAAGGACGGCGACGTGCTCATCACCGACGGCCCGTATGCCGAGGGCAAGGAGGAGTACCTCGGCGGACTCCACCTGATCAGGGCCGCCGACCCGGACGAGGCCCCGGAGTGGGGCCGCAGGGCCGCCCTCGCCACCACCCTGCCCATCGAGCTACGCGTCCAGCGCCGAGGCCAAGGGCCCGGCCACGGCGCTCGACCTGGGCCGCCGTCACCTGCTGCACGCCGTCCGCGCCGAGCTGCTGCGCCGCCTGGGCCGCACCGCCGAGGCGGCGACCGAGTGCGGCCTCGCCGCCGAACTGGCCGGAAGCGAGGCCGGGCGGGCCCACCTGCGGCGACGCCGACACGAGACCGGCCCCACTCAGACGTGACCCGCGTCACCCCGGGGCGCCGGAATGAACTTGAGAACGTGAAAGGTTGGCAAATACATCCATGCCGCCTAGGCTCGGGCCGAATCAGCCCGAGCACACCTGCGAGGCACCCGTGAACCACTCCGCCACCGAGCAGCCCGCCGACATCGTGTCCCGGCTGCGCGCCACCTTCGCCACCGGCCGCACCAGGCCCGTCGAGTGGCGCACCGGCCAGCTGCGCCGCCTGCGCGCGATGCTCACCGAGCGCGGCGCCGACCTCGCCGCCGCCCTCCACGCCGACCTCGGCAAGAGCAGCACCGAGGCCCACCGCACCGAGATCGACTTCACCGTCCGTGAGATCGACCACACCCTCGACCACCTCGCGGACTGGCTGCGCCCCGAGCCCGCGCCGGTCCCGGCCCACCTCGGCGCCGACGCCAGGGCCTGGACGCAGTACGACCCGCTCGGCGTCGTCCTCGTCATCGCGCCCTGGAACTACCCGGCGCAGCTGCTGCTCGCCCCGATGGTCGGCGCCATGGCCTCCGGAAACGCGGTCGTCGCCAAGCCCAGCGAGCTGGCCCCGGCCACCTCGGCCGCGCTGGCCGAGCTGATCCCGGCCTATCTCGACACCGACGCGGTCGCCGTCGTCGAGGGCGGCGTCCCGGAGACCACCGCCCTGCTGGCCGAGCGCTTCGACCACATCTTCTACACCGGCAACGGCGCCGTCGGCCGGATCGTCATGCGCGCCGCCGCCGAGCACCTCACCCCGGTCACCCTCGAACTCGGCGGAAAGTCCCCGGCGTTCGTGGACCGCGACGCCGACCTCGACGTGGTCGCGGACCGGCTTGCGCGCGGCAAGTTCCTCAACGCCGGCCAGACCTGTGTGGCCCCCGACTACGTGCTGACCGACCCGGAGACCGCCCCTGTCCTGGAGGCGGCACTCGTCCGGGCCGTGGAGGCGCTGTACGGCACGGACCCGGCGGCCTCGCCCGAGTACGGCCGGATCGTCAACGAGCGGCACTTCGACCGGCTCTCCGGCCTGCTCGACTCCGGTCGGATCGCGGTCGGCGGCACCAGCGACCGTACGGCCAAATACATCGCGCCGACCGTCCTCGTGGACGTCGACCCCAAGTCGCCCGTCATGCAGGAGGAGATCTTCGGCCCGATCCTGCCCGTCGTCACCGTGTCCGGCCTGGACGAGGCGATCGACTTCATCAACGACCGCGACAAGCCGCTCGCGCTGTACGTCTTCACCGAGTCCGAGCAGACCCGTGCGCGCTTCGCCGCCGAGACCTCCTCCGGCGGCCTGGGCCACGGCCTGCCCCTCGCCCATCTCACCGTCTCCGACCTGCCGTTCGGCGGCGTGGGGGAGAGCGGCATGGGCAGCTACCACGGCCGCTACTCCATCGAGACCTTCAGCCACCGCAAGGCGGTCCTGGAGAAGCCGCTGAGCTGAACTGCCGTGCGTGGCGCGGCAGCTGTGCGGCACTCCGCCGAGTGAGCGCTGAAATGATCACTGCGGACGCCTCCGGCGCCTTCGCAGTGCGCGACCTGCCCGTCCACCGCATCGGCTTCGGAGCCATGCGGCCGACGGGCAGCGCCGCGTTCCACCTCGGCACGCCCAGCGGTCGCGCACGCTCCATGGCCGTGCTGCGGCGGGCCGTCGAACCGGGCGTGAACCACATCGACACCGCCGCCTTCTGCTTCTCCGCCACGCGCTCCGCCAAATGAACTGATCAACACCGCCCTCGCCCCGTACGCCGACGACCTGGTCATCGCCACCAAGGTCGGCCCCTTCCGCGACCACTACGGCGAGTGGGGCACCTCGGCATCTCCGCGGTCGAACCACGCCACCTCGCCGAGACACTGGAGATCGCCCCGGTGGTGTCCGTGCAGGACCGGTACGCCCTGGACCGCCGCGACCCCGTCGCCGGCGAGGCCGACACCCAAGACGTCACCGGGCGCGACATCGCCCGCGCCCACGGCGTGAGCCCCGCGCGGATCCGCATCGCCTGGACCTTGCACCAGGGCCCGCACGTCCTCGCCATCCCCGGCACCGGCAACCCGGACACCTCGTGGAGAACGTCGCCGCGGGCGCCCTGCGCCTCACGGCGGACGAACTGAAACGGCTGGACGCGCTGGACAGCGCCGCCGGCTGACTGGTTTTTGAATGGGGCCCGGGCACGGCCGTACGAAGGTCCGATTGACTACCATCGTGTAGACGGTCGTACGGGCCGCAGACGAGGACGGGGTGAGGAACGTTCCATGACCGAGGCGAAGGACGAGCGCCGGCCGGCGGGCGAGCTCGAAGCGAGCGTCATGGCCGCGCTCTGGGCCGCGGGCAGCCCCCGGACGCCCGGCGAGGTCCAGCGGAGCCTCGGCACGGACCTGGCCCGTACGACGGTGACCACGATCCTCACCCGCCTGTACGACAAGGGAGTCGTCGAGCGGCACCGCCAGGGCCGGGGCTACGCCTATGTCCCCGTCCGTGACGTCCAGGACGCCCACGGCCTCACCGCCCGCCGGATGCACAGCGAACTGGACCGGGACAGCGACCGCGAGACGGTCCTCGCCCGCTTCGTCGCCCAGCTCAGCCCCGACGACGAACGCATTCTGCGGGACCTGCTCGAATCCGGCGAACGATGACCGCACTGCTCCTGCTGCCCCTGCTGCTGCCGTTCGCCCTGCCGGCCCTGGCCCGCCGGGCGCTGGACCGGCTCGTCCCGGTGGCCGCGCTGTGGGCCGTCACCACCTGTGCGGTCCTCCTCGCCGGCTGCTCACTGGCCGCCCTCGGCGCATTCGTGCTGACCGGACTCCTCAAGATCCCGCTCTTCGCCGCGCTCGGCGAGCTGATCCATCCGCTGCACACCGCCTCGGACCTCGTCGTGCTGCCGGCCGCCGCGACGTCCGTCGGTGCGCTCGCCGTCTGCGGCTGGACCCTCGTCCGCTCGGTGCTGCACCAGGGCCGTGCCTTCCGCGCGGCCCGGACGGAGGCCGGGCGCGGACCCGCGGCCGGCGACCTGTGCGTGGTGGACTCGCCCCGCCCGGACGCCTACGCGCTGCCCGGCCGCCCGCACCGCATCGTCGTCACCACCGCGATGCTCCGCAGCCTGGACGGCCCCGAGCGGGAGGCGCTGTTCGCACACGAGCGGGCCCACAACGACGGCGGCCACCACTACTTCCTCGCCGCCGCCGAACTCGCCGCGCACTGCCATCCGGCGCTGCGCCCGGTCCGCGAGACCATCCGCCTCGCCGCCGAGCGCGCCGCCGACGAGGCCGCCGCCGCCCGGGTCGGCGACCGGCGCCTGATCGCCCGGGCCATCGCCCGCGCGGCACTCGCCGGGCAGGCCGCCCGCTCCCCGCGCCCCGGCTTCGCCGCCGCCGCGACCACCGGCCCCGTCCCGCAGCGCGTCCAGGCCCTGCTCGCCGCTCCGCTCGTGCCCCGGGCCGGCCGGACGATCGCCGGCCTCCTCATCGCCTGCACCGCCGTCTCGTGTGTGGCATCGGCCGCCGGAATGGCCGACGTCCACCACCGGATCGAGGTCGCCCAGGGGGACGAGACGCCCTGACGCCGCCGCCCCCCGCGCCGGGGAGCGTCCTGTCGGTCACGGTCCGGGCCGGACGGGGGAGCCACGTGGGCCGATGGCGGCGAGGTGGCGGTGTCCGGCGGACCAGGGCCCGGTCAGGTGGCGGGCAGCGGTCGGTTTCCGTGCGGGTGCAGGCGGTCGGTGAGGAAGGCCAGGATCTCGTCGCGGGCCCGGACCGTGGGGTGGCCGCCCTCATCGACGAGATGGGCGGTGACGACGCTGTGCGGGGTGCCGACCAGGTCGGCGAAGAAGGGCGGCGGGGAGGGGTTGGCGGCGCTGTCCGGGAGGACACGTCCGTCGAAGGCGTCGCCGAGCAGCGCGCGGTAGGCGGCGAAGCGCTGCCCCGTGCACCAGCGGTCGCCCTCGAAGCGGTAGGCGAGGACGGTGAGTCCGTCGCGGTCGAGCCGGTCGCGCACCGCTCGCGCGTCCGCCGCGTCGAGTTCGAGTCCGCCGGGGTCGTCGAGCGGCAGCGACGGGTGGTTGACCACCGGGGCGATCACCGCCGGCTCCAGGGCCATGGTGAGGGCGAAGTTGCCGGTGAAGCACAGGCCGATCGCGCCCACCCCCGGCCCACCGCACGCGGTGTGGGCCTGGCGCGCCAGGCCGCGCAGCCAGACCGTCACCGGGCTGGTGCCGCCCCCGGCGAAGGCGCGGAACTCCGCGCTGACACAGGCGCGGCGGACGACCTCCCGGCCGCCCTCGACCGTGGGAAAGGCGCCGTCCGTCCCGAACAGGGAGGGCACATGCACGGTGAAGCCCGCGTCCCGCACCCAGCGCGCGAGCCGCAGGACGTCGGGACTGATGCCCGGCATCTCGGGCAGCACCACGACCGCGGGACCGGCCCCGGCCACGTACACCGTCTTCTCCACCCCCTCCACGGTCACGCTCCGGCGGGTGAAGTCGGTCATCGGATCGTCGTCGCTCATGGGGCCAGCCTGGCCCCTGGGCCGGGCGCCGGGTGAGGGGCGGGATCGCCAAGGCCGGGGGTAATCTCGCCACACGCGAGGGATGCGAGCGGCACGCGGTCGGCGGCCCGGCGCCGGGGACACCAGGGGGTGGGGGAGCGATGGCTGAAGCGGCGCGGCAGGCGGAGGACGGTGCGTGTCCGGGCGCCGGACCGGGTGCGCTGCGGGTCGGGGTTCTGGCGTACCCGGACTGCTTCGCGTCCGAAGTGTTCGGTGTCCCCGACCTGTTGACGATGGCCGGGCATGTCGCCGGAGCCGACGCGCCCGGCTACCGGGTGTCGGTCGTCTCGCCCCGCCGCCGGGTCACAGCCTCGGGCGGCGCGAGCCTGGACGTGCGTCCCCTGCGCGAGGTCGACGTCCTCGTGGTCCCCGGCTTCGAACTGCGCCCGGACGCGGATCTCGACGCGCGGCTCGCCCGGCTCGCCCCCGAGATCGCCGCGATCCGCGCGCAGGCCGCGGCCGGCACCGCCGTCGTCTCCCTCTGCGTCGGCGCGTTCCTGCTCGCCGAGGCGGGGCTCCTCGACCGGCGCAGGGTCACCACCTCCTGGCTGCACGCGGGCGAGCTGGCCAGGCGCTGCCCGGACGCCGACGTGCGGCCCGAGCACCTCGTCGTCACTGACACGGGAGTGACGACCACGGCCGCCTTCAGCGCCATGTACGACTTCGCGCTGGACCTGATCCGCCGCAACAGCGGCGACCGCGTGGCCCGTACCACCGCACGGCTGGCGCTGGTCGACGACGCGCGGCCCTCCCAGACCCCGTACGTCGACCCGCGGCTCCTCCCGCAGCCCGGCCGGGAGTTCTCCCAGCGGGTGATGCGGCGGCTCGACCAGAACCTCGCCGAGCGGTACGACCTCGCCGCGCTCGCGGACGCCTTCCGGGTCAGCCCCCGTACGCTGCTGCGCCGCTTCGCCGAAGAGACCGGACGCAGCCCGCTGGCCCATCTGCAGGCCTCCCGGGTCCGGCGCGCCCGCCATCTTCTGGAGACCACCGACCGCACCGTCGCCGCCGTCGCCGCGGCCGTCGGCTACCAGGACCCCGGCACCTTCGCCGCCCTCTTCGCCCGCCACACCGGCCACCGCCCGAGCGCGTACCGGGCCGCCTTCCGCCGCCCGGCCCGGGCGTCCGTCCCGGACGGCGTCTAGGAGTCTTTCCGATCACCGGACCGTCGGCCCGGCCTGCCGCCGACGACGCGGGAACACGCCCGCCGCAACGCGCGTAGAACAGGGACTGGCGTCCGTCGGGTTTTACGTATAACCTCACCCGCTAACCACCCCCACCGGAAGGTCCCGATGCGACGCGTCGCCCTGGTCACCCTCGTCGTTGACGACTACGACGAGGCCATCCGCTTCTACACCGAGGCCCTCGGCTTCCGGCTGGCCGAGGACGTCCCGCGCCCCGACGGCTCCCGCTGGGTCGTGGTGGAGCCGGGAAGCGACGGAGCCGGAACCGGTCTGCTCCTGGCCCGCGCCAAGGGCGAGGACCAGCGGGCCCGGATCGGCGACCAGACCGGCGGACGCGTCGGGTTCTTCCTGCACACCGACGACTTCGCCCGCGACCACGCCCGGATGGCCACGGCCGGCGTGACCTTCCTGGAGGAGCCCCGCCACGAGCCGTACGGCATCGTCGCCGTCTTCCAGGACCTCTACGGCAACCGCTGGGACCTGCTCCAGCCCGCCCCCTGACCTTGAGAACCACCCGCGACCCACTCCTGAGGAAAGCCCTGCCATGACCGCGCCCCGCATCGACATCGAGACCCTCCGCCGGCTCCCCAAGGCCGTGCTGCACGACCACCTCGACGGCGGCCTGCGCCCCGCCACCGTCGTCGAACTCGCGGCGGAGATCGGTCACACCCTGCCCACCACCGACCCCGACGAGCTGGCCGCCTGGTACTTCGAGGCCGCGAACTCGGGCGACCTGGTCCGCTACATAGCCACCTTCGAGCACACCCTCGCCGTGATGCAGACCCGTGAGGGCCTGCTGCGCACCGCCGAGGAGTACGTCCTCGACCTCGCCGCCGACGGTGTCGTCTACGCCGAGGTGCGCTACGCCCCCGAGCTGAACACCAGGGGCGGGCTGACGATGAGCGACGTCGTGGAGACCGTGCAGGAGGGCCTGGCCGCCGGTATGGCCAAGGCCGCCGCGGCGGGCACCCCCGTCCGGGTCGGCACCCTGCTGTGCGGCATGCGGATGTTCGACCGGGTCCGCGAGGCCGCCGACCTGGCCGTCGCCTACCGGGACGCCGGGGTCGTCGGCTTCGACATCGCCGGCGCCGAGGACGGCTTCCCGCCCGCCGACCACCTGGCCGCCTTCGAGCACCTGCGCCGCGAGAACGTGCCCTTCACCATCCACGCCGGTGAGGCGCACGGCCTGCCCAGCATCCACCAGGCCCTGCAGGTGTGCGGCGCCCAGCGCATCGGCCACGGCGTGCGCCTCACCGAGGACATCCCCGACCTCGCGGCCGGCAAGCTCGGCCGGCTCGCCTCCTGGGTGCGCGACCGCCGTATCGCCCTGGAGATGTGCCCCACCTCGAACCTGCAGACGGGCTGTGCCACCTCGATCGCCGAGCACCCGATCACGGCCCTGAAGGACCTGGGCTTCCGGGTCACCCTCAACACCGACAACCGTCTGGTGTCGGGTACGACGATGACCCGCGAGATGTCCCTGCTGGTCGAGGAGGCCGGCTGGACCGTCGAGGACCTGCGTACGGTCACGGTGAACGCCCTCAAGAGCGCGTTCATCCCGTTCGACGAGCGCAAGGCCCTCATCGAGGACGTGGTCCTGCCGGGTTACGCGGCAGCGCTCTGAACGAGCCCCCTGAGGTAGGCGGCCTGTCCGACGTGCTGAAGGTCGTCGGACAGGACGCTCACCAGGCGCACCCCCAGACTGACCGGGGGATCCCAGCGTTCGTCCACGATCCGCTCCAGATCCTTGGCGGCGAGCGAGCGCAGCGCGCCGAGCGTCTGCTCGTGGACGGCGTCGTAGTACCCGGTCAGCTGGTCGGCCGACTCGACCCGCACCTTCGCGACCTTCGCGGGACTGTGCCCGTACCCGGTGTCGTGGCGGGGCAGGCCGAGGCCGAAGCGTTTCTCCCAGCCCTGGGACAGCCACACCTGGTCGAGGTCGAAGGCGTCGGCGATGTGGTCGTCCTGGACCCGGGTGAGATGCCAGACGAGCCAGGTGATCGAGTTGGCGTCGGGGGCGGGGCGGTGGTGCAGCTCCTCCGGTCCGAGGCCGTCGAGGGCGGCATGGACTTCTTCCTGGATGCGGCCGTAGCCGTCGATGAGGATGTCCTTTGCATGCATACCGTCCACCATCCCAAACCCCGGGCGCTCACGCGTCCGGAATCCGGCTCCGTGGAAACCGGGCGGCACCCGCTCCGGCAGCTGCACCCGCGCCACCGGCCTCCCCGGTGAAGTCCTGCGCCGCGAGGATACGAACGCCGCCCCCGCCCGCCGCGGCGCACCTGCTCAGCGGGTGCGCGCCGGTGGCGCCGCGACATGGACAACGCGTTCACCCGCGGGAATTCCTGCGGCCGGTCGTCCGACACCCGCTGTGCGCCCGGCCGTTTTGCGTCCGCGGCGGAGAACGGCCGGATGGCGGAGGACGGCCGGCATGGCGGAGGACGGCCGGAATCAGGAGGCCTGGGAGCCTTCCCGGGAGGGCGCCAGGTCCCCTGTTTCGAGGAGCGTGACCAGCGCGCGGGCCGCCGGGCTGGTGGCCCGTTCCGGCGGCAGCAGGGCCACGGTCTCGTACTCCGCCTCGCCCGTGCCCTTCAGCGGCAGCGCCGTGAGGGACGGCCGCTTGTGCCGGAAGTGCCGGGGTACGACCGCGATCCCCAGGTTCTCGTCCACCAGGTCCAGCAGGCTGTGCACGTCGTTGACCTCCAGCGCGACTGTGCGCCGCACACCGGCCGCGGTGAACGCGGCGTCGGTGGTGCGGCGCGGCCCCCAGTCCGGGTGGAAGTCCACGAAGACCTCGCCCGCCAGGTCGTCCGGAGTCAGCACCGCGCCCGCCGAAGCCAGCCGGTGGCCGGGATGGCACAGCACGGTCATCGGCTCGCTGGTCAGCGACACCGACCGCAGCTGGTCGCTGTCGGCCTGGGTGCGGTAGGCGAAGGCGAGGTCGAGCCGGCCGGCCCCGACCTCCTCGGCCAGCGCGCCCGAACCGGCCTGCCGCAGCCGGATCTCCACGTCCGGATGACGGCCCCGGAACGCGGCCAGCAGCCGGGCCACCTGCACCCCGGCGATGCACTGCTCGGTGCCCAGGGCCAGGGTGCCGCGCAGCACACCCTGTACCGCCGCGACCGCTTCGTGCGCCGCGCGCACCTGCGCCAGGATCCGCTCGGCCTCCACCAGCAGCGCCCGCCCCGCCTCGGTGAGCGTCACCCGGCGGGTGGTCCGCACGAACAGCGGCGCCCGCAGCTCCCGTTCCAGCGCCCTGATGGACGCCGACAGCCCCGACTGGGACACCATCAGGCGTTCGGCGGCCCGGGTGAAATGCCGGTCCTCGGCGACGGCGGCGAAGTGCTGGAGATGGCGCAGTTCCATGATTGAGAAGCCTAATCGCTGAATACCATCGGATTCTTCTGTTGGACCGCTGCCCGGCGGGCGGGGAAGAGTGGGAAGCGGTTGCCCGGAGCGCAGGCTCCCGGGAGCCGCGACGACCGTGACCGTGTGCCAACCCCTCTGGAGTCGCGTTGTACACCGCACACCCCGACCGTTACGCCGACATGCCCCACCGGCGCACCGGACGCAGCGGGCTGAAACTGCCCGCGCTGTCCCTCGGCCTGTGGCACAACTTCGGCCCGGACCGGCCCGTCGAGACGCAGCGGGCCATCCTGCGGCGCGCCTTCGACCTGGGCGTCACCCACTTCGACCTCGCCAACAACTACGGCCCGCCCCCCGGCGCCGCCGAGTCCGCGCTCGGCGAGGCACTCAGGGCCGACTTCGCGCCGTACCGCGACGAGCTGGTGATCTCCACCAAGGCCGGCTACCTCATGTGGCCCGGCCCCTACGGCGAATGGGGCTCGCGCAAGTACCTGCTGTCCTCGCTCGACCAGAGCCTGACCCGGATGGGCCTGGACTACGTCGACATCTTCTACTCGCACCGCCCCGACCCGGACACTCCGCTGGAGGAGACGATGGGCGCGCTGCACACCGCGGTGCAGCAGGGCAAGGCCCTCTACGTCGGCGTCTCCAACTACTCTGCGGAGCAGACCCGCGAGGCCGCGCGCATCCTCGCCGACCTCGGCACCCCGCTCCTCATCCACCAGCCGCGCTACTCGATGCTCGACCGGCGGCCCGAGGACGAGGGACTGCTCGACGCCCTGGACGAACTGCAGGTCGGCTCCATCGTCTACTCCCCGCTGGAGCAGGGCCTGCTCACCGGGCGCTATCTCGACGGCATCCCGGAGGACTCCCGCGCGGCGAGCGACAGCCCCTTCCTGAACTCGGACGCGGTCACCGAGGACCTGGTCGCCCGGCTGCGCGCCCTCGACGAGATCGCCAAGTCCCGCGGCCAGACCCTGGCCCAGCTGGCCCTGGCCTGGGTGCTGCGCGGTGGCCGGGTCACCTCGGCACTGGTCGGCGCGAGCAGCCCCCGGCAGATCGAGGACAGCGTCGGCACCATCCGCAACCTGGACTTCGACGCCGAGGAACTGGCCCGGATCGACGCGATCGTGAAGCACTGAGCACTCCGTGCACGGACACCGGCCACCGGGGCGGTGAGGGCGGCTGCCGAGGGCATCCGGGTGCCGCCTGGGGGAAACCGAACGCGCCCGGCGCTGCCTTGGGGGGCCGTGCACGCCGGGTGGCGCGACGGGGCCGGTCGGTCGGGATGCCTCGTCGTCCGCCCGGATCAGGGGCCGACAGCGGCCGCCCCGCAGTGGACGCCGTCCGCCCGGCGGCCCGTTGTCTCGCCGGACGGGGCGGCGGGACAACTGGTCCCCGTCACCTCCGGGATCGTCTTCAGCCGGCGGGCGGAGCCATGAACCGGGCGGGTCCGGGTGCCGCGGGTGCCCGTGGCCCGGCCCCCGGGTCTTCCGGGCGAGGTGCCGGGCGAGGCCGGGGTCGACGAGGCTGCCGGGATGCACGGAGAAGGCCCGCACCCCCTCCGCCCCGTCGACCGTGCCGCGGACCTCGACCGGCCGGGGGTGCCGGAGAACTCGGCTCCGTCAGGGAACCGTCCGCCGGGGCAGACCCTCCCCAGCGGTCGAACCCGTCGCCGGCCGGGCGGTGTCAGACATCCGCCGGGACGCGGTCCAGAAAGCCCAGGACCTGCCGGATCCGGCCCTCCTCGTCCAGTGTGACGACGTCGAACCCCGCCACCGGCGCCGAGCCGTCGGCCGTGTTCACCAGCTCCCAGCCGAAGCGCGCGGTGTCGTGGTGCCCGTCCACCGCGCCGAGCGGACGGAAGACGAACCCCGGGAACTGCTCGTGCACCGCCGCGATCACCGCCGCGATGCCCTCGTGGCCGCGGACCTCGGCGAGGGGGTCGGTGTAGCCGCCGTCCGCCGTCCATGCGGCGGCGACCGCCTTCTTCAGCGCCTCCGGCTCGGTGGCGTTCCAGGCCTCGAAGTAGCGGGCGGCGGCGGTCTCGTAGCGGTCGGTGTTCACGGACATGGTGAATCAGCCTCCATCGAGGTCGTAGCTGCTGGTCGGAGCCGGTTCGGGGCTTCGCCGATCCGGTGTGACCACCATGCCGGAGGTCCGAGGGGCGGGTCGATTACCTGCCGGGTCATGCCCGGGCGCGCACCTGCCGGTGAATTCCGGCCAGAACACGCGGTGAATATGCCAACAGACTGGCCGGAAAGTCATGGTGACACTGTTTCAGGAGTGGCGATACTCGAACGCCAGGGGCACTTCACCGCACAGGAGCCGCACGCAGAGCGAGGTCCAGGCCGGCACACCAGCGAGGCGACGGGGGAGTGAGACATGCACGACGAATTCCTGTGCCATGTCACGGCGTACGGCATGTGCGACGGCCGGCGCATCGGCGTACCGCTCGGCACCTATCGCGCGCCGACGCTGGCCCTGGCCCTGTGGTGGCTGCGGGACCGGGCGTCCTGGATCGCCGAGCGCCTCGACCCGAGCCCGGAGGACCTGGCCTTCCCGGCGGGCGCGCTGGTGCCGGTCGCGGACACGGTCGCCGACGTGCCCGCCCTGTTGCGTGCCTGGTGTGCCGATGACGTCCGGCAGGAGCTGGTGGCCGACGAGCTGGCGGGCGGACGGCTGGTGCGGATCGCCGCCAGCGACGACACCACCGAGTACGAACTGCTCGCCGAGTCCGTGGACGCGCTGCGCATGCAGCGCACCCTGCCGGTGCTCGTGGTGCCCGTCGCCTGACACGTGTCCATGACGCCGACCCTGCCGCA
This sequence comes from Streptomyces sp. NPDC053069, assembly GCF_044546895.1. Lineage (NCBI taxonomy): Bacteria > Bacillati > Actinomycetota > Actinomycetes > Kitasatosporales > Streptomycetaceae > Streptomyces > Streptomyces sp. NPDC053069. Next base: position 65,394 of record NZ_JBITZN010000001.1, on the reverse strand, counting down.
GGACGACGTCCTGCACCCCGGCTCACCGCGCACGCCCCTGTCCTGTGCCGCCGAACCGGGCTTCCCCGAGGACGCCCCCCGTGACGAGCGGCGTGCCCGGACGGATGGGGTGGCCGGTGTCCGGGACTTCAAGGCCGGTTCACCTCGCCCTGCCTTCGCAGCGGGCGCGCCAGCAGGCCGCCCAGGAAGCCCGCGACCAGTCCCCACACTGCGCCCAGGCCCACCGCCTGCCACAACCGTGGCTTGAGGAACAACTCTCCGGACAGCCCGCCGCCCAGATCCCCGATGCCGAGCAGGGAGAGTCCGTAGTGCGCCGAACTGCGGCCCGCCAGACAGATCATCAGCACCGCCAGCGCCAGCGCCACGGCCAGGTGAACGGCGTGCTGCCACAGGCGGATCCGGGCCGGTGAGCGGACCGCCATGCGGAAGGCCACGACCAGCAGCAGGATCGCGTCCACGGCCACCAGCCACCACCACCGGCCGTCGTGGTCGGTGAGCGAGCCCATGTTCAGCGCGGAGACGTCCGGGGTGCGCAGGATCGCGTCCAGGACGTGCGGCATCGGCAGGCCGAACGGCCCGTCCACGCGGCCGTTCCAGGTCGCCCCCATGCCGAGGGTCAGGGCCAGCCAGGCCAGATTGGGCAGGCCGAGCAGAATCAGCGCGAAGGTCTCCGGGACGTGCCCACGGGTGGCCGCCGTGATCAGCGCGACGACGAGGCCGATCACGACGTAGGCGAGGAGCAGGACCACCACCGCGTGCGCGGCCGGGCGCACCGACTCCTGGAAACGCAGCAGCCGAGCCGGCAGCGGCGCCCCGTACGCGACCAGCAGCGCCAGCAGCAGCACTCCGGCCAGCCACAGCAACCCGAACAGCACCGTCAGCGGCACGTCCGTGGTGAACCCCACCTTCGGCGCCACGTCGAACAGCCCCGTCAGGTCGCTGAGGGCGCCGCTGCCCACGTCGACGGCGAACGTCTGCCGGGCGCCGAAGGCCAGGCCGATCAGCACGAGCAGCCACAGCACCGCGATCCGGGCGGCCCAGCCGGCCAGTTCACCCGCCGAGGCCACCGCCCGGTGCCGCAGCGGGCGCAGGAAGCCCGCGCCGATCACCAGGGCACCGGCCAGGGTCACCGAAAGGGGGATCACGGTGATCCCGGCCCGGGTCTGCGCCAGTACCCCCGCGTTGCCGGAGAGTTCCACACTGCCGCCCACCGCCGTGACCAGGGCCGCGGCCACCACCCGCGGGAACGCGCCGTCCGGCAGGCCCGCTGCTCCGGCCGCCCACAGTCCGAGCGCTGAAACCAGCACCATGACGGCCAGCCCGGTCAGCACCGTCGCCACGGCCCGCGCCCAGCCGTGGTGGGCGGCGGGCCGCGCGGAGACGGTCGGAGCGCTCACGCTTGCCACGCTAAGCAGCGGCCCGGCACGGCGCCCGCCGGGTGGGCCGTCCGCGTCGGCTTGCGAGCCTCGGCACCCTGCGACACATCAAGCCGCGTATCACGACGATCGCTGCGATCGCGACCGGAACGCGACGGGAAGAAGGGCACGTGAGCGCCGAGTTTCCGTCTCCCGGCCACCCGACAGGACCGCCGCCCGGCCACGTCACCTGTGCGGTCGGCGGCGGATCGTCCACGTCGTCCTCGGAGCGGCAGACGACAGGATCCGCGCCGTCGCCGGGGGACTCCGCTCCCGGCGAGTCGGCGGTCAGGCCGCACAGCCGCAGCCGCAGGGCTCGCCGTCGGAGTGAGCAGGGGGAGTCTGCTGGGCGCGTGACCGTCGCCACTGTGCGCGGTGGGCGAACGCCCCGGGGGACTGCCGAGCCCGGCTCGGGGTACGAGGACAGGTGCAACAGTGACCGGCCGGACCGGGTTTTCGAGAGAGACGGCATGACCAAGCATCTGGGCGGGACAGTGATACCGACTGGTTTCGACGTACCCGTGGAACCGCTACGGCGCGCGGCGCATTACACCGGCGAACCCGGATGCATCGCCGAGGCGCGCGTCTTCGCGGCCCAGTTCCTGGAGCAGTTGCGAACCGAGTGGTGCGCCACCCTTGACCGGCGCGCCGACGGCGAGCTGCTGCTGGTCGTGAGCGAACTGGTCACCAACGCCGACCAGCACAGCAATGGCCCGTTCATCCTGGAACTGGAGGGCACGGACAGCGCCGTCACCGTGTGCGTGTACGACAGCAGCACCGCCCTGCCCCGCCGCTACCCCAAGAACCCCGAACGCGTGGGGCGCCACGGTCTGGAGATCGTGTGCGCCCTGGCCTCGGAGGTCACCGCGGAGCGCGTTCCGGTCGGCAAGCGGGTGCGGGCCCGCTTCGAACTGCAGCGCTGAGGCGGCGGACGCACCGCCGCCTCAGGGGCGTGCCGCACTCGCAGCCGGCTCAGGCGCAGCCCAGCTCGCCGAGCATCCCCGCGCGCAGCCGGGTGATGATCCGCTTGATCAGCCGGGACACGTGCATCTGGGAGCAGCCGAGTCGTTCCCCGATCTCCGCCTGGGTGGCCTCCTCGACGAACCGCATATGGATGATCTGCCGGTCCCGCTCGCTGAGTTGTGCCATCAGCGGGGCGAGCGCGTGGTAGTCCTCGACGAGCCGCAGCCCCTCCTCCTCGACGCCGATGAAGTCCGCGAGCACCGCCTCGCCGTCCTCGGGGCCGTCGCCGGTGAGCGCGGCGTCCAGGGACGCGGAGTTGTACCCGTTGGAGGCGAGCTGGGCCTCGACCACCTCGTCCTCGGAGATGTTCATCAGTGTCGCCAGCTCGCTCACCGTCGGATCCCGGTCGAGCCGGCTGGACAGCTCCTCGCGCGCCTTGGCCAGCTCCACCCGGGCCTCCTGGAGCCGGCGCGGCACATGCACGGCCCAGGTGGTGTCCCGGAAGAAACGCTTGATCTCGCCCACGATGTACGGCAGCGCGAAGGACGTGAACTCCACCTCGCGTGCCAGCTCGAACCGGTCGATGGCCTTGATCAGGCCGATCATGCCGGTCTGGACGATGTCCTCCATGTCGTCGCCGCGGCCCCGGAACCGTCCGGCTGCGAAGCGGACCAGCGACATGTTCATCTCGATGAGCGTGTTGCGCGCGTACTGGTACTCGTGCGTGCCCTCCTCCAGCTCGGTCAGCCGGCGGAAGAACTGGCGGGACAGCTCCCGCGCGTCACGGGGCGCGACGGACGCCGGGTCCGCGATGCCAGGCAGTGACCCCTCGCCCGTCCTGTCCTGCTCGGTCCTCATGGTGACCTCTGCTTCCGACCGGATCCCGGCGGTGTTCATTACCTCTCCCACGAAAGTCACGGTTCTCCGTCTGCCTCGGCGGCTACTTTGCCCGTTTCTTACCGTTTGTTCTGGATACCCGGAGCGCTCTGTTTTCATGCGCGCCGGTGGTGCCGCTCACGGGGCGGGTACCCCCGGTCACGTCTCGCATGCACACGGAGTTGCTCAGTGGCGGGAAACCGGCCTCTCGGATTTCCCTCAGGGCGCAATGCCGGGCCCTTGTCCGATGGCCCACCGCCCCTACGCTGACGTGGGTGACCAACCAGGTGAGCAACGAAGCCCGAGTGATCCCCCTGCGACCGGCGCCCGCCCGTCCGGCGGAAGGCGAGCCCGCGCCCACGCGTCATGCAGAGAGCACACAGAGCACAGAGACCAAGGAGCCGTTGTGGCGCGATCTGGTCGGTGAGGTGCTGCGCCGCGAGCGGCGGGCGCAGGACCGCACCCTCAAGGACGTGGCCGACGCGGCCAGGATTTCGCTGCCCTATCTCTCCGAGATCGAGCGCGGGCGCAAGGAGGCGTCCTCGGAGGTCCTCGCCGCCGCAGCGCACGCACTCGGCCTGGGCCTCGCCGACCTGCTGTCCCTGGCCCACGCCGACCTGACCCGCCGCACGACCCCGCACCCCCGCCCCTCCACCGCCCGCCCCTACAACACCCTCTGCCTGGCAGCCTGAGCCGCCCCGGCGTTACGGCAGGCTCCGTCTCTGGTGGCCCGAGCGGTGCGCGGTGGCGAGGGGCTCCCCGGCCGCCCGAGGGCGTATCGACGCTGCGGTGGTCCTGCGCCCGTGTACGGCAACCGGGTGACGGCAACGGAGCGACCGTCTCAGCGGACCCGGTCCCGGCCGTGGGGGCGGTGCACCGCAGCCGAGCGGCCTCCCTGGCCGGCCGGGTCCCGCGACGGGCCGTGCCCGGGCCGTCCGCCTTCGGCCCGGCCACTCGCCCCGCGACCCCGCGCCCTCCCGATCACCTGGTCCGACCCGCCGGGGCACTTACCCGGCGGCCCTGGGATCACCTGGCCCGACCCGCCAGGGCGGATCACCGGCGGCCCGGCGACCACCCGAGATGCCCCGGCCGCGCCACCCGGCGGGCGTGTCACTTCTCGCGGAGCCGGCGGAAGAAGGCCCGGATGTCGGGAATCAGGAGGTCCGGCTCCTCCATCGCTGCGAAGTGGCCGCCGCGGTCGAACTCGGTCCAGCGGACGAGGTTCTCGGTGCGCTCCGCCTTGTGCCGCAGTGGAATCTGGGGGTCGGCCGGGAACACGGCCAGCGCGGTCGGCGCGGTCGACGGCGCGGCCGGTCGGGCGGCCCGGGCGCCGGTGACGTGGGCCCGCTCGTAGTAGATGCGGGCGGACGAACCCGCCGTACCGGTCAGCCAGTACAGCATCACATTGGTCAGCAGCCGGTCCCGGTCCACCGCATCCTCCGGCAGGTCCTCGCAGTCCGCCCACTCCCGGAACTTCTCGACGATCCAGGCGAGTTGGCCGACGGGTGAGTCCGTCAGGGCGTAGCCGAGGGTGTGCGGACGGGTGGACTGCAGGGCGGCGTACCCTGCGCCGTCGCGGAACCATGCGTCCCACCGGCGCCAGGACAGCAGCGTCCGCTCCCGCTCCTCGGGGCCGAGCGCGGCGAGCTCCTCCTCGGTCGGCTCGCTGAGCGCCTGCGCGCCCGGCAGCAGATTGAGGTGGACACCGATCACCCGGTCCGGATGGACGCGGCCCAGCTCGCGCGAGATACCCGCGCCCCAGTCGCCGCCCTGCAGCCCGAACCGCTCGTAGCCGAGCCGCCGCATCAGCTCCGCCCAGGCGTCGGCCACCCGGCGCGCCTCCCAGCCCTGCTCGGTGGTGGGCCCGGACAGCCCGAAGCCGGGGATGCTCGGCACCACGACGTGGAAGGCGTCGGCCGCGTCCCCGCCGTGCGCCACGGGGTCGGTCAGCGGGCCGACCACATCCAGGAACTCCACGATCGAGCCCGGCCAGCCATGGGTGAGCAGCAGAGGTGTGGCGTCCGGCTCCGGGGAGCGGACGTGCGCGAAGTGGACCGTGGCGCCGTCGATGGTGGTGGTGAACTGCGGCCACCGGTTCAGCTCGGCCTCGGCGGCGCGCCAGTCGTACTCGTGCCGCCAGTACCGGACCAGCTCCCGCAGATAGCCGGCCGGGACTCCGTACTCCCAGCCGGCTCCGCGCAGTTCGGCCGGCCAGCGGGTGCGGTCGAGTCGGTCGTACAGGTCGTCGAGGTCACTCTGTGGGACGGACAGCCGGAAGGGTTCGATGCGTTCGGCAGGTGTGGAGGGCATGATCGGGATGCTAGGCGGGGACCCCGTTCACCCGCACGGAGTAATCGGCGCTCCCGCCGATGAGTTTCGCCGCGAGGACCGGTCCACACCGAAGACCGCGTTCCCCGCCCAGGAGGTACTCATGACCACCGACGGATTCGTCACGTGTCTGTGGTTCGACGGCCAGGCCGAGGAGGCCGCCGAGTTCTACGTCTCGGTCTTCAAGAACTCGTCGAGCATCGGCCGCATCGGCCGCCACACCGAGGCCGGTCCCGGCCCGGCAGGCTCCGTGCTGGTGGTCGAGTTCACGGCCAACGGCCAGAAGTTCATCGCGCTCAACGGCGGCCCCCAGTTCACCTTCAACGAGGCCATCTCCTTCCAGATCCTCTGCTCCGACCAGAGCGAGATCGACTACTACTGGACCAGGCTCACCGAGAACGGCGGCGAGGGCGGCCCCTGCGGCTGGCTCAAGGACAAGTACGGCGTTTCCTGGCAGGTCGTCTACGACCGGATGCCCGACCTGCTCGGCGACCCCGACCAGGAGAAGGCGGCCCGCACCATGAAGGCCATGATGAGCATGGGCAAGCTGGACGTCGCCGCGCTGGAGAAGGCGTACGCGGGGGAGTAGTGGACCTCCGGGGGCTCCCCGGCCGTCACCCCGCCTCGGCGAGGATCTCCGTGATCACATGCCGGGAGTTCTCCGCCAGGACGGGGTTGGTGTCCCAGTAGTACGGCAGCTGGATCAGCGAGATCGACAGCGCCCAGCCCCGCCCGCGCGCCCATTCCGCGTCGTCGGCGCCGACGGCCTCGCGGAAGGTGTCCCGGACGGAGGCGGGCAGGAGGTTCCAGGCCACGATCAGATCCACGGCCGGGTCGCCCGTTCCCGCGCAGCCGAAGTCGATGACCGCGCTGAGCCGGCCCTCGTCGACCAGCACGTTCCCGGGGGAGAGATCTCCATGGGCCCACACCGGCGGCCCGGTGTGGGCCGGCACCTGCAGGGACTGCTCCCACAGGGCCGTGACCGCGCCGCCGTCGACCCGTCCGCCCAGCTCGGCGATGGCTGCCCGGGTGGGCTCGTCCCGGTCCCGCAAGGGGCCGCCCCGGTATCCGGGCGGCCCGTCCTGCGGCGCGATCCGGCGCAGCGCGCGCACGAACGCGCCGAGGTCCTCGGCGAGCCGCTCCGGCTCGCAGACGGCGCCGGCCACCGGATTGCATCCCTGGAGCCAGCGGTAGACGGACCAGGGCCACGGATAGCCCTCGTCCGGTTCGCCGGCACCCACCGGTTCGGGCACGGCGACCGGCAGCAGCGGCCCGAGCCGGGGCAGCCAGCGCTGCTCGTGCGTCAGATCCGGTACGGCGCCGGGCCGCCGGGGCAGCCGTACCAGCAGGTCGCTGCCGAGGCGGAACATGGCGTTCTCGGTCCCGGAGGACGCCAGCCGCCGTACGGGCAGCGCGGCCCAGTGCGGGAACCGGCGGGCGATCAGCCGCCTGACCAGCGGGGCGTCGAGGTCGGCCTCGTCCGCGTGCATCTTCGGTGGAGTCCGGCTGTCATGGGCAGTCATCGCGGCCCATGACAGCGTCTCGAAGCCCTCGCTGTCCACACGGTTTTCTCGGGCTCAGACCCGGTCGGCCGCGATCAGCAGGTACTGGAAGCTGCCGTTGCGGTAGGCGTCGAGGAACGTGTCCTCGATGCCCGTGACCAGATGGTCGGCCTGCTTGCGCAGTTCCCAGTAGGGCATCGTGGCCTCGGTCAGGTCCTGGACGTGCACCGGTACCAGCCGGTTGCGGGCCATCGCCCTGAAGTACTCCGAGCGCGGGTGGATGTCGCAGATGTAGTGCGCGTTGATCAGGGACACCTCGCGCGAGGCCCGCCCGTAGGTGTCGTTGTAGCAGCCGGTGATCACCACATAGCGTCCGCCGCGGCGCAGCAGCCGGGCGTGCTCGGCGAACAGCAGGTCCAGCTCGACGTACATGGTGGACTCGTTGTTCCACGACGCCGCGTACGCTCCCGACGGGAAGCCGGTGTCGAGCATGTTGCGGTGGTGGTAGCGCACCTTGTCGTCGATGCCCCGGGCGCGGGCCTGCTCGTTCGCGAACTCGGCCTGCTTGGCGGAGATCGTGACGCCGTCGGCGTGGCAGCCGTAGCGCAGGTGCGCCACGACGCTTCCGCCGCCCCGGCCGCAGCCGGCGTCGAAGACCCGGTCGGCTGGGGCCAGCGGCCCGAGGTGGGCGGCGAGCAGTTCGGCCTGGGCGTGTTCCAGGCGGTGCAGTTCCGCGGTGACGCGTGCCCGGCGCCGCTCCGGATCGGGTTCGTCGAGCACCGAGCGGTCGGCCTCTCCGATGCCGTAGTGGTGGTGGTACAGGTCGTCGATCTTGCCGAGTTCGAGGTTGACCGGGTTCTCCTCGGCGTTCCAGTAGTCCGCGACCCGGCTCTGGTAGATGGACTGGGCCGGGACCGGAGCGGGCGTGGTCCGGGTGGCGGGGGCAGTGGTCAACGAGGACTCCTCTGAGCGCATGTGACGGTGTTTCACAAGTGGCGGTTACCAGTAGTCGGGCAGGTGGTAGCGGTGGGTGTTGGTGGCGTGCCACTCGTGGTTGCCCGACACCCAGGCGGCGAGCCCCCGGGCGTAGCGCTCCACCAGCGGCGAGGTGGCGGACAGCAGGGCCGCCTCCTCCTCGAAGGCCTCCATGATCCGGTTGTGGATCTCGACGGACTTCAGATAGGCGGCCTTCAGACCGCGCCGCTCGTTGGCGGCGACGACCTGCGGCAGGTTCAGGTGCGTGGGGTCGCTGGCCAGCTCCTTGGTGAAGGAGTACAGGTCGTTGACGATCGTGGTGGCGTTGGCGGCCAGGGCGGTGATCCGCTGGATCTCGGGGCGGGCGTAGACCTGCTCGGGCAGCTCGTAGCCGTCCACGGCGTCGACGAGTGACAGACACGGGCGGAAGTTGTTGAACTGCCGCATCACCAGGTACTCCCAGACCCGCGGCACGTACTTCGTCTCCATCCAGGCGGCCTCGCCCAGATAACCCAGGTGCAGCCGGGCGATGTCGTGCACGAACCGGTCGGTCTGGCTGGGCGTGGCGAAGGTGGCGTAGTCCGCGAGCGCGAAGTGGTACGAGCGCAGCGGGCCGTCGGCCTGGATGCCGTGGCGCCACTCCTCCTCCAGCTCCGGGACACCGTGGAAGGGGTCGAGCGCCGACTGGGCGATGATCAGCGGGCCGGCCAGACCGCGCCGCGAGCCGCCCCTGCCCTCGTCCTCCTCGCAGTAGCACGAGTCGACGATGTTCTCGGCGAGCAGCAGTTTCCCGGCGGCGGTGAGCCGGTCCAGGTCGAGGCCGCCCGGGTGCTGGAGTACGACGGCCCGGCCGAACTGGAAGCCGGAGAAGTCCCCGTTCCAGGCCGTGGGAAACAGGTCCAGCTCCCGGGCCCAGGTCTCCAGCCGGCGGTCGATCTCGGCCGCCTTCTCCGGGTCGGCGGGGACGGCCGGCTGGTAGTGCAGTCCGGGGATCGCGCCGGTGCGGCGGGGCCTGCGCAGGCTCTGGGCGATGTTGGGCGGCCCGGGCAGCGTGTAGGAGGGGGCGGGTGTGCTCATGGAGTGCTCGGACGTCATTCGGGGAACCGGCCGATCTGGACGTTCTCCAGGATCCCGGCCGCGTCGGGCACGAGGATCGCCAGGGAGTAGTAGGCGGTCACGAGGTAGTTGACGATCGCGGCCGAGTCGATGCCCATGAACCGGACGTTCAGTCCCGGCTGGTACTCCTCCGGGATGCCGGTCGGGTACAGCCCGATCACACCCTGGTCGGCTTCGCCGGTGCGCAGCGCGATGATGCTCGTGGTGTGGTCGTCGCTGATCGGGATCTTGCTGCACGGGAAGATCGGCACCCCCCGCCACGCCGGCACCTCATGGCCGTCGACGCTTGCGGTGCCCGGCACCAGTCCGCGCCGGTTGCACTGCCGGAAGAACGCCGCGATCGCCTTGGGATGGGCCAGGAACACCTTGGTCTTGCGCCGCATCGACAGCAGCTCGTCCAGGTCGTCGGGCACCGGCGGGCCGGTGAAGGTGCTGATCCGCTGGCCGTAGTCGACGTTGTGCAGCAGCCCGAACTCCCGGTTGTTGACCAGCTCCCACTCCTGGCGCTCGCGGATCTCCTCGACCGTCAGCCGCAGCTGCTGCGCGGTCTGGTCCATGGGGTGGTTATAGAGATCGGCGACCCGGGTGTGCACCCGCAGCACGGTCTGGGTGAGGGACAACTCGTACTCGCGCGGGGCGAGTTCGTAGTCCACGAAGCCACCGGGCAGCGTGGGCTCGCCGACATGGCCGGCCTGCACCGGCACCTCGGCCTCGCCCTTGCGGTTCATGGGCCGGTTCTGCCGCTCGACGTATGCCTGGAGGTGCGCGGCGAGCGAGGGCACCCGCTCGGTGAACTCCTGCACGACGGCCCAGGGCAGCGCGAGCACCACGCCCGCGGTCTCGGCCCGCACCGAGGCCAGCCACAGCGGGTCGGACTGGCCGACGGCCTCGTCGCCCATCTGGTCGCCGTCGGTGACGACCCCGGTGATCTCCTCGTCGCCGTACTTGCCGGCGGTGTAGCGGGTGAACCGGCCGTGCACGACCAGGTAGGCCTCCGTCACCGGCTGGCCGGCCTCGAACAGCACCTGCCCGGCGCGCACCTCACGGGGCTGGAAGCGGCCGGCGATCTCCCGCAGCACGTCGATGTCGGGGTAGCCGCGCAGGATCGGCAGCTCGGTCAGGGTCTCCGGGATGACCCGGATGTCGTCGGCGCCGTTCTGCTCGAAGTGCACCCGGCCGCGCCCCGTGCGCAGCGTCAGTCGGCGGTTGACCCGGTAGGTGCCCCCCTTGACGTCCACCCACGGCAGCGTCTTCAGCAGCCATCGCGAGGTGATGGCCTGCATCTGCGGTTCGGACTTGGTGGTCGTGGTGAGCTGACGGGCAGCCCGGGTGCTCAGACTGGTGAGCTGCCCGTCGGCCCCGGGATCGGGAGCGGGTTCGTCGACGGCGGGACCGGTGGCGCTGTCCGGTGTGGTCACATTGCCTCCAGCAGAGCGATGAACAGGGGTGACGGGATCGAGCGGTGGTGTGCCAGGTGGTGGTGTGCACGGACAGCCAAACAGGCCGCATGATCGCTGGGAAAGGCGCGAAAAGGGGCTCTTTCATCACCTGGTGGTGCAAACCTGTCGATGGTGGCTGCAAGGGGGGCGCGTGGGTGGATGCGCGCCGGGCTTTCGCCCCCGCGCCCGTGGTGCGCACCTCCCGCCGGCCCGGTGCAGGGTGGGTCACCCTCCGTGACGAGCGGCACCGGACGGCCTCGGCGGCCCGGCGATCCCCTCGTCCGGCGCGCGGCCCGAGGACCGGATGGCTAGCGTGAGCTTCGGGACACACCGACTGCAGCGGGGGACCAGCCGTACGCGACACAGACCAGGAGGGCCGCGAGCATGGCCGTGCAACCCGAGGGAACGCCCTGTTGGGCCGATGCGATGTTCAGCGACGTCGAGGGAGCCAAGCGGTTCTACGCCGACGTCCTCGGCTGGACCTTCGGCGAGTCGTCGTCGGAGTACGGGAACTACACGCAGGCCTACGCGGACGGCAAGGCGGTGGCCGCCGTCGTCCCGCCCATGCCCGGCCAGGAAGGTCAGTCGCAGTGGTGCCTGTACTTCGCCTCGCCGGACGCCGCCGCCACCGCGGAGAAGATCCGCGAGAACGGCGGCGAGGTGCTGATGGAGCCGATGCAGGTCGGCGACTTCGGCACGATGTGCCTGGCCCGCGAGCCCAGCGGAGCCGTGTTCGGCGTCTGGCAGGGCGGCACCCACGAGGGCTTCGAGGCGACCGCGGTCCCGGGCGCCTACTGCTGGGCCGAGGTCTTCACCCGTGAGCCGGAGAAGGCCGACACCTTCTTCTCCGGTGTCTTCCCGTACCGGATGAAGCAGATCGACGACCACGCCGTCGACTTCCGGATGTTCGACGTGGGCGAGAACACGGTCCTCGGCCGGATGCGGATGACCGACGACTTCCCGCCCGAGGTGCCGTCGTACATCAACGTCTACTTCACCGTCGACGACTGCGACGAGGCCGTGGCCCGCGCCACCAAGCTCGGCGGTGTCCTCCGCTTCGGGCCGATGGGCAGCCCCTTCGGCCGGTTCGCGGCCCTCGGTGATCCGCAGGGTGCGAACTTCTCCGTGATCGACATCACGACCAGGGAAGGGGAGATGCCGACCGTCACGGACGTCTGACCTGCGCCCCCGGCCAGGCGGCCCGCGGCACGACGCGGCACGGTCACCCGCGTGACCATGGCATGATCGGGCATATGCGTGAACGTGTGGTGGCCGCGTGCGACGGGGCTTCGAAGGGAAACCCGGGACCGGCCGGATGGGCGTGGGTGATCTCCGACGACGAGCGGACCGCCGTCCGCTGGGAGGCCGGCCCGCTCGGCCGGGCCACCAACAACGTCGCCGAACTCACCGCCCTGGAGCGGCTGCTCACGGCCGTCGCGCCGGACGTGCCGCTGGAGATCCGGATGGACTCCCAGTACGCGATGAAGGCGGTCACCACCTGGCTGCCCGGCTGGAAGCGCAACGGCTGGAAGACCGCGGCCGGCAAGCCCGTCGCCAACCAGGATCTCGTCGTCCGCATCGACGCGCTGCTCGACGGCCGGTCGGTCGACTTCCGTTATGTCCCGGCCCACCAGGTCGACGGCGACCCGCTGAACGACTTCGCCGACCGTGCCGCCAGCCAGGCCGCCACCGTCCAGGAGGCGGCCGGCAGCGCGCTCGGCTCGCCCGAGCCGCCGCCGTCGCCCGACACCCCGAAGGCGGCCGCCCCGCGCAAGAAGGCGCCCCGCCGCGCCGGCGGCGGAGCGTCCTCCCGCACGATCAAGGCGAAGTTCCCCGGCCGCTGCCTGTGCGGCCGCTCCTACGCGGCCGGCGAGTCCATCGCCAAGAACGCGCAGGGCTGGGGCCACCCGGAGTGCCGGACCGCCGAGGCCTGATCAGCCCGCCTCGGCCGTCTCGGTCGCCGTCGGCCGTCGTCAGCTGTCGTCAGCTGTCGAAGGTGTAGAACTTCGTGTGGTCCAGCAGATCCGCCGGGCGCACGTCGTTCCACGGCTTCATCGTCTCGTTCAGGTCCACGACGTCCGGCGTGCCGCCGGCCGGCACGTAGGCCGCGCCCGGATGCCGCCGCTGCCACTCCGCCCACAGCTTGTCGACGAAGGCGTGGTGCAGCCAGAACACCGGATCGTTGGGGGAGACCCCGGTGGCCATCTGGCCGCCGACCCAGACGTGGACCCGGTTGTGCAGATTGACCCCGCGCCACCCCTCCAGGTGGTTGCGGAACCCGTCCGAGGCGCTGTTGTACGGCGCCATGTCGTACGTCGGTATGGACAGCACCGACTCCACCTCCGCGCGCGTCGGCAGCTCGCGTACGGCGGTGCCGAGCGAGCGGCGCAGGAACGTACGGCCGTCGACGCGTATGTTCAGCGGCCACTTGCCGGAGTCGGCGAACGGGCCGTCCATCACCCGGCCGTCGCTGCTGCGCCCGGTGCCGCCGAGGAAGTCCGGCGCCCACAGCGCGGCCCGTACCGTGCGGTCGGTGCTCCAGTCCCAGTAGGGCAGCGCGACCGAGGGGTCCACCGACTGCAGCGCTTGTTCGAAGTCGAGCAGGAATCTGCGGTGCCAGGGCAGGAAGGACGGCGAGCGGTGGCCGGTCCGCTCACTGGTGTCGGTGTCCGACATGATGAAGGCGTTGTGCGTGCGGACGAACTCGTCGTAGCGTCCGTTGCGCTTGAGTTCGAGGACGGCGCCTACGAACCGGCGCTTCTCGTCGGCGGTCAGGGTGGCCTGGTTCTTGCGTACGGTCATGGTGCGCGGTGCTCCGGAAGTCCTTGGCGGTGGCGGTCAGTTGGCGGGGAACGGCAGCAGCGGGGCGCCCTGCAGCTCGTCGACCGCGGCGCGGGCGGCGGCGCGCGGGGTGGGCACCGGGTCGTAGTGGCTGACGACGCTGATCCAGCTGCCGTCGGCGTTGCGCATCACATGCAGTTGCACGCCGTCGATCAACACCTCGTAGCCGCCGCCGTGTTCGTGGTGGTGGCCGCCGGAGCCCGTCGTCATCGGCCGGCCCTGTATCCGGCGGCCCTTGTAGACCTCGCTGAAGGTGTCCGGCATCGGCATGGAGTGGTCGTGTCCGGCGGCCGAGGCCGTGGGCGCCGCGAGGGCGGTGACGGTGGCCGTCGCGGCGAGGGCGGCCGTCGCGGCGAGCGCGCGGCGCCGGGTGAGGTCGGGCATGCGGGTCCTCCTGGAGTGTTCCGGTGGTGACCACGCATGCCTATCGGGGGCTCGGTGACGGGAAGAAATCGCCCGGAACCGGTTGGCTGCGATTCGGACAATTACCCACATGTCGTACAGGGTTGAACAAAGATGATCTTGTCGTGTACGGGTCGGGATCCGCTCCGGAACGGGGAATTCCTTGCCGCGACGACCGCGTTCACGCTGTTACTTGCCGTCCGCCGTCCGCCCGAGTGGCCCGGCTCACCACGTCAGACTGACGCGATCGGACACCCGGGCGGCCCGCTGTCCCGCACACCGCCCGCAGGAGCGGTGCAGAAGGCGCGGTCAGCGCAGGAGCCGGTCCAGGAAGGCGTTCCCGAACACCCGGTGCGGGTCGAGGCGGTCGAGGTTCGCGACCGCCTCCGCCCACTCCTGTGGCCCGAAGGTGCCGGACACGGCCGTGCCCAGCACCCCGGCGTCGCTCCAGGCGGCGTCCGCCGTGTACGCCCAGCCCTTGGACCACTCCACGCGGGCGAGCGCGGCCCCGCCGTCGTACGTCGTCAGCAGGAACCGCTCCAGCTCGCGCAGGAACGCCTCCCCGTACGGCGTGCCCGGCAGGGTGAGCACGTCCAGCCACACCGCGGTGTCCCACTCGGGGTGGTCCGGGCGCGGGCGCAGCGCGGACAGCAGCGGGGCCTGCGCGCCGGACACGCCGGAGTCGGCCGGGTCGTCGAGACCGGTCACCCGGATCTCCACCGAGCCGTTGACCGGGAAACGCCCCTGTGCCGCGTACGCCGCCAGTCGCTCCCTGTAGACACGCGTGAACTCGTGCACCACGCGCTGGACTCCGGCCCGGCCGGTGAGCACCGCGTACCCGTTCGCGGTCACCCGCAGCGTGGTCGGCCGGAGGTACAGCAGCGTGTTCTTCGACGGGCCCCACAGGTCGGCGGAGTCCGTGGCCGCAAGCCCCAGGGAGGCCACGGTGAGCTGCGCGGCGCCCAGCTCCGGCGCCAGGTACCAGGCGGCGCCCGCCACCAGCCGCCCCACCATATCGGCCACGGGCGTCGGCAGGCTGTCGGAGAACGGGTAGTTGTACGGCGCGGTGACGTGCCGTGAGCCGGCCGGCCGCACCGGCGCGACACTCCACTCCTTGAGCCACGGGAACTCGGTGAAGGCGAACCAGATCGCCTCGACACGGCCCGAGCGCCGCAGAAAGCTCTCCAGGGTCCGGCCGGCGGAGCCGGGCGCCGCGAACAGCTCGCGGGCCGGGACGTCAGTGCGGCTGACACAGCGCAGCGGGGTGTCCGGACCGACCCGCAGCACCACCTCGGTCACCAGGGCCCGGCCGAGATGCGTGAGCAGCGCGGCACAGTCCGCCTCGTCCCGGCGGAACGTGCGCAGTACGTACGCCCCGCGGTCCGCGTCCCACACCACGGCCGTCAGCTCCAGCACCCGGTTGCTGAGCGAGCCGTACGTGCTCCCCGGCAGCGGGCTTTCGCCGTCGGCCGGTACGGCGGTGCCGTGCGCGTCGATCGCCAGGGCACCGCCCAGCGTCAGGTCGCCCGGCGCCGGTGTGGCGGTGAGGCCCAGCCCGTGCCCCTCCAGGAAGGCGAGGAGGGCCTCCAGGGTGACTCCGGCGCCGGCGCGGACTGCCGAGTCCGGCTCCAGCACCAGTCCGGTCAGATGCGGGGCCGTGTCGACCAGCAGGACCCGGGAGCCGGCCGGTGTCCCCTCGGTGATCGTGAGTGGGGACCAGCCGTGCGCACAGCCCCGCGCCCGCACCCGCCAGCCGCTGCGCCAGGCCCAGTTGACGACGTCCCGCACCTGCTCCGGCCCGGCCGGTGCACAGGCCCACAACCCGTCGGCGGTGATCTCGCCCACCCAGTTGCGGTACGCCGAGCGGTACAGCGCCACCGGCGCCGGAAACCCGGGGAGTTCGGCAGCGGCCACCGCCGGGTCGGCCGCGATCAGCACCGGTACGGCGGCCAGCGCGGCGGCGCTGCGCAGCAGACCGCGCCGGCTGAGCGGGCCCGAACCACCGTCGGGGTAAGGATGGTTGTCCATCGAACGATCGATCACACGGCCACGCTAGGTTCCACTGTGGGGTTCTCGGCGTGACGCCGGCCCATCTCACCCAAGTGGGTGATGGAGACACGGCCTGCCCGCCGGAGAGGACCGTTCCGCCTGCTCCCGCGCCGGATGACAGACTGGCGCCATGGACGAACGCGCAATCCGCAGGTCGGGGCAGTGGGCATCGGTGGTCGGTCTCGGCACATGGCAGCTGGGCGCCGACTGGGGCGACGTGGACGACAAGCAGGCCCTGTCCGTCCTGGAGGCGGCGGCCGAGGCCGGGGTCACCTTCTTCGACACGGCCGACGTGTACGGCGACGGACGCAGCGAGGAGACCATCGCCTCCTTCCTGCGCGGCCGGCCCGACCTGCATGTGCTGGTGGCCACCAAGATGGGCCGCCGGGTCGAACAGATCCCCGAGAACTACGTCCTGGACAATTTCCGCGCCTGGAACGACCGCTCGCGCCGCAACCTCGGCGTCGACCGCATCGACCTGGTCCAGCTGCACTGCCCGCCGACGCCCGTCTACTCCTCCGACGCGGTGTTCGACGCCCTGGACACCCTGGTCGAAGAGGAGCGCATCGCGGCCTACGGGGTGAGCGTGGAGACCTGCGCCGAGGCGCTCACCGCCATCAGGCGGCCGCATGTGGCCAGTGTGCAGATCATCCTCAACCCCTTCCGCATGAAGCCCCTGTACGAGGTGCTGCCCGCGGCCCGCGAGGCCGGCGTCGGCATCATCGCGCGGGTGCCGCTCGCCTCCGGCCTGCTGTCCGGCAAGTACACCAAGGACACGGTGTTCGCGGCCAACGACCACCGCACCTTCAACCGGCACGGCGAGCAGTTCGACCAGGGCGAGACCTTCTCCGGCGTCGACTACGACACCGGCGTCGACGCCGCCGCCGAGTTCGCCGCGCTGGCCCCCGAGGGGTACACCCCGGCCCAGCTGGCCCTGCGCTGGATCATCGAGCAGGACGGCGTGACCACGGTGATCCCCGGCGCCCGCAACCCGGGGCAGGCCCGCGCCAACGCGGCCGCCGCCAAGCTGCCCCCGCTGCCCGAGGAGACGTTCACCGCGATCCGTGACCTGTACGAGCGGCGGATCAAGGACCAGGTCGAACACCGCTGGTAGTCGTCGGGGCACGCGTCGTTTGAACGAACGGCCGAGCGGTTACCCGCACCGCATGACTCAGGAAGGACGGCGCAGAGGGCGGAACGAGACCGAGGAGGAGCGGGCCGACCGGATGTGGGTCGAACTCATCCAGGAGGTCCGGGTCGCCCAGACGGGCGTGCAGATCCTGTTCGGCTTCCTGCTGACCGTCGTCTTCCAGCCGAAGTACGCCACGCTGCCCCACGCCGACCAGGTCATCTACATCGTGACCGTCGTCCTCGGCGCCTGCGCGACCGGCGCCCTCATCGGACCGGTGTCCCTGCACCGCCTGGTGTCCGGCCGCCGCGTGAAACCGCAGGCGGTACGGCTGGCGTCCCGGATGACGTTCGTCGGCCTGGTCATGCTCCTGGTGACGATGGCGTCCTCGCTGCTGCTGATCCTGCGCGTGGCCACCCACGACGGCTATGTGCCGTATCTGGTGACGGCCGTGGTCGTCTGGTACCTGGTCTGCTGGTACGGCCTGCCGCTGTGGGCCCGCCACCGGCACACGGCCCGTTCGTCCGACGGCGCCGCGCGCGGGCGGCCGGACGGCGGCGCGCCCGGCCGGGGCCCGGCATAGCACCGGCGGCCGGACCCGCGGGCCTGACCACGGCCGCTCAGCCCGCGGAGAGGATCTCGGCCACCAGCTCGTCGACCGGGACGCGTTCCCGGCCCGGCGGGACGATCCGGTGGGTCTCCCGCAGGAACGCGGCGACCGCGGGCGCCCAGGCGAACACCACCGCGCGGTGCCGACTGCCGTCCGGCCGGACGTCCCCGAGGAACTCCATGCGCAGTTCGTGCCACGCACCGGTCGCGGCCGGCCGCAGCCGCACGTCCCCGGCGCCGACCGGCCGGACCAGACCGTCGCAGAGCATCTCCCGGTCCAGCCGCCAGCAGGCCAGTACCCGGCCGTCGTGGCCGAAGACGGCGGTGACCGCGAACGGGTCGTCGGTGTCGTAACTGAGATGGGCCAGCACGGGACACCGGCTGGTGCCTTCCGCGCGCAGCTGCACCACCAGCGTCGTGTGCACGAACGAGTTCATGCGAGGGCCTCCGGCAACAATCGGCGTAGAGCCCTCTAGTACCCCGGTGCCGCCCGGGATGCTCACCCGTGTGACTGATTCCGCGGATTCCCGCCGGACTGGACGCGCAGTTCGTGGTCGGCCTCGACGGCCTCGGCGGCCAGCGACTTCATGGTGTCGTAAGCCTCGGTGGCCCACTCGCCGGTGTCCTCGCCGTCCTCCAGCTCGTCGATCAGCGACAGATGCCGCTCGGCCTCCTCGCGCAGCTCGGCCGGACATACCCGATCCGGTCGGCGGCCCGGCTCCCGGTCGCGACGGCCTTCTTCAGGTCGTCGGTGCGTACGACGTCACGCGCCGGCTCCGCCTGCAGCTCGGGATCCTCCCGCAGCCGGTCCAGCAGGGCGGCGCGGGCCGCACGGGCGGTCGAGGGGTCGGCGAGTATCGCCGCGCGCAGCGCGGTCGGGTTCTCGGCGACCTCCAGCGCCCTGGTCGGGCGGATGCCCTCGGCCTCGGCTGCCTCGGCGATCGCGGTGCCGCGCTCGGAGTTCGCGCTGGTGCGGAGACGTAGCAGCTCAGCCACACGTCCGCGTCCGGCAGGTCTGCCTCCTGGCCCGGCTGGAGGGCCTCGAAGGGCGGGACCAGCCCGTCGTCGGCGGCCCGGTCCCAGGCCTTGTAGTAGCGCATGACCCGCTCCGGGCGCACGCTGCGGGCCACCATCAGCGCGGCCGCGGCGGACGTCTCGGACGCGTCGACGACCAGGGTCACGGATGACTCTCCTGCGAGGATGCTCAAGGGACCGTACCCGGGAGCGGGCGCGGACAGGAGAGCCTGTGGGGGCCCGTCGGGCCGGTGGTCAGCCGAAGGCCTCCCGCAGCGCGGGCAGCAGGGTCTTCGCCGACCAGTCCAGGAACTCCGGCTGCGTGTCGCCGCCGATCTGCACGAGCGCGATCTCCCCGAACCCGGCCTCGGCGTAGGGCCGTACGGCCTCCACGAAGGCGTCCGGGTCGTCGCCGCACGGGATCGAGGAGGCGACGTCGTCCTCGTCCACGAACTGGGTCGCTGCCTCGAAGGAGTCGGGGTGCGGCAGTTCGGCGTTCACCTTCCAACCGAGCCCGAACCAGCGGAACTGGGAGTGGGCGCGCTTGACCGCCGTGTCCCGGTCGGGGTCGTAGCACACGGGCAACTGCCCGACCCGGGGCTTGCCGCTGCCGCCGTGCCGGTCGAAGGCCTCCAGCAGCCCCTGCTTCGGTTCGGTCGCGATGACCAGGTCGGCGAGGTGCCCGGCGAGCTTGCAGGACTGCTCGCCGGAGACGGCGATGCCGATCGGCGGCGGTGGGTCCGGCAGATCCCACAGCCGGGCCGACTCGACGTCGTAGTGCGGTCCGTGGTGGGTGACGTGGCCGCCCTCGAACAGCGCGCGGATGATCCCCACGGCCTCCTCGAGCATCTCGTGGCGCACGTCCACCGGGGGCCAGCCACCGCCCACCACATGTTCGTTGAGGTTCTCGCCCGCGCCCAGCCCGAGCCGGAACCTGCCCTCGGACAGCAGCTGCACCGTGGCCGCCTTCTGCGCCACGATCGCCGGGTGGTAGCGCAGGATCGGGCAGGTCACATAGGTCATCAGCGGAATCCGTGAGGTGGCCTGGGCGGCGGCGCCCAGCACGCTCCACGCGTACGAGGAGTGGCCCTGCGAGCGCAGCCACGGAAAGTAGTGGTCGGAGATCACAGAGAAGTCGAACCCGGTCTCCTCGGCTCGGACCACGTGGTCCACCAGGTCCCGTGGGCCGGCCTGCTCGGTCATCATCGTGTATCCGATTTGCACCATAAGAGGTGTGTCCCCGGGTCGGCGGCCCGAAAACGGACCACCGGCGTCGGTCAGCCCGCCGGCGTACGGAACGTCTGCAGGAACGTCTTCAGCGCCAGCCGGTTGGTGGTGTCGTCCCAGGTCGCGGCCGGGGTGGTGAAGCGCAGCGAGAAGCCGTCGCCGCCGCCCGTCAGAATGCCGCGCCCGAAGGTGTGCACGCGCGCGTCCCCCGTACCGGCCAGCCACTCCAGGTCGGCGGCCTTGTGGCCCTGGTAGGTGACGGCCCGGACGGCGCCGACGCGGTGGTAGCCGGGCAGCTGCCGCAGATCCGGTTCGACGTCGTCCCGCCAGACGGCGACCGGGTCGGGACCCACGCGCTCGCTGTGGGTGACGGCCAGCGTGGGGGAGGCGCCGTCCGGGCCGAAGGTGATGCGGTAGGCGCCGGTGGCGCGCTTGGTGGCCAGCCGTGTCCAGCCGTCGGGCAGGGCCACCGAGAAGCCCTCCGGGGCGGTGTAGGGGTGGTAACCGGCCGGGGAGGCGGACGGGGCGCCCGGAGTGCGGCCCGCCGAGGGCGTCGCGGTGCCGCCGCCGGTGTGCCCGCCGGTGGGGGTGGCCGCGGCAGAGGGGCGGTGCGCGGTCTGCGTCGTACCGGTGCCCGGGAGCTGGTGGGCCGCGGCGAGGACGGCGGCGGTGACGGTGAGCGCGGCCAGCGCGGTACCGGCCGCCAGGGCGCGTCGGCCGTGCTCCCGCCCGGCGAGGCGCACACCCGCGTACGCGCCGCGCAGCCGGGGCCGGGGGGCCGGCTGCCGGTCGGCGTCGGTGTCCTCGTCGAGGGTACGGACCAGGGCCTCGCGGACCACCGGCCGGGTCAGCCGCTCCCGCGAGTTCTTCCGCAGCAGCCCCTGCACGGCCTGGGTGAGCGGGCCCGCGCGCAGGGGAGTGCGCAGCGGCAGCCGGTCCACGGCCTTCAGGGTGGCGTCGGGCCGGCCGCGGTCCCGGAACGGCGGCCGGCCCTCCACCATCGTGTACAGCAGCGCCCCCAGCGCCCACAGGTCGGCGGCCGGCCCGATGCGCTCGTCGCGGGCCTGTTCCGGCGAGGCGTACGACGGTGCCGTCAGCCGCGGCACCAGCGTGGCGCCCGCCAGCCCGAACCCGGTGACGACGACGGGGCCGCTGTCCCGTACGAAGACCTGGCCGGGGCTCAGCTCGCCGTGGGTGATCCCCTCGTCGTGCGCGGCCTGGAGCACATCGAGCAGCTCCAGACCGATCCGGGCCGCCCGCACCGTGTGGAACGCGCCCTCGCGGTCCAGGAGTTCGGTGAGCGGCGTGCCGTCGATCCACTCGGTGACGGTCCACAGCGCGCCGGCCTCCACCACGGCGTCGACCACGGAAGCGACCTGGCCGGGGCACAGCAGCCGCATGGTCTCGGAGGTACGGACGACACGCGCCGTGATCCGGCGCACGCTGTCGTCGGCGGAGGCCTCCGGCAGGGCGGTCTGGGCCACCAGCCGGGGCTGCTCCGCCGCCACGTCCTCGGCGTACCACCACAGGCGGTTCGTCTCCCGGGTGAAGACCTCCAGGAGCCGGTAGCGTCCGGCGACCAACTCGTGTGCGGAGACGTGCGCCTTGACCATGGTCATCCCTCGCTGGAACCCCTGTTGTGTGTCTCACAGAGGTACGCGGGACGCGCCGGGATGCGTTCAAAGAATCCGTGACCAGGCCGCGTTCCTGCCTTTTATTCAACTCTTCGAAAGGGCTTGCGAGTTTGCGATGGTCGTCCGCCGTGGTCGTTCGACCTGCGGGTAACCGACGGTAAATGTCCGGTGCGGCCCGGCCTCACAGCAGTCCGAACCGCTCCGCCCGGTCGGTGAGTTCGCGCGGTGTCGTGTTGCCGCCGCACACCACGAGTCCGATCCGGGCGCCGTCGCCGACCCGTGCCGCCACCTCGCGGGCCGCAGGCAGCAGACAGCCCGCGGCCGGCTCGGCCCACACCTTGGCGTGGTCGGCGAAGTCCAGCGAGCCCTGCACGGCGTCCCGGTCGGAGACCACCAGAACCTCGTGGACGAGCGCGGACACATGGTCGTAGGTCAGCTGCGAGACGGCGGGCGCGCTGAGCGTGGTGACCAGGGAGGACAGGGGCACCGGCACCGGTCCGCCCGCCTTCAGCGCGGCGGACATGGCCTCGGCGCCCTCGGTCTCCACGCCCCACACCCGCACCCCGGGGCGTCGGGCGGCGAGCGCGGCCGCGATCCCGGCGATCAGTCCGCCGCCGCCGATGCTGACCACGACGTCCGTCGGTCCGCCGGCGTCCTCGGCGTCTTCGGCCAGCTCCAGCCCGACCGTGCCCTGCCCGGCGATCACCACCGGGTCGTCGAACGGGTGGACCAGGGTCAGCCCCTCGTCCCGCAGCCGCGTCACCAGCTCGAAGGCGCTGTCCATGCCGTCGGTCAGCCGCACCGAGGCCCCCGCCTCCTGCACGATCCCGACGGAGCGCGCGGGCGCGGTACGGGGCATCACCACGGTCGCCTTCATGTCGAGGGCCGCGGCCATCACCGCGAGGGCGACTCCGTGATTGCCGCCGCTGACCGCGACCACACCCGCCGCCCGCTCGTCCTCGCTCAGCGAGAGCAGCTTCGCCGTCGCCCCGCGTGCCTTGAACGAACCGGTGCGCTGGAGCAGTTCGAGCTTGGCGGTGACCGGGACGCCGAGCAGCGCGGTCAGGCCCGGGCTCGGTACGGTCGGTGTCCGCACGACATGCCCGGCGATCCGCTGCGCCGCGGCTTCGATCTCCGTGATGCCGATCAAGGTGCTTCACCCTTCCTGCGCGGGGACGGGGCCGCGCCCCTCGCACCCTGACCCGCGGCGACCGCCGAGGTCAACACGGTTTCAGTCCGTGATCACCGGGGCCTCACAGCTCGCGGTCCGCCAGGAAGTCCAGCAGCCGGAACAGCTCACCGGCGGCCTCGGCCGCCAGTGGCACGCCCGTCAGCAGCGCCCGCGCCGCGTCCGTGTGCGCACGGGCCCCGGCCAGCGCCGCCGTACGGCCGCCCGCCGCCTCGATCAGCGCGGCGGCCTCCGCGGTCCGCCCCGGGGCGTCGAGCAGCTCGGGGAGTCCCTCGGCCGCGGGGGAGCCGAGCGCGGCCAGCACCGGATACGTCTTCTTGCGCTCGCGCAGATCGCCGCCCACGGGCTTGCCCGTGACGGCCGGATCGCCCCAGATGCCGAGCACGTCGTCGACCAGCTGGAAGGCGACGCCGAGATGCCGTCCGGCCCGCTCCAGCGCGGCCACCGTGGTCTCGGGTGCCCCGCCGAGCGCCGCGCCCAGCGCGGCGGCGCAGCCCAGCAGCGCACCGGTCTTGCCCTCCGCCATGGTCCGGTACTCCTCGGGCGTCACCCGCTCCGGGCCGGTGCAGGGCCGTGCGGCGAACAGCAGGTCGTCGGCCTGCCCGCGCACCAGGTCGGCGAGTGCTCCGGAGAGCAGCCGTACCGCCCCCGCCCCCTGCGGAGCGGCGGCGAGGGTCTCCACCGCCAGTGCGAACAGGGCGTCCCCGGCGAGCACCGCGGGACCGGTGCCGTACGCCTTCCACACGGCGGGGCGGCGGCGCCGGGTCGCGTCGCCGTCCATGATGTCGTCGTGCAGCAGCGAGAAGGCGTGCACCAGCTCCACCGCGACCGCGGCCGGGATGCCGGCCCGTCCGTCGGCGCCCGCCGCCTCGGCGCCGAGCACCGCCAGCGCCTGCCGCACCCCCTTGCCGCCCGGCGCGGCGGCGGGCGCCCCGCCGACCTCGCACCAGCCGAAGGAGTACGCGGCCATCTCGGCCACCCAGGGATGCAGCCGCCCCACCGCCTCCCGCAGTGCCGGCTGCACCAGGTTCCGGCAGCGGGCGAGGACTTCGGCAGCGGAGGGCGGAGCCTGAACGGCGCTCACCGGGCGACCTCCGCCTGGACACCGAACTCCTCCTGGGCCCGGGCCACCATCTCCCGGGCGTGCTTCAGCCCGCTGCGCTCCAACGTCCGTGCCAGATCGGCGAGTTCGGCGGCCGTCTCGGCGCGGTCGCGGCCCAGCTGCGCCAGCGACTTGGCCAGCCCCAGCCGGGCCAGCGCGGCCCCGCGCGGCTCACTCATCGCCCGGAACTCCTCCAGCGCCAGCTCGTACAGCTCCCGCGCCTCGGCGTAACGTTCCGCCCGGTACAGGACGTTGCCGCGCATCTTGTGGTTGTAGGCGAGCGCGCTGGACAGGTTCATCGCCCGGCAGCCCGCCTCCGCCTGCGACAACAGCTCCAGCGCCCGGTCGGTGTCCTTGTCGCGCACCGAGAGGATGTCGGCGAGTCCGCGCAGCGCCCAGGCGTGCCCGCGCCGGTCCTCCGCCCGCTCGGCTATCTCCGCCGCCTCCTCGAACAGCGCGTACGCCCGGTCGTAGTCGCCGGTGTTGCGGTGCATCTGCGCGATGCCCTCCAGCGCCCACACCGTGTGCCGGGCCTCACCGCGCCTGCGGGCCTCGGCCAGCAGTTGCTCGTGCAGCCGGCCGACCGCCTCGTAGTCGCCCTGGATGCGGCCGGTCTCGGCGAGACCGGCCAGCGAGTACCCCCGGCAGACGATGTCGCCGCCCCGCTCCCCGAGTTCGGCCGCGAGTCCGAGCAGCCGCCAGGCCAGCGGGAAGGCTCCGCGCTGCCGGGCGAGGGTGCCGCCGCTCCACAGCGCCCACGCCATCGCGGCCGTGTCGTCGGCCTCCCGGGCGGCGCGGTAACTCGCCTTCCAGGCCCGGTCCGCGTCCTCCACGTGACCGAGTCGCCGGTGCGCCTCGGCGACGGCGAGCCCGCAGCGGGCCGCCTCGGCCGGGCGCCCCGACCGCTCGGCCTCGCGCAGCTTCTCGGTGCCCTCAGCCAGCACATCGACCAGCGAGGAGTTCACGGACAGGGTGGTCAGTGCGCCCTGGTACTCCGGGGCGAAAGCCTTGCCGTACATGCGTACCTTTCTATACACGCAGTGTATACATCACGTGCATAGTGAGTCGGAAATGCGCCCCGGCCGAAGGACCGGGGCGGTTCGGTCTGTTGCCGATCAAGACGCAGGCACGGCGCAGGGGGTTGCCCGTGCGACCGGGTCACCCTGTGAAGTTTCAGTGTTGCTGGGTCTTCTGCGGGGTCAGCTCACTCGGACGCACCACGACGAAGCCCTCGCCCTGGAGCATCAGCTGCACGGCCTCGCCGGAACCGCCGCGCAGCATGGAGCCGATGGACTGGGAGCGGTGCAGCGAGGTCTGCAGATGCGCGGTCCAGCCGACCACCGCGTCCGTGTCGACGTACACCGGGGACTGCGCGGAGACCGGGATCACCAGCGGATTGCCCTCGCAGACCAGGCCGAGCCGGCCCTGCCCGCTGAACACGCTGTTGAACAGACCGCCGCCGGCGATGCCCGACCCCTTGACCGTCTTGATCTCGTACGCCAGCGAGGCGTCGAAACACAGCACGTTGCGGCCGTTGACCGTGAACTGGTCGCCGGCCTCCACCTCGACGATGAAACAGTTCTGCGCCTCGTGCGCGAACCAGGCCTCGCCCTGCCCGCGCACCGCCATGAGGGGCAGCCCCTCGCCGGTGACCGCACGCTTCAGCATGCCGCCGACGCCCTGCCCCTTCCGCTCGAACTTCAGGTCCCCGCGATAGGCGACCATCGCGCCCTGGCGGGCGTACATCTCGCCGCTCACCGCGTACTTGATGCACTTGGCGTTCTGGACGGACATGCCCGGCTCCACGGCCGGCTGCACCATGTGCTCACTGGAAAAGAGATCACCCTTCATGCGGGGCATGGTGTCCCGGAGGATGCCATTCCGCCAAGATCGCGGAATGTGTCCGGTCAGCCACCGAACAGCTGGGCCCAGTAGGTACCGGCCCGGCCGCCGCCCGCGAAGCCGACGCCGATGTGGCCGAACTCCCGCTTGAGGATGTTGGCGCGATGACCGGGGCTGTTCACCCAGCCGTCCACGACCTCGGCGGGGGAGCGCTGACCGCAGGCGATGTTCTCGCCGATCGTGTGCCTGCGGGACCCCGCGGCGCGGGCCCGGTCCCAGGGCTGGGAGCCGTCGGGGCAGGTGTGGTCGTAGAAGTCGCGGGCCACCATGTCCGCGCAGTGCGCCTGGGCGGCGGCCGTGAGCAGCGGGTCCACCGCCAGTGGGGGCAGGCCGGCCCGGCCGCGTGCGGCGTTGGTGAGCACGACGACCTCGGCGGCCGTGCCGGTCAGCGCCTCCGGGGTGAGCGGAGCGGCCCACAGTGCGGTCCAGTACCGGTCGCCGCCGTCGGCGTGCGCCAGGGCGGCGTGCCGGAAGGCCGGGTCGAGCAGGGTGCCCCGGGAACGCGCCGACTGCAGACAGTGGTCCACGAACCCGGCCGGGGTGCGCGGGCCGGAGACGAGGTGCTCGCCAACCGTGACGTACGCGTATCCGGCGGCGGTGATGCGCTGGTGCACCGAGACGCCGTCCCGCCCCTCGCCGCCGAGCCGCCCGGCGTCCGCCATGGCGCGGGCGTGCGACCGCGCGGCGGAGGCGAGGCGCGGATCGAGGGCGACGGCCGGGGAACCGGCCTGTGTGCGGGCCGAGTTGACCAGGCGGAGGAAGCCGTCCGCGGCGTCTTCCGCGAGCCGCGACGCGCGGGTGCCGGTCATGGCCGGCCGGGCGGGGTGGCTGCGCGCCCCGGGTACGGCCGGCGCCGTCTGCCCGCCGTCGTCCGTGACCTGCACCCCGAAGTCCCGTGCGAGCCCGGCCAGCCCGTCCGCGTAGCCCTGCCCGATCGCCCGCAGCTTCCAGCCCGTGCCCGGCCGCACATACAGCTCGGCGAGCAGCAGCACGGTCTCCGGACCGGGGGGCGGCGGCGCGAACCGGGCCACCGTACGCCCCGCGCCGTCCGTGACCTCCAGCCGGGGAGCGGGCAGCCGCCCGAGCGGCGTACCGGGTACGGCCGCGCTCACCACCACCGTCACCCGGCACGCACCGGAGCGCAGCCGGCCCGGATCGACGGCCAGGGCGTCACCGCCGAGCAGGACTCCGGGTGCCTGAGCCTGGTTGTAGAACACGAAGTCGGCGTCGGACCCGACTTTGCCGTCCGCCCCGGTGACGAGTGCGGACACGTCGAAGTCTCCGGCCACCCGCAGCCGCACCACACCACCGGGCAGCGCCAGATTGCCGCCGGGCACCAGCTCGCTCGTCACGCACAGGACAACGCCCCGCACTCCACAGAAGGTTCCAGCTGTGCGGGGGCGCGAGGAACTGCGCGACCGGACCGCAGGCGCCCGCAACCGGCAACGGTGGACGCCCCTACCCCTTGGCCGCCCCCTGACCACAGAACCCGGCTTCCAAGGCCCCCGCCAGCGCATCCGACACCTTCCCGTTGTTGGACGTGTTGGCGACAGCCGTAAGACTGCGCGAACCATCCTCCGAGGCGAAGGCATACGTGTAGTACCCCTGCACCACCCCCGTGTGCCCGTACACCGACACCCCGCACGACAGATCGCGACGGCGCAACCCCAGCCCGTACGCCGTCGTACCGTCGACCGGCGTGAACCGCTCCATCTCGCCGAGCCGCGCAGCGGACAGCAGCTCGCCCCCGAGCAGCGCACGGTAGAAGATGTCGAGATCCCGCGTGCTGGAGATGATCGCCCCCGCGCTCTGCGCCCACGACACGGTCTGGTCGGTGGCGTCGACCAACGGCTCACCGCCCTGGTCCGGGGTGAGGTACCCACGGGCGTACCGCCCCGGAATGACGGTCGAGGGATGGACGTAGAACGTGTCCCGCAGCTTCAGCGGCTTGAAGACGCGCTCCTCGTACTCGGTCCCCACGGAGTGCCCGGTGAGCTTCTCGATGAGCATGCCCGCCACGACGAAGTTGGTGTTGGAGTAGGAGTACGCGGTGCCGGGTTCGTTGGTGAGCGGCTTCCTCAAGGAGAGGTCGACCAGTTGGCGATGGGTGAAGACCTTGTTCCGCACCGCCTCGAAGCCGGACACGCTGTCGGCGAACAGGTCGTTGGTGTAGTCGTACAGGCCACTGCGGTGGCTCAGCACGTCGCGGACCGTGATCCGGTCGTCCGGCAGCAGCCCCGGCAGGTAGCGGTTGACCGGTGCGTCGAGCACCAGCCGGTCCTCGTCGGCGAGCTGCAGCAGGACGACGGCCGAGAAGGTCTTGGTGACGCTGCCGACCCGGAACCGGTCGTCGGCGGTCAGGGCCCGCCGGGTGCTCCGGTCGGCAACTCCGCGCGCCGCCGTGTACGTCCGGCCCGGTTCGTCGATCCTGGCCATCGCGCCCGGCGCGCCCTGGTCCACCGCGGAGCGCAGGGCCGCGGCGAGGCCCGCGGGGTCGGGAGCTGGGAGCGCCGCGGCTGCCGCCGGCGTGTCCGCCTCTGTCGTCGCGGCCCGCGCCGGGACCGCCAGGAGCGACAGTGCGACCGCCCCGAGGAGCACGCCCCGCCCCACCGTTGCTGAGACCATCCGGCACCCTCTTTCAGCGATACGAACCCGCACGGCGCGTGATGCGACTTCGGTCACATTCCGGCCCTGGAACCTAAGGGATGGGGACGACGTCTCCACAGCCGACACACAGTTGGTCAGCTCCTGATCACTCTGTGGCGCGCATTTGTAAAGGATTGCCCTAGAAGGTCGAGAAATCGATCATTCCGCCTTTACGTGCACATGACTGGTCAGCAAGGGTTGCGCCTCGGGGCCCGACCAGCCCCCGTGACGCCCAACCGCGTCACGCGCCAAGGCGGTTGGGGATCCCGGCTGCCTTCGAACGAAGGAACCCTGATCAGTGCGTAGACCGCACATACGCAGCGTCGCCGTCGCCATCGCGGTGACCACCGCTGCCACGGGCCTGGCCGGCACGGCCTTCGCGGGCTCCTCCACGGGTGCGGAGCGGTCCACGGCCGCCGCCACCACGAACGCCACGGCAGTGGTGGAGGCGGCGCGCACCGCGGCCTTCGCCCACGCCTCGGCGACCGCTGTGTCCCAGGGCGACGAACTGCACGCCCAGGACGTGATGCTCGACCCCGAGGGCGCCCGGCACGTCCGGTTCGTCCGTACGCACGACGGCATGCCCGTGCTCGGCGGTGACCTCATCGTCCACCTCGACCACAAGCTGTCCTACACCGGCGTGACCCGCGCCGCCGGACACGCCGTCAAGCCGGCCACCACGCAGGCCAAGCTGACCGCGGACCAGGCCGCCGACAAGGCCGCCCAGGCCGCGAAGGGCGACGCGGGCACCGCCCAGCTCGTCGTCGACGCGCGCGACGGCTCCTCCGCCCTCGCCTACCAGGTGACCGTGACCGGCCAGGACGGCTCCCACACCGTCGTCGTCGACGCCGTCACCGGCAAGGTGCGCAGCAACACGCCCGACAGCGACGAGTTCCTGTCGCCCAAGCTGCTCGAAAGCCTGCGCAAGCACGGTGAGACCGCCGACCCGGCCACCGGCATCGGCTCCGCCTCCGGCGAGTCCGGCCTGCTCGGCTCCGGCGTCTCCGGCGCCACGACGAGCTACCCGTCGGCCGCCAAGGGCACCGGCAAGACCCTCTTCGTGGGCAGCGTCGGTCTGACCACCACGCAGACCTCGCGCGGCCACTACCAGCTCAAGGACCCGAGCCGGTACGGCACCGAGACGCGCGACGCCAAGGGCTCGACCACCGAGAGGTTCGGCTCGGGCGCGAAGTTCACCAGCACCACCAACGTGTGGGGCAACGGCACGACCGCCAACCGCGCCAGCGCCGCCGCGGACGCCCAGTACGGCATCACCAAGACGCTGGACTTCTACAAGGCCACCTTCGGGCGCAAGGGCATAGCCAACAACAGCAAGGCCGCCCAGGGCATGGTCCACTGGGGCAAGAAGGTCGCGAACGCCTTCTGGGACCCGACCTGCAACTGCATGCTCTACGGTGACGGCGACGGCCAGATGTTCAAGAAGCCGCTCGTCGTCCTGGACGTCACCGGTCACGAGCTGACCCACGGTGTGGTGGACGCCACCGCCAAGCTGGAGCCGACCTACGTCGACCCCGACGGCAACCAGTTCGGTGAGCCCGGCGCGCTGAACGAGTCGCTCGCGGACATCTTCGGCTCCAACGTCGAGTTCTACGCCAAGAACGCCAAGGACACGCCGGACTACCTGATCGGCGAGAAGCTGGGCCTCGCGCAGAAGTTCCTGCGCCGCCTCGACCACCCCTCGCTGGACAAGCTCGAGGGCACGATCGACTACTGGGCGCCGCGGGTGCACGACGCCGAGGTGCACGCCGGTTCCGGTGTCTCCTCGCACGCCTACTACCTCCTCGCCGAGGGCAGCGGCAAGAAGACGATCAACGGCGTCAACTACGACTCGCCGACCTACAACCACGCCACGGTCAAGGGCATCGGCCGCACCAAGGCCACCGCCATCTTCTACCGGGCGCTCACCCGCTACATGGTCTCCACGACCGACTTCCACGACGCGCGCGTCGCGACGCTGAAGGCGGCCAAGGACCTGTACGGCGCGAACAGCACCGAGTACAAGACGGTGGACAAGGCGTGGGCCGCGGTCAACGTCACCGCCGCCAACACGCCGTCGCACCACTGACGGACAGCCGCACCACCGGATGCCCCGCCTTCGCGCGGGGCATCCGCATGTCCGCTCCCACCCGTGCAACCCGCTGTGTGACCATGACCCGTTCACCGGCTCGCGCACCCGTGTGGAAAAGATCTACCCGTTCCGGAAGCGGGCCTCGGAGTTCCGGAAGGTGCGGCTGGGGAACTGGTAGGGGAACGGCTCTACCTGCCCGTGGTGAGTGCGAAGACCGGCCGGCTGGAGGAGTGGATGCACCCGGACGACCTCGGCGAGACCACCCACCGTCACCTCTTCCCGCCGGCCGGGCGCCGGACCGCACGGGCGGGACGGGAAACCCACCGGGGTGCGCATCCGCAGCCTCGGCGGGACCATGACCTCCGTGGGGTACGCAGGAACGTCCCGGACGGTCCGCATGCCACCCGGCGGGTCCGTCACGCTGCGGGACTTCGCCCGGTGACCGGCCGGCTCGGACGCGTCTGCCGCGTCGTCGCCGCGCTGCTCACGGCCGTCTCCTGCCAGTCCGGACCCGCCCGGGCGGCCGCACCGGCGCCGCCCGCCGCACGGGCCTCCGGGGCCGTCACCTGGGCGGCGAGCGCCGATCGCATGGGCGAGGGCACCGCCGATCGGGGCTACCGGCTGATCGTGCACACCAGCGTCGGCGGCACCGGTCTGCGCGTCCGCGTCAGCAACGCCTTCGGCGACCGGCCGCTGACCCTGGACAGCGCCTACGCCGGCCTGCGCGGCAGGGGCGCCGCCCTGCGCCCCGGCAGCAACCGGCGGCTCACCTTCGGCGGCGACCGCACGGTCACCGTGCCCGCGGGCGCCGTCGTCTGGAGCGATCCGCTGCCCGGCAGCTGGCCGGCCGGCAGCGACCTGGCCGTCAGCCTGCACAGCCCGGACGCGGCCGGGCCGGCGACCGGCCACTGGATGGCGATGCAGACCTCGTACACCGGCCAGGGCGACCACACCGCCGAGGAGAGCGCCCGCACCTGGAGGCAGACCACCGGCTCCTGGTGGTACCTCGACGCCGTGTCCGTACGGCCGTCCCGCGCGGCCACCGGGGCCGTCGTCGCGCTCGGCGACTCCATCACCGACGGCTGGGCGTCCACCACCGACGAGAACCACCGCTGGCCCGACTACCTCGCCCGGCGCCTGCACACCGCCCACGCCCCCGTCCAGGGCGTCGCCGACGAAGGCTTCTCGGGCAACAAGGTGCTCGCGGACGGCGCCGGGCCGAGCGCCCTGAACCGGCTGGACCGGGATGTGCTGTCCCTGCCCGGCGTCCGCACCGTCTTCCTCTTCGAGGGGGTCAACGACCTCAAGGCGCACACCGGCGTCACCGCGCACGACCTGATCGCCGGGTACCGGCAGATCGCCCGGCGCGTGCACGCGGCGGGGAAGTGCGTGGTCGCCGCCACGGTCGGCCCGTTCGAGGGCTGGCCCGAATGGGACCCCGGCGCCGAGGCCGTGCGCCGGGAAGTGAACCGGTACATCCGCACCGGCGGCGACTTCGACGCGGTCACCGACTTCGACCGCACCCTGCGCAGCCCCTACGACTCCGCGCGGCTGCTGCCGTCCCTCGACGGCGGCGACCACCTCCACCCCAACGACAAGGGCATGCACGCGCTGGCCGACACCGTCGACCTCGCCAGGCTTCGCTGCGCCCGCTGACCGGAGCTGCGGCCGGGCCGGCGCGACCCGGTCGGCTCCGGCGCGATCAGCCCCGCAGTGTCTCGGCCCAGTTCACCGGAACGCGTCCCGCCGGGCCGGGCACGGGCTGATCGGCGGGATGACTGGCGGGCGGGGCCAGCTCGGGGCCCCCGGCGTACAACTCGTCCGTGGTGTAGTTCCAGAACCACTCCTCACCCGGCTCGAAACTCCGGATCACCGGATGCCCGGTGGCGCGATAGTGCGCGGTGGCGTGCTTCGCGGGGGAGTCGTCGCAGCACCCGACGTGCCCGCACTGCGCGCACCGCCGCAGATGGAACCACCAGCCCCCGGCCTCCTCGCACTCCACACATCCCGGACCGCTCGGCGGAACGCCCGGGTCGACTCCTTCGACAGTGCTCATACCGGTTCCTCCACTTCCTCCGCCGGAGTCCCGGCGGTCAGCGGCAGCAGCACCTGGAAGCGGGTGTCGCCGGGCACCGACTCCACGCGCAGGGTGCCGTGGTGCTTGTTGACGACGATCCGCCAGGAGATGTCCAGGCCGAGCCCGGTGCCCTGGCCGACCGGTTTCGTGGTGAAGAACGGGTCGAAGATGCGGTCCTTGATCTCGGGCGGGACACCGGGCCCGGTGTCCCGGAACTCCACCAGCAGCCGCTCGTGGTCGAGCCCGGTCCGCACGGTCAACGTGCCCGTGCCGCCGACGCTGTTCATGGCGGACACCGCGTTGTCGATCAGGTTCGTCCAGACCTGGTTCAGCTCCGCCGGATACGCGGGCACCGGCGGAACGGTGCGGTCGTACTCCTTGACGACCTTGATGCCGGGTCCCCTCTTGCCCGACAGCATCAGCAGGGTGCTGTCGAGGAGCTCGTGCACGTCCACCACACGGTAGGGGGCACGGTCCAGCTGCGAGTACTGCTTGGCCGCGTCGACGAGATGCGAGATACGGGTGGTGGAGTCCTCGATCTCGTTCATCAGCAGCTCGGTCTCGATGGTGTAGTTGAGCCAGCCCACCGCGCCCGGCAGGATCTCCTCGTCCACCGCCGCCGCGACCTGCTCCAGCCAGTCGATGTCGAGCCCGGCCTGCACGAAGGTGGGCGCCAGCTGCCAGCCGTGGTCGATCCCGTGGTCCTCCAGCCAGTCGGTGAGCGTGTCCTCCCGGTCGCTGGCCTCCAGCGGGCTGAGCACCGGCGCCTTCGCCACCCGCTCCGCGGTGCGCTCCTGGATCTCGATCAGGCCGGCCAGCGCGTCACGGGAGAAGGGCCCTTCGGCGATCACCCCGAGCTTGTGCCGCATCTTCGCGACCCGCTCGCGCAGGGTGGCAGTGGCCCGGACCGCTGCCGCCGCCGGGTTGTTCAGCTCGTGTGTGAGCCCCGCCGACAACGAGCCGAGCGCCAGCAGCCGCTCCCGCTGCCCGATCGCCGCCTGGGTGTTCTTCGAGCCGAAGAACAGACCCTCCAGCAGGTGCGTGGCCATCGGGAACCACTCGCTCATGACCTCCGCGAAGATGTCCGCCGGCAGCACGAAGAACCGCGTCGGCTCCGTCACCCGCATGGAGTTGTTGTAGACCTGCCGCACCCGGTCACCGAGGTAGGCCTGCATCGCGCCCGCGTACACGCCGCGCTGCGAGGTGCGGGTGACCTCCACGTCGTCGCCGGCGACCCGGCGGGACAGCACCACCGTGCCCTCGATCATCACGAAGAAGCAGGTGGCGGGATCGCCCTCGGTGTACACCGGGCCCGGCTCGAACAGTTCCACCCGTCCTTCGCTGCACAACCGCCCCAGCTGCTCGGGGCTCAGTTTCTCGAACAGGAACAGCGAGCTGATCTCCCGGGGGCTGCACGGCATGATCCGACCGCTCATGACTGCTCCCCGTTCATGACTGCTCCAGATACCGGTGGACGAGCATCACGGCCATGGCTCCCTCTCCTACGGCGGACGCGACCCGCTTGGCGGACTCGGCGCGCGCGTCGCCCGCCACGAACACCCCGGGGACGCTGGTCTCCAGGTGGTACGGCGCCCGGTCCAGTTCCCAGCCGGCCGGCGCCCGCCCGTCGGCGGTCAGATCGGGCCCGGCCAGGATGAACCCGCGCTCGTCACGCAGCACCGCATCCCCGAGCCAGTCCGTCAGCGGCGCGGCACCGATGAACACGAACATCCACTGCGCGTCGACCCGTTCGCTCTCCCCGGTCACCGTATGACGCAGTGTCAGCTGCTCCAGGTGGTCCGAGCCGTGCGCCGCGTCCACCACCGTGTGGGGGCGCACCGAGATGTTCGGCGCCTCGTTGATCTGCTGGATCAGGTAGTGCGACATGGAGGCCGACAGGTCGGGGCCGCGCACCAGCAATGTCACCGACTTCGCGCCGCGGGACAGATACATCGCCGCCTGTCCCGCCGAGTTGGCGCCGCCGACGATGTAGATGTCCTGCCCCTGGCAGGCGGCGGCCTCGGTCAGCGCCGAGCCGTAGAACACCCCGCAGCCGGTCAGGTCGGTGCAGCCGGCGGCCTCCAGCTGCCGGTACTGCACGCCGGTCGCGAGGATCACGCTGTGCGCGGCGATCGTCGAGCCGTCCGCGAACCGTACGACCCGGGCGGCGCCGTTCACCTCCAGTCCCGTCACCTCACGTGCGGTCAGGATCTCGGCGCCGAACTTGGCCGCCTGCCGCCGTGCCCGGTCGGTGAGCTGGGCGCCGGAGACCCCGTCGGGGAAGCCCAGGTAGTTCTCGATCCGGGAGCTCTGCCCGGCCTGCCCGCCGGTCGCCGAGCGCTCCACCAGCACGGTCCGCAGCCCCTCGGACGCCCCGTAGACGGCCGCGCCGAGCCCGGCCGGTCCGCCGCCGATCACGATGAGGTCGTAGAAGTCGCCCGCAGGCGTCGTCGCCAGGCCGACCCGTGCCGCCAGCTCGGGCGCCTCCGGCTCGACCAGCGTGGTGCCGTCCGGGGTGATCACCAGCGGCAGCCGCTGCCCGTCCTGTCCGGCGGCGGCCAGCAGCCGCTGCCCCTCCGGCTCCTCCACCGAGTACCAGCGGTAGGGCACCTGGTTGCGGGCCAGGAACTCGCGCACGTCCGAGGACCGGGCCGACCAGCGGTGCCCGACGACCTTGGTGCTGGGCACCGGCTTGTAGGCGCTGGAGCGCCAGGCCTGGAGCAGGTCGTCCAGGACCGGGTAGAGCTTCTCCTCCGGCGGGTCCCAGGGCTTGAGCAGATAGTGGTCCAGGTCGACCACGTTGATCGCGTCGATCGCCGCGTCGGTGTCCGCGTACGCGGTCAGCAGCACCCGCCGTGCCCCCGGATAGACATCGAGCGCCTGCTCCAGGAACTCGATGCCGTTCATCTGCGGCATGCGGTAGTCGGCCAGGATCACGGCGACCAGGTCACCGCGCAGCTTCAGCTCACGCAGCGCGTCGAGCGCGGACTCCCCGGACTCCGCGCGCACGATCCGGTACGACTCGCCGTAGCGCCGCCGCAGATCGCGGGCGACGGCGCGGGAGACTCCCGGGTCGTCGTCCACGGTCAGGATGACGGTCCGCGCTGCGTCGGCGGCCTGTGCCATACGTCTCCCACCCCGAGCGTTGGTTCCACGGGCCGGTGTCGTGGAGACCACCGCACCGGTTCCCCAGCCATCGTATGTGTGCTCGCCCCGCTTCGCCCCGGGATACGGCAGGCACCGCGATCACCCCGGGCGCCGCTCCCCGAGCACGCACAACTCGGCTCCGGGGAACAGGCGGCGGCTCGTGGAAAGATCGCCGAAGAGACCACCGTGCCGGTGCACGACGGTGCCCGACTGTGGGCAGCAGCACCACGACAGAGCGTCGAGGACGAGGAGGCCCCGCATGACACGCCCGATCACGGCAGGGGTGGACGGTACGGAGGAGAGCCTGGCCGCGCTGGACTGGGCCGGCCGGGAGGCCGTGCGCCGCGGGCTGCCCCTGCGCGTGGTGCACGCCTGGCGCTACGCCGAGGCGCTCGCCACCGCCGACCGGGACACCCAGCACGGATGGGTCTCGGAGGGCGTGACCCAGGCCGTGCGCGCGGTTTCCGAGCGGCATCCGAAGCTCGACGTGAGCGTGGACGTCGTCGAGGGCGAGCCCGTGCGCGCACTGGCCGGCGCGGCGGCGGAGGCCGAGATGCTGGTGCTGGGCTCGCGCGGGCACGGGCCTGTGCTCGGGTTCCTGCTGGGCTCGGTGGGCCGGCAGGTGATCGCCGAGGCGACCCGTCCGGTGGTCCTGGTGCGCGCCGGGGACCAGCCGACGGCCGAGGCCGCCGGGCGGGACGTCGTCGTCGGCCAGCACGGCGACCCCGAGGACAGCGCGGCCACGCTGCAATTCGCGTTCGAGACGGCGGCCGCCCGCGGCGCCACCGTACGAGCCGTACGGGCGTGGACCCTGCCCCCGGTCTTCGCCTACAGCCCCGGCTCACTCAAACTTCTCGACGACACGGGCGGTCTGGAGCCCTACGAGAAGGAGGCACTGGCCGAGGCGCTCCGGCCGTGGCGGCAGCGGTTCCCGGACGTCCCCGTGGCCGAGCACGTCGAGATGGGCAGCGCGGGCCAGGTGCTGCTGTCGGTGGCCGGCCGGGCCCAGCTGATGGTCGTCGGGCGCCGGTCGCACCGTACGGCCGTGGGCGCCCGGATCGGCTCGGTCGCGCACGGGATGCTGCACCACGCCGGCTGCCCGGTGGCGGTCGTCCCGCACGGCTGAGCTACTCCAGGGCGGCCCGCGCCTTCGGCAGGACGTTCTCGATGTAGTCCTCGACGGCGGTGCCGAGGCCTATGTCGTGCTGGGCGTGCTCGGACAGGTACCAGCGGTGTTCGAGGAGTTCGTGGTAGATCTCGGCCGGGTCCATGGAGCCGCGCAGCTGAGGGGGCACGGCCCGCACGGTGGGCCGGAACACCTCCCGCACCCAGCGGTGGGCGAGCACCTCGGGGCGGGCGGCGAGCGGGTCGCCGGGCGCGTAGTCGTCCTGGGTGGCCATCCAGCTCTCCAGGTCGTTCAGCAGCCGCCGCGCCTGGTTCTCCTCGGCGTCCAGGCCGGTCAGCCGCAGCAGCTGACGCTGGTGGTGGCCGGCGTCGACGACCTTCGGCACAAAGGTGACCGTGTCGCCGTTCGAGGAGTGCTCGATCTGCATCTCGGCCACGTCGAAGCCCAGGTCGTTCAGGCGGCGGATCCGGCGTTCGATGTAGTGGTACTCGCCCGCCGGATACACCGAGGTGCGGGTCAGCTCCTGCCACAGGCCCTGGTACCGGGTGCAGATCTCGTGCCCGAACTCCACCGGGTCCACGGACGGGTGCAGCGCCCCGGACGCCTCCAGGTCGAGCAGTTCGCCGCTGATGTTCACCCGGGCCAGATCCAGGTCGTACTCCCGCTGCCCGGGGCTCAGCCGGGGGTGCAGGTCGCCGGTCTCGGCGTCGACCAGATAGGCGGCGTAGGCGCCCGCGTCCCGCCGGAAGAGGGTGTTGGACAGCGAGCAGTCCCCCCACGCGAACCCGGCCAGATGCAGCCGGACCAGCAGCACGGCGAGGGCGTCCATCAGGCGGTGCATGGTCGCAGGGCGCATGGTCGTCTCGAACATCGAGCGGTACGGCATCGAGCCGCGCAGATGCCGGGTGATCAGGACCGGCTCCAGCGGAGAGCCCGAGCCGTCGGTGCGGCCGGTGACCACCGCGAGCGGATCGACGGCCGGGATGCCGAGCCGGTCGAGGTCGCGCAGCAGCCCGTACTCGCGCAGCGCCGGCCGCTCGGCCAGCTCCTTGACGGCGATCACCTCGTCCCCGGCGTGCGCGTACCGCACCACGTGCCGGGAGATGCCCCGCGGCAGCGGCACCAGGTACTCCTCGGGCCACTCCTCCAGGGGCACGTCCCAGGGCAGGGCGAGCAGGAGCGCGGGATGCTCCGGGTTGGTGGCGTTGATCTGCAAGGCCATGGCACGCACCCTAAGGCCCCGCCCGGGGCTTCCAGGAGACCCGGGGCGCGCCAGGAGTCCCGGGGCGTTCTAGGCGGCCCGGTCCCGGGCCAGCTCGGCCGCCGCGCGCACCGAGCCCCGGTGCACCGGCCCGTGTCCCGGCAGCAGGGTGTCGCCGTCGAGCGCGCCGATCAGCTCCAGGGAGGCCACGACCCGGGGACGCTCGTGGTGGAAGAAGTCGTGCAGGATCTGCGGGCCCTTGACCCGCGAGGTCGCGTGCCCGCTGACCAGTGCGTCCCCGGAGATGACGATCCCCGCCTCCGGCAGGTGGTAGACGCAGTGGCCGTCGGTGTGGCCGGGGGTGTGCACGGGCACGGGGCGGCCGGGCAGGTCCAGCGCGCCCTCGCCCGGGAACGGCTCGGGCGCGGTGACGGGGTTGTGGTCGGTGCCGCCCGCGCGGATCACGTGCACCGCCCAGGGCAGGACACCCGGCCGCCAGGCGTTGCGCACCACGTCGCCGATGGTGGCCTGCTGGAGGAAGTCCCGGCGCGCGTGCGGTACCTCGGCCGGGTGCAGAAGGACGGGCGTGCCGTGGGTGGCCCGCAGGTATTCGGCCGAGCCCAGATGGTCGTTGTGCGCATGGGTGATCAGCACGGCGGTGACCGCCTCCGGTGAACTGCCCACCTCCGCAAGGGACTGCAGCAGCCCCTGCCGGTCTCCGGGGTACCCGGTGTCCACCAGTGTGACGGCGTCGCCGTCCTTGAGGATGACCCAGTTGACGTTGTTGCCGTGCACCAGATAGGTGCCGTCGGCGACTTGGTGTACCTCTGCCCGCATGATCTCCCCGAGCCCTGTGCGGCCGATCGTCGGGGGACAGCCAACCAGATGTGCCGGTCCCCCGCACCGGCGGGTTAAGTCAGTGCACGCCGTGTGGCCGGAACTGGATGCTGATCCGCGGCCCCACCGCCCTGGTCGTCTTCGGTACGCAGTGCTCCCAGGTCCGCTGGCAGGAGCCGCCCATCACGATCAGGTCGCCGTGGCCGAGCGGCCGCCGCAGTGTCGTACCACCGCCGCCCGCCGGGCGCAGCAGCAGGTCCCGGGGTGTGCCGACGGACAGGATCGCCACCATGGTGTCCTCGCGGGCACCCCGCCCGATCCGGTCCCCGTGCCAGGCCACGCTGTCCCGGCCGTCGCGGTAGAGGCACAGCCCGGCGGTGGTGAACGGTTCGCCCAGCTCCTCGGCGTAGTGCCGGGACAGGGCGTCGCGTGCCTCGGTGAGCACGGGGTGGGGGAGGGGGTCGCACGCGCCGTAGAAGGCCAGCAGACGCGGGACGGCCACGACGTTGTCGTACATCTTCCGGCGCTCGGCGCGCCACGGCACGTCCGCCGCCAGGCTCTCGAACAGGGCGGCGGCGCCGCTCAGCCAGCCCGGCAGCACGTCGATCCAGGCGCCGGCGCCCAGCTCGGTCCGGCGCAGCCCTTCGAGGGAGCCGAGCCGCAGCTCGTCGGTCTGGTCGAAGAGGGAGCCCTGCAGGTGCGTGGACATGAGCCCAGCGTACTCCTTAATCGAAAATATGTTCCCACGATCATGTGTACGCGGAGCCCTTTCGATACATCGGTGTATCGGATACATTCGCGTATCGAACGGAAGGCGGCAGCCAGCCCATGGAAGACACCCCCAAGCGCGTCACCCGGCGCCGGGTACAGACCCGCGCCCGGCTGCTCGACGCCGCGTTCCAGGTCTTCGCGGCCAAGGGCTTCGGGCGTGTGTCCATCGAGGAGGTCTGCGAAACGGCCGGCTTCAGCCGCGGTGCCTTCTACTCGAACTTCGCCACGCTGGACGAGCTGTTCTTCGCCCTCTACCAGGAGCGCGCCGACCTCATCGCCGCCCAGGTGGCCGAGGCGCTCGCCCAGGACGGGCCCGGACTCGACGTGCCGGCCGCCGTGGACCGGGTCACCGAGGTGCTGCTGCTCGACGTGGACTGGCTGCTGGTCAAGACCGACTTCCTGGTGCACGCCGCCCGTGACCCGGAGGTCGCCCGGGCCCTGCTGGACCATCGCGGCCGGCTCCGGGAGGCGATCGCCGACCGGCTGTTCCGGGCGCGCGGCCACACCGAACTGCCCGCCGTGCTCGGTGACGTGAACGGCGCCGCGCACGCCGTGGTCGCCGCGTACGACGGCGTCACCACCCAGCTGCTGCTGGACAAGGACGTCGAAGCGGCCCGGGCCTGGCTGAAACAGCTGCTCACCGCACTTCTCACCGACGGCAGCAGCTCCCCGTCGAGGATCTGAGGAAGGACACAGTCGCCATGGACGCGGACGTCATCGTCGTCGGAGCGGGCCTCGCCGGCCTGGTCGCGGCGCACGAGCTCACCAGCCGGGGCCGCCGGGTGGCCCTGGTCGACCAGGAGAACGCCGCCGACCTCGGCGGACAGGCGTTCTGGTCCTTCGGCGGGCTCTTCCTCGTGGGCTCCCCGGAGCAGCGCCGTCTCGGCATCAAGGACTCCTTCGACCTCGCCTGGAACGACTGGCAGGGCAGCGCGGGGTTCGACCGGCTCGACGACGAGGACTCCTGGGCGGTGCGCTGGGCCCGCGCCTACGTCGAGTTCGCGGCCGGCGAGAAGCGCTCCTGGCTGCGCGGTCACGGCATCGAGCTGCTGCCGACCGTCGGCTGGGCCGAGCGCGGCGACCTCAGGGCGGGCGGGCACGGCAACTCCGTACCCCGCTTCCACATAGCCTGGGGCACCGGCACCGGTGTGGTCGAACCGTTCGTCCGCTACGCCCGCCGGGCCGCCCGGGAGGGACTGCTGACCTTCCACCACCGCCATCGGGTCGACGAGCTGGTCGTCGAGAACGGCACGGCA
Organism: Streptomyces sp. NPDC053069; assembly: GCF_044546895.1. Classification (NCBI taxonomy): domain Bacteria; kingdom Bacillati; phylum Actinomycetota; class Actinomycetes; order Kitasatosporales; family Streptomycetaceae; genus Streptomyces; species Streptomyces sp. NPDC053069. The sequence continues at coordinate 24,532 of NZ_JBITZN010000001.1, read as the reverse complement.
CGCGGAGTGCGCGGCACCGTGCTGGCCGAGGACCGCTCGCCGCGCGGTGTCGCCTCCAACCGGGACCGTGTGGGCGATTTCGAACTCACCGCCCAGGCGGTCGTCGTCACCACCGGCGGTATCGGCGCCGACCACGACATCGTGCGCCGCCACTGGCCCGCCCGGCTCGGCACCCCGCCGGCCGAGATGGTCACCGGCGTCCCCGCCTATGTCGACGGCCGCATGCTCGACATCAGCGCCGCGGCCGGTGTCCGGCTGGTCAACCGGGACCGCATGTGGCACTACACCGAGGGCCTGCAGAACTGGGACCCGATCTGGCCCGGCCACGGCATCCGCATCCTGCCCGGCCCCTCCTCCATATGGCTGGACGCCCTCGGCCGCCGCCTGCCCGACCCCTGCCTGCCGGGCTACGACACCCTCAACACCCTCAGGTACCTGCGCACCACCGAGGACATAGCCGGATACGACCACTCCTGGTTCATCCTCACCCGGAAGATCATCGAGAAGGAGTTCGCGCTCTCCGGCTCCGAGCAGAACCCCGACATCACCGCCAGGGACCGGGGCGCCGTGCTGCGCGACCGGCTGCTCGGCAAGGGCGCGCCGGCACCGGTGCAGGCCTTCCTCGACAGGGGCGCGGACTTCGTGACCGCGGGCAATCTGGAGCAACTGGTCGGGAAGATGAACGCCCTCACCCGCAAGCCGCTGCTGGACGCGGCCGAGGTGCGCCGCCAGATCGAGGCCCGCGACCTGCAGATCGCCAACCCCTACAGCAAGGACTCCCAGGTCCAGGGCATCCACAACGCCCGCCGCTACATCGGTGACCGGCTCGGCCGGGTGGCCGCGCCGCACCGCATCCTCGACCCGGCCGCGGGCCCCCTCATCGGTGTCCGGCTGCACGTGCTGACCCGCAAGACCCTCGGCGGCATCCAGACCGACCTCGACTCCCGCGCCCTCGGTACCGACGGCACACCGATCGAGGGGCTGTACGCGGCGGGCGAGGTGGCCGGCTTCGGCGGCGGCGGGGTGCACGGCTACAACGCGCTGGAGGGCACGTTCCTCGGCGGCTGCCTGTTCTCGGGGCGGGCCGCGGGACGGCACGCGGCCCGGCACACGGGCTGAGGCTCAGCCCTTCAGCAGCTCCAGCAGCACCTGCGCGTGGCTCTGCTCCGGCCTCTTGGACGCGGTCAGCAGGGTCACGCGCTTCGTGCGGGCCGCCTTGCGCAGGCCGTCGAGGAGTTCGGCGGCCTCGGGACCGCCGAGTTCCGTCTCGTAACGGTGGCGGAACTCCTCGTACGAACCGCCGCCGTGGTACCACTTGCGCAGTTCGGCGGAGGGCGTGAGCCCCTTGGGCCACTCGTCGACGTGCGCCTCGTCCTTGGCGAGGCCGCGCGGCCACAACCGGTCGACCAGCACGCGCAGCCCGTCGTCGGACTCGGGCGCATCATAGATCCGGCGCACACGCACGCTCACGGTCTCACTCCCTCCCGGGACGGCGGACGGTGATGCGAGCGTAACCCGGTGGCGCGGCGCCCGCCGGGCGGCGACGCGACGAGACTTGACCGCGACAAGAGCGAATCCGGGCACCGGCGCCCCTAGTCTGTCAGCCGATCACCCGCCACCTCCCGAGGAGCGCTCGTGACGCCACCTTGCAGACAGCCCGCCCGGCGCCGTACCGCCGTCCTGCGCCGCGAGGCGGTGCTCGCCACCGTTCCCGTCGCCGTGGCGGCCCTGCTCGGCGCCACCGGGCCCGCGGCGGGGACGGCCGGCGCGGCCGGGGCGGGCGACCCCTACTTCCCGCTCAGCGGCAACGGCGGCTACCACGTCCGGCACTACGACCTGACGCTCCGTTACCACAGCGACGCTCGTGAACTCGACGGCAAGGCCGTGCTCGCCGCCCGCGCCACCCAGAACCTCAGCCGCTTCGACCTCGACCTCACCGGACTGGAGGTCACCGGCGTCACCGTCGACGGCCTGCCCGCGGCCCTCCGGCGCCACGGGCAGGAACTCGTCGTCACCCCGCGCCACACCCTGCGCGCGGGACGTGACTTCCGGGTCACCGTCGCCTACCACGGCACCCCGAAGCCGGTCACCGACCCCGACGGCTCCGCAGACGGCTGGATCCCCACCGACGACGGCGCCTTCGTCGCGGGCGAGCCGCAGGGCGCGATGACCTGGTTCCCGGCGAACAGCCACCCCAGGGACAAGTCGTCGTACGACATCACGATCACCGTCCCGCAAGGGCGCACGGCCGTCGCCAACGGCGTCCTGCTCGGACAGCGCACCGCGCACGGGAACACGACCTTCCACTGGCGCGAAACCCAGCCCATGGCCGCCTACCTGGCCACCGCCACCGTCGGAACGTTCAAGGTCGAGCAGTACACCACCCACGACGGCATCCACGTGTACAACGCCGTCGACCCGCGTGAGGCGAGCCGGGCCGCGCCGGTGCTGAAGAAGCTGCCGTCCGTCCTGGAGTGGGAGAGCACACTGTTCGGGCCGTACCCCTTCCGCTCCGCCGGGGCGATCGTCGACCACGCCCCGGACGTGGGCTACGCCCTGGAGACCCAGACCAGGCCGCTCTACGACTCCGCGCCCGACACCGACACCCTCGTCCACGAGACCGCCCACCAGTGGTTCGGCGACTCCGTCTCGCTGACCGCCTGGAAGGACATCTGGCTCAACGAGGGCTTCGCCACCTACGCCGAGTGGCTGTACGACGAGCAGCACGGCGGCGACAGCGCCCAGGAGTCCTTCGACGCCCTCTACGCCCACCCCGCGAGCGACCACCTGTGGGACTTCCCGCCCGGCGACCCGGGCGGCGGCGAGAACATCTTCGACACACCCGTCTACGCCCGCGGCGCGATGACGCTGCACGAACTGCGCAAGGCCGTCGGCGACCGGGACTTCTTCCGGATCCTGCGCGCCTGGGCGACGGAGCACCGGGGCGGCCACGGGACGACGGACCAGTTCGTGCGGCTGGCCGAGCAGATTTCGGGCAAGCGACTGGACGGGCTGTTCCACACCTGGCTGTTCACACAGGGCAAGCCCAAGAACACCTGAGTACTCACCAGTTCCAAACAAGTGCCGGCCAAGGTCGACACCATGGTCCAACGCAGAACCGCCGTCGCGCTCCTCGCCTCCCCGCTGCTGCTCACCGGCTGTGCCGGCGTCGCCAAGGCTCCTGTGAAGGAACTGCTGCGCACCCTCGGCCCGGACCGGCATCCGGTCGTCGTCATGGGGTACGCCGACTGGCTGGCCGGCTGAACCGCCCAGGATCCGAACTCGTGTGCGCACACGTGCTGGTCGCCGAGGACGACGAGAAGCAGGCCGAACTGATCCGCCGCTCCCTGCTGGCCGAAGGACACACCGCCACGGTGGTGCATGACGGCGCCGCCGCGCTCGCTGCCGCCCGCCGGCTCCGGCCCGACCTCGTCGTCCTGGACCTGATGCTGCCGGTCGTCGACGGTTTCGGCGTGTGCCGGGCGCTGCGCGGCGGCGCGCAGGACCCGGAGATCCCCGTGGTCATGCTCACCGCCCGCTCCGCCGAGGACGACGTCTTGCTCGGCCTCGAACTCGGCGCCGACGACTACATGACCAAGCCGTACAGCCCGCGCGAGCTGATGGCCCGCATCCGCACGGTCCTCAGACGCAGCGGGCGCGGCGTCGGCACCCGGGACGACGACCCCGTTGTACGGGCCGCCGGGATCAGCGTCGATCCCGTGCGGCACGAGGTGCGCTGCGACGGCGTCCCGGTCGAGTGCACGCCCGCCGAGTTCCAGATCCTGCTGGCCATGGCCGGGGAACCGGAACGGGTGTTCACCCGGCGGCAGTTGCTGCAGTGCACCCGTGGCTTCGACCGGGCCTCCACCGAGCGGGCCGTCGACGTGCACATCATGAACCTGCGCCGCAAGATCGAGACCGACCCGCGCCGCCCGGCACGGCTGCTGACCGTGTTCGGGGTCGGCTACAAGCTGAGCGGCGCGCGGCCGTGAGGCGCCGGACACCGGCGGTCCGCACGAAACGCCGGATCCCGCTGCGCAAACGCCTCCTCGTCCGGTTGCTGTTCGTCTCGGTGCTCATCGCCAGCTGCTCGGTGGCGGCCACCGCCTGGCTCGCGGTGACGACCACCACCAGCGCGCTCAAGGAGGAGCAGGGCCAGGACCTCGCCGCGGACAACAGCATCCTCGCCCGGCTCAGCGGCTACGCCGCCACTCACGCCGACTGGTCGGACGTCGGGCACACCGTCCGCGCGCTGGCCGCGAAGACCGGCCGGCGCATCGCCCTCACCACCGCCGACCGCACGCTGGTCGCCGACTCCGCACCGCGCGGCACCCCGTTGCCGCCCCGGTCCGCCGCCACCGTCGATCCGCTGCGCACCGACACCTACACCGAGAGCGGCGCTCAGCTCAGCGGCATCGACCCGCGGGCGGTCGGCCCGTACCGGATCACCGCGCGCGAACGCGCCGAGCTGGACAAGCTCGCCCGCGCACGCAAACAGTGCTACGCGCTTCGGCCTCCAGGCCACGATCGTGCGGGCCCCGAGCGGACGGCCCGTGGTTCCCCGCCCGGACGGCGCGGAGGCCTCCGGCCATGTCGCTGCGCAGTGCGAGGACGGACGGCTGAACACCCCCACACCGACCGAGCAGAAGGCCCTGGACACGCTGAGCGAGGGGGCCCGTCCCTGTCTGAGACGGGCCGGCCTGGACCGCGGCGCCCCCGTGTTCCTCACCTTCGACCCCACCGGCAACACCCCCCTGGGCGGCGGGTATCCGATTGCCCAGTACGCCAAGCTGGGCAGCACGGCGGCCGGCCGGACCGTCCAGACCTGTGTGCTCGGCGCCCGGCGCACCCAGCTGGAGTCCTATGTCGCCCCGGTGGCCGAGCTGTTCCTCGGCATCGGTGACCGGAATCCCTCACGCTTCGACATGTCCCCGGCGAACAAGGCCAAGGTGATCGGCGCGGCCGGCCTGGTCCTCGCCGTCACCGTCGCCGTGACCGCCGTCGTCGCGATCCGGCTGGTACGGCCGCTGCGCGCACTGACCGAGGCCGCGCAGCAGCCACCCGAACGGCATGTACGGGTGCCGGTGACCACCCGGGACGAGACCGGCATCCTCGCCGAGGCCTTCAACGGCCTGGCCGAGCGCCGGGAACGCCTGGAGGCCCAGCGCAAGGCGATGGTCAGCGACATCGCGCACGAGCTGCGGAGCCCGCTCACCAACATCCGCGGCTGGCTGGAGGTCGTCCGGGACGGGGTCGTCGAGCCCGACCCGCCCCTGCTGGACTCGCTGCACGAGGAGGCGCTCGTCCTGCAGCGGATCATCGACGACCTGCAGGACCTCGCCGCCGCCGACGCCGGCACCCTGCGGCTGCACCGCGAGCGGCTGCGCGCCGGCGATCTGCTGGACCAGGTCGCCGACGCCCACCGGGTCGCCGCCAAGGCCGCCGGGGTCACCCTGTGTACCGAGGCCGACGCCACCGCCTGGCTGGACGCCGACCCGGTACGGATGCGGCAGGCCCTCGGCAATCTGGTCTCCAACGCGCTGCGGCACACCCCGGCCGACGGCACGGTCACGCTCGCCGCCCGCCGGGACGGCCCCGATGTCGTCCTCACCGTCACCGACACCGGCACGGGCATCGCGCCCGAGGATCTGCCGCACGTCTTCGACCGGTTCTGGCGCGCCGAGAAGTCCCGCAGCCGCCGCACCGGCGGCAGCGGCCTCGGTCTGCCGATCGTGCGGCACCTGGTCGCCGGCCACGGCGGTACGGCGGAGGCCGGGAGCCGGCCCGGCGGGGGCGCGGTCCTCACGCTGCGGCTGCCCGCGGCCGGCCCGCCCGCCGACGCCACCTGACCGTCTCCGGTTCCCCGCGCCCACCAGGGGTACTCCGGTCCCGCGGCGCAGTGAGAGGGAGGTCGTGCCATGAGCGCAGAGGAGGACCTGCCGGTCCTGTCCACGCTGGGCGAGGTGGCCCGCCTGGTGGACACGCACCAGGGCCTGTACGTGCGCTGGTCCCGGGGACCCGGCCCCGACCTCACCGACGCCTCCAGCACCGACGACCTCACCGGCGTGCCCATGCCGGGCCTGTCCGCCAGTCCGCTCGACGTCGAGGACTGGTGGGAGGACCGCTCGGTGGAACTGTGGGTCGCGCGCCGGCTGTACGACTACGCGCACCTGCCGCACGACAAGGGTCCCGGCGTACGTCCCTGGGTCCTGCGGGGCAGTGAGACGGGCCGGGGTCCGGACAACGAGCCGCTCGTGACCGATGTCGAGCCGTTGTGCTGGATCGCCGACGAGGTGATCGACGCGGCGAGGACCGAGGTGACCCGGCAGGAGCGGGAGTGGGGGACCCTGCGCCGCGGTGGCCGCTGAGAGCAGGGCCTCTCGCAGTGCGGGCGGCCGAGCCCACGGGGCTCAGGGGTTCCGGTCAGCCGGAGCGGGGATGGGAGCGGGCGCGGCGGCGCAGTGCCCGGCGTTCGAGCTCGGTCGTCCCGCCCCAGATGCCGATGCCCTGGCCCGTCTCCAGCGCCCAGTCCAGACACTGCTCCCGGACGGAGCAGTCCCCGCAGACCGCCTTGGCGTACTGCGTCTGCACCTGCGCCGGCCCGGTGGTGCCGACGGGGAAGAACAGGTCTGGGTCCTCGTGACGGCACGCGGCATGGTCGCGCCAGTTGTCCATCGAAGTCTCCCGGATCGGATCGAAGTCGTCCGTGCCTGTCGAATGCGTACGTCGGACTCGGGTGACCGGACGGGACGGTGTGAAACGGCGTATCCGGCAGGGGTTCGCGTGACGGCCGCGATCCGGTCACGGGCGCGCGTACGGCCCGGGACGAGCCGTACGCGCTCAACAGGCCGGGGCAGCGGGGCGGATGGGCCACCGGCCGCACCGAGGACACCCGTGCCCGACCGGGCACCGGCGGCGCAGACGGGGCGAGGACCCCCGGTGGGACCGCCGTGCGCCGCGCCACCGCGCGACCACCGTACTGCGCGGGGCGCTTGCGGCGCTGCGAAACGGCTGGAACGAGTTGCTCCGGTCAGCGGCGCAGCGCCTCGGCCGCCGTCGCCGTCACCGCCTCGGCCAGTGCCGCCAGCGCCGGGGAGTCGAGCTTCCACTGCTGCCAGTACAGCGTGACGTCCATCCAGGTGCCGGGTGCGAGCAGCACCAGCCGCCCCTCGGCCAGCAGCGGTTCCGCCTGGACCTCCGGCACCATGCCCCAGCCGAGCCCCGCGGCCACCGCGTCCAGGAAGCCCTCGGAGGTGGGCACATGGTGCCTCAGCCGGCTCGCGGACCCGCGGCCGAGCCGCCGTGCGAAGGCGTCCTGGAAGTCGTCCTTGCGGTCGAAGACCACGACGGGCGCCTCGGGCAGGGCGTCTTCGAGGGGCCGTCCGCCGAGCCGGGTGCGGTGCAACTCCGGTGCGGCGACCGGCAGATAGCGCATCCGCCCGAGCACACGCACGGTGCAGCCCGGTACCGGATCGCGCGCGGTGGTCACCGCCGCCATCACCAGGCCCTCGCGCAGCAGGGCCGCCGTGTGGTCCTCGTCCTCCCGGTGCAGTTCGAAGCAGAGTCCCGCCACCCGGGTGAGCGCGGGCAGGAACCAGGTCGCCAGCGAGTCCGCGTTCACTGCCACGGACACCCGCGTCGGCTCTCCGGCACCGCTGAGCCCCAGCTCGCCCCAGGCGTCCTGTTCCAGCCGGGCGAGCTGCCGCGCATACCGCACCAGCACCGCGCCCGACTCCGTGGGCCGCACCGGTTTGGTGCGTTGCAGCAGCACCCGGCCGGTGCGCTGTTCCAGTGCCTTGACCCGCTGGCTGACCGCCGACGGGGTCACGTGCAGGGCCGCCGCGGCGGCGTCGAAGGTGCCCTCGTCCACCACGGCCAGCAGAGTCCGCACCTGGTCGAGGGGAAGATCTGTCATCACACGGGCTAAGGATAGTTAAGAATCTTTAGCTGGACTTGCCACTGCACGGCTACTTACGTTCGACGGCATGAACCACACCCTGACCGCCGCGGTCGCCGGATTCGGCACCGGCCTGTCCCTGATCGTCGCCATCGGCGCCCAGAACGCCTTCGTCCTGCGGCAGGGGGTGCGCCGGGACGCGGTGCTCGCCGTGGTGGGCATCTGCGCCCTGTCCGACGCGGTGCTGATCGCGCTCGGCGTGGGCGGGGTCGGGGCGGTGGTGGTGGCGTGGCCGGGCGCCGTCCGGGTGGTCGGCATCGTCGGCGGTGCCTTCCTGCTCTGCTACGGAGTCCTTGCCGCCCGCCGGGTGCTCGGGCCGGGCGCGGCCGGACTGAGCACCGAGGGGGAGGCGGCCGGTTCCCGGCGCCGGGCGGTGCTCACCTGTCTGGCGATGACCTGGCTCAACCCGCATGTCTACCTGGACACCGTGTTCCTGCTCGGTTCCCTCGCCGCCGACCGGGGCGCCCTGCGCTGGACCTTCGGGCTCGGCGCGGCGCTCGCCAGCCTGTGCTGGTTCGCAGCGCTCGGCTTCGGCGCCCGTGCGCTCGGCCGCTTCCTGGCCCGGCCGACGGCCTGGCGGGTCCTGGACGGCCTGGTCGCCGTCACCATGCTGGCGCTGGGGGCCGCGCTGATCGCCGGGGCCTGAACAAACCGGTGTGCACATGGTTGCCGAGATAGTTAGGCTCTCGAACCGAAAAGATGTAACGAGCAACCTCTGTCGGCACCAGCGCACCCCAACAGGACACCCGTGGACACGAGCGAGAGCAGCACCACCGAACCCGCCTCCGATACGGACGCGAAGGACGCGGCGGCCCCGCCCCGGCGCGGCTGGCGCCGCTGGGCGATGGACACCCGCCCCCTGCGCATCCCCGCCTACCGGCGCCTGTGGACGTCGACCATCGTCACCGCCGTCGGCAGCCAGCTCACCGCCGTCGCCGTGCCCAAGCAGATCTACGACATCACCCACTCCTCGGCATGGGTCGGCTACGCAAGCCTGGCCGGCCTCGTGCCCATGGTGGCGTTCGCGCTGTGGGGCGGAGCGGTCGCCGACACCGTGGACCGCCGCAAACTGCTGCTGCTCACCAACTCCGGCATCGCCGTGACCTCGCTGCTGTTCTGGGTGCAGGCCGTCACCGGGCTGGGCTCGGTCGTCGTACTGATGCTGCTGCTCGCCCTGCAGCAGGCGTTCTTCGGGCTCAATTCCCCGGCCCGCAACGCCTCCATCGCCCGGCTCGTCCCGGTCGAGGAGCTGCCGGCCGCCAATGCGCTCGGCTCCACGGTGATGCAGACCGGCCTGGTGGCGGGTCCGCTGCTCGCCGGTGTGCTCATCCCGGTCATCGGGCTGCCCGAGCTGTACCTGATCGACGCGCTGGCGCTGTGCGTGACCGTGTGGGCCGTCTTCCGGCTGCCCGCGCTGCCGCCGCTCGGCGAGTCCGCCGCCCGCCGCGCCGGAGTGCGCGCGATAGCCGCCGGGTTCCAGTACATATCCCGGCACAAGGTGCTGCTGCTGTCCTTCCTCGCCGACATCGTCGCGATGGTGTTCGGCATGCCCCGCGCCCTGTTCCCGCAGCTGGCCGCGCAGACGTACCACTCCTGGGGCGAAGGGCTCGCGCTCGGTGTGCTGTTCGCCGGCATCCCGGTCGGCGCGGTGCTCGGCGGCCTGTTCTCCGGGGCGTTCTCGCGGGCCCGCCGGCACGGCTGGATGGTCATCGGGGCGGTCGTCGGCTGGGGGGTGGCCGTGGCCGGGTTCGGGCTGAGCGGCAACCTGTGGGTGGCCCTGGCCTTCCTCGCCGCGGCCGGTGTCGCCGACATGGTCTCGATGGTGTTCCGCGGCGCGATCCTGCTGTCGGCGGCGACCGACGAGATGCGCGGCCGGATGCAGGGCGTGTTCACGGTGGTCGTCGCGGGCGGCCCGCGCCTGGCCGACGTGCTGCACGGCACGGCCGGCTCCGCGTTCGGCCCGCGCGCCGCCGTGGCGGGCGGTGGCGCCCTGGTCGTCGTGGTGATGCTGACCCTGACCGCCGCCGTCCCGGCGCTGCGCCGCTACCGGGTCTGAGCTACAGCAGCCCGGTGCGGCGCTGGATGGCGTACTGGTCCATCAGCTTGCCCCGGGTCGTCTCCAGGCGGTGGGCGAGGATCTCGGCCACCGTCCGCACCAGGGACAGCCCGAGCAGCGGATCCTCCACGGACAGCGCGAGCACCGAGGGCCCGTCGAACTCGTAGGCCCGTACGTTGCTGAAGGCCACCGCCCCGAAGTCCCACTGGTACGGCGGGAACAGCCAGGACCAGCCGAGCAGGTCGCCCGCGCCGAGCGTGGCCACCGTCACCCGCTGCCGGGAGGTGACGTGGGTGTCCAGATGGACCGCGCCCGAGCGGATCACCCAGAACCGGTCGGCGGTGCCGCCCGCCTCGAAGATGCGGGTGTCCTCCGGGAACGCGACCTCCTTGGCCAGTTCCATGAGGCGCTCGCGCTGCGCCTGGGGCAGGGCGGTCAGCAGTTTTATCGCTTTGGTCATGGCGCGGGACTCCTCGCCGGAGGCGGTTCGGGTGCTTTCCTCTCAGCCCATTTCAGCCGCTGCCGCCGCCGCGAGCACCTCGAAGGACGCGGATTTCCTTGCCGCCCTCCCCGCCCGCCGCCGGTTTCCGGGCAAGAAAAAGCCCTGGCTGGACGGGGGAGGCCAGCCAGGGCCGTATGCGGTGACGCCAGGAGGGAGGAAGGACGGTTCCGGTCCGCTCCGGCATCACGTATGTATGAACGATAAACCACCTTGCGGGCGGTCCGGAAACCGGAAGCGGGTCAAGTGACCTGTTTCACGCCCTCTGTCACAGTCGGCGGCCGGCCCGGGCTGACGATCTCCTCCAGCACCCTGAGCACCGCCTCGAACGCCCGCGCCCGCACCGCCGCCTCCCGGGCGCCGTCCGGATCCGTCGCCGTCAGGCTCCGGGCGCGTTCCCGCCAGGCCCGCTCCTCCTCGGCCGCCCGCTCCCGGCCGCGCCGGATGCGCCGCAACAGCTCGTCCGCGTCCACGACATCGGTCATGCCGCTCGGGTACCCGCCCGCTGCGCGGTGATGACACCGGCACGCATCGTGTTTGACAGCGCCGCAGCGGGTCAGCCGAAAGGGGAGAGAGACCTGCATTCCGGGCACCGTTCAGGGAGGAAGGGATGCTCGACAAGCACCGGACCAGCTCCTCCGCGGCGTTGCGGGAACCGTGCCACCGGCTTCCGTGCCGACCCGCCGACGCCCGCAGAACGGTCCAGCGAGTGGTGGCCGAGGGCTGCCGGGCCCGCGCGCTGTCCTGCGGTGCGGAGGTCATGGAGGACGCCCTGCTGGTCACCTCGGAACTCACCACCAACGCCATCCTGCACGGCGGCGGCATCACCGGCTTCGACGTGGACGTCGACTCCGCCGGCGTACGGGTCTCCGTGAGCGACCGCAGCGACGAGCTGCCGGTGGCCACCGCGCCCGTCGACAAGCGCGGGCACACCCAGCCCGGCGGTCGCGGCTGGCCCATCGTGTGCCGGCTGGCCCGGGAGGTGCGGGTGGCGGAGCTGCCCTGCGGGGGCAAGCGCATCACTGCCGTCGTGCCGCTGCACTGAACCCGTGCGGGAAGTTCCGCCCCCGCGGTGTTTGCTCCCCGGAGCCGCGGGCAGGCGGAATTTCGTGCTTCGGACCGGAGGCGCGCGCCCAGCGGGACTTGTACGACCGCCCTGGGTCCCCTCCTGGCGGACCGGGCGGACCACCCGCGGCGAACCCTGAAACCCCCGTTCGGGCCAGGCCACGAACCCTCGTTCCGGCCGTGCGCCCTGAAACCACGTTCAGGAGCGATTCCGCATGCTGACAGACATGTCGACAAGCCGTCCCGGCGCACCCACCACGACCGCGGCCGCAGCGGCACCCGCACGGCGGCCCCATGACGACGCCCCCGAGACCGCGGAGCTGTTCGCCCGGCTGGCGGAACTGGACGACGGCCCCGAGCGGGACGCCATCCGCGACGAACTCGTCACCGCCTGGCTGCCCATGGCCCACCGGATCGCCGGGCGCTTCCGCGACCGGGGTGAGTCCGTCGAGGACCTGCGGCAGGTGGCCGCGCTCGGGCTGGTGAAGGCCATCGACCGGTTCGACCCGTCCCGCGGGGCCTTCGAGAGCTACGCGGTGCCGACCATCACCGGCGAGGTCAAGCGGCACTTCCGGGACCGGATGTGGGCCCTCAGGGTGCCCCGCCGGGTGCAGGAACTGCGCAACCGGGTGCGGGTGGCCCGCCGGGAACTCACCCAGAACCCCGGCAGCCCCGAACCGACCGTCGCCGCGATCGCAGCGCACACCGGCCTCAGCGAAGAGGACGTCACCGCGGGGATGGAGGCGCTGGAGAGCTTCAGCACCCTGTCCCTGGACGCCGAACTGGCCACCGGTGAGGACGGCTACAGCCTCGCCGACACCCTCGGTGCGGCCGACGCCTCGTACGACGTCGTGGTCGACCGCGAGGCGGCCAGGGAAGGGCTGCGCCGGCTGCCCGAGCGGGAGCGGGCCATCCTCTACATGCGCTTCTTCGAGGACATGACGCAAAGCCGTATCGCCGACCGGCTGGGCATCTCCCAGATGCACGTCTCCCGGCTGATCAGCCGCAGCTGCGCCCGCGTCCGCGAGGAAGCCCTGGGCCGCCGGGCCGGCGGGAGCGACCGGGGATGAGCAGGCGGACGACGCGGCGTCACCTCACCGGCCGGACTGCCCCCGCGGCGAGGCCCAGCGGCCGGGCCAGGCCCGAGACCGCCTCGTCCAGCCGCTGCAGATGGCGCAACACCCGGTCGGTCACCCGGCCGTAGCGCGGAGTCCGCAGCGTTCCCGGCTCCAGCATCGAGGCGATGCTGGAGCCGGTCTCCATCTCCGCCATGGCGCGTGGGTCGGCCACATGCGCGGCGATCGCCTCGATGTTGTGCACGATCCGCCCGCACGCCCCGCGCAGCCTCGGATCCGCCGCGATCGACGGATGCGTCGGCAGCAGCTCGGCCGTGGCCGCGAGCGAGCGCCCGTGGTAGGCGCACGTCTCCAGCAGCGCCACCACATAGCGGGCGGTGTCACGGCGTGAGCGCAGCGGGGTGATGGGATGGGTCAGCGGCTGGGTGGCCGCGCGCAGATCGGCCAGCGCCTGGTCCAGATCCCGCGCCTGCTCCACCAGATCGGCGCCGGCCCCGCCGCTCAACTGCTCGACGGCGGCCCGCGTGACCTCCGCCAGCCGGTTCAGGACCGTGACGAGAAGCTCGTTGGTACGGCGGTCGGTGTGGATCGGCAGCACCACCGCCGCCGCGATCACCCCGCAGGCCGCACCGAGCGCCGTCTCCTCCACCCGCAGCACCAGCACCGCCATGCTGTAGGTGTTCAGCAGCGTGTACAGCAGCCCCAGCATCGCCGTCACGAAGAACGACATCAGCGTGTACGACAGCGGCGCCGTGTAGAACATCGCGAAGATGAGGACCAGCACCAGCGCGAACGCCGTCCACGTGTGATGGCCGACCAGCCCGGCCAGGCCGATACCGGCCACCACGCCGAGCACCGTGCCCAGCAGCCGACGGTAGCCCTTCACCAGGATCTCGCCGGTGGAGGCCGTGTTGATGAACACGATCCAGCAGGTCAGCACCGCCCAGTACCAGCGCTGACTGGACAGCAGCTCACCACCGGCGATGGCCAGCGCGGAGCCGACGGCCACCTGGACCGCGGCCCGCGTCGTGGGCCGCCCGAGGCCGGTCGGCTCCGGCTCCTCCGCCTCCCGCTCCTCGCCCGCCTCGATCGCGGCGTCCTCCGCGTCCAGCTCCTCGCGCGACCGCGTCGTCGCCGGGCTGTCGTCGGAGTCGTCCTGCGGCCCGTCCAGCGCCAGCCTCAGGCCCAGTGCGGCACGGGCGGCCTCGCCGAGCCCGCGGAAGACGTCCTGCACCGCCGGGGCGGCCTTGGGCAGGTTCTCCTCGTCGCGGTAGCCGAGCAGACGGTTGCGCACCTGGGCGAGCGCGGTGCCCCGGGCCTCGCCGAGCGGCCGCAGCATCAGCAGCCGCAGGGCCTGCAGGTCCCGGCGCAGCGCCGCCGTCGCCTCGTCCCGCACCGGCAGCTCACCGCCGGAGGGCAGCGCGGCACCCGGCAGATGCAGGGTGAGGGTGTCGGTGCGCTCGGCGCTGCGCGCGGTGAGCAGCAGCAGGCCGAGCCGCTCGGCGGCGATCTCGGCGTCGGCGACCCGGCGCTGCAGCAGCCGGGCCACCGCCGGGTCGGAGGTGCCGTCCTCCAGCCGCCCCTGGATCATCAGCGCCGTCTCGTGCAGCCGCGCGGTGGCCGTGCGCAGGTCGTCCAGGACCTTGTCCACGTCGTCGGGGCCGGCGTCCAGCAACTCGGCCTGCACGGAGATCAGCTGCGCGAGGCGGGCGCGGAACGCCCGCCGCAGCCGGTCCAGGGTGCCCGCCGGGATCTGCGGCAGCAGCACGAACCGCGCGGCGGCGCTGCACGCGAACGCCACACAGATGATCCCGTACAGCGCGGGCAGCGCGGCGGTGGTCGCCCGCACGAACAGGGACAGGAAATACACCTGGAAGCCGATGAGGCCCAGCGCGGTGCCGCGGTCGCCGAACCGGCGGCCGTAGACCGCGCAGAAGATGAGGAGGACGAAGAACAGGTCCCCGACGACGACCCGTTGGTGCAGCAACGCCCCCAGTGACACCGAGGCCAGCGCCACCGGCAGTCCGAGCGCGAGCGTGAGGGCCTGCTGGGCGCGCTGCTTCTCCCGGATGGCGAAGGTCGCCACCATCGCGGCCATGGCACCTGCGACCAGCTGCGGCACCGGCACCCGCAGGGCGGCCAGGACGGCGAGGGTGAGCGCGATCGCGGCGACCGTGCGCAGCCCGGCGGTGAGTCTGAGCAGCCCGGGATCGGACGCCGCGAGCCGGTCCCACATCCGTACCCGCCCCGACCGTCCCGCTGTGCCCACGCCGCCGCGCTCTCTCCCGTGCCCGCACATGATCTCCGGTCCAGCATCGCACGACGGACCGAAACCGCTCGCGTTCCGGTGGCCGGTGCCCCGGCCACCGGAACGTGGGTCACGTCAGGGGATCACGGGCCCTCGACAGGCGTCCCCTCCACCCGGGCCCGTACCTGTTCCGGCGTCAGATACGCGTCGGTGAACTCGAAGTCCTTCAGGCGGGCGGCCTTGCGGGCCTGGAAGCCGGTGCGGACGAAATCGTCGCCGGCGACGGCGTTCAGCAGCCAGTTGGTCATCACACGGGTCTTGGCGACATTGGTGCGCAGCGCCGACCAGTGGTAGCCGCGCGCCACCGCCTGCGCCGGCACGCCGCGCAGCTCGATGCCCAGCGGCTTGGACACCGCGTCCTTGCCGCCGAGGTCGACGACGAGGCCCAGGTCATGGTGCACGTACGGCTGCATCGGCTGACCCCGCAGCGTCGCGATGACATTGTCGGCGACCTTCTTGCCCTGGCGCATCGCGTGCTGCGCGGTGGGCGGGCAGACCGCGCCGTCGCCCTTCGCCAGGTCCGGCACGGCGGCCGAGTCGCCGAGCGAGAACACCCCGTCGTGGCCCGGCAGACACATCTCCGGCGTGACCGCCAGCCGGCCACGGACCGTCTCCGCGCCGAGCGTGGCCATCAGCGGGCTGGCGACCACCCCGGCCGTCCAGATCAGCGTGTGCGTCGGTACCACCCGGCCGTCGGTGAAGGTGACCTCCTCCGCCCCGGCCTTGTCGATCGACACGCCCAGCGACACCTCGATGCCGCGCCGCCCCAGGATCTCCTGGGCGCTGCGGCCGAGCTTGTCGCCCAGCTCCGGCATCAGCTTGGGCGCGATGTCGATCAGATGCCACTTGATCAGGCCGGGGTCCAGCCGCGGGTAGCGGGTGACGGCGGCGTGCGTCAGCCGTTGCAGACAGGCGGCGGTCTCGGTGCCCGCGTATCCGCCGCCGACCACCACGAACTGCAGCCGCGCCGCCCGCTCGGCCGGGTCGTCGCTGGCGTCCGCGAGGTCGAGCTGGGTGATGACGTGGTCGCGGATGTAGGCGGCTTCGGCGAGGGTCTTCATCCCGAAGGCGTGCTCGGTCAGCCCCGGGATGTCGAAGGTGCGGGTCACGCTGCCGGGTGCCAGCACGATGTAGTCGTACGGCTCGTTGACGATCTTGTCGGTGATGGTGCGGACGACACACACCTTCGCCTTCAGGTCCACCCCGATGGCGCCGCCCGGCAGGATGCGGGTGCGGTACTTCTTGCTGCGGCGCAGGCTGAGGGCGATCGACTGCGGCGTGAGCACCCCGGAGGCGACCTGGGGCAACAGCGGCAGATACAGCTGATACGAGAACGGCGTCACCAGGGTGACGTCGGCTTCGGCGGGAGCGAGCTTCCGTTCCAGGCGGCGGACGCACTCGACGCCGGCGAAGCCTGCGCCAACCACCAGGATCCTGGGTCGTGTCACGGTGTTCATCCCTTTCTGCGGCTCCAGGCGGTCCGAGTCGACGCCGTTCGCCTGCGCGGGATCGGTGCGCAGCACCTTCGATCCCACCGTGGCCCGAGCCGTTCCGCCAGCTGGGCGCGGCAGGCAGACGAACGCGTGGGCACCAGCATGCCCCCACTCCGGGTGGAGTAACCGGTTGTCGCACAGATACACGTCGTACACACGATGTGGTCACCAGGGCAGGAACACGTGGATGTCCTTGCCCTCCTCATGGACGACCACGCTGACCTGCGTGCACAGCGTGTGCACCAGGTGCCAGCCGATGCCGCCGCCACCGGTGCGCGGGTGGAAGGGCCGGGGCTCCGGCCTGGTCGTGCTCGTGTCGCGCATCGTCACGTGCACACCGTCGAAGGTGCGGCGCATCCGCAGCCCGAACGGCCCGGGCGCGTACTGGATGACGTTGGCGGCCAGTTCCGTCACCACCAGCAGGATGTCGTCCCAGTACTCGTGCGCGGTCGGCGGCGACTGCGTGGCGAGCGCGCACAGGAAATCCTCCGCGGCAAGCCGCGCCTCTGTGACGTTGCGCAGCTCACCCGCGAAGGAGAAGGTGCGCTCGTACCTGTCCTCCGAGGACGGTGTGTCGTCCCAACGCGGCTCCGTCGCCATCTCGCATTCCCCGGTCCCGGCCGGTCGGGGGCCCTCGCGAGCCCCCGGACCAGGACGGTCGTCGGTGCTGGTCTCCGTCTGTGCTTGCGGGTTCCCGCCCCCGCGCGGCCTATCCGTCACCCCGGCCCGCGGTCCCTACGGTCCACCCCCCTCAGCGGAAGACGTCGTCCGGCTCGTCCCAGTCCGCCGGCTCCTGCGGACCGCGCGCCGCCCGGGACCGCGCCAGGTACATCGCATCGATCTCGGCGGCGTAGTGCCGCACGATCGCGTCCCGGCGCAGCTTCATCGACGGCGTGAGCAGTCCGTTGTCCGCGGCGAACGGCTCCTGCAGGACACGGTAGACCCTGATCGACTCCGCACGGGAGACGGCGGCGTTCGCCGAGGCGACGGCCCGCGCGATCTCCTCCCGCAGCGCGTTCTCCTCGCGGCTCTCCCGGCCCGGACTGTCGCCCTGGAGCGCCAGGGCGGCCCGCCAGTCGGCGAGGAACTCCGGGTCCAGGGTGATCAGGGCGCCGACGCAGGGCCGGTCGTCGCCGATCACGACCGCCTGGTGGACGAGCGGATGCATGCGCAGCCGCTGCTCCAGCGGGGCCGGGGCGACGCTCTTGCCGCCGCTGGTGACGATGATGTCCTTCTTGCGCCCGGTGATCGTCAGATAGCCCTCGGAGTCCAGCCGCCCGATGTCCCCGGTGGCCAGCCAGCCGCCACGCAGCACGGCCCGCGTCGCCGCCTCGTCGCCGACATAGCCCTGGAACACCGACGGCCCGCGCACCAGGATCTCCCCGTCGTCGGCCACCTGGACCTCGGTGCCCGGCAGCGGCCGGCCCACGGTCCCGGACTTCTCCCGGCCGAGCGGCTGCATGGTGATCCCGCCGGAGGCCTCGGTGAGGCCGTAGCCGTCGTGGATGAACACACCGATGCCCGCGTAGAACAGGCTGAGTTCGCGGCTGAGCGAGGAACCGCCGGAGGTGCCGCGCAGCACTCGGCCGCCGAGTGCCGCACGCAGCCTGCGGTACACCGTCCGCTCGTACAGGGCGTGTTGCAGCCTGAGCTCGAACCCTGGACCCTGCCCCCTGCCCAGCCGGTGGCGTTCCTCCGCCGCGGCGAAGTCCCGGGCCGTCTGCGCGGCCCGCTCGAAGAGTGCCCCCCGGCCCGCCTGCCCGGCGGTCCGCAGGAACTTCTTGTACAACTTCTCGAACATCGACGGTACGCCGTACAGGTACGTCGGCCGGAACGTGCTCAGCGCCGAGGCCAGGGCCGCCTCGCTCAGCTCCGGCTCGTGCCCCATCAGGACGCCGCCGCGGACACACATGAGCATGATCATGATGCCGTAGACGTGCGAGAAGGGCAGGAAGGCCAGCACGGACGGCTGTTCGCCCGGCGGGGCCGCGGTGTGCGCCCAGCCGGCCAGCAGCGTGTCGCAGGGATAGGCGAGGCCGCGGTGGCTCAGCGCGCAGCCCTGGGGGCGGCCGGTGGTACCGGAGGTGTAGACGACCGCCGCCGTGGCGTCCGGCAGCACGATCCGGCGCAGCGACTCCACCGTGGTGTACGGCACGAGCGCGCCCCGCTGGACGAGATCGGGCAGCGCGCCCGCGTCCAGCTGCCAGACGTGGCCCAGCCGGGGCAGCCCGGCACACACCGTGCCGACGGTCATGACGCCCTGCTCGTCCTCCACCACCACGGCCACACAGCCGGCGTCCCGCAGGATCCACTCGACCTGGTCGCGCGAGGCGGCCGGATGGATCGGCACGATCTCGGCGCCGACGGTCCACAGCGCATGGGCGAAGACGGTCCACTCGTAGCGGGTGCGGGACATCAGGGCCACCCGGTGGCCCGGTGAGATCCCGGCGGCGACCAGCCCCTTGGCCAGCTCGACCACCTCGTCCCGCAGCTCGACGGCGGTCACCTCCTGCCACACGGTGGCGGCGGGATCCGTGCGGTGCGCGAGCACCGGCAGCGTCGGACTGCGCTCGGCGGTGTCGAAGACGCTGTCGGCGAGGCCGCCGGTGAGCGGCGGGGCAACGGCGGGAGCGAGGGCGACGTCGCGCATGCGCTGCTCCTGGGTGTACTGAGGGTCACACCGCCGACCGGCTCTGTGTCGGCGGTGCTCGAATGTAGCCCAGCGGAACGCGTTCGGTGCGGGGAACGGAGAAGTCGTGATCGGCTGATGATGTGGCCGTGTCCTGGGGACTCGGCAGACATGAGTCATGTGAACCCCGATCCGGAACCAGAACGCACCACCGGGCTGGAGCCCGGGGGCTCGGTCCCGCCGGGCGAGACCCCGCCCGCCGAGAGCAGCCTGCCCGAGGCCGGCCCCCGGGAGCCGCACGTCCAGCGCAGAGGCTGGGCGAAGGCGCCGATGGCCCTGATCATCGTCCTCGTCGTCCTGATCGCGGCGGGCTTCCTGGGATACGCCCTCTCGCTCATCTTCTGAGCGGGGACTCAGCCCTGGGTGTGCCGTACGCACTCGGTGACGACATCCCGCAGGCTGCCGGTCCGCTCCAGCAGCCGGCGCTGCCGGCGGGCCCCGTTGCCGTGTCGCAGCAGCTCCGCCACACCCTGCTCGGCGCGCTCCGCGTCGCCGCAGGCGGTGAGCGCGTCCCCGGTGTGCTCCAGCAGTGAGCGCAGCACCTGCGGGGCGGTCACCGGCCGCATGGTGAGCGGGTCGAGCAGGTCCTCCTCCAGGCCGAACCGGGCGGCCTGCCAGTCGGCGAGCCTGAGCACGCTCACGCTGTGGCCGGGTGCAGGACGGCCGGCCCGCCAGTCCCGTGCGGCCGTCTCCACGAGTGCGCGGCTCAGCGTCGCGATCAGCGCGGCGGTCTCCGCGCTGAGACAGACGTCCGAGACGCGGATCTCCACGGTCGGATAGTGGGCGGACAGCCGCGCGTCGAAGTAGACCATCCCCACGTCGAGAATGGCGCCGGTGGCCACCATCTCCGTCACGCGCCGGTGATAGCGCTCGGCCGACTCGAAGAGCTCCGTCGGCCCCGCCGACGGCCAGCGGCTCCACACCTGGCTGCGATAGCTGGCGTAGCTGGTGTCCCTTCCCTGCCAGAACGGGGAGTTGGCGCTGACCGCGCGCAGCACCGGCAGCCAGGGGCGGATCCGGTCGAGGACCGCGACACCCTCCTCGTCGGACTCCACCGACACATGCACATGGCAGCCGCACACCAGCTGCTCCCAGGTGGGTATCCCGTACCGCTCGGCCAGCCACTGGTACCGCTCGTTGACGCTGAGGGAGGGACTGACCGGCAGGGGAGAGGTGGCCAGGGCGACGACCGCGCTGCCGATCTCGCCGGCGTGCCGGGCCGCCTCCTTGCGCCAGCGCACGATCTCCTCGCCGAGGGCCCCCATGTCCGCCTGCGGATGCGTGGCGAACTCCAGCATCTGCCGGAACAGCTCCTTCTCGAACACCTGCTGTCCGGGGTCGTCATGGGCGACATGGGCGAGGACGGCCGCCGCCAGCGCCTTCGGCTCGCCGGTGTCCGGGTCGACCAGAAGGAGTTCCTCCTCCACTCCGACGGTGCGCAACGTGGTGCCACCCTTCTGTCTCCATGCCACGAGGGGCAGTCGTGGGTCTGTACGACCCCGACTGCCCCTCGACGGGCCGCCGACACCTGCGCCTTTCAGCGCTCCGGTGTCAGCCAGACCGTGGCCAGCGGCGGGAGCGTGAGCCTCAGGAAGCCGTCGTCCGGCTTCAGCGGCCCCGCGTTGCCGACCCCGCTGCCGCCGTACCGGACGTCGTCGGTGTTCAGCGTCTCCTGCCACGCGCGGATCCCGTCCGGGACCCAGAGCCGGTAGTCCTGCCGCACCACCGGGGAGAAGTGCGACACCGCCAGCAGGGGGGAGCCGTCGGCGGCGAACCGCAGGAACGCGAAGACGTTGTCGTCCGCCGCGTCGCACAGCACCCACCGGAAGCCGCCCGGGTCGGTGTCCCGCTGCCACAGCGCCGGCGTCGCCCGGTACACGGTGTTCAGCTCCCGCACGAGATTCTGCACACCCCGGTGGTCGCCGGCCGAGTGGTAGTCGTCGTCCAGCAGCCACCACTCCGGGCCGTGCGCCTCGGACCACTCGGCTCCCTGAGCGAACTCCTGCCCCATGAACAGCAGCTGCTTACCGGGATGGGCCCACATGAAACCCAGGTAGGCGCGATGATCGGCCCGCCGCTGCCACCAGTCGCCCGGCATCTTCGACACCAGCGCCTGTTTGCCGTGCACGACCTCGTCGTGGGAGATCGGCAGGACGTAGTTCTCGCTGTAGGCGTACACCATCGAGAAGGTCATCTCGTTGTGGTGGTACTTGCGGTGCACCGGCTCCTTCTGGATGTACTGCAGCGAGTCGTGCATCCAGCCCATGTTCCACTTCAGCCCGAAGCCGAGCCCGCCGCTGTCCGTCGGCCGGGTCACCCCGTCCCAGGCCGTGGACTCCTCGGCGATGGTCACCACACCCGGGCAGCGCCGGTAGACGGTGGCGTTCATCTCCTGCAGGAAGGCCACCGCGTCCAGGTCCTCCCGCCCGCCGAACACGTTCGGCTCCCACTGGCCGGAGTCCCGCGAGTAGTCCAGGTAGAGCATCGAGGCGACGGCGTCCACGCGCAGCCCGTCGATATGGAACTCCTGGCACCAGTACACGGCGTTGGCGACCAGGAAGTTGCGCACCTCGGTGCGGCCGTAGTCGAACTCGTACGTCCCCCAGTCCGGATGCTCGGCGCGCGTCGCGTTCCCGGGTTCGTACAGCGGATCCCCGTCGAACCGGGCCAGCGCCCAGTCGTCCTTGGGGAAGTGCGCCGGCACCCAGTCCATGATCACGCCGATGCCGGCCCGGTGCAGCGCGTCCACCAGGTACTTGAAGTCGTCCGGAGAGCCGAGGCGGGGCGTCGGCGCGTAGTAGGAGGTGACCTGGTAGCCCCAGGAGCCGCTGAACGGATGCCCGGCGACCGGCATGAGCTCGACGTGGGTGAAGCCCATCTCCTGCACATAGGCGGGCAGTTCTTCGGCCAGTTGACGGTACGTCGATCCGGGTCGCCAGGAGGGAAGGTGGACCTCGTAGACGGAGAACGGCGCCTGGTGCACGGGCGTGTCGCCCCGGTGGGCCATCCACTCCGCGTCGCCCCACTCGTACCGCGACACAGCGACGACCGACGCCGTGTCGGGCGGCACCTCCGTGCGCCGCGCCATCGGGTCGGCCTTCAGGAAACGGTGGCCGTAGCGCGAGGTGATCTCGAACTTGTACCGGTCGCCCTCGCCGATCCCGGGCAGGAACAGCTCCCAGACCCCGGACGCGCCCAGCGACCGCATCGGGTACTGCGTGCCGTCCCAGTACGTGAAGTCACCGGCCACCCGCACCCCCTGGGCGTTGGGCGCCCACACGGTGAAGCGGGTGCCCGTCACCCCCTCGTGCGTCATCGGCTCGGCGCCGAGCGCCTGCCACAGCTGCTCGTGCCG
This sequence comes from Streptomyces sp. NPDC053069, assembly GCF_044546895.1. NCBI lineage: Bacteria > Bacillati > Actinomycetota > Actinomycetes > Kitasatosporales > Streptomycetaceae > Streptomyces > Streptomyces sp. NPDC053069. The sequence goes on along the minus strand of NZ_JBITZN010000001.1, from coordinate 2,034 downwards.
GCCCTCCCGGATCAGATGCAGATCCAGCTCACCGAGAGCGGGCAGGAACCGGTACGGATCGTGCACCTCCTGCTCGACCTCGTCATACGCCACCAGCAGCGTGTACGCCGGGATCTGCGGGTACGGCAGCACGGCCGCGAAGAGACCGTCGCCCTCCGACCGGAGGGCGCCGCGCACCCCGTCGACCACGACGCTCACCGAGCGCGCGTTCGGGCGCAGCGCCCGGAACAGGACGCCGCCCGGGACCGGGTGGGCGCCCAGCAGGGCGTGCGGATCGTGGTGGGCGCCGCCGAGCAGCCGGGCCCGGTCGGCGGGGTCGAGCGGGAGGGCCACGAGCGGCTGGGGGCCGGCCGCCTCGGGGAGCGCGGTGTCGCGCAGGGCCATGGTCAGCCTCCCCACACGGCGAGCCGCTTGATCGCCGCCATCGGTACCGGCAGCCAGTCCGGCCGATGTCTCGCCTCGTACAGCACCTCGTACACCGCCCTGTCCGTCTCGTGCGCGCGCAGCAGCGCGTGCTTCTTCCGTGGATCCCAGCCCGCCCGGGCCGCGTAGCCCGCGCAGAACGCCTCCCGGCAGCGGCGCGCCCACTCGGGTCGCCAGGGGCGGCGCTGCCGGGCCGCGTAGTCGAAGGAACGCAGCATCCCCGCCACATCCCGTACCGGGGAGTGCGGGGCGCACCGCTCGGCGAGCGGCCGGGACGGCTCGCCCTCGAAATCGATGACGAACCAGTCGCGGCCCGCCCGCAGCACCTGCCCGAGGTGCATGTCGCCGTGGATGCGCTGGGCGGGCGGGCCGGTGTCGCAGGTGGCGAGGGCCCCGAACGCGGCCCGCAGCCCCGGCACGAACGGCCTGAGCCCCGGTACGGCGTGCGCCGCCGCGTCCAGCCGTGCGCACATCGCCTGTGCCGTACGGCCGTTCTCGCCGGGCCCAGCCGGACCGAACGCCTCGGCCAGCGCGAGGTGCACCTCGGCCATGGCCCGGCCCAGCTCATGGGCCTCGGCGGTGAAGTCGTCGCCCGCGGCGAGCGCGCGCAGCGCCAGCGTCCAGCCGTCGGAGGCGTCCGGCAGGAACGGCTGCAGCACGCCCAGGGTGGCCGGCTGCGGCGCGGTCGTCCCGAACCAGGCCACCGGCGCGGGTACCCGGGTGCAGCCCTGCGCGGCCAGTGCGGCCGTGACCTCCAGGTCCGGGTTGACGCCCGGCTGGATCCGGCGGAAGACCTTCAGGATGTACGCGTCGCCGTACACGATCGACGAGTTGGACTGCTCGGCGTCCAGCAGGCGCGGCGGCAGCCCGCCGGGCACCTCGGCGCCCGGGGCCGCCCCGAACCGCAGCGGGCCGGCCGCGCCGGGCTGCCGCAGCCGCTCCAGCAGCAGATGCGCCGAACGTGGATCGTGCAGCGCGTCATACACCGCGAGCCCGGTGAACGGGCCCTGTTCGGCCCGCCCGATGTACGCCCGCTCCAGTCGGGGGGCGAGATGTTCGCGCAGGCCGAGCAGCAGTTGGTAGCAGTCGCCGGGCGGGGGAGTGCCGCCCGGGGTGGGCACGGGCGCGTGCGAGGCGTGCACCAGCAGGTGCAGACACCCCGGGAACAGCTCGGTCACGGACAGCACCGACAGATCGGCGACGGGCCGGTCCTTGCCCGCGAACCAGCGTTGCCTCGGCAGCCATTGCCGCAGCAGCCCGCCCAGCGACACCAGGGGCCCGTCGAGGCCGGCCGCGCTTCTCGGTCGTGCGGTGATGGTCTTCGGCATGACGCGTCCTTTCCTCGGCGCCGGGCGTTCAGCGACGGCGGCCGATGCGGGATGCGACTCGGGTGAGCCGGAACCAGTAGAAGCCGTGGCCTTGCAGGGTCAGCAGGTAGGGAAGTTCACCGATGGCGGGGAAGCGCACCCCGCCGATCAGCTCGACGGGGTGCCGTCCGTCGTACGCCCTGAGGTCGAGCTCGGTGGGCTGTGCGAAGCGGGAGAAGTTGTGGACGCACAGCACCAGGTCGTCCTCGTACTCGCGGAGGAAGGCGAGGACGGCCGGGTTGGA